>NZ_JBXASL010000002.1:0-838420 GCF_058809275.1 Shinella sp. GW821-FHT10F02 | reverse complement strand
TCCTTGATGAACTGCCAGATGATGCGCGTCATCTCGTCGCCGTCGAGCTCGACGACGGGGTTGGCGACCTTGATCTTCGTCATTCCATGTTCTCCCTTGGGCCGCTCTTGCCGCCCCTCCTCGGATTTCGTTTAGCGCATGTCGCGCATATGTCCCTCGACGCTGCGCAGGTGCCGGCGCATCGCATCCGCCGCGGCAGCGCCGTCGCGGTTGGCGATCGCCTCGACGATGCGCTCATGTTCCGCGAAGGAATGGTGGTCCGGCGGGGGGCGGACCGGCGTGTCGCGCAACCGCCCCCAGGTGACGGCGCGGCGCACCGCATTCAATGTGTCGAGCAGGCCGAGCAGCAGCGAGTTCTGCGAGGATTCGCCGATCAGGCGATGCAGGCGGTTGTCCCACTGCTCATAGAGCCGCCAGGTCGGCGCCTGCTGCGCCTTCAGCATGCAGCTGCGCAATTCGGCGATCTGGCTCGGCGTGGCGTTGAGCGCGGCGCAGCGCGCGACCTCCGGCTCGAAGGCGATGCGCGCACCCATGACCTCCAGCGGATTGGTTCGCTGCACCATGGCATTGATGTCCGCGACGGTGTCGATCGGCCGCTCGCCGGTAAAGGTCCCCTTGCCGACATGGCGCCAAACGACGCCTTCCGCCTGCAAGGTCGCCAAGGCCTTGCGCAGCGCGCTGCGCCCGACATCCAGCGATTCCGCCAGATCGCGCTCCGGCGGCAGGCGCCCACCCTCGGCAAGTTGCGCCGTTGCAAGGAAGTCTCTGAGCCGGGAAAGCACGGTGGCATCGGTGTTTTCAAGCATGGCATTGTCCGAACCAATTCACGATTGGTTCGCTTATATTGAACATATTGGCCGCTGTCAACGCGCCGTTATTGAGGTGTTGAGCCAGAAATTTTTATAGTTTAAAATCAATATATTAAATCAATTAAGGGCTAGAAATGACCTGCCGATCCCGCATCGCAGCACGTTTAATTGGTTGACACAATGTTCGTTTAATGAAGAATTGGTTTTATATTGGGTTGGGAGAACCCGATTTTGGGAGGAAGAAAAATGAACATGTTTGCCAGACGAATGAGGGCGTCCGCGGTCGCCGCCGCACTTTGCCTTTCTGCCGCAGTGCCCGGATTGGCCTTTGCCGATCCGATGCGTGTTGCTTTCGGCGACATCGCGACGGTCGAATCCCTCCATCTGCTTGCGGCGCTGGAGCGCGCCAAGGAAAAGGGCGTCGATGTGCAGGTGACGTTCCTGAAGAGCGAAGACATCGCCGCGCAGGCCGTCGTCAGCGGCCAGGCCGATATCGGCATCGGCGGCCCCTATGCGCTGCTCCAGAAGGTGAAGGCGCCGATCCGCATCTTCCTGCAACTCTCGAAGCTCCAGTTCTACCCGGTGGTCAACACCGAGTTCTACAAGGAGTGGAAGGATCTCAACGGCCAGGAAATCGCCGTGCATTCGCGCGGTTCCGGCACCGAGGCGATCATGCAGCTGATGGCCGACAAGAACGGCATCGCCTATTCCAACATCTCCTACGTGCCGGGTGCCGAGGTGCGCACAGGCGCGCTGCTCCAGGGCAACGTCAAGGCGACGATCGTCGATTCCTCCGGCAAGCGCATCCTGGAAAAGGAAGCGCCGGGCAAGTTCGCCTTCCTGCCGCTGGGCGAAGTGGCGGCGACCGACGAGGCGCTCTTTGCCAACACCGATTATCTCTCGAAGAACACGAAGGACGTGGAAATCCTGGTCGAGGCGATCCTGACCACCTGGCGCGAGGTCGCGGCGGACCCGAAGGCGACCATCGCGCTGCGTGAAAAATACAAGCTGCTGCCCGATGCGACGCCGGAAATGGTCGCCGACATCGACCCGTACTTTGCCGAAGCCGCAGCCACCCTGCCGCTCAACGGCGGCGGCGAGGATGCCGCGAAGGACGATTTCGACTTCTACACGGTCTCCGGCGCGCTGGAAGGCAAGGCCGAGGACCTGAAGGTCGAGGACTTCTGGGACCTCACGGCACTCAATGCGGTGCTCGCCAAAATCGGAACCAAATAATGCACATGGCCGCCACACCCCACAAGGTGAGCGCGACGGGAGGGGCTGGCAGCGGCTCCTCCACCATCGTCGAAACGCTCGCCGAATTCGCCCGGCGCCGGAAGTCCTTCTGGGTCGTGCTGTCGCTCGCAATTCTCTTCACCGCCTGGGAAATCGCCGGCCGTGTCCCGATCAGTTTCGCTTTCCCGACATTTCTTGAAACCTTCGCCGCCCTGATCGAAATGGCGCTCGACGGCACGCTGCTGCCGGCCTATGCCATCACCTTCCAGCCGCTCCTCATCGGCGTCGCCGTCTCCGCGGTGCTCGGCATCGGGCTTGGCATCGCCATGGGCCTGTCCGACAAGGCGGAATGGCTGTTGGCGCCAGTCTTCATCGTGCTCCAGGCAGCACCGATGGCAGCGCTCGTGCCGCTCGTCACCTTCGTCTACGGCATCGGCCTCGTCGCCAAGACGCTCGCCGTCATCATGCTGGCGCTGCCGGTAATCGTGCTCAACTCCTACAAGGCGGTGCGCCACGTCAACCCGTCGCTCGTCGACATGTGCCGCTCGTTCCAGGGCACGCGGCTGCAGCAGATCTTCAAGATCATCATTCCGGATGCGACACCGGTGCTGTTTGCCGGCCTGCGCCTCGGCATCGCCGCGGGCTTCATCGGCGTCATGCTCGCCGAACTACTGATCACGCCTACGGGCATCGGCGACCTCATCACCTATCACCGTTCCATCGCCAATTACGCCCACATGTACGCGGCCGTCGCCTCGATCATCGCCGTCTCGACGATCACGCTTGCCGTCCTGCAATATGTCGAGGTCCGCTTCCTGCGTCCCGAAAAGAGGAGAAAGTGACATGGCCAATCCCATGCCGGCCCGCGCGGTCGAACAATCCGGAACCGCCACGTCCGACGCCATCGTCGAGGTGCGCGACATCTGCAAGCGCTACGGCGATATCGAGGCGTTGCGCGGCATCAACCTCGAATTCGAACGCGGCAAGCTGACGACGCTGCTCGGCCCCTCCGGCTGCGGCAAGACCACGCTTCTGAAGATCATCGCCGGCCTCGTGCCCGCCACCTCCGGCCAGATCCGCATCAACGGCAAGGTCGTCACCGGCCCCGGCCCCGAGCGCGCCTTCGTCTTCCAGGATTTCGCGCTGATGCCCTGGGCGACCGTGCTGCGCAATGTTAGCTTTGGCCTGGAGCTCAAGGGCGTGCCGCAGGCGGAGCGCCATCGTATCGCCAAGCACTATATCAGCGAAGTCGGCCTCTCCGGCTTCGAGGAAAAATACCCGCACGAGCTTTCGGGCGGCATGCGCCAGCGCGTCGGCATCGCGCGCGCCTTCTCGGTCAATGCCGACGTGCTGCTGCTTGACGAGCCGTTCTCCGCGGTCGACGAGCAGAACCGCCGGAAATTCCAGGAAGACCTGCTCCAGCTCGTCGAGAAGGAGCGCAAGACCTTCCTCTTCGTCACCCACTCGATCGAGGAGGCGGTCTACGTTTCCGACCGCATTGTGCTGCTCTCGCCGCGCCCCGGCCGCGTCTCCCAGATCATCGAACCCAATATCGACCGTTCCGCCGCACCGGACGTCATCCGGCGCGACAAGGGCTATCTCGATGTGGTGGAGGAGATCTGGCAGGGTCTCCGGCAATATGCGGAGTAGGGCGCCATGAAACTCTTTGGCTTCAAGGTCCCCATGATGACGTCGCTCCTGTTCTGGGCGCTCGTCTGGGAAGTCGTCGGCAGGATGGATGTGATCTTCCTGATCCCGCCGATGAGCGCGATCGTCTCGGCTGGCGTCGAGCTGGTCGCGACGAATTCCTGGCAGAACGCCTCGCTGGTAACGCTGCGGTCCTTCGTCGTCGGCATGGCGCTGGCGATCGGGGTCGGCGTGCCGCTCGGCATCGCCATGGGACGCTTCAAGATCGTCGACAACATCTTCGGCCTGTGGGTCAACATGTTCGTCAGCGCGCCGCTGTCGGCCCTCGTGCCTGTGCTGATGATCCTCTTCGGCCTGGGAGAGACAACCGTCGTCGTGACCGTCTTCCTCTTCGCCGTCTGGATCATCGTGCTTGATGCACGGGCCGGTGTCATGCAGGTGCCGCCGTCGCTGATCGAAATGGGGCGCTGCTACGGTGCTTCAAGCATCACGATCTTCTCCAAGATCATCCTGCTCTCCGCCCTGCCGGAAATCCTCGCGGGCATCCGCATCGGTCTCATCCGTGGGGTGAAGGGCGTGGTGATCGGCCAGATCCTCGTGTCGATCATCGGGTACGGCGAACTCTTCGAGCTCTATTCCCGCTCCTTCGACATGGAGCGGTTCTGGGCCCTGACAATCATCCTCTTCGCGGCAGCCATGCTGTTGTCCGCGGCCGTGGAACTCTTTGAAAAACGCATCGAATATTACGCAGGAGCGCGATAATGAACGACATGTCCTCCATCAATGCCGCTTACGTCTTCACGCCGGCAGCCGTCCCCACGCTACCTGTCGTCGACAGCCAGGCGCTCTTCCCGGTGCACCGCATCTACTGCGTCGGCCGCAACTTCGCCGACCATGCCATCGAGATGGGCCACGACCCGGACAAGGAGCCGCCGTTCTTCTTTCAGAAGAACCCTGATACGCTCGTCCTGCCCGGCACCGATTTCCCCTATCCGGCCGAGACGAAGGACGTGCACCACGAGGTCGAGCTCGTCGTGGCGCTGAAGAGCGGCGGCGACAACATCCCGCTCGATAAGGCGCTCGATTGCGTCTACGGCTATGCCGTCGGCCTCGACATGACCCGGCGCGACCTGCAAGGGGAGGCCAAGAAACTCGGCCGCCCGTGGGAGACCGGCAAGGCCTTCGAAAGCTCCGCACCCTGCGGCCCCGTCCACCCGGTCGAAAAGGTCGGCCACCCGA
This sequence comes from Shinella sp. GW821-FHT10F02, assembly GCF_058809275.1. Lineage (NCBI taxonomy): Bacteria > Pseudomonadati > Pseudomonadota > Alphaproteobacteria > Hyphomicrobiales > Rhizobiaceae > Shinella > Shinella sp. GW821-FHT10F02. Next base: position 833,489 of record NZ_JBXASL010000002.1, on the reverse strand, counting down.
CGGACGGCGCGATCTGGCTCAAGGTCAACGGCGAGACCCGCCAGGAAGGCGACCTCAACCAGATGATTTGGAAAGTCCCGGAAATGATCTCCTACCTCTCACGCCTCTTCACCCTGCAACCCGGCGACCTCATCTACGCAGGCACCCCCGCCGGCGTCGGCGCAATCGTTAAGGGCGACGTGATGGTCGCCCATGTGGACGGTGTCGACGAGGTCGCCTTCAAGGTTGGCTGAATACGAGGCGGCGCGCTCCGGCGCGCCGTCATTTCTCATTTGACCCGCCCACCGGCGCCATTTTGTCCTTGTTAGGGTAGGGGGAGAAGAAGACTTAGGGTGGGTGTTTCCCGAGAGCCGTACTCTATCCTTGAACCCACCCAGCGGGAAAGCCGCTTGCAAAGCGTGGTGCGCGGGCCATAGCGATCCGGCATATTACGGCGGGATGAACCTGTCCGGAACCGCCCTACGATACCGTCGACAACCCGGCGGTCATCGACCCGCTCAACTCCAAGAACGTTGTTTGGCGGAAGCGGCGCGATAACGGCCTGTTCCTCGTCGCTCAGTTCGTGACGGCGCACAACAGTCTCCTTGAATCACACACCACCGAAAATCGGCCGCGGATGGAATGGTCGCGGCAATCGCTCGGGTAAATGGCGGCCGCGTTGCGACACGTAATCTCAGGGATTTTGAGACCAAAGGACTCTGGCTCATGTCCCCGTGGATTTCTGAGGCTCTGCCGAGAGCTTCCTCCATACGCGATGGAATGGGAGGGGCTATAATTCCATGTTGGGGAACCGGTTCGTGTCGACTGAAACGACATATCGTCAGAACATGTTGGTAGAATTGTAACCCATCGACATATCCCTGCGGACAACTCCGTTGGGGGGCTTGGGAGATGGATGCTTCACCCATTCTTCAGACGAGCTTCGTAAGTTATCCGGCATGCAGCCCTTCGCTCGAGCGTTTTTTGTCTTCTTCGTCATGTCTGTACTCACCGTGCAGACTTGGTCCCGCGTTCTCGAAAAACTGCCAGGAGGGGAGGACGCACGTGGCGTGCGGGGCATAAACGCCGTTTTGGACTTCGTGCTCGTTTCATGGGCTGGGGTGGAGGCGGCTACAGGTGTCATGGCGGTCTTGACCGTGATCTTTACGGTCATGGCTTTCCTGCGCACAGACGTGGCGGCAAGAGGCGACAATACCGGAATCCGGCGTCAGCCGCCCACCCCGTCCGTTTCAAAGAGCCGGATTGCTTCTGCCGTTAGGCAAGCGCCGGCACCCGTAGTAGCGCCGACCCAACATAAGGGTGAGTCGGTGGATAGCAGATCGATTGTAAGCGAGCTAATCGCCCGCTCGGGTCGGTACGAACGCGCCGCGCAACTGCCCGCTTGGGCACTGTTGTTTCGCTCGCCCTTCGCGCCTTTTGCGGATGTAACCTCTTGGCTCGGCGGCGTGCCACATGCACCTGCCGGCTTTGAATGGCCGAACGATGTCGATGGAACTCCGCTTCATTTCCTTGCGCAAATCGATTTGGCCGCCGTGCAGCCAGAGCCGGAAAGTGGGCATAGGCCGCCCGGTCTGCCGGTGGAAGGTTCCTTGCTCGTCTTTATCGGCGAATCCTACGCGTGCCGCGTGCTCGGGGTCGAGGAAATGCTACAGGCCTTGCCGGTGCCTTTGCCGGAAGGACTGGAACCGGTTTCCAAGCATGGGTTCTTCAGCGAAGAACAATGTTTCACCTGGCGGCCGGTCGATCCTGTGGCCTATCTGAGCATGGAGGGGCGGCCTGCATTCATGCCTGAAAGGTTCGTGTTGCCGCGCGACTGGATAAAGACGTGGGCGATTGCGGTCCTGGATGCAGAGGCCGTCACGGATTGCCTAGAGTCCTCACTACGGGTCGCACAGGCATCGGAAAGGCTGCGTCAGACTTCTGCCATAGCACCGCCTCACGATATCAAGGGCGCACAGAAAAAGGCGGCCTACGAGGCCATAATACTGCGAGAAGCGCCGTTGCTTTTGAGGGCTCTGAAAGATTTCTTACGGCTGGCCCGTTCGCGGCCGAAAGAGGATGCTGTTGACGTCCTGATCCTTGACGAGATTTTTTCGCAGCGCATGGCGGTGTCCGATCAGATAACCGATACGTACGAGCCGAAGCTTCTCTTGCCAGGCAGCGCCCAAGCAGTCTGGTACAAGCTGCAAGCGGCTTATCCCGACCTGCTCAAGCAGAGCCGTTGGGACGCGCTTCCGGCCTGTTACCGTTCGTTTGCCGAAGCATTGATCACCGACTGGCGTGACCACAGGCTCTTTGGCCTGGAACCTGAATTTCCAAACAACTGGGAGGACTTTCGCGGCCATGATTGCCTGATCAGCATTGCCGCCGACGACCTTCTACACACGCAATCGGAACACGAATACGGCATGTCGGTCTGGTGCCCCCAACCGCGGATCACCAACGGCCTGTACGATCAAGGGATGTTCGTTCGACACAGCAAGGGATGATGGATCGCTTGGCATACGGTTCTGTACAAGAGCGAGTTGGAGGATTTGCCACGGGAGTTGCCGCATTGAACTCGACTGTGGTTCGCCGAGACAATGCGGGCCTTGTTGGCGCCGACTCGACGAGAGGTGGCGGCGCTACCTGAGTTCGAGGAGATAGTCCTGATAGCAGCACGGAATTTCCCGTCGAACTGCCAAACATATTTGGCAAGACGGTATTGTCCATGTGTTGCGTGTCGGCTGCCGGCGGCAGGATTGTCCAGCTCCATTCATCGTTGTGCAACATCACGCCCACCGAATTCGCGATGAAAATGGATATGGAAAAACAGGTTGCATAAGGCCAAAGCTAAAAATCCAAGACTCTCAGAAATCGCGCAGGAAACTTGGGGCTCAGGTCAGAGGGATGTTCCGCTGCGTCCGTTGGTCATGCAGCACTTTTCCGCGGTTGAAAATCGCGCCTGGATCGAGCGTGTTTTTAATGTTGTTCATCAACGTCATTTTCGCGGCGCTCGCTGTTTCCAATAGGGCTCCCACTCTTTTTACGCCAATCCCGTGTTCGGCGGAAAACGAGCCACCAAGCTGACTGAGATCTTTATAGAGGACGGTCTCTATTGCTCTTGCTTTTTCCGCCGGCACGTCGCTGCCGGCCGCGTTTAGGACGATATGGAGATTGCCGTCGGCGAGATGGCCGAACACGTAGGGATCGAGCATGGCATCCAGGTCCCGGAGGTCGGCAAGGCAGCGGTCGAGATAGGAACGCACGTTGGAAAGGGGAACGGAGACATCATAGGAAAGGGCGCCCGGATGCTTGCGATAGATGAGGTCGGTATCCTCGCGCAGCCGCCAGATATCCGCCTCCTGTGCACCCGACGACGCAATCACGGCCGAAGAATCGGGATGATCTGCGATGATGTCCTCATAGATATGTTCGAGTTCCGTCTGCAGGGCCGCATCGTCGGCGCCTTCGAGCGAGACAAGGAGGTTGACCGGATGGTCGGCCCTGTAATCCGTGGCGGACCAGCCGTGATGGCCCGATGTCATCCGAAAATAGTTATTCCAGATCGCCTCCGCTGCACGCAGATGCCCGTATCCGGCATGAAGCCCCCGGCTTACCGTCGCGAGAGCCGCATCCACCGAGGATAGGCCAAAGAGGATTGTGGCGGTGGCCGCCGGCTGGGGTTCGAGCTTGACGGCAAGGCGCGTTATGATGCCCAGCGTGCCTTCGCTTCCCACGAAAAGGTGTTTCAGGTCATAGCCGGCAGCATTCTTCACGACCCTGGTGAGGTCGGAATAGATGGAGCCATCCGCAAGCACGGCCTCCAAGCCAAGGATACGGTGTCGCATGACGCCGTAGCGAAAGGCGGAGATGCCGCCGGCATTCGTCGATGCCATGCCGCCGATGGTTGCCGAGCCGCGAGACGGCACATCGATTCCCGGTTCCAGTCGATGCTCGGCGGCGGCGATTTGCAGTGCCTGCAATGTCACCCCCGCCTCCACGACGGCAACGTGCTCGACAGGTGAAAGAGACAGGATTCGATTGAGGCGGGCGGTTGAGAGCACCAGTTCGCCAGGCCGGGACATCGCCCCGCCCACGAGCCCGGTTCGGCCGCCATGCGTGACGAGCGGGACCCGGTGGGCGAGGCAGCATTTGACGACGGCGGCAACCTCCTCCGTGCTTCCCGGAAGGACGACAATGCCTGCCCCGAGGTTTTCAGGAGCCACCCCATAGTCGATGGTGGACGTGACCTCTCCATCCTTGAGGTTGCCTTCGCCGACGATCTTGCGGATTTCGGCCTTGAATTCAGGGGGCAGGCTATGCATTCGATGTCACCTGTTGATGGGAACGGAGAACGATGCGGTTGTTGCCGCAGGTTCCGTCAGGACGCCTCTGCCGGCAGGGTGCCGTTCTTTTTCGCCGTCCAGGTGGCGAGGTAATCCATCAGCCCGGGGTTGAGGCAGTCATAAGGTTCCAGGCCGAGTTCGCGCAGGCGTGCACGCACACCGTCCATCTTCGCCGGATCGTAGCCGCTCTCGATGATGGAGGAGACAAAGGCCGCAAAGCCGGGCTTCGCCCAGCCCTGCTCCTGGAAGCGTTCCGGATGCACGAAGGACAGGCCCTTGAATGCATGATCGCGTTCGACCGGGCCGTACATGTGCACGCCGCACCCCTTGCAGGCGTGGCGCTGGATCAGCGCCGCGGGGTCTACCACGGCGAGCTTGTCGCCGTTTTCGAGCACCTCGACATTGTCCGTCGGCGCGACGGCGACGACCGAGAACACGGCGCCGTCAGGCTTCCAGCACTTCGAGCACCCGCAGGCATGATTGTGGGCGATGTCGCTCTTGATGCGGACTTTTACGGGATTGCTCGTGCAGTTGCAGACGAGCGTGCCGCCGGAAAAAGCGGCATCGGTCGCGTTGAACCCGCTGTCGATGGATGGATGTATCGCAATGTTTGGCATGGGCTTCTCCTCCTTCATGGCCGGCGCGGTATGCGCGGCCGATCACAGGCACCACCGAACGGCGGCCGGCGGCACGATGAATGGATTGCAGTGTGCAAGCGGTCTCAAACCCGCGCTCAGTATACCACAACGCTGCGGATCGACTTGCCCTCATGCATGAGGTCGAAACCCTTGTTGATGTCTTCGAGCGGCATGGTGTGGGTGATCATCGGGTCGATCTGGATCTTGCCCTCCATGTACCACTCGACGATCTTCGGCACGTCCGTGCGGCCGCGCGCGCCGCCGAAGGCGGTGCCCATCCAGTTGCGGCCGGTGACGAGCTGGAACGGACGGGTGGAGATCTCCTGGCCGGCGCCGGCAACGCCGATGATCACCGACTTGCCCCAGCCGCGATGCGAAGATTCGAGCGCCTGGCGCATCACCTTGGTGTTGCCCGTGCAGTCGAACGTGTAGTCCGCGCCGCCGATTGTGTCGCCGTTGCGCTTGGTCAGGTTGACGAGGTAGGGCACGATGTCGTCGCCGACCTCCTTCGGATTGACGAAATGCGTCATGCCGAACTTCTCGCCCCAGGCCTTGCGGTCGTTGTTGATGTCGACGCCGATGATCATGTCCGCACCGGCAAGGCGCAGGCCCTGCAGCACGTTGAGGCCGATACCGCCGAGCCCGAAGACGATCGCCGTCGACCCGACCTCTACCTTGGCGGTGTTGATGACCGCGCCGATGCCGGTCGTCACGCCGCAACCGATGTAGCAGATCTTGTCGAAGGGCGCGTCCGGGTTGACCTTGGCGAGCGCGATCTCGGGCAGCACCGTATAGTTCGCGAAGGTCGAGCAGCCCATGTAGTGGAAGATCTTGTCCTTGCCGATCGAGAAGCGCGAGGTGCCGTCGGGCATTAGGCCCTGGCCCTGGGTGGCGCGGATGGACGTGCAGAGGTTGGTCTTGCGCGACAGGCAGGAATAACATTCGCGGCATTCCGGCGTGTAGAGCGGAATGACATGGTCGCCCTTCTTGAGCGAGGTGACGCCCGGGCCGACATCGACGACGATGCCGGCACCCTCATGGCCGAGGATCGCCGGAAAGAGGCCTTCCGGGTCGGCGCCCGACAGGGTGAATTCGTCCGTGTGGCAGATGCCGGTGGCCTTGACCTCGACCAACACTTCGCCGGCCTTCGGGCCGTCGAGCTGCACGGTCATGACTTCCAGCGGTTTTCCGGCCTGAACGGCAACGGCGGCGCGTACGTCCATGGTTTTCTCTTTCTTTCGAGCGGTGCGTTTATCGCGGCAGGTAGCGCGTAAGGTGGGCTTCCAGGAGCCGGACGAGGGTGATCAGCACCAGGTTGATCAGGAGATAGAGCACGCCGGCGATGGCGAAGATTTCGAGGATCGCATAGGTCTGGCTCATCAGGCGCTTTGCGTGCCCGGTGATCTCGAGGACGGTGATCGTGGAGGCGAGGCTCGTTCCCTTGACGACGAGAACGAGCTCGTTGCCATAGGCCGGCAGTGCCTGGCGGATGGCGAGGGGAAATGCGATGCGGCGAAAGCACAGGAGCCGCGACATGCCGCAGGCTTGCGCCGCTTCGACGAGCCCTCCTGGAATGGACATGAGGCCGCCGCGCAGGATTTCCGACGTATAGGCGGCCGTGTTGAGCGCCAGCGCCATAACGGCGCAATGCGTGCCATCGCCGACGATCCACCAGAGCACCGGATTGTCGCGCACGATGGAAAGCTGGCCGAGGCCGTAATAGAAGAGGAAGAGCTGGACCAGCAGGGGCGTGCCGCGGAAGACGGTGCTGTAGCCCTTGGCGAAGCTGCTCAGCGCCGCATGTTTCGACAGGCGCATGACGGCGAGGGCGAGCCCCAGGTTGAAGCCGATGGCGACGGAGGTGAGCGTCAGGACGGCGGTCAGCCACAGCCCCTTGGCGAGGGTGGGAACGGCGAGGTGGATGAGGTCGAAATTCATGGCCTATTTCCTCGTGCGAGGGCGCAGAAGGCGCTCGATCCAGTCGAAACCGCCCTGGCTCACCAGCGTGATCGAGAGATAAACGACGGCGGCGATGAAGTAGAAGATGAAGGGGTGGCGGGTCGAACCGGCGCCAACGAAGGCGGCGCGCATCAGTTCCTGCAGGCCGACGACGGAGACGAGGGCCGTGTCCTTGATCGTCGTCTGCCAGACATTGTTCATGCCGGGCACGGCGATGCGCAGCATCTGCGGTGCGATGATGCGGCGGAAAATGCGGGTTGCCGGAATGCCGAGCGCCCGTGCCGCCTCGATATGGCCGGTGGGAATGGCCGCAAGAGCACCGCGGACCACCTCGGTCGAATAGGCTCCGGAAATCGCCGCGATCGCGACGGTGGCGATGACGAAGGCATAACCGTTTCCGGCGAGCCCCTCATAGCCGAATGCCGCCGCAACCCGTGCCGCGAATTCCACGGAGGAGAAGAAGAGAAGATAGATGATCAGCAGCTCCGGCACCCCGCGCACGATCGATGTGTAGAAATCCACCGCCAGCGTCAGCGGGAAAAGCCTGGCCCATTTGATGAGGCCTCCGGCAACACCGATGACGATGCCGAAGGCCATGCTGGCGACCCCAAGGGCAATGGTGACTGCCGCCCCGCGCAGGATTGCGGCGATCCAGCCGCCCTCCCATACCTGCCATAATCCAAGTTCCATCGAACCCGCCCAAACCTGTCTGTTGTGCTGTGGGATGCGGCGCTCCCGCGGAGAAAGCTTTTCCGCGGGAGCGCCGTGTCGGCTTTACTGGCAGGGACGGGAGATATCCGTCTTGAACCAGGTCTCGCTCGCTTTGCCGATCGATCCGTCGGCGACCAGTTCGCAGAGCGCCTTGTCGATACGGGCCTTCAGCTCGGTATTCTCTTGCGAAATACCCACGCCGATGCCTTCGCCGAGCGACGGATCGAAGGTGCTCTGCACCTTGACGTCGACGAACTGGAAGTCCTTGCCGTCGGGGCGGGCAAGGAAGTCCTGAAGGGCGGATGCATCGGCGAAGGCGGCCTCGACGCGACCGCTGGCAAGGTCGATCTGCATCTGGTCGAGCGTGTCATAGGTCTTCAGCACGGCGGTAGCCGCGCGTTTTTCCATGAAATGCGCATGGGTCGTTCCGGCCTGGACGCCGACCGTGCGGCCGTCGAGCGATTTCAGAAGGGTCTCGATGTCCTTGATGCCGGCAAGGTCGGAATCCTTCTTCACCACGAACATGTTGGCGAGTTCCGCATAGCCGATCGAGAAGTTGATCTGCTTCTTGCGCTCCGCGGTGATCGACATGCCGGAAATGATGATGTCGAACCGCTTGGCTTTCAGCGCCGGAATGAGGCCGTCGAAGGCCTGCACGACGAAGTGGCACTTCATCTCCAGCTTGGTGCAAAGCAGGTTCCCGACATCCGCATCGAAACCGGTAACGTTCCCGACGGAATCGGCCATGCTCCACGGTGGATATTCGCCCTCCGTTCCAATCGACAATTCACCCTCGGCGGCCTGTGCCGCGGTGATGCCGGCGGCGAAGACTGCGGCGAGCAACAGACTTTTCAGCTTCATGTTTTGGTTCCCCATGTTGAGCGTTCTTGTTGGTTCCCGTCCGGAGACATTCCCGAGCGGGCATGTCTGGCGGGATGTCAGAGCGTACGGGCCAGGAACTGGCGCATGCGTTCGGAGCGGGGGTTGGTGAAGACCTCCGCGGGGGCACCCTCTTCCTCCACCTTTCCCTGGTGGAGGAAGAGGATCTTGTGCGAGACCTCGCGCGCGAACTGCATTTCGTGCGTCACGAGGATCATCGTGTTTCCTTCTTCGGCGAGCTGTCGGATCACGCGCAGGACCTCGCCGACCAGCTCCGGATCGAGCGCTGATGTCGGCTCGTCCAGCAGGATGAGCTTCGGGCGCATGGCGAGCGTGCGGGCGATTGCGGCGCGCTGTTGCTGGCCACCCGATAGCTGGCCGGGATACTGGGCGTGTTTTTCGGAGAGGCCGACTTTCTTCAGGAGGGCGTGGGCGTGGTCGATCGCCGCCTTCTTGTCCTCCTTCAGCACATGCAGCGGCGCCTCGATGATGTTTTCGAGAACCGTCATGTGCGGCCAGAGGTTGAAGTTCTGAAACACCATGCCGACGCGAGAGCGGATGCGCTCGACCTGCCGCATGTCGGCCGGCGCGGCGCTGCCGTCCGATGCCTTCTTCATGCGGATTTCTTCGCCGTCGATGATGATGCGCCCGTCGTTTGGCTGTTCGAGCAGGTTGATGCAGCGCAGGAACGTGCTCTTTCCCGAGCCCGAAGAGCCGATCATGGACACGACTTCGCCCGGCTGCGCGGAGACGTTGACGCCGTTGAGCACCGGCAGCAGGCCGAAGCGCTTGTGGATGTCATGCACCTCAATCGCGGGTTTCTCGCCATGCCTTGGACTGCCGCCATCCGGATGGGCGAGCACGGTCACGGCCGCGGCCGCGGGGATCGGCTTTTCCACCCCCATGCCGCCGACCGCTTTCAGATCGGCAAAGGCGCGATCGAAGTGGCGCAGGGAGGTCGATAGACAGGTGCGCTGCCAATCCGCATCCTCCGGGATGAATGCGGCGCGCAGGGCCTGCTTGATCCGGCCTCCGAGCGCGCTGTCGATCTTGCCGAACAGGTGGAGCCAGTTGTCCGCCTGGACCGCATCCGACACGGCGGCGCCATCGAGGGTTCCGCATTCCACTACCAGCGGCAGGACACGCGCCTTCGGCAGCGCGTTTCGCACCGCGGCCGAGACATAGCCGGTCGCAGTTGCCGCGATGCCGGTGTCCGTCTTCGCATTCTCTCCTGTGACGACGACCGAGAGGGCCGGCCCGAAGACGCGCCGGCCCCAATCCAGACCGGCGTGCTCGCTTTCGGCGACGGAGAGGAGCGCGGGATAACCGTAGGGTCCGGCACCGGTATGCAGGTCGAAGACGACGACCTCCACTGCGTCCTGCGCGAATGTCGACAGGATGTCGAAGAGTGTACGGTTCGACCAGACGGGGCCGTCGCCGCCATAGAACAGGCCGTACGGAAAATCGTACTGTCCGGCCTCCACGATCGGGGCGATGCCGTCATAGCCGCCGAGCCGCTCCTTGGCTGCTTCATAAGCCTCGGTGGCCGCATCGCGCTCCGGGCCTTCCCACGCGCGACAGACCAGCGTGCCGTGCAGATCGGCATAACGGTCGTTCTTCGGGGGCGCCTTCTGCCAGTCGATGAAGTTGCGGTTGAGATCGACATTGTCTTCGTTCACGCGGCGCGTCCAGGCCGTACCCCAGGGATTGATGAGGTGGATCGCCAGCACGGCGGTATCGTCCGGAAGCTGCCAAGGGGAATTCTGCGAAAGCCAGGCGGTCTGGCAGGCCGAGCCGAAGGGACCTTCGACGCCATGTGTGCCGGAAATCAGCACCATGAGCTTGCTCGCATCGTTGCGGCCGAGATAGGCGACGTCGGTGGCCAGCCGCTCGCCGTTCGGTCCGTGCAGGGGGTGCAGGTATTCGACCAGGCTGGCCCCGGCGGTGCGCGCGGCGGCAAGAAACCGGGCGCGCAGTGCGGAAAAGTCACCGGCGAAAAGGCCGGATGGCGTTGAAGGGGACATGCGAAAGGGCTCCCGGTTTGCTTCGTACAGGCGTGCGTTTGCACTCATTGTTCGTTCCCTTGGGTCGTGGCCCGACCCCTTGTTCTGCATTGGCTTGTGTGACGCCCAAGGCGTCGTCACCCGCTGGCAAGAGCGCGCAACGCGTCGAGGAAGCGGTCGTTTTCCGAAGGGGTGCCGATCGTCATGCGGATGAAGGTCTCGTAGCCTTCCTCCTTCCACGGCTTGACGATGATCCCCTTCGACAGGAAGTGATCCAGCGCCGCCCGGCTGTCCCAGCCGACATCGATGAACAGGAAGTTCGTCTGCGACCGGGCGGCCGCCAGTCCCATTGCGGCAACGGCGTCGGCCACCCGTGCCCGCTCGCTTTTCAAGGCTGCAACGGAAGAACGCATCCAGGCCTCGTCCTCCAGCGCGGCGACGGCGGCGACCTGGGCGGCGGCATTGACGTTGAAGGGGGTCTTGGCCGCCGTCACGACGCGCGCCAGCCGCACATCCGACATCACGGCGTAGCCGACACGCAGGCCGGCAAGACCATAGGCCTTGGAAAAGGTGCGCAGCACCACCCAGGACAGGTCTGTTGCGGAGAGTGCGGCAAGCCCGTCGGGCATGTCTTCATCGGTAAACTCGAAATAGGCCTCGTCCAGCACGAGAAGCGTCTCGGGCGCGACCGCCGCGAGAACACGGTCGAGGCTTTCGCGGTCGAGCGCCGGGCCGACGGGATTGGACGGTGAGGAGAGGAAGAAAATCGCCGGCGCCCGTGCCAGCATGGCGACGATTGCCGGCACGTCGAATTCGAGGTCCGCCCGCATGGCGACCTTCTCGACCCTGGCACCATTGGCGAGCGCTTCGATCTCGTGCAGTCCGAAGCCGGGACAGACCGTTGCCGCGAGGGCGCCGGGGCTGAGCACGGCACGGCACACCGCGGCGATCATCTCCTCCGAGCCGTTGCCGGCCACGATGCGCTCCGTGGGGACGCCGAGCTTGTTGCTGAGTGCGGCGCGCAGCGCCGTGCAGGCGGGGTCGCAATAGCGCGAGGGGTTGAGGCCGGCGAGTGCTGCGGCGACACGCGGTGAGCATCCATCCGGGTTTTCGTTGCTGGCAAGGCCCGCAATGTCCTGCCGGCCGCTGTGCTTTCGCGCGGCGGCGATGTTCATGCCCGCATTGTAAGGCGGTAGGGCCGCGACATGTGGATTGAGCGGGATTTCGGTCTGAAGCAGTTTCGTCACGGATCCTCCTTTGGGATCGGGTATCCCGGTTCAGGCCGCAGCCTCTTGTTTCGAGCTGTCAGAGATCGAGCACGATCGATGATTTCGGCCTGGTGCAACACAGCAGCACGCGGTCATGCGGTAGTGCATCGAGAGGCTCCTCGAAGTAGTCGACCTCGCCCGAGACGAGCCTCTGTTCGCATGTTCCGCAGACCCCCGCACGGCAGGAGAATTCCGGCTCGATGCCCTGCGCCTCTAGAAAGGCCAGGATGGATTCGCTCGTACCGTTCCAGACGAGGTCCCGCCCCGATTTCCGCAGAACGATGCGATGGCCGTCTGTCTCTGTGGCTGGCTCGACGGCACTTGGCACGGGGGACGGGGCGACGGTCTGCCCGGTCTCCGTCAACAGGCTTGCCGGCCCGAAAAACTCGTAGGCGATGCGGTCCTTGCGCACCCCGAGGCCGGTGAGGATGCCGTAGAGGGCCTGCATGAAGGGCGGCGGGCCGCACATGTAGATGTCATAGTCGTCAAGCGGCAGGAGACGCTGGAGCGTGGCACGCGTCAGGAAGCCCGCCGAGTGGCATCGGGCCGTATCGAGATCATCCCTGTCCGCGAAACGGTAGCAGAAGTGCACGGCAATACCGGGTCGCAGGGCGGCGACATACTCGACCTCCTCCCGCAACGCATGGACGGCCGCGCTGTCGCAGGCATGGATGAACCAGACGGGACGGTCGCCTTCCCGTGCCAGCACGTCCAGCATCGAAACCGTCGGCGTCAGCCCGACGCCGCCGGAAAGAAGCACGACGGGCCTCGAACTCGCGGCGTCGAGCTTGAAGGCGCCGCGCGGCGGGTCGATCTCGACGACGGCACCGGGCTCGATCTCGTCATGGAGCCAACAGGAACTCAGGCCCGGCGGCACGTCCTCGGACGGCGCGGCTTCACGTTTGACGGTGATCCGGTATGTGCCCTCCTCGCGCGGCGACGAGGAGACCGTGTAGTTGCGCAGGACATGGCCACCCTTGCGGTCCGGGACGCGCATGGTGAGGAACTGTCCTGCCTCGAACGGCCGCCAATGCTGCCGTTCGAGCGGCGCCAGGCGGAAGGATGTGATGGTGGCGCTTTCGCGCACCTTCGAGATGATTTCGAAAGGGCGGAAGCGCGAGGCCGCGGCATTCAGCATCCGATCGATCCCTATTCAGCCGCTTCACTGGTCGGTTCGGCTCTCGCCTCCGCGGCGATCATCTGGGCCAGCTTGCGACGGAAGCGCATCGGGCCGACGTCGATCTTCAGGTCGAGGTTCGGCGTCTGCTTGTTGGCCATGCCGTGATGGACCGCCTCCAGCACCACGCGGTCCTCCTCGAAGGCGCCGCGCACGGATTTCGCGAAGCTCTCCGAAACCTTGGCGTCGTCGGGCGCGAAATTGCGCATCTGGAACCAGTAATATTTGGTCCGGTTCTCATCGACGGGCGTCATGAAGTTGTAGCTGTCCATGAGGAAGGTGTTGTCCGGCAGCGTGCGGCCTTCACCGCCGGTATGGGCGGGCGCGAAAATCGCCTTGATGATCGCGTTGCTCGGATAGCGCACCTCATAGTGCTGCTTGCGATCGGTATTGCCCTCGAACTGCAGGAAGGGCGCATAGAACGGAGCCGGCTCGGAATCGATCATCCAGCGCCACACGGTCACGCCGTCGTCCTTGACTGTCGTCTCAAGCGGCGTCTCCTCGCAGGCGGAACTCGCGAAGGACGACTGATGGACCCAGGCGACATGGGACGGATCGAGCAGGTTGTCCGTCATGTAGAGATAGTTGCAGTTGAGGGTCATGGACTCGCCGCGATTGACGCCCCATGCGGGATCGCCGAAATAATCGACCTCGAAGATGTCCTTCGGATCCGCCTTGTCGGCGTCGCCCATCCAGATCCAGAGCATGCCGTAGCGTTCGTGGACGGGGTAGGAACGCACCTTGGCCACATGCGGAATACGCTCGGCGCCGGGAACGCGCGTGCAGGCGCCGGAACAGTCGAACGTCAGGCCATGATAGCCGCATTCCACGTCGTCACCCTTGATACGGCCCATCGAAAGCGGGAGCTTGCGATGGGGACAGGCATCTTCGAGCGCCGCGGCCTGGCCATCCTGCTTGCGGTAAAGGACGATGTTTTCACCGAGGATCGTAACGGGTTTCAGCTCGCGGCCGACCTCGTGGTCCCATGCTGCGACATACCAGGCGTTCGTGAGAAACATTTCGCTCTCCTTGCGTTTTGCTAAGCGAATGTTCGTCGTTTTTTGTCCGCCAACAAGTTGCCAGCGCCTGCGTTCTTTTTTAGAATTTCTAAATAGGAACAGCATGAGGAAGGAATATGTAGCGATGCCAAATCCGTCCTTGCGGGGTTTGCAGGCCTTCGAGGCCATCGGACGATGCGGTTCGGTCACGGCTGCGGCGGAAGATCTTGGCGTGTCGCCCGGAGCCGTCAGCCAGTTGGTGCGCAATCTGGAACGATGTCTCGGCTTGACGCTCTTGGAGCGCCGCGGGCGACGCGTGGAGCTGTCCTCGTGGGGGCGGCTTTATTATCGGGAGGTTGCGAAGGGTTTCCAGCAACTCTCACACGCTGCAAACGTCCTGACGCGCGCCCGAAATGAGAGCGGCATCGTGCTTAGCGCCTTGTCATCCGTCGCCAGCAGATGGATCAGCCGTAAAATATTCGACTGGCAATCTCTCTGTCCGGGTTCGAATGTGCGCATTCTCGGTCAGGAGCAGGAGCCTCGCCTGGGTGCGGAAGAGGTGGATTTTCGCATCACTTACGGTCGGCGTTCCCATGTGCATGAACACGTCGCCAACCTGTTCACCGACTGGGTCGTGCCGGCCTGTTCGCCCACCCTTATCGCCAACCGTGCTCCGCAACGCCCGGAAGAAATTCTCACATTTCCGCTGCTCAATGTGGAATGGGAGGCGGACTACAAGGCTTCACCGCAATGGAAGGACTGGGCGAACCTGATCAATGCGGAAGGACATCAGACGTTTTCCGGCCTCTCTTTCACCTTGTCGAGTAGTGCTATCGATGCGGCCGCAAATGGAAGGGGCTTTGTGCTTGCACAGGTGTCCATGGTGCAGGAAGAGGTTGCCGCGGGTACGTTGGTTGTTCCGTTCGACATCCGCATGCGGCTGCCCGAAAGCTATTATCTAGCCTGGGACAGAACCGCCTTGGAAAAGCCTTTTGGACAGAGATTTCACAAATGGCTCCTCGGTGTTGCGAAACAACAGGACGCGGTTTCTGTACCCATTTTGAACCGCGGAAGCACGGTATAACCCCCTCCGAATACACGGGCGGTCAACCTTACATGGCGACACCTTCGTCACGGTGCGACTGAGCAGGTTCTCCGCCTCGCTCAGAGCGAGAAGACGGAGATCGATGCTGGCTAGGCTTTGCGTCGTCTCCCGGTCATAGAAGCTGAGGCAACGGCTGCTCTTTTCCACGAGCATCAGTACCTGACCTTCATTTCCTCCGGTCGAGTTCAACATGGCCAGACTGCGCCCTTCGTCAGTACGTCGATAGCATAGAGCGAAGTGGAGGCGGTTATGAACAGCCGCCTGCGGTCCGGTCCGCCGAAAGTGCAATTTGCAATGATCTCGGGCACCAGAATTTTGCCGAGCCTCGATCCGTCGGGTGCATAAACCTGGATGCTGTCGTGCGAGGAGGTGAAGACATTGCCACGCACGTCGATCCGGAAGCCATCGGAGGCTCCGGGCCTGACATCGGCGAAGATACGACCGTTGGCGAGACGGCGGCCCTCGACGACATCGAAGACCCGGATGTGGCGCGGTCCATCCGGCAAATGGGAAAATCCCGTGTCGGAAATATAGAGCAGGCTTTCGTCGGGCGAAAAGGCCAGTCCGTTCGGCTTCTCGAAATCGTCGGCGACGATATCAAGTTCTCCCGTCGAAGGGTCGTATCGGTAGACATGGCAGGCGCCGATCTCGCTCTCGGCTTTGACGCCCTCGTCATCGGACAGGATTCCGTAGGAGGGGTCGGTGAACCAGATCGTTCCGTCGGATTTCACCACCACGTCGTTGGGCGAGTTCAATCGTTTGCCTTGGTAGCGATCGACCACCGTCACGATGGTCCCATCCGGCTCGGTGCGGCTGATGCGGCGTCCCGAATGCTCGCAGGAGACCAGCCGGCCTTCGCGGTCGCGGGTATGGCCGTTGGTATGGCCAGACGGCTGGCGAAAGACGGAACCGCCCATATCGACATGCCAGCGCAGCATACGGTTGTTGGGAATATCGCTCCATGTGAGGCTGCCGTCTTCCCACCAGACCGGGCCTTCGCTCCAGACCGCGCCTGTCCAAAGCCGTTCGAGCCGGGTATCAGGATCGACCAGTTGCAACATGCGCGGATCTTCAACGACGATATCGCTCATGATGTCAGCCCTGTGCTGTTGAAGTCGAGGTTGCCATGCGTGCGGCAAGCAGCAGCGCTTCCTCGCTGGCGCGCGGATTGGCGAGGCCCTTGCCGGCGATATCGTAGGCCGTGCCATGCGCCGGCGTGCACACGGGGAAGGGGAGGCCGCCGAGCATCGTCACGCCGCGATCGAAACCCATCAGCTTCATCGCGATTTGTCCCTGGTCGTGATACATGGTCAGGACCGCGTGATATCCACCCTTCAGTGCCGTCAGGAAGACCGTGTCGGCCGGATAGGGACCTGCGACATCGAAACCTTCGCCAGCGGCTGCTTCGACGGCGGGGCCGATGATGTCGATCTCCTCCGTGCCGAAACTGCCGCCATCGCCCGCATGCGGGTTGAGGCCTGCCACCAGGAGGCGTGGCGCATCGACACCGGATTGTCTCAGGCACTCCAGCGTCAGTTTGATCTCGGCCTGGATGCCCTGCTTGGAAAGGTTGTCCGCGACATCCTTCAAGGGAATGTGCGATGTCACGCGCGCGTTCCAGACCGTATCGAGTACGTTGAACTCCCTGACCGGGCCGTCCAGGCGCAGAAGCTGCGTGATGAAGCGGCTCTCGTCGTCATAGCCCGGATGCGCGAGGCGCATCGCCTTCTTGTTGAAAGGTGTGTAGCAGACGGCGGCTACGGTTCCAGCGCTCGCAAGGCGCAGGGCAAGAGAGAAATTCTCGACGGCAAAGCGCCCGCCTTCCTGCGTCGCCTCGCCGATCTGGGCGTCGACCGGATCGAGATTGTGCAGGTCTATGAGAACCGGCTTGTCGGCAATACCGATCGCATTGGTTTCCACGGTGCCGATGTCCAGCGGAACAGCGGCGGCAAAGGCTCCCTTTTCCAGAATGCGCCGGTCGCCGATCACGACGAGACGCGCCGCCGTGTTGACCTCCTCGGAGGCGATCAGCCTGGCGGCGAGTTCCGGACTGATGCCGGCCGGATCGCCCATGGCGAGGGCGATGAGGGGGCGCTTGTCAGCGTTGGCGACTGTCGAGTTCATCGAACAGCCACCTTTTCCATCGCGGCCGGGCGCAGCCGCTCGCCGGCCGACGAGAACAGCCGAAGGCATTCGATGTCGTAGCTCAGCCAAACTTCCTCGCCTGCGGAAAAGTCGCGTCCACCGCGCTGTTCCACCGTGATGCTCTCGCCGCCGGAGAGATAACAATAGAGGTAGCGCGTACTGCCGAGATATTCGGCGAAATCGACCTTTGCGCGCAGCGCGCCCTCTCGGTTGTCACCGAGGCGCAGATGTTCAGGGCGGATGCCAAGCTTGATCGCCTCGCCATCCGAGACGTTCGCCAGAGCGGTGGGCAGCGGGATGACCGAATCGGCGACCTTGATCTGGTTGCCGGCCGCGTAGACCGCGTCGACGATGTTCATCCGCGGTGACCCTATGAAGCCGGCAACGAAAAGATTGTTCGGATTCTCGTAGACTTCATGCGGTGTGCCGACCTGCTCGATACGCCCGTCCTTCAGCACGACGATGCGATCTGCGAGCGTCATCGCTTCCGTCTGGTCGTGGGTGACGTAGATCATCGTATTGCCAAGCTCGCGATGCAGGCGTGCAATCTCGATACGCATGCTGACGCGCAATTCGGCGTCGAGATTGCTCAGCGGTTCGTCGAACAGGAATGCGAGCGGCTTGCGCACGATCGCCCGCCCGATTGCGACGCGCTGGCGTTGGCCCCCGGAAAGCTGACCCGGGCGGCGGTCGAGCAGCGGACCGATTTTGAGGATCTGCGCTGCTGCATTCACCCGCTGCTCGATCTCCTTCGGCGGCGTCTTTGCCATTTCGAGCCCGAAGGCAAGGTTCTCGCGGACGCTCATATGCGGATAAAGTGCATAGGACTGGAACACCATGGCGATCCCGCGTTTGGACGGATCGAGATCCGTGACGTCCCGGCCGGCGATGAAGATATCGCCGGCGGTCACGTCCTCCAGCCCTGCAATCATGCGCAGCAACGTTGATTTGCCGCACCCGGATGGACCGACGAAGACGACGAACTCTCCGCCTTCGATTGCAAGGTCGACACCATGGACGACGGTGAGCGAACCGAAACTTTTCCGGACGCTGCGAAGCTCTATCTTCGCCTTTTCGGGTGCGACCTCTGTCATCTCTGCGTCCTCACCCATACGAGCATCTCGCCCGGCGCCCGGTTGTCCCAAAGATGATAGGGTACGAACCGTGCTTTCGTTTCCTTCAGCGTCGGCTGTGCGGTGTCATAGAGCTTGCCATCCCAGCCGTCCCAGCATTCGCGCCTGGCGCTGACGTCGATTGCGACCACCTTGCCGAGTTCATCCACGGAGGCTGCAGCGGCATTCGCCACGCCATCGGTCAGGATCAGGCTGTTGAGGCCAGCGCCATTGTCCACCTCCTCCGCGCAGTAGATCATCGGGCCGCGGGCGAGCGCGACCCGACCGAGGTCGGCCCTTACTGCCGGGTTGGCGTGCAAGGCGCGAATATCCATGACCAGGTCCAGGATGATCGTCTCGCCACCGCGCCAGGCGCGATCGATCCGCAGGTAGCCCCTATCCTCGGTCGCCGCGACGTCGACGGCCTCGCCATCGATAGACAGCGTCGCGTTGCGGCACCAACCGGGCACGCGCAACGCGAGTTTGAAGGACGCCGGGGCGTCAAGCCCGACGGTGATCGCGATACGGCCGTTCCATGGATATTCCGTGCGCTGCGTCAGCGTGACGGACGTGGCGCCGACAGCGAGCCGGGCGGTACTTTCTCCGTACAAGTGGACTGCCATCTCGTCGACGGACACGCCGTACATGTAGCTGCCGATGGAGGCGACAGTCCGGGCGATGTTCGGCGGGCAGCAGGGGCAACGATGCCATGTCCAGCGATGATGCGCTCCGCGGCTTTCCAGCGGGTTGTCGTAGAAGAACTTTGCCCCGTCGGTCGCCAGGCCGGACAGCGCGCCGTTGTAGAGCGCCTGCTCCATGATATCGGCATAAACGCGGTCCGGGCCGCGTCCCAGCATCCGGCTTGCCCACATGACGAGGCCAATTGCGGCGCAGGTTTCCGCGTAGGCGCTTTCGTTGGGCAGGTCGTAGTAGTCCGTGAAGCCCTCATTGCTCGCCGCCGGGCCGATGCCGCCTGTGACGTACATCTGCCTGGTGGTGAGATCGTCCCACAGAACCTTCAACGGGGCGGTCAGGCTGTCATCGCCGAATTCCGTCGCGACATCCGCCATGCCTGAGTAAAGGTACATGGCCCTCACGGCGTGCCCGATGACTTTCGTCTGCTGTCGGACGGGCATATGCGACTGATTATACTCATAAATGCGGTGCCGGTACTGCTTCGGGTCGTCGCCGCGCGCGGTCGCTTCGACGTCGAAATAATGCGGCTGCTGGCCCCGCTGCTCGACGAAGAACCGGGCGAGGTCGAGATAGCGCTGCTCACCTGTCGCGCGGCCGAGCCGGACCAGCGCGAGCTCGATCTCTTCGTGGCCGCAGTATCCAGGCCGCTGGCCCTGACGCGGCCCGAACATCGCGTCGATATGATCCGCGTAACGGCACATGACGTCGAGGAGCTTGCGCTTGCCGGTCGCGTGGAAGTAGGCAACGGCGGCCTCCATCAGATGGCCCGCGCAGTAGAGCTCGTGGCAATCGCGCAGATTGGTCCAGCGCTTGCCAGGCTGCATGCGGATGAACCAAGAGTTCAGATAGCCGTCCGGCTGCTGCAGCTTGTGGAACATGTCGATGATGGAATCCATCTTCGCTTCAAGCTCCGGGTTGGGCTTGCGATAGAGAACGTAAGCAGCCGCCTCGATCACTTTGGCGACATCCGAATCCCAGAACATCTGCACGTTGGCGGTGTCCGGCGAACCGTCGGGCCGCGTGTGGAACGGCAGCCGCAGGTCCGGCACCGGCAGGTCGGGATCGATCTGGTCGAACATGCCGGCCGCGACGCAACGGTCATAAAGGATCATCACGGTCTTGTCGGCGACTGCGTCGATGCGTTCGCCCCAGAAACCATGCACATCGACATCGGGGACGGCGGGCGGGCGGAAGCCGCTGGCGGTGGGTGTGTCAAAGCGTGTCATAGGGTGCTCTGTCCATTCGGTTGATAGGTTGGTATTATTTGACGGCTCCCGCGGTCAGGCCGCGGATGTAGTAGCGTTGCAGTGCAAGGAAGATTACGAGGCACGGCGCCATCATCAGCGTCACGCCGGACTGCACCGCGCCCCAGTCGATCGTGCCGAACTGGCCGGAGCGAACCGCCGCCATCAGCACGGGCAGCGTGTATTTGTTCTGGTCGGTGAGCAGGATCAGCGCCGCCAGGAATTCGTTCCAGGATGCCAGGAAGGCGAAGATGGCGACGGTCGCGACCCCCGGAAGAACGAGCGGCAGCATGATGCGATAGAGCAGGGCGAAGATCGGGGCTCCATCCACGCGGGCGGCATCCTCGATTTCCTTCGGCACTGCATCGAAGGCGTTGCGCATCATGAAGATCGAGAAGGGTAGCTGCAGCGTCACATAGACAAACACGATGCCCGTCAGCGTATTCTGAAGCCCGAGCTTCGTGAGGATTAGGAAAAGCGGCGTCAGGATCGACTGGAACGGGATCATGACGGTCGAGATGATCAGCACGAACAGCACGTTCTTCAGGGGAAACTGGAAACGGGAGAAGCCGTATCCTGCCAGCAGGCTGATAATCACCGAGGCAATCACAGTGGCGATCGACACCACCAGGCTGTTGCCGGTATAGGTCCAGATGCCGGAGCCATATTGCGCAAGGTTCTCGTAGCTCTGGATGCCGAAACTCTCGACAGGCCAGGGCGGCAGCGGCGGCTGCCTGGCTTCCAGCGACGGCTTGAAGCTGACCAGCACGCTCCAGACGAGCGGTGCGAGGAAGAGGAGGGCGGTGATGCCTCCGAACGCGTGATAGCGGATGGCCTCGAAGGAGCGGCGTATCATTGACGAGCGGCTTGCGGCCATCACATGCCCTCCGGATTGCGCAGCAGCCGCAGTTGCACGACGCTGATGACGACAAGAATGGCCAGCAAGACCATGGAGAGCGCCGCTCCGTAACCGAGATGGAACGACATGAAGGACTGGCTGAAAATCCAGTAGACGGCGGTGATGGTGCTGTTCTGCGGGCCGCCGTCGGCGATGATGTAGAACTGGTCGAAAGCGAGCATCGACCCGGCGACGGAAAGAATGAGTGCAAGTGCGATCGTGCGCCGCATGAGGGGCAGCGTGATCCGCCGGAAGCGCTGCCAGGAAGAGGCGCCGTCCATGCGGGCGGCCTCCTGCACCTCGGTGGAAATGCCCTGCAGGCCTGTCAGCAGGATGATCATGTTGAAGCCGGCGGTCTTCCACACGACCATGATGATTACCGACCAGAAGGTCGTATCGAAGTCGGCGAGCAGATTGATCCGCTTTTCGGTCAGCCCGAGGCTGTAGGCGGCGGGCGAGAACAGGCCGGAGTCAACGTCGAGCAGCCACGCCCAGAGCAGGCTCGCCGAGCCGAAGCCGACGACCACCGGCAGGAAAAATGCGGTGCGGTAGAGCTTTGTCAGCGGCCGCGCCTTTTCGGCAAAAAGGGCGAGCGGGAAGGCGACCGCGAAAATCGCGACCGTCACGACCAGCGTGTAGTAAACGGTGAAGCGTAGAGATGCCCAGAACTGCGCGTCCTGCGCCAGCCGCAAATAGTTGCCGAGCCCGATGAAGCGTGGCTTGCCGAGGAGGGGCCAGTTGTGCAGCGACATCCAGAATGCCATGCCAAGCGGGATGACGAAAAAGATCAGCACAAGAGCGACGGCGGGCGCTACGAAGAGAAAGCCCGCAAGCTGGTTGCGCCGCCGCCTGACGGACTTGCGCGGAACGGGTGCGCCATTGTGAAGTTGCTGTTGATGGGTCATCGCGTCCTATCCATTGAACAAGCAGAGGGGCTGCCCGGACGGGAAGAGCTCCGTCCGGGCCGGTGTCTGAAGTCGGGAGAGACAGACTTCAGATGCCGTTGCTTGTTAATTCGAGTTGTCGAGGATCGACTGCATGGCCGCCTGGGCCTTGGCGACGGATCCCGCGACGTCGTCGCCGAAGAACACCTCGTTCAGCATCTGCTTCCACGGGCCGGTGCTGCTGTTGATGATGTCGTTATAGACCGGCGAGGAGGGGGTGCGGCCGATCTTCATGGCTTCGGTCGCGATCTGGTAGCGTTCATCCAGGGACTTGACCGCTTCGGCAGCGATGTCCGAGCGGGTGGGCAGGCTTCCCCCCTCGGCAAGCAGTGTCTGGCCCTCGATCGAATAGACGAATTCGAGGAATTCCTTCGTGGCTTTCAGGTTGTCGCGCCCTGCCGTGACCACGAAATTGTCGCCACCGTCGAACGAGGCCTTGCCGCCATCCTTTCCGGGAATGAAGGTGACGCCGAATTCGACAGTCGGATAATTCTTGACCAGATTGCCGATGGCAAAAGCCCCGATCGGCGACAAGCCGATCTTGTCGGTCGCAAAGCCGCCGAAAAAGTTCTTGCCTGAATCCGTCTTGGCGCTTTCGGGCACGTAATCCTTGGCGACGAGGTCACGGTAGAAATTGATCGCGTCGAGCATCTGCGGCGAGTCGAGGGCGGCGCGTTTGCCGTCGTCGACCAGAATGTCGCCGCCCGATGCCCAGATGAGCGGCATGAAGGTAAAGGCGTTGCAGCCGCCGCATGCACCGGAGAAGTAGAACCCCTTGATGTCTCCCCCAAGGGCATTGACCTTGCCCGCGGCCTCTTCGATCTCGGCCCAGGTGGTCGGCGCCTTGTCCGGATCGAGGCCCGCCTGCTTGAACAACTTCTTGTTCCAGAGCAGGACGGAGGCGTCTGCCGACATCGGCAGGGCATAGATGCGCCCCTCGTAGGTGCCGGTGCCGACATGCGCCTTCGACAGATGCTCGAAATACGGCAGGCTCTTGGCAAGATCGGTCAGATCCTCCAGCGCACCGGATTTGGCGAAGGCCGGCGCGTAGACAAGGTCGAGTGAAACGAAATCCGGAGCAGATCCACCGGCGGCAGCCGTGGCGTATTTCTGCACCATTTCCGCCGAAGGCACGATCTGCAGCTCGATCTGCGTCTCGTGCGATGCGTTGAAGGCCTTGATCAGCGTTGGCATGAACGCCTCGCTGCTTGACCGCGACCACATGGTCAGCTTCTGTTGCGCGAGCGCGGATGTCGACAATATGCTGAGTGCTGTGGCGGTGAGCGCCACGATTTTAAGCAGCTTCATGATTGGGTCTCCTCCCTCTAAAGCCGTTGTTACCGGACTGGCTTGCTACTCCTTTGCCAAGTCGTCATGAGCCACGAACCACAAGCGTGCATGGCAACTTCCAAAGTCCTTTTTCGACGGCTTCGCCATTCACGAGGCGCACGAGCGCCTGACCGGCCTGCCGTCCGAGTTCCTTCAAATTCATATCCACCGTCGTCAGCGGCGGGCGCGTCTGCTCGGCGACAATCTCCCAATTGTCGAAGCCGACGACCGACACGTCCCGGGGAACATCGACCTGCCGCTCCCGCAACGCATCCACCACGCCGCGCGCGATCTGGTCGTTGCCGCAAAAGATACCGTCAGGACGGTTTCCGCTCGACCAGAGCTTCTCCACCGCCTCGTGCCCCCACCGCTCAGACCAGGAACCGCGCAAGATCCTCTCGTCAGGCGCCGACAGCGCTGCGGATTCGAGCGCATCGCTGAAAGCGCGCGCTCGTTCCTGAACGACCCTGAAGCTCTCAGGGCCAGTGATATGGACAAGTTGTTTGCGCCCACAGGCGATGAGGTGTTCGACCGCCTCACGTGCGCCTTGCCGGTCGTCCGGGACGAGGGTCACTGCGTCTTCAGGTCCCTCCGTCAAAGCATAGACGACGGGAACTGATAGATGTGAGAGATTCACGGGCAGCGTCCTGTCGATGCGCTTTCCAGTGGCAATGATGCCGTCGACCTGTTTGTCCAGCATCGCATCGACATGGATTTTCGCGAGATCAGGGTTGTCTTCCACTGTGCAAAGGAAGACCGAGACGCCGTGATCGATCAGCCCTTCGGAAATGCCAGCCATCACCGGCAGCGTGAAGCGTCCATAGGTGTCGTCCGTCAAAAGTCCAACCGTAAAGCTGCGCTTGCGGGTCAGGCTGCGGGCCAGTGCATTCGGCCGAAATCCAAGCTCCTGGGCAACACGTTTTATACGGTCGCGAGTCTCCGCCGACATGCGGCCTGTGTCGTTGAGTGCCTTCGACGCCGTCGCGGTGCTCACGGATGCCGCCGCCGCAACGTCATAGATTGTCACCCGATCGGAAACGCTGACACCTGACAATCTTGTGCTCCCTAAAAATTATGAGAAACCGGTTTCTCAATCGCAGTATAGCTAAAAAACGGAATGAGAAAAGGGTTTCTCAAAATTTTTTTGTGATCGCCCATCATGGCCGAGGTTTCTCAAGCCATCGTCAACTAGCGGAGTCTGTGGGAGGAGGGCGACGCCCTGTCATATTATTGGAGACCTGGCGTCTTTGAAGGTATCTAGCGTAGATTTAATGCTAGCGCCGCCTGCGGACTCGCTGGTCGTTCAAGGCCGGACGGCCATCGATTAAGCCGTCAGTATCACGCTCGATTTCTATCGGTTGTCGATGCACAGCGCCAAAGCCGGCAGGCGCTTCTGGATAAAAGCGCCTACCGGCCTGAAGGATTGAAAAATTGCTGATGGTCAACACCGATTGGGCGCCGTCCCATGCATTACCATTGCCGCCCTGAAGATGCCTAATGAACGGCTCGTCGTCCTTCGGCTCGCGCTTGAAGTGCCACTGTGATCGTAATGACCAGTCCAAGAATGATCTGCTGGATATAGCCATCGATCCGTACCAGATTCATTCCATTCGATAGAACGGTGATTACGAGCGCTCCGAAGAGTGGCGACGCGACGTTGCCCTTGCCGCCGCGCAAAGATGCTCCGCCCATCACCGCTGCCGCAATGCTTTCAAGCATAAGATTGCCGCCGAGATTAGGCTCGCCTGAACCTGTCCGGGCGGTGAGCAGCAAAGCTCCAATTGCGACCATGCCTGAACACAAGACATAGGCGAGCATCGTGTATTTTCGCACAGGAATCCCCGCGACGACAGCCGCACGCGGATTGCTGCCGATAAGGAACAGCGCGCGTCCAAGTCGTAACCTGGTAAGGACGAGATGCGAGACTACAAGCAGGACGATACAAGCGAATACAGGTGCTGGAATCCCAAGAACCGAAGACCGGTAGAATACACTGTTGAGAATGCCGGGAACGTCGAAGATCTGAAAGCCGCCCGAGATTGTAGTTGCAAATCCTACGGCGATGTTGAGGGTCGCTAGCGTGACTATGAAGGGGTTTAGATACCACGTCGCCACGACGAATCCGTTCACGGTGCCCACAAGCAGCCCGATCGCCAACCCTGTAGCGATGCACGCCAGCAGAGAGACGATGTCGGATCCCGTGGCAGCCGAGACCCACACCATGACCATCGTGGCGCCCACGCTAATCAGTGACACCGTGCTGCCAAGAGACAGATCAAACCCCCGTACGATCACAACGAATGTTTGCGCCAGCGCGAAGACGGTAAGATAGCTTGCCTGGATCGCGATGTTGGACACATTCCCCCAGGTGAAAATGGCGGGTTCGAATGCGCCAAAGGCCAGAAACAGCACAAGGATGGAAACAGGCTGGAAGAGACCAGGAAGGACGCCCTTAAACGAGAAGCGTTGGGTGGTATCCACAATGTTCACATTAGCCACGGTCAGTGCCTCCAGAGCTGCGTTTGTCTGCGAGGATCGCGATTAAAAGCAAGGCTCCGAAGACGATCGTCTGGAGCTTGCTGTCGATCCGTATGAGATTCATCCCATTCGCGACGACGGTGAGCAGGAGACTGCTAACTGCAATCATTTCTGCTCGGCCGACCCCGCCTCTGAGCGAAACACCAGCCAGCACGGCCGCGCTTATGCTCTGCAGCATGAATTCGGATCCAAGGTTCGCTTGACCGGAGCCTATCCGCGCGGTGATCAAAATCCCGGTGAGCCCGCTCAACAAGGAAGAGCAAGTGTACGCGCCAACGGTCAGCCCCTTCACCGAAAGTCCTGATGATCGCGCCGCCGGACCGTGGCCGCCAACCGCATAGAGGTGTCTGCCGATATGCAGGTGTCGTTGTGCCAGTGCTATCACGACGATCAGGAAGACAGCGATAAAGGTAGGATAAGACAACCCCAAAAAGGAGCCTCGGCCGAACCCTTTCGTGAATTCTTCCAGCATTCCATAGATCGGAATGCCCGACGTCACATAAAATGCGATCCCTCCCGCCACGGACAGCGTTCCGAGCGTGATCATAAAGGCGCTCGCCTTGGTATAGGCAACCAGAATGCCATTGATCGCGCCGATGGCGCCTGACATTCCCAGCGCCGCAAGACAGGAAAGTGCGATTACGAAGACGGGGTTGTCAGGAAACAGCACGCCCAATTTGCTCATCGTGATGGACGTCGTGACGCTGCTCAAGGCGACAATGACGCCTACTGACAGGTCGATGCCGCCAACGATCATCACCATCATCTGGCCGGCGCTGATGATGGCAAGATAGCTGGCGTTCCGCAGAACATTGGAAAGGTTGGTGTCGGAAACAAACCGCGGTTCGATAAGCCCCAGAACAACGACAAGGAACACCAGAAAAATCGGGATCAAACCTGTCGCTGTGGCGATGTTTGCCATCCGTACCTGTGTCGATTTAAGCGAAAGTGCCGTCATGTACTTTCCCGTCATTGTTGGAGGATTTCACAGCCAAAGGCTCATCTGCGAAGAAGGATTTGAGCGCATTGTCCTCAGTGATTGCAGGGCCTACAAGCTCGGCAGCAATTCGACCCTTGTTGAAAACCACGAGGCGGTGCGAAAGGTGCAGCAACTCTTGCAGGTCGGACGATACGAGAATGATGGCGCTGCCTGCTTCAACCAGATCGCGCATCAGCTCGTATATTTCGTACTTCGCGTTCACGTCGATCCCGACAGTCGGCTCATCGAAGAGAAAAACTTCAGTGTCACGCATCAGGCCCCGCGCGAGAAGAACCTTCTGCCGGTTGCCGCCGGACAGATTCTCCACGAAATACTCGATGTTTTTCGGTCGCAGTTTGAGCCTTGACGTCACCGCATTCGCCGCATCGCACTCTTCGCTCAGCCGCAATAGTCCACTGCGGGAAAATCGCTCCAACCAGAGTGAAGATATCGATGCATTTTCGCGCACCCGCCTCGTTAGCGCCAAACCCTCGGCAACCCGGTCAGCGGGGAAGTACGTAACCTTGTTGTCAAGCATGCTGCGCGGCGTGGGAGAATTTTGGGGTTCTCCGTCGAGTATGATTGTGCCGCTCGAAATCACCTCGAGGCCGAAAATCGCCCTTACGAAGTCAGATTGCCCGCTCCCAAGCAAGCCTCCTATCCCAACAATCTCACCGGAGCGCAGGTCGAGGCTCGCCTGCTTCACGGAGCCTTTTGCGAGGCACAGGTCTCGAACCGATAGACGGACCGGACCATATTTAGGCTCGATCGTCGGAAAGAGACGGTCCAGAGGGCGGCCGGTCATCAGCGAAACAAGGTCTTCGTCCGAGGTCGAAACTGCTGGCACGGTCGCGATCAATTTGCCGTCTCTCAGGATCGTGACACGATCGGCTAAGGCTCGTATTTCTTTCATGCGATGCGAGACATAGATTATGCCGACACCCTTCGCCTTAAGCTGCCCTATAAGGCGAAAGAGATTGGACGCTTCGGCTTCTGTCAGCGAGGCGGTCGGTTCATCCAGAATGAGGATCTTCGGCTGAAACAGAAGCGCCTTGGCAATCTCCACCATCTGCTGTTCAGCGCGTGAGAGATCTCCGACACGGCTTTGAACGTCGACGTTGAAGCCGAAGCTTTCGAGCGCGCGTTTGCCTTCTTCACGCATCCGTCTGTGATCCAGGCAGCGGGATGTTTTCTTGTACTCACGTCCAAGGAAGAGATTTTCGACGACATTCAACTGCGGCACCAGGCTGAATTCCTGGAAGACAACTCCGACACCGGCTTCTCGAGATTGCGCGGGTGACAGCCCGCCGATCTCCAGTTCCTTTAGGAAGCAGCGGCCTTCGTCCGGTGAAAACGTGCCGGCGATCAGGTTGATCAAGGTCGATTTTCCCGCTCCATTTTCTCCGAAGAGGACGTGAACCTCGCCACCGTTGAGGTCGAAGTTCACGCCACTGAGAGCGGTGACGCCTCGGAAGCGTTTGGTAACATTCTCGAGTTTTAACAACTGCATAGGCAAGTTATCCTGTCTGCCCGAGGCGTAAAGGTGTCGTACTTCATTTTAGGGAATTCAGGCGGAAGCCACCTGTCAGTCTACAGTGTAGACAGGCTGCCAATCGCGCGGTGCAAAGACATTATCGAGATTGACCGTGTCGACGTTTTCCTTCGAAAGCATCTCGGGAACGATCATCACTGCCTTTGTAAACTCCTTGCCTTCGAGCGCGCGCACAGCAGTGTCAATTGCAATGCGGGCCTCAAGGACTGGCGCGAGCGTGGGGAAAGCCTTCACGTCGCCACTGCGAAGCAAATCAAGCATCGCCTGGTTTTCATATGAAGAGACGAGCTCCACCTTTCCTGACAGACCAGCGTTATCCACCGCGCCGACGCCCGCCTCGATCGCCGGGGGCGCACCCCAAAGAACCGACACGTCAGGGTACGTTTCGAGGGAGTCTTCGACCAGTTTCAACTGAACGGCGACCCCTGTGTCCCCCCACTTTGTGTCTACGATTTCGGCGGAGCTCGGCTTTAGAGTTTCTTCAAAACCCTTGTAGAAGCCCTCGGCCCAACCAGATCCCTGCGGGCCAGGGAACGCGGAAACTTCGATTTTCTTATCGGGATAGTTCTTGAGAATGAAATCGGCGGCCAGTGCACCCAACACCGGATAATCGACCGACACCTTCGCGGTAACGCCAGCACCGGCGACGGGATTGATCAACATAATCTGAGGAATTTTCTTTTCCAAACCTTCCTCGAATTTCTTCGCCATACCCGCTTCAGAAATCGCACCGGTAATAATGGCATCAGACTTCGCGGCAACGCAGTCATCGAACTGCGAAATCTGCTTGGGAAGATTTTCGTAGCCACCAGCCTGGAGCAGCGTGAGCTTCACACCGAGACGCTTCGCCTCTTCGACCGCGCCATAGGCGGCAGCGACCCACATGCTGTCTTTGACATGCGGAAACAACACGCAGAGGTGCCACTTTTTTTCCGCCTTCGTCAGCGGCACGTAGTCGAACGACGCCTGAGCGCCTTCGCTTTGACTGTAAACTTTCGCTGGCCACCAATCGGCAGCAAGCGCGGTGGTGCAACCCAGGCACAAAAATGCAGTCGCAATAATTCCTGCTTTCACGAGAACCTCCTATTGTCTTGATTTTGTTTGGAG
This sequence comes from Shinella sp. GW821-FHT10F02, assembly GCF_058809275.1. Taxonomy (NCBI): domain Bacteria; kingdom Pseudomonadati; phylum Pseudomonadota; class Alphaproteobacteria; order Hyphomicrobiales; family Rhizobiaceae; genus Shinella; species Shinella sp. GW821-FHT10F02. The sequence continues at coordinate 803,879 of NZ_JBXASL010000002.1, read as the reverse complement.
AACCCCTCTCCGAGGCATTCAAGTATTGGATGTAACATTGCATCCAATTTATCATTGTATGATTCTTTACCCCCTTGTCCTGGAGTCAATGCGGCATCTTCCGGACCCTATGGACACTATCAAGCAGACCACCGTTCGGCCGAATAACGAGGTGGCTGGCAATAAGAATAGGAGAGGCGATGCCATCTAGACCGGATCGGGCTGCGAATATGAACCCTTGCCGGTCTTTGCAAATCTCTGGGCTCACCGAATCGCAGAAGAGGATGTGGCCGCCTACATCATGCCAAGCAATCGTAGGAAAACAGGCGGTACGAGGGCTTCAACTTGAAGCTTCGTCACGAACTGCTCAGCCGCGCAACCCTTCTACACACTCGAGGAGGCAAAGATCATCATTCAGCACTGGCGGCGCCATTGTATTCTAACGCCAAATCGAGATCACCAGAGCCGCGCTTCGTTACTTCCCGGCCCCGTCAGGCAGGCTGGCGCTCCGCCGGAGCGCCAGCCTGTGCCTTCAGCCTGCAGGTAGATGATGATACTTCCTGGCGAAGTAGGCCAGGCTAGGTGAGCAGGGCGAGGGGAGGCGCACAGAAAGAATGTCGCCAAAGATCACCGAGTGAGTCCCGAACTCATGGATGTTTGAGATCCTGCAGTCGCATGCGGCGACGCAATCCGTCAGGACAGGTGAACCGGTGGCCAATTCCTCCCACTCTACCATTTCGAAGCGTTTGGCGGTGTCAAGGCCTCCCACTCCGGCAAACAAGGCAGAGACTTCCTCTTGACCGCTGCTCAGCATGTTGACGCAGAAAACACCGTTTTCCTTCAGCGGTGCGTTCTGCTCGCTTCGCCTGTTCATGCAAAAAAGCAGGGTTGGCGGCTCATCTGAAACACTGCAAACTGCAGACGCCGTGAAGCCGAGGCGTCCTGCTGTTCCGTCTGATGTGATGACGCAGACCCCGGAGCTGAGCCGGGACATCGCCTCGCGAAAGTCAGTTTTGCTCAGGCCTTCTTTCGGTAGCGGATACATGATCAGCCCCCCGATGAATAACGGCGAACGAATTCTTCGGCCCCCGCTTTGGTCAGCATCGTGCTGGCCATACGATCGGGACGTGCAAACCCGTTGAACAATGCATCGCCGGCTTCCGGGCTCTTGGCCGCGGTCGCAATGACGTTGTTGCCATAGTCGTCGAAAGGTTCAAGGAAGTGGTGATTGAACTGGTAGGCTGCCTTGCCAAGGTTGTTCCAGAGGTCATCGTTGATCTGGGTCAACCACTCTTCCGTATACTCGGCGTCACCGCGCGCTGCCAGCACTTGGGCCAGATAGTAGCCGCTTCGGTTTGCGAACTGACCACCCTGGCCGCAGACGGGGTCAAAGGTGATTGCGGTGTCACCCACCGGGATGACATATCCGCCCGAAGGAAGCTTCCCGAAGGCCTTCCGGACGGTTGGGGCGAAACGACCTGCAAGCCAGGCGTGCTGGTCGCCATCGCCGACATACTCCATATCATCAGCGATATGCCGTTCATGCGGAGAGGTCTCACGGATGATGTCGCAGGATTGTTTCACGACGTCTTCGCCGCTCTTGCAATCACCGAAGCGGTCCATCATACGGCCCGGCCGCGCTTCCAGCAGGATCGCAAACGAGGCCCCGGCTGTCTTGTGCTCGTAGGGAACCCAGAAGTATTCGCCGACGTCATTGTATTGATTGAACTTTACGGGAACGTAAGGCACCCGTTCGGAGAACCATTCTTTGTGTCGGCCGGTTTTCGACCTGACGATAGCCATCGCCAGATGGCGCTGGGGAGCCGTGTAGACCGACCGCACCTCGTCCCGCGGTATCGCGCTGGAAAGGTCGGCCTTGCCAGCGGCGAGGACTGTCAGGTCGTGAAACAGAGCGATCTGGTCCATGCGCTCCAGCGTTACGCTTTCGATGACGAGCCGTCCGCCGATGCTCTCGAAGTCCTCAAGCCAGCGGCTGACACGCATGCGCTGGTCGATGCCGGCTCCGGGGCGTCCATATTCCGTTCGGCCGGGGACAACCGTCAGGTTTCCGTTGACCTTGTCCCATGTGTCGAGAAGAAACCCGTGTCCTTTGAACGCCTTGTGCGACCAGTGATCCATCCCGAGAAGCCGCTCGATATCGATCACTTCGTCATAGAGATAGGCGGAACCTGTGGGCTTGGAATGATTGAGCCATTGATCCGGTGTGCGGTCGGAATAGAGGGTTACGTCAAAGCCGTTCCGTACGAGGGCATACGCCATGATACAACCAGCCGGTCCTGCCCCGATGATCGCGATCTTTCTCATTAAGTTCCCCTTGCTACTGCTGTTTTTGATCTTCCGCTCCCGACTTTCCGGGAAGGGTTTGAAGTCTTGAGGCATCGGGCTTTGGAAATTTAAACGCGCAGCAGCTTAAGCGTCACCTTCCTCTGGCTTGCTCAGGCGCCGGACAGTTTTTTTCAGCATCACCCCTTCACAAATGCGGTGACCCACTTCTCCTCCAAGAGGAGCGCTTGGTGTTTTATAGTGTTCACCACGTTGGATACAATGATGTGGTCATCCCGTGCCTGTCAATAGCTCTCTCGGTGATTACAGCATTGATGAATGCTCTGATTGGCAAAATATCGAAGTTATAACAGAATGTTAGGATGCTTATTCGATAATGAAGATTTTTTGAATTTCGGTGCCGCTTGCAAATAATGCACTGTGTGGGGCGTGCTTTACGTCGCGCATGTCGGGATATGGCTGAGTTGGATGGCGACAACCAGAGCACGTTGTCTGGTTAATGCAGTTCGCGCGGCGATGCCAGGCATACCTTGCCTGCGGCGCAGCGTTTCACCCTAATTCTTGGCCCATTTTGTGATGTGGGACGGCACTCGGGAAATGGTTCGATCAAGGCGAGAGCACTATGTCTATCCAGTGCAAGCGTGATTAAATTGGGACAAGCTAGTCGTCCATATTGTGCGACTAGCTCGTTAGTGTGCAGAGATCTGGGAGGGATGCGGATAGCAGATTACTGAGCGTCTAGCTCACGGGCTCTGAGCCATTCAAGGTACGATGCCACGCCGCTTGCAAGCGAAATCCGGGGCTCGTAACCGAGGTCGCGCTTCGCCGCGGATATATCGAAATAATCCTGGTGAATATCCCCCGGATCGTCACCGTCCGAAAGCTCGATAGCGGCGCTCGGCACGACTGCTTTCACGACCTGCGCGACCTCGGACAGCGTCAGCCAGGTGCCACCGGTAATGTTGTAGGCCTGTTGGGGAAGCTCTTTTCGGTCCAGCGCAGCAATCATCGCGTTTGCGGCATCATCTATATGCATATATTGCCGATGAAAGTTGCGACCATACGGGATGTGTGTCGTTTGCCCTCGCAATGAATCGAGCAACATCTGACGGATCAGACAACTCGTACTCCGGCGCGAGCCGTAAACCCAACTTATCCGGAGACTGACGGTGTCGACACCGAACTGCGTTTTGTACCCATTCAGTATATGTTCCGCAGCGGCTTTCGAGGCGCCATACATGCTGCTGGGAAAAAGGACGACATTTTCGGGAACCGGACCAGCGGAGGTTGTGCCGTACGCAGTGGCGGTTGACGCGAAAACGACGCGTACGCCACCGACGAGTCGCGCTAGTTCGGCAACATTCGTCGTCCCTAGCGTGTTGACCTGGACGATCTGGACCGGGTGATCCGGCGACACCATCGGGCCCGAAAATGCGCCACAATGTATGATGCCCTCGATATCGTGCTTGCGTGCCAGGGCATGGAGTCCATGAACGTCGGTGACGTCACATTCCAGCACGGGTCGGCCGTCGACCTCCAGCCCGACCCGATCGACCGCTACAACGCTGGTCCCGCGGTCCTCAAGCTTTCTCCTGACCGCATTCCCGATCAATCCGACCGCGCCGGTTACCAGCACTTTCTTTCCTGCCATTCTGGCCTCTCCCTATACTTTTCCTTTATCTTTGGTGGAAATTTCCAGCAGATTGGGCGTTATCCCTCGCTAACAATCCTGCGCTTTCGCACGCGGCTCATGACCACCATCGAACTCAATCGCAACCGGGCTACCAAACGGCAGCGGCATCCAACCCCTGCCCATGGCGGGGCAATCGAAGCTTAGCGGGCGTGAAACGAAATGTTCGGATAGTGCGCAACCGTGCTAACGTGCATTTCGTATGACTCTTGAGATTTTATTGGATACAATATGGCGCACAATATAGCAAGATCAATTGAATTCGCTGCTTTGACGTGCAATAAGCACAGATATTAAGCGAAAACACCGGGGCCGGCTTTCGTCCGAGCCGAACGCAAAAAAACCGGATCCGGTGTTGCTCATGGATGCAGGGAGAGGATCTAAAATGGCAGCAAGTCCGCGTCGCCATGGTTACACGGAGACTGAAATTACGCGGAAGTTAATTTCCGCAATCTTCGAACAGCGGCTGCCACCAGGTGAGCGTATTACGGAAAACCAGCTTGCGGAGGCGTTCGGTGTCAGCCGGACCGTCGTAAGACTTTCGATGAGCAAGCTTTCCGAAATAGGCGTTTTCAAGAAAGTTCCCAATCTCGGTTACACCATAGCCGCCCCGACACGGGCGGAGGCACGCATGATGCTCGATGTCCGCAAGATGATCGAGCCGGGAATGGTGCGTAGTGTTGCTTTGACGAAGAGTGCCAAGCAGCTAAAGCTGCTCTACGATCATGTTCAGATGGAGAAGCGCGCAAGAGACGCCGGCGATCGTTCCACGCTCGTGCGGTTGACCGGCGAGTTTCACCTCACCCTCGCTGAAATCAGTGGCAACATCTATCTCGTCAACATTCTTACGCAACTTCAGGTTTTGACGTGCCTGGCGATCTTGGTTCACGCCGAATCGGAAGAAGGTTGTCCGCGCGACGAACATAGTCGAATTGTTGAAGCGATTGACAAGGGTGACGGCGACGCAGCGGCGGCGGAAATGGCCAAGCATATCGATCATATTGCGTCCGAGCTGCAATTGGACAGCGCCCATGAGGAGCCGAGCCTCGAGAGCGCTTTCCGTTGGCTTGGTCACAAGCATGCACACAACGGCTAGGCACGAATGCATCTGCACTGACGGATCTGCGCCTCCGAAAGCTTAGACGCTTTCACTGGACAACTCCTTCTCCAACACAAGGATCGTAAATGGAAACTTCCGCCCAAAAACGATCCGATTCAATGGGGCGCGTCACGCGGTAATCTGCCGGTCGAGGTGAACCGCGCTTTTTAGCATTCGGAGGCCTTGCGATTGGGCCGGTGTCTGTCAATCGCTTGCGTGATAGACTCCACTATGGCCGAGAACAGCGTGAGCAAGCACATCGCAGGCCTTTTTCACATGATCTCGTTCCGACCATTCTGCGGGGTTATGGCTGATGCCGTCTCGTGACTGCACGAAAACCATCGCCGTCGGGTAGTGGCGCGCAAGGCTGCTCGCATCGTGCATCGCACCACTGGGGAGGATCATCGGCTTGACACCCAGTTCATGTGCGCTATCCAGGAGGCGGGAAACCATCGCGCCGTCGAATATCGCCGCCGGCACATCCATCACCTGCCTGACGCTGCCCTTTACGCCGCCCGTCGGCGGAATGGTCTCGATCGCCGATTTGATCCGCTCTTCGAACGAATCCAGGATTTCCACATCTCCGTGGCGAACGTCGAGGACCAGTTTGGTATGTCCAGGAACTGTATTGGCCGAGTTGGGACTGACTTCGACACGGCCAACGGTGAATCGGAGATTCTCGTCAATTGACAGCGCTTCTTGCCGGAGCTGCAAGGCTACCCCAGCCGCTGCCATGAACGAATCCTTTCGATCCATGAATGGTGTCGTGCCCGCATGAGCATCTTGACCTTCAAGATGCACTTCGTACCACCGAACGCCCTGGATACCTTCGACGATACCGACGGGAACGTTCGCGCGCTCCAATACTGGTCCCTGTTCGATATGGAGCTCGTAGTAGGATCCAACATTGATATCGACACGCTCTTTTCCGGCATAGCCGATGCGGTTCAGTTCCTCGAAGAAGTCAACGCCATCGCCTTTGACGGTCGAATGATCGAGATCACCGACAAACCCGACGGAACCGGTGAGGCCAGGCTTAAATCGGACGCCTTCCTCGTTTGTCCAATTGACCACTGTGATCGAGCTTGAGGTTAGAAGATCCCCATCATTCAGAGATCGCAGAATTTCCAGGCCTGCCAGCACACCAAGGACACCGTCGAACCGTCCCCCGTGAGGCTGGGTGTCCAGATGGCTTCCGATCAGGATGTGCGGCGCGGATCTGTCGAGACCGGCGCGGGTCGCAAACATGTTTCCATAGGGGTCGATGCGCAGGTCCAGGCGGGCTTCCCGACACCAATGAGCAAAAAGGTCCCTTGCTGCCCTGTCCTCGTCAGTCAGCGACAATCTGCAAGATCCATCGCCCGGTATCGCACCGATCTTCGCGATTTCCATAATTGTCGACCACAACCGATCGCCGTCGATCAAACCTCTATCTTCTGTCGCTCTTTTCATTTGAACCATAGTAAGCACCCGACTTTACAAAGACATCAGACCAGATCCATACGGATCTCTTTCAGCAACCATCACCGACTAGAAGTCGGAGCCGCCGGCGGCGTACGGGGAGATCGATCGCGGCAGGAAGGATCCATCCGTCTTGGTGCCGAGGATGCGGCCTTCCACGCAAACCTGCTTGCCACGCAGGATCGTCATGACCGGCCAGCCGGTGACGTGCATGCCTTCGTATGGCGTGTAGTCGGCGCCATGGTGCATCAGCGCCTGCGTGATCGTTTCTTTCCGGTTCGGATCCCAGAGCACGATATCGGCGTCAAATCCGGGTGCGATTGAGCCCTTCTTTGGGTAGAGCCCGTACATCTTCGCGTGATTGGTGGACGTGAGGGCGACGAATTCGTTAAGCGAGATGCGGCCCTCGACCACGCCCTTGGTATAGAGGATCTGCAGGCGTGTCTCAACGCCTGGAATGCCGTTAGGCACCCATTTGAACGATGTCCTGGCCTTCGGATTGAGCTTGCCGGACTGTCCTTCATAGAAGAAGGGGCAATGGTCCGACGAGAAGGTCTTGAATACGCCACCGCGGATGCCTTCCCAGATCGCTTCCCAGCTGTCGTGGTCACGGGGTGGCGGCGAGCAAACGTATTTGCCACCGACTTCGTCCATGTTCAGGCCCTTGAGGTCATCGGCTGTCAGAGCCACGTATTGCGGGCAGGTTTCGCCATAAATCTTCAGCCCCTTTTGCTGGGCCCAGCGTAGCTGTTCCATCGGCTCGCGACCGGAGACGTGCACGATCATGATCGGCACGTCGGTCAACTCGGCGTGGCTGATCGCGCGGTGGGTGGCTTCACGCTCGACAGACTGCGGCCGGGACACGGCGTGATAGTAAGGCGCCTTCTTGCCTGCCCGCTCCAGCTTTTCGGTCATGAAGCGGATGGCGTCATAACCTTCACAATGAACCATGACCAGTGCGCGGCAATCGCGCGCGCAGTCGAAGACCTCCAGGATCTGCCGATCGTTGAGGACAAGATCATCATAGGTCATGAACACTTTGAAGGACGTGTAGCCTTCGCTGACGAGCGACGGGAGCTCCTGGCCGAGAACCGAGGGCGTGGGATCCGAAACGATGAGATGGAAACCGTAGTCGCAATAGCTCTGGCCATCGGCTTCCTTGTGATATTCCTTGACGCTTTCGCGCAGCGACGCGCCGCGCGGCTGAAGGGCGAACGGCAATATGGTGGTGTTGCCTCCCGCGATCGCCGAGCGTGTTCCGCTTTCAAAGCCATCGGCCATGGCGGGGCCGCCGAAGGCGGGTTGTGCAAGATGTACGTGGCTATCGATGCCGCCAGGCATGACGAGAAGGCCCCCGGCGTCAATCGTCTCGGCTGCGTCGGTCAGATTGCTGCCAACCGCGACGATCTTGCCTCCTCTTATGCCGACATCTGCGCGAACCGTGTCCGCTGCGGTCACTACAGTGCCGCCGCGAACAACCAGGTCGTATTCGTTCATTTCAACTCTCCTAAATGTAAAACCGGCGTTAAAGCATCACGTCGCCGCCATTGGGCGATAGTGTCTGACCCGAGTAGTAGGCACCGGCCTCGGAGGCCAAGAGAAGTGCGGTGGGTGCAATCTCCATGACGCGTCCGAACCTTTGGATTGGTAGCTGGGCGCGCTTCATGGCAAGCCACGCATCGCTATGGGCCATCAACAAGTCCGTCTCGACAGGACCAGGGGCAATGGCATTGACCATGACGCCCCTCGGCGCGCCCTCGTAGGAAAGCGCGCGTGTGAAGCCGACGACGCCGGCCTTGGCAGCGCAGTAATGGGCCAGTCCAGGCGCGCCCTTGTAGGCAAGCTGAGACGCCAGGTTGATGACGCGGCCCCAGTTTCTTTCGGCCATCTTTTCGAAGAATTGCTGTGTGACCAAATACGTACCACGCAGGTTCACGCCAAGAACGCGATCCCAATCCGCGGTCGTGAGCTTGTCGAACGGCTTGTCGCCACCGCCGATCCCCGCACTATTGACCAAAATATCGACGTGACCGAGCGTGTGGAGCGCCCAGCGCGCCATTTCCGCGACGTGTTCCTCGGAGGAGACATCGCACTCCGTGTACGCAACCTTCAAGCCTTCAGCTTTCAGTGATACCGAAAGCTGCTCGGCATTCTCACTGTCGCCCAGATGGCAATAGGCAACAGACGCACCATTCCTCGCAAGGATACGAACAATCTCCGCGCCGATGCCCTTGCTGCCGCCGGTGACGAGTGCGGTCCGTCCGGAAAGGTCAAATTGATTTGTCATATTCTCCTCGCAGGTTTGGCTAACCAGCTCGCGCGCGAAGCCAGTCTACATAGGCACGGACACCCGCCTCGAAGCTGAAAGACGGCTCGAAACCGATTTCCGTGCGTGCCGCGTCGATGCTGAATTTTGCTTGTCGATCGTCGACGGGATCCGCGCCTGGATTGATTTCAATTTGGGCGTCAGGCAGGACGGACTTCACGGTCTCGGCGATCTGGGCGAATGTGAGGTAGGTCCCGCCCGTGATGTTGTAGACGCGACTTGGCAGGCCCGGGCGGTCCAGAGCGGCTATGATTGCCCTCGCAGCATCCTCGACGTAAATGAACTGGCGAGGAAAATCCGCTCCGAACCCAATAGAGGTTTTTCGACCCGACAGGGTGTTCACGATCATCTCGCGGACAATACAATCGGTTGATCGGCGTGGACCGTAAACCCAGGAAAGACGCAGGCTTACGCCGTCAACGCCATATTGCTGGGCATAAGCGCCGACGAGGTGCTCGCCGGCGGCTTTGCTCGCTCCATAGACCGTGGTTGGTGCAAGTGCAGTTTCCTCCACAACGAGGTCGCCGTCCGTCGGCCCGTAAGCGCTGGTCGAGGAGCAATAGACGACCCGGACGCCGCCAAGGACTCTGGCCAGTTCAAGGACGTTGGCGGTGCCCACAATGTTGACATCGACCATTGCTGGTGGGTTATCGCGGGCCACCATCGGGCCGGAAAAAGCGCCGCAATGTACTATGCCGCCAATCCTCACCCCACGGACGACCGCGTGAAGGCGATGAACTTCCGTGATGCCGCATCGCACGAGAGGCAGGCCTTCATCCGTTTGCGCCATGACATCAATCGGGATGACAATACGTCCGCTCTTTTCGAGCAAGGAGCGAACCGCGTTTCCGACCAGGCCGCCGCCGCCGGTCACCAGAATAGCACCGTCTAACATTAGAATTGCCTTCGTTGAGCTGGTGAGTTGCCGTCATGACCGCCTTTCGGGCGGTGATCGATTGGAAGTTCCGCCTCGAGCAGCTTTCGCGTGTATTCATGGATGGGCGATTGAAAGATCTTCTCTGTTTCGCCGATCTCGACGATCTTGCCGTACCGCATGACTGCAACATTGTGCGCGAGGGAACGAACTGAATTCAGATCGTGGGTGATGAACAAGGCAGACATGCCCAGTTCCTTCTGAAGCGCCCTGACGAGGTCGATGATCTGAGAACGAACGCGAATATCCAGTGCGGTCGTCGGCTCGTCGAAGACGACGAAGTCTGGTTTTGTTGACAGCGCGCGCGCGATGCCGATGCGCTTCTGTTCACCAGCCGTCAGTTCGTGCGGATAGGCGTCAACGAGTTTTCGCGAGATCCCGACGAGATCCAGCAGCTCACGAACGCGGTCGCTTCGTGTCTTTCCCTTCATCTCTGGAATGAGCGAAAGGGGTTCCGAAATGAGATCTTCGACATTCCATCGTGGATTTAGAGCGACGTACGGCTCCTGGAACACCATTTGGATTCGACGGCGAAGAGGGCGAAACTGGCTGTCTGACAGTCTTGTCGTTTCCTGGCCGTCGAACCGAATTTCTCCGCCCGTCGTTTGCAAAAGCCTGACGATGCATTGTCCCGCTGTCGTCTTTCCCGAGCCGCTTTCTCCTACAAGCGCCAGCGTTTCGTTGCGGCCGACGGAGAACGAAACACCATCCACAGCGCGGACGACAGTCCCATTTCCGACTGGAAACAACTTCTGCAGATCGCACACTTCCAGCAAGGGACGCTGGGTGGCAAGGTCGATGACCTTTCCTTGCTCCACCATCGGAACCGGGCGCGCCTTTGCTGCTTCCAACAAAGCCTGGCTGTAGCTCTCCTTCGGCTTCTTCAGGAAATTCTCTACCGGACCAATCTCAACGATTCGTCCCTCGCGCATAATGGCGACGCGGTCGCAATAATGCGCGATGATGCCGAGATCGTGGGTGATCAGCACCACCCCGAGGTCCTTTTCCCGACTTTGCTCGACAAGCCTGTCGAGGACCTGAACCTGTATCGTGGCGTCGAGGCCAAGCGTCGCGTCGTCGGCAAGAATGATTTTTGGACGAGCGATCATGGCCATGGCGATCACGACGCGCTGCGCCATGCCGCCTGATAATTCATGAGGATAGGCTTTCGCCCGGCTCTCGGGATTGACGATGCCGACCTTTCTGAAAAGCGCTATCGCATCGGCTTCCGCGTCGCGTCTCGAGCAGCGTTTATGCGCTTGCAGCACATCCGCCACCTGAGATCCGACGGTTTTAACCGGATCGAGCAGTGCCTTGGCATTTGTCCCAATGAGAGCGATCTGACCGCCGCGAAAGTGTCTCTTCTCCTTTGCAGGAAGCGTCGAGATGTCGTGACCGTCAAATTCCACAGTGCCCGACTTAATCTCGACACCCTCCGGAAGCAGGTCGATGAGCGCGCGGGCGAGGATCGATTTTCCAGCTCCGGTTTCGCCTACGATGCCCAGGATTTCGTTCCTGGACAGCGAGAACGATACGCCGTCCAGAATCCGATTGCTTTGCGTGCCAACTGTAAGGTCTTGGACCCGGAGGACGTCTCCGCTTTTTACAATGTTCATTTGCGCGTCCTCCCAGTGGGATCGAAGAGGTCCTTTGCCAGATCGCCAAGCAGAGCGAAGCAGAGGACGGAGATCACGATTGCCAGTCCGGGGAAGAGCGACACCCACCAGATCCCGAGGATCATTTGCTGGGCACCGCTCGACACCATCAGTCCCCATTCGGGCGTCGGCATCCGGACGCCCGCTCCAACGAATGACAGGCCGGCGGTGAGAAGGATCGCCATACCGACGCTGATCGAAATCTGGACAATTGCTGGCGTGAGGGCATTCGGCAGGATGTGACGAAACATGATCGACATGTCGTTTGCACCGCCGCATCGCGCAGCGCTGATGAATGGCCGCTGACGAAGGGAGAGCACTTCCGCCCGGATCAATCGAGCGAACATGGGAATGAAAAGTATCGCGAGAACGATCGCGACATTCCAGATTTCCTGCCCCATCACCGAAACAAGCGCCATGCCGAGCACGAAGACCGGGAACGACTGGATGAAGTCGAAGATGCGCATGGCCAGCGAACTGACGACACCCTTGTAATACCCGATGAAAAGCCCAATGGGCACGCCGATGGCAAAGGCGAAGGCGACGGCCGAAATGCTGATCAGCAGGTTTATCCGGGTGGCGTAGAGAATTCGGGAATAGATATCCATTCCGGAAACGTCTGTGCCAAGCCAATGATCCCATGAAGGGGGGCTCAACGAGGCAAGCGGATCGGCCTCGACCGGTGAATGGGTGGCAAGCACCGGCGCAAGCAGGATCGCAACGATCTGCGCCACAAGCAGCGCCAGTCCGATCATTGCGGCCGGACGGCGCCGGATTTCGCGGGTGATATGGTTGAAAGTGCTCATCTGTCCTTCTCCTCAAACCTGAATTCGCGGGTCAGCGAGCTCGTAGAGAATGTCAACGACCAGGAAGACGACGAGGATGAAGGCGGCAGCGACGAGCACAAATCCCTGAAGCGCCGGGTAGTCGCTATTGATGACGGCCTGGACCGCGTACTGGCCAAGTCCCCCCCAGGAGAAGATTGTTTCGACAAGAACAGCCGCGCCGAGCAGGAAGCTGAATAGGAAGCCGACCATGGTGATAATCGGCGGCAAGCTGTTGCGGAGCGCATTTTTCACGATCAGCCGTTCCGGGAGACCGCTCGCCCTCTGGTGGCGAATGAAGTCGCTGCGATAGATATCGGCAAAGGTCGTTTTCGCGATCTTCATGAGCGCGCCGGCATTTACGATCGTGAGCGTCATCACAGGAAGCACAAGGCGCCCGACGGCGGATGTGAATGCCGCGAAATCACCGGCAAGCAGGGTGTCGATCGTATAGAACCCGGTCACGGCCGGCGGAGAACTCATCATGGCATCGATGCGCCCGAAGGGAGGAGCAGCAATTCCCATTATGTAGAAGAGGAAGAATATAAGCAGGAGGCCGACCCAGAAGTCGGGGATCGCGCCGGCGGCGAGGCCGTAGGCACGGCTCATGATGTCGACAACACCGCCCTTCCTGACCACCGCTACGACAGCGAGAGTGACACCAAGGATGATCGTGCAGATCATCGAATAGGTGATCAGCTCCAGCGTGGCCGGGGCCTTCTCCATCAAGTCGGTTGTCACCGGATTGCTGGTGAAAAGCGAGACGCCGAGGTCGCCGCGCACGACATTGCCGATGTAGATGGCGAACTGCTCCCACACACTGCGATCAAGACCGAGCTTCTGATGGAGTTCGGCGATTGTTTCGGGCGTTGCCATGTTCCCGAGCATCAGCAATGCTGGATCGCCGGGCAGCATGCGAACGAGCAAAAATGTGACGAGCACGACGCCAAGCATTTGGGGCACGACGAGCGGCAAGCGTGCCATGACAATTCGAACGGGTCGCGGAATCCGCTCCCAGGTATCCTTGATGTTCATTTGAGATATCCTCTCCAACACTGGAGGGGCGCGCGCGCAGGGATACGCGCGCCCCGCGACATTACTTGGACATGTCGTACCAAGCGTTGCCGTTCGGGGTGTACCAGGAGTACCCCTTGACCTTCGCACTGGTGGCGAGCTGGTAGCCAGGGTTGAAAAGGAACACCCATGGAGCATCCTCCACGGTGATCTGCTGAACTCTTGTCATCGCAGCCAAGCGCTCTGGCTCGTCAACGCTGGTGAGAGCGGTGTTGATCAGCTTGTCGACCTCGTCGCTTTTGAAGCGGGAGTAATCGATGAGCGACTTGCTGTTCAGCCAGAGGTTTGCGACGTAAGCGGCGTCAGGCACGATCGCCATGTCACGGAAGAAATACATCGGGATTTCTCCCTTTGTGTAGCGCTCAACCAGCGTCGAGGCCGGAAGCTTGGACAGGGTCACTTCGACACCAGCCTTCGCGAAGGACGACTGCAGAATGACTGCAATTTCTTCCTCGATCTGGTCGCCGGTGCGATAACCCAATTCGGTTTTGAAACCATCGCCGAGGCCTGCCTCCTTCAGAAGCTGCTTGGCTTTCTCGACGTCCGTCGTGTACTTGAAGAACTCTTCCGTGAAACCCGGATAAATCTCGGAGATCGGGCTTTTGGTTGGCCGCGCCGTATTGAAGTAAACGGCTTTGAGGATGTCATCGCGAGGAACGAGGTAGTTGAGAGCCTGGCGGACTTTCGGATCCGTGAACGGCTTCATCGTGTTGTTCATCTCGACGCGATGAATGTAATTTCCGAAGACCTTCCAAACCTTGACGCTGGGGCTTTTTTCGACCAGCGCGAGCTCTCTCGGCAAAAGGTATTCCGCGACATCGACCGACCCGGCCTGGAGCGCGGCCACCCGGTTCGAAGAGGTCGGCATTTCGCGAAAGATGACCTTTTCGATCTTCGCCGGGCCGCGATAATAATCCTTGTTGCTTTCATAGATTACTTCCTGGCCCGGGCTATATTTTGATACGAAATAGGGACCAAAAGACGCGGAGTGGGAAGCAAGCCAACGGCTGCCCCAGGGATCATCGGCTGAAATGTGGTTCTTCATTTCAACGGCGTCGAGAATCCCAAGATCGCTGTTGATCCAGATCCGCTCCAGAAGCGGTGACTGATTGGGTACAGAAACCTTGAGCGTGTAGTCGTCGATCTTTTGGAAAGCGGTCTCGAACGACTCGATTTTCAGAATCTGCGTCATGTACCAATGAAAGTTCGACTTGAGGGCCCAGCCCCTTTCAAACGACCACATCACGCTGTCAGCGGTGAGTTCGTTGCCGGCCGAGCTTTTCACGCCTTTGCGAAGATGAAAGACGATCGATTTTTTGTCGGGCGCCAGCTTCCAGGTCTCGGCCAAAGCGCCTTCGATCTTGTTGAAATCTTCGTACTTGATCCCGTCTTCGACCTTTGACGCGTAAGCAAGCAGGCGTTCATAGACATTGCGTCGAACTTCGTGAACTGCTTCGGTCGGAGGGTATTCCTGGTCGAGGGACTCAGGCGTCCGTGGACCAGCCACGATCAATGTTTTGCTCGCATCCTGTGCAAACGTCTGACTGAGAGGCCACGCAACGGTGGCTATCAAGCACCCTGCAAGCAGGGCTGCCGAAAAACCCTTCTGGCCACGCCAACGAAACGTCTGCGAGAGACGGTCAGAAAATACACTCATAACAATTCCCCTTATTGAGGCCGAAGCCTGTGTGCTGTGTGCACAGCGATGAGCACGATTTGCGCAACTGGATTGTGCGCAAAAACCTTTCACCCGCTCCCGAGGTGTGGTCTCTTATGTTGTGCCCATCATTGTATGCAATTAAAATCTGGACGCAATCGCGCCTGCTGTCAACGGCAAAATTAATTAGCTGTGTGATGGGCCTGGCAGGCCTATATCGTGCTGAAGCGGTGAGATTAGTCCGCCGGACGCAATCTCTTTGACCGGCGCTACGTCAGGAAGGCCTTGCTTTGGAAGCCAAAGGTCACGCCGCCGCGGTGACGGCCGAGGCTGGTCAACACCTGCCCCGGGCGCATGCGATTGATGTCCTCAATCGGATTGTTCGGCAACGCAAGGCTCAGCGGCCTACAGCGAATTTACAGGCGCTCTCGTCAATCTTTGGGCGTATGACCATAAGTTTTGCATCGGCTTATTGCCCTGGAGGCTAACGCTCCAACCGGAAAACCACGGTCAGGCGCTTTGAGCCGGAACATGCTCTACCACATGACGTCTCCGCCGTTTGGCGAAAGGCTTTGCCCGATGAAGAACCCAGCAGCATCCGACGCCAGATAGACATAGGTCGATGCGATCTCCGATGGTTCGCCCGCACGGCCAATGGGCAGGGCGTTCAGTTTCTCTTCCACAAACGCAGCTCCGCCGACGTGAAGCATGGCGGTGTTGGTCATGCCAGGGCACACGCAATTGACGGCAATGCCGGCGCGCGCCACTTCCTGGGCCACACTTGCCGTCAACGCGGTGACAGCAGCCTTGGACGCGCAATAGGCGCCATGATTGGCGACCGGCTTGTGCGCGAGCTGTGACGAGGTGTTAATGATCCGGCCATAGCCACGTTCCAGCATATGCGGGATCATGTGCTTCATGCCAAAGGCGACGCCTTTGAGGTTGACATCGAAAATACGCGACCAAACATCCCAGTCCTGCGCATGCAGAGGGGCGCCGCCGCTCGTTACGCCGGCATTGTTCACCAGGATGTCGATGTGACCAAGATGATCGATCGCCTGCCGGATCGTTGCTGCCACCGACGCCTCGTCCGTGACATCCACGTCACAGGCCAGGTTCTTGGACACGCCATTTTCGAGCACCGCCAGCAGGGACGCCTTTTCGTCCGGGTGGCCAAAATCGGCAATGGCGACATTTGCGCCCGCCTGTCCGAATGCAATGCAGACGGCGCGACCTATGCCGACGGCTCCGCCCATCACGAGCGCATTTTTTCCCTTCAACATCATACCGCGGGCTCATTGCGGGTAGGGCGCTTTTTCGTGGCAGGCGGAAACGCCGTGCCGCCCTTGGCGTATTTGATCAAGACACTCTCAAGGCTCGGCCGATCCTCGGTCGTTTTGTCTTGAAGAAGGTCCCTTTCGATATCATCGAGATGCCGTCCCATCTGAGCCACCGCCGAGGCGGCATCACGCTTCTGCAGCAACTCGACAAGATGGCGATGGTCATGAGCCTTGCAGCATCCCGTCACATCGCTGTAGGTCGCGATTACCAGGGCTGATCGGGAAATGAGGTTTCGAAGATAGACTTCGAGCACCCGATTGTCGGCAAGGTTGCTCAAGAGGATATGAAACTGGCCCGACAGTCTCAGCGCTTCCCGCTTGTCGTTCCGGTGATAGGCTTCGTCCTCGGCATCCACATGCGACTTCAGGGCAGCCAGATCGTCGTCGGTTGCGATCTTGACGAGCCGTTGAACGAGGTAGGGCTCGATCGCTTTGCGCGCTGAGATGATATCTCTTGCTTCAGTCGGGTCGGGAATGACGACGAAGCAGCCCTTGTTGCGCTGCAAATCCACCAGGCGATCCTGCTGAAGGCGCTGGATGGCAACCCTTACGATCGTCCGGCTAACGCCATAGTGGGTACAAAATACGTCTTCCGGCAGCTTTGTTCCGGGGTCGAGCGCTCGATCCAGGATCGCGTTGACCACAGTATTGTAAATCTCGTCCGGCACGTCGTCGAACGACCGCGCTTCCGATACTGCGGTGTCAATTGGTGCGAGCTCTAGTTTCTTTCGCATGGAATCTCCTTGGTATCGGAAATTTTCTATAGCGGATCATTGAATTCGGCTCAACAGAAAACGCCATTGGGCACATTACTCAATACGAAAAATACAAACTTCGTATTGACTATCGAATAATTCCGTTTCCTACTGGGCGTGCGCTGTCCGAAATTTTGACGCGGACCCACTCATGAAATCCCTGCGGAGGCGAAGCGAATGCGGAAGAAACTAATTCTCGATGTCGATACTGGGACGGATGATGCCATCGCCATCATGTTGGCCGGCCTGCACCCGCAACTCGATCTCGTTGCGATTACAACGGTCAACGGCAATATTCCGGTGGAGAATTGCACGGACAACACCTTGAGGACGCTCGACTGGATAGGGCGCGGCGATATCCCCGTCTATGAGGGAATGGCCCATCCGATTGTCCGTGAAGAGTTCCCGGAGCCGCGGTCGACCAAGCGTGACCCACAGGTTCACATGGCTGTTTTGCCGCTTCCCGAAGCGGTCTCCGTCAAGAAAGGCGTTAGCGCGCCGGCCTTCCTCAGCAAGGTATTTGCCGAACAGCCCGGCGAGATCACCCTCGTTGCCGTCGGGCCGCTGTCCAATCTCGCCGCAGCGATCGCTATCGACCCTCAATTCGCTGGAAACGTTGCGGAATTGATTATCATGGGCGGTGCGATCGACAAGTCAAACATCACGCCGTCAGCAGAATTCAACATTTGGGCCGACCCGGAGGCGGCCGCGCAGGTTTTCCGGGCGCCGTTCCGTAAAATCACGCTCGTTCCGTTGGATGCGACGCACGAGGCGCTGGTTTCCCAGGCGCAGTGCGACGCGCTGCGGGCTCAGCAGAGCCCGGCGGGCCGTGCCGCAGCCGATATCATCGAGCATCGGATCCGGGGCTACGAGGCGAACCAGCCCACGGGTACGCCGCAGACCGCGCCTGTCCATGATGCCGTGTGCGTGGCAGCGCTTATCGAGCGCGACATCATCGAGACGAAGTATGTCAACGTCGTTGTCGAGACGATCGGAGAATACACGATTGGCCGTACAGTCGTCGATCATGAGCGGCGCACCAAGCGTGCCCCCAACTGCCATGTCGCGTTCCATGCAAGGCGAGAGCCTTTCGTGGCGATGCTGTCGGACACGTTCGCATCCCTTACCGATACGCAAGCCAAGGCCAGCTGATTGAGTGCACGTCCGATTCAATTGGCCGACGCGATTTCGCGCCGGCCTTCATGAAGTCGTGGTCGCGCATCTGTCGATTAGCCGATTAATCAATTCGAAAATTCGTATTGACAAAAAAATACGAAGATACATATGATCGTATCATCTTGTTAAGCGGCCACGAACATATGGGAGAGCCGCTGCAAGTTCTCAAAAACCAAAAGGGGAATGACGATGAAGGTTTTCAAGACAGCAATGCTGTGCGTGGCGCTCTCTGTCGGCGCCTTGGCCACAATGGCGCAGGCTGCAACGCGCGTCGCTTTTGTCACGGCCGAAGGCGGCCTGGGGGATCAGTCCTTCAACGACATGATCAATGCCGGCCTCAAGAAGGCCAAGGATGAGCTTGGCATCGACTATGTCGTTATTCAGCCGCGTGCCGTTTCCGACTTCCAGTCTTCACTGGTCCGGGCTGCCGGGCAGAACTTCGATCTTGTTCTGGGCGCGTCCTTTGACATGATTGCGCCGATGAAGGCGGCTGCCGAAGCGTTTCCGGATCAGAAGTTCGGAATCATCGACGTCGGATCGGATCCGATTGCGCCCAACGTGGTCGGCGGCGTTGCCAAGGACTGGGAGGGGTCGTTCATTGTGGGCGTCGCTGCCGCATTGACGTCCAAAACCGGCACGATCGGTTTTGTCGGCGGCAAGGATATCCCGGTGATCCATCGCTTCTTCAATGGCTACTACTACGGCGCGAAGATCGCAAAGCCTGACATCAAGGTCATCGAGAGCTACTCCGGAACGTTCACCGATCCGGCCGCAGGCAAAGAGTACACGCTCGCCGCAATCAATGACGGCTCGGACATCAATTTCGCCGTCGCCGGACTGACAAGCGCCGGCGTCATCGACGCCGCCAAGAGCACCAAGACCTTCGCCATCGGCGTCGACTCCAACCAGAACGGCATGGCCCCCGGCACTGTTCTCACCTCCATGATGAAACGCGTCGATGTTGTTGCCTATGACATTGTCAAATCGGTCGTCGAGGGCACGTTCAAGGGCGGCGCCAACAAGGAATACGGCCTCAAGGAAGGCGGCGTCGAGGCGGCCATGGACGACAACAACAAGGGACTGATCTCCGATGAGACCCTCAAGGTGATGGACGACCTGAAGGCCAAGGTGATTTCCGGCGAGATCGTCGTGCCGAACTACATCGAGCTCGACCCGTCCGCAAAGCAGATGGGCAACCCGGCCATCGATCGGCCGTCCGGCAACTAGCACCGAAGCTCCTCCCGGATGCCCGGGGCGCGCGTCAAATGCGAAGCCCCGGGCACGACACCTCAAGCCAGGAGAAGCAGCATGGCCGATACGCAAAGCGACATCGTTGTCATCGACAATATTTCCAAGTCCTTCGGAAAGTTGGTCGCCATAGAAAACGCGTCCATGACGATACGCAAAGGCGAAATCCACGCACTTGTGGGTGAGAACGGCGCCGGCAAGTCGACGCTGATGAATATTCTCTACGGGATTCACGCCAGAGATGGCGGCGATGTCCTTCTCCGCGGTCAGGAGGTGCGTTTCAGCGGTCCGGCTGACGCCATCCGTGCGGGTGTTGGGATGGTCCACCAGCACTTCAAGCTCTCGCCCTCCTTCACCGTTGCCGAGAACATCGTCCTCGGTTCTGAACCGATGAAGGGACTGGGCCAAGTGGATTTTGCCCGCGCCGAGGCCGAGACACGCGAACTGAGCAGGCGCTTCGATCTCGAGCTTGACCCGAAGGCCATCGTCGGGAAGCTTCCTGTCGGTCTCCGCCAGCGCGTCGAAATCCTGAAGGCACTCTATCGCAGCGCTGAAGTCCTGATCCTCGACGAGCCGACCGCGGTGTTGACGCCGAACGAGACGCGCGAGCTTTTCAATACCATGCGCTCGCTGGCTGCCAGCGGCTGCTCGATTATCTTTATCAGCCATAAGTTGCGCGAGGTCCTGGCGGTTTCCGACCGGATTTCCGTCATGCGGCGAGGCCGCATCATGCGGACTTTCGACAACCAGAACGTCACGGCGCAGGACATTGCGAACGAAATGGTCGGACGATCGGTTCTGCTTCGTGTCGACAAGTCGGCACCGCGGGACGTCGGTCAGCCGATCCTCGAGGTGCGCAATCTGATCGCCTATGGCGATCGCGGGGAAAAGGCGGTCGATGACCTCTCGCTCAAGGTACGCGCCGGTGAAATTGTCGGTATCGCTGGTGTCCAGGGCAACGGTCAGGACGAGTTGGTCGAGTGTATCGCGGGCCTTCGCACACCGCCGTCGGGGGTGATTGAAATCGGCTCGGTTGCCGCTTCTGCAAATCCGTGCACCGCGCGCGATGCGAAGCTCGCCTATGTCCCTGCGGACCGGGGTGGACTCGGGTTGTCGCTCCAAAGCCCGCTTTGGGAGAATTTGATGGTCGGCCATCTGGACGAGGTTTCGAGCGGACCTTTTCTGTTGGCACGCCGTGCGCAGGAACGTGCCGACAAGCTGATACAGGCCTATGACGTTCGCGGCGGAGGCATGTTTGCGTCAGCCGGTTCGCTGTCCGGAGGCAATCAGCAGAAGATCCAGATTGCCCGCGAGCTGAGCCGCGATGCCACGCTGATTGTCGTCGAGCAACCCTCGCAAGGCGTCGATATCGGTGCGATTGAATCGATACACAAAGTTCTGGTGGCGATGCGAAACGCCGGAAAGGCCGTTCTCGTCGTCTCGGCAGACCTCGATGAGGTCATGGCGCTCTCCGACAGGATCATCGTCATGTATCGGGGGAAGGCTGTCGCCGACCTCGCGACCACGGAAACCAGCTACGAGGAGATCGGCCGATTTATGGGTGGTCTCCATGAGGACGCGCATCCCAGTCCAGCCGAGCAGACATCTGCAGCGCCAGCAACCGAGGGATAAGCGACATGGAAAACCTGAAGACCTTGATCAAACAGTCGATGTCCGCCTTGGTCGCCCCGGCCTTTGCCATCGTCACCGCCGTCATCGTCGGTGCTGTCCTTATCGCGCTGCTCGGGCGCAATCCGCTGGAGGTCTATCAGACGCTTCTTGCGGGCGGTTTGTCCGGGTGGCCCAATCTGTCGGTCACCCTGCAGATGATGACACCGCTTCTCTTTACGGGACTGGCCGTTGCGATCGCTTTTAGGGCAGGGCTTTGGAACATCGGGGCGGAAGGGCAGATGTTGATCGGCGCGCTGTTTGCCGGCGTTGCGGGATACCAATTCACCGGTCTGCCGATGATTGTGCACCTCCCGTTGTGCATCTTACTCGGCTTCCTTGGTGGCATGCTTTGGGCCTTGATACCCGCACTTTTGAGGGTATATCTCAGCGTCAACGAGCTGGTCGTCTGCCTCATGCTCAATCCTATCGCGCTGCTCCTGACGGGATACGTCTCCACGAGAGCCTTGAAGGCGCCGGGGCCGACGAACAAGCTGCCGGATATCGCCGAGACAGCCTATCTGCCGTCGTTTTCGATCTATTCGCAGCTCAATGCCGGCATCATCCTGGGGATCTTCGTCTGTATCGTCTTCGCGATCTTCAACGCGACGACGGTGCGCGGTTTCGTCTGGAAGCTGATTGGTCTCAATCCGCGCTTTGCGCACTATGGCGGGATCGATGTGAAAGCCAACGCCCTCTGGGTCATGATGGTAAGCGGCGGCGTGGCGGGCCTGGCCGGCGTCGAGCAGGTGCTTGGTCAGTACCACGCCTTTTACGACAACTTCTCACCGGGATTTGGGTTCGATGGCATCGCGGTCGCAATGCTTGCCAGCTCCAATCCCCTCGGCGTGATCCTCGCTTCCTTTCTTTTCGGAACGCTGACTGGCGGAAGCGCCGTGTTGCAGATGACGACCGGCCTCAGCAAATATTTCGTGCAGGTTCTCCAGTTCATCGTGGTCCTCGTTCTTGCAGCCCAGTTCACCTGGCGCCGCAAGCCTGGCCTCCGCAAGAAGGCCGCGCCTGCCACCGATCAGAAACCCGCTATCCAGGAGCATTGATATGATCGAAGAACTTGTCTTTTCATCTCTGCGCATATCGGCGCCGCTGGTTCTGGCGGCCCTTGGCGGGCTGTTGACCTACCAGGCGGGTATCCTGAACATTGCACTGGACGGTTTCATGATCGTTGCGGCTTTCGCCGCCGTGGCGTTCGCTTATGCGACGGGAAGCCTGACGGTGGGTATCTTTGCAGCAATTATATGTTCCATGCTGTTGGCCGCTCTCCTGGTGGTCTTCAACCTCAGATTCAGGGCGCATATCTTCATTGCGGGTATTGCTGTCACCTTCATTGCCTATGGCCTGACCGCGTTGCTGCTGGAAGGTATCTTCGGGCAGGATGGAATGTTCACGTCCAACGCGATCCCCGTCTTCCCGACCATTGATATCCCCCTTGTAAAAGATATTCCCTTCATCGGTGCGGCGATCAGCGGTCATACGCTGCTCGTATATGTCGCCTATATCGCGATCCCGATCGTCTTTTGGGTTCTGTACAAAACGCAGTGGGGATTGCGGGTCCGCGTCGTCGGCGAGGCTGAGGCTGCTGCCGCCGCGGCGGGCATCAGGGTCGATCGCATCAAGATCCAGACGATGCTGGCATCGGGCTTCTTCTGCGGACTGGCGGGCGCCTACCTGTCGCTCGGCTATGTCTCGCTGTTCGCAAAGCAGATGACAAACGACCGTGGGCTCATTGCGATCGCCGCTATCATCTTTGCCAAGGGGAACCCCTACGCGACCGCACTTCTGGCGTTGCTCTTCGGTGCTGCCTCGGCCCTTTCGATCCGGCTTCCTCAGATCACGGGCATCGCGCCGCAACTCTTGCAGTTGATCCCTTATGTGGTCACCGTTCTTGCCTTGGTCATAGTGGGTATCCGCAGCCTTCGTAGGCGAAACCGGCACGGAAGCTGGAACTTTGACGTCGTATGACCCTGGGGTCATTCAACCACCCAGAGGGAGGAATCTGAATGCGTGAATCCGTACTCGTGACAGGCGCCAATGGCTTGATCGGCTATGAAATCGTCGAGCGCTTGGTGCGTGAAGGTCGCCAGGTCGTCGCGGTGGACAGGACGGTCTCCGACGTCAAGGCGTTGACCGAAACCGCTTTCGCGCTCGATATCGGTGATACCCACAAACTGCACGAGCTTGCGGCGCGCTTCGCGATCGATGCCATCGTTCACTGCGGTGGCGTCTCCGGGCCGATGCTCGGCCGCGACAATCCGGCCGCACTGTTCGATATCAATGTTGGCGGCACGATCGATGTAGCGGAAGTCGCCCGCCTACGAACATTGCTTGGCCACCCCTGCCGCCTGCTGTTCTGCTCGTCCCTGACGGTCTACGGCAACCAGCCGGAAGACAACATTACGGAAAGCCATCCGCTTCTGACGCGGCAGTGCTACGCCTCCAGCAAGGTTGCAGGGGAGGCGATCGTTCTTTCCTACGCCGAGGAGCACAATGTCGATGCGATCGTGCTTCGGATTGCAGGCGTCTACGGCCCGCGGCGCAGGACAAGCTGCGTGCTGCGCTTGATGGTGACGAACGCGCTGCAAGGCCTCCCGACCCACCTGCCTTACGGAGATGGTTTCCCACGGCAATGGGTCCACGTGGGCGATATCGTCAGCGGCATGCTTCTCGCCCTTGACGTCCAATCACCGTCAACGCGCGTGTTCAATCTCAGCGCCGGCGAAAACCCGACGATCGACGAGGCCGCTTCGATTATCCGCGAAGCCATTCCCTCGGCGGATATCAAGCTCGATCCGGGCGCCGACCCCGAGGACATAACACTCGGGCGCCTCAGCATCGACGCGGCACGACGGGAGCTTGGCTACGTGCCCGCCGTGCCGCTCAAGGACGGGATTCATCGTCTCATCCATTCGATCAAGAACGATATGTGAAGAAAAACCCAACTGGTCGGTTCTTCGGGCTTGGTGCTGCGCTGACGCGCGAGCTTTCGCCTGTTGCGTGGAGCGGATTCATCAATCCGGCCGATGGCGGGCACGCCGTTTGAACCAACCATTCCACAACCGCGACAAAGCAAGATGGAGAATTTCATGGAAAAGATCATACTGGATTGCGATCCCGGGCACGACGATGCCATCGCGATCCTGCTGGCGGCGGCCAATCCCGCCATCCACCTGCTCGGCATCACCACGGTGTCGGGCAACCACAATGTCGACAACACCACGCGCAACGCGCTGTCCACCTGCACCGCCTATGGCATCAGGGTGCCGGTGGCCAAGGGCTCGCCCCAGCCGATGATCGCCGAACAGGTTCTGGCCATCGAGATTCATGGCGAAACCGGTCTCGACGGCCCGGAACTGCCGCCCGCATCGTTCGATCTCGACAAGCGGCACGCCATCGATTTCATCATCGACACCGTGATGGAGCACGAACCAAAGACGGTTACGCTCGTGCCGGTCGGTCCCTGGACGAACATCGGGCTCGCCATCCGCAAGGAGCCACGTATCATTGAGCGCGTGAAGCGGGTCATCGGGATGGGTGGCGCCTATACACGCGGCAACATCACGCCCACGGCAGAATTCAACATCTATGCGGACGCCGAGGCCGCCGATGTCGTGTTCCGCGCCAACTGGGAGGTCACGATGGTCGGACTCGACCTCACGCAGACCCAGGCATTGGCCACGCCCGATCTCCAGGACAGGGTGCGTGCTATCGGCGGACCGATCAGCAAGTTCATCCTCGACATCTGGGAATTCATCGCGACGACGCATGGGGGTCTGCTGCAGATCGCCTATCCCGCCATTCATGACGCGGTCTGCGTGGCCGCCTTGATCGACCCCGCCGTTCTCACCACCGAAAAGGCCGATATCCGTGTTGAAACTGCCGGTCGTTGGACCAAGGGCATGACCGTCTGCAACTTCGAAAAAATGGGCGGCATGCACCATTTCGGCGGTACAGCGGTCGAGCAGACCGACTATCGCCACAACGTGGCGATGACGCTCGATCATGCGAAATTCTGCGACATGATTGTCGATTCTATCGAGCGGCTGACGAAGGCGAAGGCATAGCAATCCCGCAATTGCAGGTTTGCCCGACCTTGTCGCGGCGGGCGGGCAAACCTCTTCTCAGGTGCAGAGCTGGGTCCGGTGGAGGAAAACAGGCTTGAGCCGATTGTTCATACGTATCGAGGCGTCCAAACTGCCATGAGCCGGAACGGCTCGTAAAAAGGGAACATACGGATGAGAAAGATCGCTATCATCGGCTCCGGCCAGGCCGGTTGCATTCTTGCCTATTCACTCGTGAAACAGGGCTATGACGTGACGCTGTACTCCGACAAGACGCCGGACCAGTGGCTGAACCATTGTGCTCCGACCGGCACGGCATGCCTTTACGCCGAGGTGATTGATATCGAGCGCGAACTCGGTATGGATTTCTGGTCCCACGATATGTTCCCCGCGGAAGGCGTCTTGCTTGAAAGCGCACGGTTCGCCAGCGATCCGGATGCCACGGTCATGAAGGGCCGCATCGAATACGGCCGGAGTGGCGGCGCGATTGATCAACGGTTGCGCATACACCGTTGGCTGGAGGATCTGGAATCCATCGGCGGCAAACTTGTCATCGAGAGTGTCACGCCCGAGCGTGTCGATAAAATCGCGACTGAAAACGACCTGACGATCCTGGCCGCCGGCAAGGCCGATCTCGGACGGCTTATTCCCCGCGACCCGCATCGCAGCTTCTATGATCGGCCGCAGCGCAATCTCGCTATGACGATTGTCCGCAGCAAGTCTGGCAAGCACGTTCGGGACTGGTTTTCCCACCGAACGCCGTACAACTCGACGAAGTTCGACTTCTTTGCCGATTCCGGCGAGTACTTTTGGGTGCCCTATAATCACAAAACCGCAGGCGCGACCTACGGGATTCTCTTCGAGGCACGCGAGGGGAGTGGCCTCGACAGGTTCAAGGACTGCAAGTCCGGCGTGGAGGTCACCGAACATGCGCGAAACATCATTCGCGAGTTCGCGCCTTGGGAACATCACATGGCCGACGACATGGAATATGTCGAGGAAGACCCCTATGGCTGGCTGGTCGGGCGCTTTGCCCCCATGGTGCGCAAGGCTTTCGGACGTCTTCCGTCCGGCGGGCTGATCATGCCGGTCGGCGATACCGCCATCACCTTCGACCCGATCTGCGGCCAGGGCGGTAATTTCGCCAGCCGCAGCGCCAAATTTCTCTCGCAGGAGATAGTGCGTCACGGCGAAGCAGCCTTCGATGAAATCTGGATGACCGAGGTCAATTACGGCATGTGGGAGAAGTACGGCCGCGGTGGCTGCGACCTGACCCGCATTTTCCTTGAGCCTGCCTCGCCCGCCACTCAGATCGTGCTGGACACCGCAAGGGCCGACGAACGGGCCGCAGACGCCTATTACTATGGTTTCCCGCATCCCGAGAGCATTGTTCCCGCGCTGACAGATATCAATGTCGCGAAGGCGTTTGCCGCGCGCTATGACATTACGCAGTCGGGGCCGTGATCGTAAGGACCTGATATGGTTTTGCAATTCGACATCGCCGTCCGGGCGTACCCTTTGCCTTTCAGCGCCACGGGCACGCTCTTGCGAAAAGCGGTCACCGACTATCAGCGGAAGCCCGTTGCCATGAAAGGGGCTGGCCTTTTCCTTTCACGCGACGTCGCATACCGGAATTGGGAGTTTCTATGATTGTGGTTTTGGGTTCCATCAACATCGATATCCGCTTCGAGGTCGAAAGATTGCCACTGGCCGGCGAGACCGTCCATGCGATCAACCGGCGCTATTTTGCCGGCGGCAAGGGTGCCAATCAGGCGCTGGCCGCACGACGAGCCGGTGCTGATGTTGCGATCGTCGGGGCTTCAGGAAACGATCAATATGCCGAAAGAGCGCTTTCCGAATTGATCGAGGCAGGCGTTGTTATTTCCGATGTGGCGACTGTGCAGGAGGAAACCGGCTCCGCCAACATCTACGTCGACAACCGAGGCGAAAACGTCATCGTGGTGAGCAGCGGCGCCAATGGTCTTGTCGATGTCGAGATGGCCGTGAAAGCCGTCTCTCAGGCGAAAGGTGGCTTTCTCGTCTTGCAGCAAGAGATCCCGACCGAAACCACGAAAGCCGCACTCGAGCTGGCGTGCGAGGCAGGTGTTAGGACAATTCTGAATGTCTCGCCTTTTGGGGAAAATTCGCCAGCTTTGGCGGAACTGGCGGATATCGTCATAGCCAACGAGCGCGAGTGGGCGCAACTGAGTGGCGAGGGCGACATGGCTGAATCGATGCAGGAGAGAAGTCGCCGATATCGGCAGACCATGGTGGTGACGAGAGGCCCGCTCGGCGTATGTGTGGCGTCGCCCGAGGAATACTTTGAAATTGAAGCACCCATCATCGAGCCCATCGACACTGTTGGTGCTGGCGATACGTTCTGCGGCTTTCTCGCGGCCGCGATGGATGCCGGTTCTTCGCTTCGAGAGTGCGCCAAGACTGCAGTCGTGGCAGCCAGCCTTGCATGCTTGACCCCGGGAGCTCAGCCCTCGATCCCGACGCGAGATCAAACCATGCTTGCTTTGAACAATGCCTGACGGCCAGTTCAATATTGACTGAAGACCGTTGCCGGCGCCGCCGCGCGCAACGGGGAAGGGGCTTCTCAAGACGCCCGCCAATCATGAATTGACGCTTCGTAGCGTAACGCTGCCGCTCGTGCGTCAGAGCCGCGACATTGATGCCATGAGAGCCGAGCAGGAGGCCTATGCATCAGATGCGGGCAGACCAGGTGAAGGATGGAGGTAGGAATGGCAACGCAACGCGTTCCGGGGTTTTGCGCCCTTTGTAAATCCCGGTGCGGCTCGATCATGGTCACGCGTGATGGAAAGTTCGTTGCCCAGGAGGCCAATCCCGAACATCCGACCGGCAAGTCTCTTTGCGTCAAGGGCAAGGCAGCACCGGAGATGGTCTATAATGACGATCGGCTGCTCTATCCGGTGATGCGTACCAACCCGAAAGGGAGCGCTGATCCAGGCTGGACGCGTATCCCTTGGGACGAGGCGCTCGATCGCATCGGCAACGAACTCGCGCGCATTCGCGACAATTACGGGCCGGAGGCGGTGGCTATCGGCCTCGCCACGCCAAGCGGCACCGCGATCTCCGACGACATCCGCTGGATCGAGCGTTTCGCCAACGTCTTCGGTACGCCCAATTCGGCAAATGGCACCGAACTATGCAATTGGCACAAGGATCAAGCCCACGCCTATACCTTTGGCAGGGGCATGTCGGCCCCGGATTTTGTCAACACCAACTGCGTGCTCCTCTGGGGCCACAATCCGAGCGCGACCTGGCTCGATCATGCCACCGCAACGGCGGCCGCGAAGGCACGCGGTGCGAAATTGATCGTGATCGATCCGCGACGTGTCGGCTTCGCGTCGAGAGCCGACCAGTGGATACGCGTGCGGCCGGGATCGGACGGCGCGCTCGCACTGGGCCTTGCGCGCTCGATGATCCGCCACGGGTGGTTCGACGAGGAGTTCATTCGCGACTGGTCGAACGGTCCGCTTCTGGTGCGTCAGGACACCGAGCGTTTTCTGCGGGTCAGGGAAGTCAAGTCCCAGGTAAGTGCCGGCCCCGACGACCTCCTGGCAGTCGCGTCGGGTTCGCGCGACCTGATCGCTTATTCTACGAAGACAAAAGCGTACGCAGGGACCGACCTCACGCCTGATCTCTGGGGGGACATGGAGATCGAACTCGCCAACGGCAACCATGTTCGATGCCGCTCGGCCTTCTCTCTCTATGCGCAGCTATGCGACGAATACACACCTGAGGTCATTGAGGAAATCTGTTGGATCCCGGCAGAGCAGATCGATGCGACTGCCAAGCTCATCGGGACCTCCGGTCCTGTCTGTTACTACGGCTGGACCGGGATCGGTCAGCACAGCAATGCGACGCAGACCGATCGCGCGGTCGCGCTGCTTATGGCGTTGACGGGAAGCTTCGATGTTCCAGGCGGGAACGTTGTTTATGCCAAGCCGCCCGCATTCTCTGTCGAACGGCCGGATCTTTTGTCGCTCGCGCAGCAGGCCAAATGCGTCAGCCTGAAGCAATCGAAACTCGGCCTCGCAAAAAACAACTGGATCGGGTCGCACTCGATGTACGACGCGATCCTGAAGGGCGATCCTTACAAGATACGCGCGCTCATGGGATTTGGCCGAAACTTCCTGGTCAATCACCCAAACGTTCAGCGAGGCGCCGAGGCGCTCAAAGAACTCGAATTCCACGTTCAGATCGACGTGACCATGTCGCCGACCGCCTCATATGCCGATATCGTTCTGCCGATCTGCACACCGTGGGAGCGCGATGCTCTGCGCGTCGGCTTCGAGGGCAGCGACAAGTCCGAACGTCTGGTCCAGTTCCGGCAAGCCGTCATCGCGCCGCTCGGCGAGAGCCGTACCGACGCCTTCGTCGTGTTCGAGATCGCCAAGCGCCTCAGCCTTGGACACCTATTCTGGGACGGGGACGTTACCGCCGGCCTAGAATACATCCTCAAGCCACTCGGGCTGACGCTGGATGATCTGCGTAAGGAACCCAACGGCATCAGTATCGCCGATGAGACAAGGTTTAAACGCTACCTGACCGACGGGATGAAAACGGCAACAGGCAAGGTGGAAATCTACTCGGAGGTTTTTGCCAATGAGGGCCATGATCCTCTGCCGCGTTTTGTCGAACAGTACCTCCCGTTGATGGAGCAACATGGCGGCCGATACCCCCTGATCCTCATATCAACGAAGGTCGTAGAGTACCGGCACAGCCAGGACCGCCATATTGCCTCTCTGCGCAAACGCCAGCCGGACCCGGCGGTGACGGTCCATCCGGATGCGGCGAAAGAGCGCTCGCTCAAGGAAAACGATTGGGTAGAGATCATCACCCCGCACGGTCGGGCTCGCTTTCGACTGAAGTTCGATGCCGCAATCCATCCGCGCGTCGTGTCTGCTCAATATGGCTGGTGGCAGGGCAACAAGGCGCTCGGCCTGAGTGGTTTCGATCCCTTTTCGACCAGCGGTCCCAATTTCAACCGCCTGGTGTCCGACGACAGGCTCGATCCGATAAGCGGCGGAGCACCGCTGCGGTCGTATATTTGCGAAATCAGGGAAGCACCCGATCACTCGGAGCAATCGCAGGTCCGCGCGCGTGAAACGGTCGCGAAGGCACAGTGATGAGCGAGAATACGAGCAGCCCAACAGACCAGCAGCAGCCCGGAAGGGCGGTGCTGAACCGCTTATGGTGTCTGGATGAAGCCGGAACGACCGTCACAACAAAGTGTGATGGTGACACTTCGGCGCTCGCAGCAGCAGCCCAGCATCCCGATCGCGTGCTCTTCCACTATCCGGAAGATCACTATACTTTCTGGAAGACCGAGTTTCCGGATTCCGGTCACCTTTTCGAGCCAAGTGCATTTACTGAAAGCCTGTCAGGCATCGGACTGAACGAGGCTGACGTCTGCATCGGAGATAAGCTCCGTCTCGGCTCGGCGCTACTGCAGGTCAGCGAACCTTTCGAACCCGGCTATGCCCTCAATGCCAGATTGGGATTTCCCTCGATTGCGCGCAAAGCATACGAGGCCAAGCGCACGGGCTGGCATTACCGCGTTCTCGAGCATGGTCATTTCAAAGTCGGCGACGAATTCAAGATCGTTGAACGCCCGCATCCGGAGTGGCCGATCGACCGCCTGCTGCACTTCCTTTACGTGGAGACCGCCAATCGGCGAGTGCTGGAGGAATTGCCGAAGATCGAGGTGCTGGGAAGCGCAACGCGTGCACTCCTCCAGGGTCGTTTCAACGATCTCAAGCCTGAGTTCGACCAGCTCGATGCATTGCCGGAAAGCCGGAGGATCGCCCCGGACGCGCCACCGTCGATTGACCAATCGGGCGACGAAGCGTGGATGCCTGTCCTTGTGAGAGGGATTATGATCGAGTCGCCATCGGTTCGGTCTTTCTATCTCGTTTCGGCAACGGGCGCGCGGTTGCCGAGGTCGAAACCTGGCGCACATCTCAAGGTCAAGCTTCCGAACGGCCTCACCAAGCATTATTCCTTGTGCAACAACTCGCCGGGCGACGAATACCATATTGCCGTGGGACTGAACCCGAATGGCGCTGGCGGCTCAGTCTATCTGCACGAGCAGGTAAAGGTTGGAGATATTCTCCATATCGCCGGACCGTTCAACACCTTCCCTGTCGATCAGAAGGCTGAGCATCATGTCATGATCGCAGGCGGCATCGGAATTACCCCCTTTCTTTCGATGATCGAGCACTTCGAAAAGTCCTCGGCCAGCTACGAACTGCACTTCTGCACCCGCAGCGCCAAGGATACCCCGTTTCATAAGCGATTGTCCCGCCTGCCGGCCAATAAGGTCGCCTTCCATCACAGCGGTGGCGATCCGAAGAACCGCATAAACCTTGACGCTGTCTTGTCGCGCCTCGATCCCGATGCTCACGTCTATTGCTGTGGGTCTGTTGGTCTGATGCGCTCGGTCGAAGCCGCCACGAGTGGCTTCGATCGCAAGCAGGTGCACTTCGAATCCTTCGCCCCAGCGGCGACAGGGCAGACCGCATTCGAGGTCAAGATCGAGTCGACAGGGCGGCACTTTCCCATCGGCCCTGATCAGACGATCCTCCAGGTTCTCCGCGAAAACGGCGTCAATGTTGATTCGCAGTGTGAGACCGGTTCATGTGGCACCTGCATCGTCCAATATTCGCAAGGTGACGTGCTGCATAAGGATTTTGTCCTCAGTCCGGAAGAGCGAACGACCTGCCTGACCGTTTGTGTGTCGCGTGCGACATCGGATATTCTGACGTTGACGCTGTAGGATTTCCCCACAGAAACTTGCGTCTTCAACGCCACCCGTTTGCCATGGAACGCTTGGGTCGCAGAGCCAACTGCGCGTGGCCAAGCTCGTGCTCGAAGATCAGAAGGCTGTCCTGCCAATGACCGAGCTCTGAGCGGTCTTCAACGTAATCAGGCCATAGCTCGCGATCACGGAACGCGTTGCGCCTCGTACCTGGAGATAGAATACATCTGCGGTTGCTATAAACTCACATAAGCTGAATTATGGAACTCGCTTGGCTTGCTAGGGTAACGACGGCGCCCTCATCGGTCGGATCGGCGTGACCTATCTTCTCAATAACGACGGTTGACCCTATAGCAAGGGCAGAACGATCAATGCCGGCTTTCTATAAGTTCTGGCGTCAGATGCTGGGCGCGCGTCTCTGCAGCCGCGCGCCATCCCTCCCCAATGCCTATTCATCCCAAGCCTGCACGACCGTCTGGCGGGCTATGCGGCCGTTGGAGAGGTCGAGGATGGCGGCGCAGAAGACGTGGGTGCCGTCCGGATAGGCGCAGGCCTGGGTGAAGGCGAGGTGGTCGCCTTGGGCGATGGTGGCATCGACCTTATGGGTCATTGCGCGGCTGCAGATGTCGTCCCAGAAGGTGGCGATGGCCTGCCTGCCGCGAATCTCGCGTGGCTTGCTCGGCGGGTTGTTCCTGTCGATGACGCACACGACCGCGTCGTCCGCATAGAAGCTCGCCAGCATCTTGCCGTCGCGTCCTTCGATGGCCTTCTTGATCGCCGCGCCATCCACGGCCTTGGTCTGAAGCATGTCTTCCTCCTATGTCCGCCTGTCGCGGCGTGATCGGGGTTGAGGCCCCTGCCCGGTTGCCGCCGGGCGGGAAGCATGGCTGCTGCTAGTTCTTCGCCATCGCGGCAGCGCGGGCGAGCATTTCATCCGTCTCCTTTCGGAACGTCGCCTCGTCGACCTGCATGCCGTTCAGCACCGTCGACCAGTGCCGCACGATCGAGGCCATCGCCACGGCCTCGCGGATTTCCTCGTCCGTCGCGCCGTTGAGCTTGGCCGCCGCCGTGTGGAAATAGATGCAGTAGTGGCAGGGGATTTGCGACGACACGGCGAGCCCGAGCAGTTCCTTCGTCTTGCCGTCCAGCTTCGTTTCGGGATTGAGCTGCAGCGATTTGAACTCGGCCCAGGCGCCGGCGATGCCGACCTCCGGGAACGCCTTGAACATGGTGGGAACTTGGCCGAGCGCCGCCTCGATATCCTTGTAGGTGGCGGCCGAGCCGTCGTCGGCGTGCAGCGGCATGGTAAGCGCGAGGCCTGCCGTCAGCGTGGCGGCAAAGATCAAGCCTGTCCTGATGGGGCTCATTGTCCTGTCTCCTTGCACATCTCCCGCCGGCGACCATCGTCGAAGGGAATGCATGCCGCCACACTAGGACCCTGCCGCCCGCCCCGCTTCGCCCGAAAGCGCCATGGCGCGCATAGCTCTGCCGGGCCAGCGGTCAGTGCCCCGCCTGGCCGACGGAAAACGCTGCCGCGGCGGTGCGCGACGGCAGGTCGAGCTTGGCGAGGATGTTGGCGACGTGGCGCTTCACCGTATGTTCGCTGAGCGCGAGGCTTGCGGCGATCGCGGGGTTGCGCATGCCATCGGCCACGAGGGCGAGGATTTCCCGTTCGCGCAGGGTCAGCACGTCGAGCGATGGTTGGGCGCGGGTCCTCGCCGCTGCGGGTTCCAGATGCTGCTCTGCCACCACCAGCACGATCGCCAGCGGCTGGCCGTGGCCTTCGACCTCTATCGCGTCGCGCGCGGCAAAATGCAGGCCCGAGCCGGTGCTGAGTTCGGCCGCAAGGGACGAAGCGGCGATTTCCCCGGGCCTGGCCGATTGCGCGACGCGTTCGGCGACCTGCACCGCAAACCCGGTCATCGTCTCGCCGCCAGTTTCGATCTCACCGACATGCACGCCCTGCGCCAGCGGAAGCCGCAGCGCCTCGCCGGCTTGTCTCAGCACGAGCGCCGTGCGGACGGCGCGGGCAGGCCCATCGAAACGCGCGACGAGCCGGTCGCCTTCCCAGCGGATATCGCGCGCGTAGAGCCGCTCGGCGGCGGCGAAGGCCGCGGCCCGGAAATCTTCGGATCGCTTCAACCAGGCCTGGTCGCCAAGACGGGAGGCAAGCCGTTCCGCGCCGTCGATGCGCGCCACCAGAAGGGCGGCCAGCACGCGGTCGACCTCCCG
Source organism: Shinella sp. GW821-FHT10F02 (assembly GCF_058809275.1). Classification (NCBI taxonomy): domain Bacteria; kingdom Pseudomonadati; phylum Pseudomonadota; class Alphaproteobacteria; order Hyphomicrobiales; family Rhizobiaceae; genus Shinella; species Shinella sp. GW821-FHT10F02. The sequence goes on along the minus strand of NZ_JBXASL010000002.1, from coordinate 769,591 downwards.
CACCGGCCGTGTCCCGGTCAGGAACTCCTCGATCTCGTCCGCGATGCGGTCAATATCGCCGAGCCAGATCGGATGGTCGCCGCCGGGCAACTCGACCAGCCTGGCGCCGGCGATCTTCTGCTTGAGATAGTGGCTGGCCTTCGGGCTGACATGGGGATCGTCGGTGCGATGTATGAGCAGGGTCGGAACGCGCAAAGCCGAAAGCACGCCGCGCACGTCGATCGCGGCATTCATGCGTGCCAGCGCCATGGCCGCGCCGGGGCTTGCCGACAGGCGCTCGAAGCGGGCCCACCATGGGGCGAAACGCGCGTCCTTCGTCAGTCTCGGCGCGAAGCTCTCCAGCGTTGCGCCGCTTCCCCAGCGTGCGTCCACCGTCTCCAGGAAGCGTTCGAGCGCCTTCCTGTCCATCACCCCGCTATGGAAATGCGCGTAGCCGCCGTAGAGCACAAGGGCGCGCGTGCGCTCCGGATAGGTGGCTGCGAAGAGCATCGCCATCGGCGCACCCTCGCAGACGCCCAGGATTGCAGCACGGCCGCTGCCGGAGGCGTCCATGACGGCGCGTATGTCATCCATGCGGGTCGTGAGATCGGGCAGCGCCGAGGCATCGACCCGATCGGAGAGGCCGGTGCCGCGCTTGTCGAACGGGATAACGCGCGAAAAGGCCGAGAGCCGCGCAAGCAGGTGGCTGTAGCCGGGGTCTTCCCACTGCAAATCGAGATTGGAGATGAAACCGGGCGCGAAGACGAGATCCATCGCGCCCTGGCCGACCACCTGATAGGCGATATGCAGGCCGCCGCTTCTGGCGTATCGCGTTTCGACGGGCTTCACGAATTTTCTCCGTGCGGATGTATGTATATTAGCAGACTATTGAGAAACCTTGTTGCATATTTTGTGGGGCGCCTGGGCTGTTACGGCCGATCTCGTCGAGCGGCGTTCGGCCACGCACCGGCAGATGCGCTGATCGAGAGAGCGAGCTGCGCTAGCCTGTTATATCCTCCGCCATCGCGCCGCGGGCGTTGCGGCGGATCGCCTGGGGTGGCTGGCCGAAGGTGCGCACGAAGGCGCGGCGCATTCGCTCGCGGTCGGCAAAGCCGGTCTCGGCGGCGACCACGTCGACCGGATGCCGGCTCTGCGCCATCATCATGCGCGCCGCCTCCAGCCGCAGGTTCTCGACCGCCTTGGCCGGGGTCTGCCCCGTCTCCGCCCGGAAGGCGCGGCTGAACTGGCGCGGGCTCAGATGGGCCACCTCGGCAAGCTCCTCCACGCTCAGCGCGGAGCGCAGGTTGCTTCGTGCATAGGTCAGCGCGGTCTGAATGCGATCCGATTTCGGGGTCAGCGCGAGCAGTTCGGAATGCTGCGACTGGCCGCCGCCGCGGCGATGGTAGAGCACGAGGCGCTGGGCCACCGACTGCGCCAGATCCGCGCCAAAATCCTTTTCGATCATGCCCAGCGCCATGTCGATGCCTGCGCTCATCCCCGCCGAGGTCCAGATCGAGCCGTCGATGATGAAGATCCGGTCCTCCTCGACGCGGATGCGGGGATAGGCCGCCTGCAACTTGCGGGCGGCCAGCCAATGGGTCGTCGCGCGCCGGCCGTCGAGCAGGCCCGCTTCGGCGAGCACGAAGGCGCCGACGCAGATCGCCGCGACGCGGCGCGTCGTATGGAACGCCTCCCGTGCAAAGGCGACGAGGGCCGGCGGCGTGGGTTGAAGAGCGACACCCGTACCGAAGATCAGCGTGTCGTGCCCGGGAGCGCCGATCGGTTTCGTATCGATGGTGTTGCCCAGCGAGGTGGCGAGCGGGCCGCCCTCTGTGGACAGGAAATCGATCGAATAGAGGGTTTCGCCGGCCGTGAGATTGGCGAATTCGAACGCCGAGGCCGCCGCGAGGCTCATCATCTGGAAGTCGGGCGACAATACGAAACCGATCCGCAACACGGGTCTGTCCTCTTCATGGGCTATGTCCTTAATAGTGGGATATATGACATTTGAGACAAAGGAAAGGCGGCCTACTCTCCTCCCATGCCCTGGAACTGGTCCAGGCCTTCAAGGAGATCCAACATGTCGAATGCACATAAGGGTACGGCGCTCGTGACGGGCGCTTCGTCGGGGATCGGCGCCATCTATGCCGACCGGCTGGCCAGGCAGGGTTACGACCTGATCGTGGTGGCGCGCAGCGCCGACAAGCTGAGGAGCCTCGCCGCCGTGATCAGCGATGCCACCGGCCGATCGGTCGAAATTGTGCAGGCGGACCTAGGCCGCGGCGACGACCTGCGGCGCGTGGAACAGGTGCTCCGCACCGACCAGAGCATCACGATGCTGGTCAACAACGCCGGCGTCGGCGCCGCCGCGCCGCTGCTCGACGGCGATGTGGACGCCATGCAGGCCATGATCGACCTCAACGTAACCGCGCTGACGCGGCTGACCTATGCTGCGGCACCTGCCTTCGTGGCACGCGGTAGCGGCACGATCATCAATATCGCGTCCATCGTGGCGATCGCGCCCGAACTGCTGAACGGCGTCTATGGCGGCAGCAAGGCTTTCGTCCTCGCCTTCTCCCAATCCCTCCACCACGAACTCGCCGACAAGGGCGTGCGCATCCAGGCGGTGCTGCCGGGTGCTACGGCGACCGATTTCTGGGCGGTCGCGGGCGTACCCATCGAGCATCTGCCGGGCGAAATCGTCATGCCGGCCACGGCCATGGTCGACGCCGCCCTCGCCGGCTTCGTCGCCGGGGAACTGGTGACCATTCCCGCCTTGCCTGACGCCGCCGACTGGGAGCGTTTCGAGGCCGCACGCGTGGCGCTCAAGCCCAATCTGTCGCATTCGAGCCCTGCCCCGCGCTACGCCGCCCAACCGGCGATCGCCTGAATTCTCAAGCAAGAGATCTGAAATGCGTAACGACAGTAAAGGCGAACCAGCGCACATCCAGCGCCTGTCGCACAGTCAGGAGCAGCAATGCGTCGCATCGTGATAACGGGAATGGGCGCGCTCAGCCCTTTGGCGGCAGGGGTCGAGGCGACATGGTCGCGACTTCTTGCCGGGCAATCGGGGGTTCGGCGTCTTCCCGAAGACATCGTCGCCGATCTCGGCTGCAAGATCGGCGGAACGGTGCCCTCGCTGGCGGACGATGCTGCGGCCGGCTTCGACCCCGATCGAACCGTGCCGGCAAAGGATCAGCGCAAGATGGACCGCTTTATCCTCTTCGCCCTGGCGGCGGCGGCCGAGGCGCTGGAACAGGCGGGCTGGAAGCCGGTTACACCGGGCGAACAGCAACGCACGGCCACGGTGATCGCTACCGGCGTCGGCGGTTTCCCGGCGATTTCGGAAGCGGTGCGCACGGCCGACCAGCGCGGCGTGCGGCGGCTGTCGCCCTTCACCATCCCCTCGTTCCTGGCAAACCTTGCCGCCGGACAGGTCTCGATCCGCCACGGGTTCAAAGGGCCGATCGGCACGCCGGTGACGGCATGCGCCGCCGGCGTCCAGGCGATCGGCGACGCCGCGCGTCTCATCCGGGCGGACGAGGCCGACATCGCGATCTGCGGCGGGACGGAAGCCTGCATCAACGCCGTCAGCCTGGGCGGTTTTGCGGCGGCGCGGTCCGTCTCCACGGGTTTCAACGAGACGCCGCAGCGCGCCTCGCGGCCCTTCGATGCCGATCGCGATGGCTTCGTCATGGGCGAAGGCGCCGGCATCCTCGTGATCGAGGCGCTGGACCATGCCCTGGCGCGCGGGGCAAAACCGATCGCGGAGCTCGTCGGCTATGGCACTACGGCCGACGCCCACCACATCACCTCCGGCCCGGAGGACGGATCAGGAGCGCGGCGTGCCATGGAACTCGCCATCGCGCAGGCGGGCATCGCGCCGCGGGACATCGGCCACCTCAATGCCCATGCCACCTCGACGCCCGTGGGCGACAGGGGAGAAATCGAGGCCATCAAGGCGGTGTTCGGGCGCGACGGCCGGATCGCCGTGAGCGCGACAAAATCCGCAACCGGGCACCTGCTCGGTGCGGCGGGCGGCCTGGAAGCCATCTTCACCCTGCTTGCGCTCCGTGACCAGATCGCACCGCCGAGCCTGAACCTCGAAACGCCCGACCCTGCCGCCGATGGCATCGACTTCGTCACCGGTCGGGCACGGGCGATGGCGTTCGACCATGCCATTTCCAACGGTTTTGGTTTTGGCGGCGTGAACGCCAGCGTCCTGTTCCGCCGATGGGTGGAGTGAGCGACACGAGATAGCGCGGCCGGCCCATGAACGGGCCGGCCTCGGCAGAGGCGACACCGGGTCGTATTGTTCATAAAAAAGGGACTTGCCGCGCAACGCCGTCAGGCGTAAATGGCGATTGTCGCGAAAAGCGGCTGCTTCCCTTGATCCGCCTCCGTGGCGGAGTAAACAGGTGGACGAATTGTCGTCCAGGCGGCCAAGCACACGCCCTCCATGCATTTTTGCGCATGGTTCGGCCAGCGTTCCCAAGAAACCCATCGCCTGAGGTCCCTCAGGCCCAATCGCAAGCCATCTGCGCCTCGCGGCGTCGTGCGCTTGCGTCGACCGGAACCCGCTATGAACAAATCCCTCATCGTCATCTTCACCGCCATTGTCCTCGATGCCGTCGGCATCGGCCTCATCTTTCCCATTCTCCCCTCGCTGCTGCAGGAGGTGACGCATGCCGACAACGTGGCGCCCACCATCGGCATCATGACGGCGCTCTATGCGATCATGCAGTTCATCTTCGCACCGGTGCTCGGCTCGCTGAGCGACCGGCTCGGCCGGCGCCCGGTCCTGCTGATCTCGCTTGCCGGCGCGGCCATCAACTACCTGTTCCTCGCTTTCGCCCCCAGCCTCTGGATGCTGCTGCTCGGCCGCGCCATTGCCGGCCTGACGAGCGCCAATATCTCGGTGGCGACCGCCTACATCACCGACATTTCCCCCGAGGACAAACGCGCGCGCCGCTTCGGCCTCTTCAACGCGATGTTCGGCATGGGCTTCATCATCGGCCCCGTGCTTGGCGGCGCGCTGGGTGATTACTGGCTGCGGCTGCCGTTCGTGGTCGCGGCCGTGCTGAACGGCTGCAATCTCCTGCTGGCGTTCTTCGCGCTACCGGAGTCGCGCATCCCGACCCGCGAGAAGATCGACCTCGCGGCGCTCAACCCGCTCCGACCGCTGCGCTGGGTCTTCTCGATGAAGCGCCTGCTGCCGATCGTCGTCATCTTTTTCGTCTTCAGCGCCACCGGCGAGGTCTACGGCACCTGCTGGGCGCTCTGGGGCAGCGACACCTTCCACTGGAACGGATTGTGGATCGGCCTTTCGCTCGGCACCTTCGGCGTCTGCCAAACGCTGGCCCAGGCCTTCCTTCCCGGCCCTGCCGTCAAACGTCTCGGCGAACGCGCCACCATCCTGACGGGCGTTGCCGGCGCCTGCGTGGCGCTCATCGTCATGGCCTTCGCCACCGAAGGCTGGATGATCTTCGCGATCATGCCGGTATTCGCGCTTGGCGGTATCGGCGTGCCGGCGCTGCAATCTCTCGCGACCCGCCAGGTGGACGAGAGCCAGCAGGGCCAGTTCCAGGGCGTGCTGGCGTCGGCCGTAAGCCTCGCCTCGATCGTCACCCCGCTGGGGTTTTCGAGCTTCTATTTCGTCGTCAGGGAGCAATGGCCAGGCGCGATCTGGCTGTCGGTCGTCGTCGTTTACGCGATCAGCGTGCCCCTCGTGCTCGGCTTGCGCTTCAAGAGACCCGTGGCGGCTCCGGCACTTTAGAAAAGTGCTGCCAGGCGCCGCTTAAATATAGAGCGGCGCCATCCTGCGCCACGCGCCGGCACGGTGGGCGCGGCCGTCCCAGAAATGCAGCTGGTGACCAACGCCCTTGTCGGTCAGCACCTGGCTGAGATGGCGGTTGTTGTCGAGGAACGGATCCTCGTTGCCGATGGTCAGGACGATGTCGACCTGTTTGAGCCTCTCCAGCTGCCAGTCGCAGGAAAGTTGCGGCAGGAAATGCGTCGGCGTGTGAAAATAAATGGTATCGTCGTAATAGCCGCTAAAAAGGTCGTCGAAGCTTTCCACCTTCAATGTCAGGTCATAGCGGCCCGAAAAGGCGACGAGCTTGCGGAACAGATGCGGGTGGCGGAACACCAGGCTGGCAGCCTGATAGGCGCCAAGGCTGCATCCCTGCACGATGGTGCAGTCATGCGCATTCTTCTGCGCCATCAACGGCAGGACTTCGTTGAGCACATAGTCTTCAAGCGCAGCATGGCGCCGGATGCGATCCGCCGGATGCCGGTGGGAGCCATAAAAACTCTCGTTGGCCAGCCCGTCGATGCAATAGAGCTGAAGATGGCCGGCCGATAGCTTCTCGCCGAGGCTTCCGACGATACCGAGCTGTTCATATTCCCAAAATCGTCCGTCCCGTGTCGGGAACATCAGCACCTTGGCACCGGCATGGCCGAATACCAGCAGTTCCATATCGCGATGAAGCCTGGGGCTGTACCAGCGGAAATATTCGCGGTTCATGGCGCCTTGAAGAGTTTTCCGATCTTCTCTCGCAACAAAGCTCTCTGTGCTGCGGCGCCAACGTAGTCGAAATGACCTGCGTCCAGTATGAAACTTTCGTTAAATTTCGGCGGTGCATTTGCGACGGCGAACTGGCAGGGCGGGGCCACCGCGGGATCAAAAAGCGCCGGCGCCATCAGCATCGGCACGCTAATGCGCGACGCCGCCGTCGCCGCATCGAACAGGCGCAGCTTTTCAAGTACATCGGGATGCCGCCGCTGGTAGATCTGCACGGCCTGCGCGCTGCCTGTGGTGGGCAAGGTCAGCCACAGCGGCCGATGGCCGAAGGTCGGCACCTCCAGGTAGCCACGGTCGATCCTCTCGTCGAAGGGAATGGCCAGCGCCCCGATGCCGCCGCCGAAACTGATACCGCTATAGCCGATATGCCCGGCGGTCTCGGGAAAAAGCCGGATGAGCGCGGAGACGGCAAGCCACAGATCCTCGACGCAACCGGCGATGATGTAGTCGTCGGGTTTGTCGATGTCGTTGAGGACGTGCCATGCCGGGCTTTCAGAAATCGGCGGCCTTGCGCTGCGCGACAATCCCCGGAAACAGGGAAACAGGATCGCCGTCTCCTCGACCGGGATATCGAAATCCGGCTGCTCGCGACCACCGTAGCCATGGCCGACCACGAGGCCGCGCCGGACGATGCCGGTGCGAGGGACGAGCAGCCATCCGCCGATCTGGAAGGAGCCTGTCGAGGTGTAGACGATGTCGCTGACCCGCCAGTCTGGATGGCTGGCCGTGCTCCCGCTGAGGGACGGCATAGGGTCGACGGCAAGCGCCTTGCGATAGCGCGCTTCCCAGAAGGCCGCGAAACCGTCCGGTGCCGGCGGCGGCCGGACGGCGAGAAGCTGTTCGAGCGTCATGCCATAGGTCGGATCGAAGTCGAAAGGATGGGTCGTCGGAACGCTCATGGGGCCGGCTTTGCTGCGGAATCGGACAGCCTGGATACCATGAGTTGCAGGTCCGGCTGTATCAGTCTTCGGGGCCGTATCCCGGCATTCTGTAAATCGTGGCGGAGCGCTCCTGGATGTCCGGCCCATAGACCTTGGCCATCCACTCCTCGTCCTTGAAATCCTCGATCGCGACGGACACGAGATCCTCGCCGCAGCCCAACGATTCCGTCACGGCCCTTGTCAGCGCCTCGGTGAGCGCCTGCTTCTGCTCTTCCGTGCGACCTTCGAGCATCTTCAATATGACGTGCGGCATCGTGGTCTCCTCATTAGCCAGGCGTGCTTTCGACGCTCGGTGGCGATTCTTAACGCCGCATCGGCAAGCTGAGAAGGGGCCGCTCAGTTCAGCGGCACAAGACCGAGATATGGATTTGAAATTAGGGGAAAAAAGTATCAGCCGACGAGGCCGAAGACGACGGCGCTGACGAAGAGGAAGGCGACGACGACGGCGATGTTGCTGACCAAGACCTGCCGCTCTGCGCGGCGCGCCCTGCGGTCGCTCGTTGCGCTGAAGGAACCACAGGTGGAACGGCCGCCGAGTTTCGCATTGCTCATTCGCAATCATCCCTTGCTGTGGAGGCCGGATTTTCCGGTCTCTCCGTGGCGGACATTCATGCCCGCCCGTTCTCTGGAGATGATTTATATATTATCCCTATAAGATTGGTAGGGTATTTTTTCTCATTTTCGCCACACTCGTGAATTCGCCTTTCACACTTTCGTCATGAGACAATTTTTGCGATGCGGAATTTCCGTTTTTCCAGTTCCGGAAAATAGGTCGCGACGTCGAAATAGCTTTCCGGCGCGTGCACGCCCGGCTTCTTCGGATTGGCGAGAATGAGCTGTGCGGCGATGGAGGCGTTCATCGAGGTGCAGGCATCGACATAGGGCGCATACATCGGATCCGGTGAGACCGTAACCTCGACCCGAACGGTGCGCTCCACGCCGTCCTTGCGGCCGCGGCCGATGGCGAAATGGATTTCGTGGCTGTCCTGCGCCGGGATCTTTTCCGCGTTCTTGCGGATGTTGCGTTCGATCACCTTGTTCAGCACATCGAGCGGCTTGACCTTGACGCCGCCGATCTCGACCGGCTCGTCGAAATCACCGAAGCCGGCCTTCACCAGGCCGATCCACGCCTCGTGCTCGCGATGCGGCAGGTGCAGCTTCCAGGAGAATTCCCGAATGCCCTTCTCGCGGATGCCGTCGGCGAGCGGCACGGTGAGCTGCTCGGAATGCGGGGAATGCAGGAATTCGCAGCGTCCCCACGGCTCCGGCAGGTCGAGAAACTCGCTGCCGCTCATCGGCGCGCATTCGACATGTTTGCCGTCGTAGAACTGCGTGCTCGGATGGGCATATTCGGCCAGCACGGTCGAGACGCTGTAAGGCGGCACGAGAACGGGGTTTTCGTCGCCGGTGAGTTCTGCCGCCCAGTAGAGGTTGATCCTGTCGATCTCGTCCAATTCATCGGCGACCGCCCGGCAGATGACGTTCGACATGCCGGGATCCGCACCGCAGCCGATGACCGCCGGCACGCCCGCCGCCTTGAAGCGCTCGTGCTCGGCCAACTGCTTGACGGTGTAGGTGCCGAGGCCGCCGAGGTCCATGTAGGGCACCTTGAGGGAGAGTGCAGCCTCGAAGATCCTCATCTGGAAGCCGAGCAGAGTCGGCACGCAGTTGATGCAGATATCGGCGCCGGCGATCGCCGCATTCAGCGCTTCCGGGTTCGTCACGTCGAGATCGACGAGCGTGATGCGCGGGTCGCCGAGCTCGCTCGCCAGCGCCTCCATCTTCTCCCGCGAGGCGTCGCAGAGGCGGATGGTGGTAATATCGATGATGGCACGGTCGGAAACCAGGTCGCGCACGATGCCCGCGCCCATGAAGCCCGCGCCACCGAGAAGGGTGATGATCATTGTATTTTCCTCAAAAAGTTGCCCGTTTCAGACGTGCTTGCGCCCGCCCTCCTCGTAGAACCAGTCGTCCGGATAGGGATACCACCAGCTCTGGATTGTCGGTTTGTGGTCGATGATGACCATCTTGGAGCGGCGGAAGGCATCGAGGCCGAGTTTCGAAAGCTCGCGGCCGAGGCCGGATTTCTTCCAGCCGCCGAAAGGCAGCGCGTCATTGTCGATCAGCGGGTTGTTGACCCAGACCATGCCCGCCTCCAGCCGGTCAGCCGCCTCCATCGCCTCCTCCAGCGACGTGGTGAAGATGGAGGCGCCGAGGCCGAATTCGCTGTCGTTCGCCCGCTCGATCGCCTCGTCGAAGTCGGCGACCCGCATGACCGCGGCGACGGGGCCGAAACACTCTTCCCGCATGATCGCCATATCCGGCGTGCAGCCAGTGAGAATGGTCGGCTCGTAGAACCAGCCCGTCGGCTCGCTCTCGGGGATCTTCCCGCCGATCACGACGGTCGCGCCTTTGGCCTTGGCATCCTCGACCAGCCGGATGACCTTGTTCCGTGCAGCCTCGCTCACCAGCGGGCCGATTTCTGCCCGGGTCAGGCCGTTGCCGATGCGCAGCCGCTTCGTCTCGGTCGTGAATTTCTCGATGAAGGCATCATGCACGGCATCGGCGACGAAGAAGCGCTCCGCCGAAGTGCACACCTGGCCGGACATGTGGAAAGCGGCGGTGACGGCGCCGGCGGCCGCGACATCGAGCGGCGCGTGCGCCGTGACGATCATCGGATCGGACCCGCCCGCCTCGATCACCGCCGGCTTCATCTCCCCCGCCGCCGCCATCGCCACAGCCTTTCCCGCGGCAACCGAGCCGGTGAAGGCCACCGCGTGGGTTTTCGGCGAGGCGATCAGCGCGCTGCCGAGTTCCGCCCCGCCCGGCAGGCAGGCTATCAGCCCTTCCGGTAATGCCTCGAAGACCTGCATGAACTCCAGCGTCGAAAGTGTCGTCGCCGGGGCGGGCTTGATGATGCAGGCATTGCCGGAAGCAAGCGACGCAGCGACAGTCCAGCACATCAGCAGGATCGGGAAATTGAACGGCATGATATGCACGCTGGTGCCGAGCGCCTCGTAACGCGCATGCTGGAAGGAACCCGCCTGCGTCGTGCCCGCCACCTTGCCCGCCTCGTCGCGCGCCATTTCCGCGAAATAGCGGAAGGCGCCGGCGCAGTTCGCCACCTCGCCGATCGCTTCCGGATAAGGCTTGCCCATCTCGCGCGACATCAATTCCGCGCAGCGCCGCATATCCGTCGCCTCGATGCGGTTGGCGATGCGGTGCAGGACCGTCGCCCGCGTCTTGGCGTCGAGCCGTTTCCAGTCACGCTGCGCCTTGGCGGCGGCGTCCAGCACCGTTTCCATCTCCGCCAGCGTGGTATCGGCGATGGTGCCGACGGTCGCGAGCGTCGCCGGGTCGATCACGGTGTGGCGCGTGCCATCGCTCGGGAGATAGGCCGGATGCCGGTAGAACACGGGTTCGGCAGGGTTGAACATGGCATTTTCCTTTGCTGTCGGCGGGAGCAGCGGCCCCCTCACCCTGCCCTCTCCCCGAGGGGAGAGGGGGATGCCGCATGTGCGGCGCTGGCGAATATCGCCTCCACGGTCACATCTCCCCTTCTCCCCGACGGTGAGAAGGTGCCCGAAAGGGGCGGATGAGGGGGTATCCTGCTACCGGATCATGTAGACCTTCTTCACCGTCTCATGGACCGTGCACTCGCCCTTCCAGTCCTTCGGAAAGAACGCAGCCGTATCCGGCGTGATCTCGATCACCTCGCCGCTTTCATGCACATAGGTGCACCGGCCTTCGAGGAAATGGCAGAACTCGTCGCTGGTGACGTGGCAGAACCATTTGCCGGGCGTGCAAATCCACAGGCCGCTCTCGGATTCGCCGTTCGGGCCTTTGTAGATGACCTTGCCGGAGGTGTGGCTTTCGCCCTCGATCATGGTGGGGATGACGCCCCAGTCCTTGAGGTCGGTTTCTTCGAGCGGCTTGCGCATCAGGGGTGTTGCGGTCATGGGGGATTCCTTTCCGTTTTTTCTTGCGTCAGGCCAGCATGTAGATGTTGCGCATGGTCTCGATGACAGTGCATTCGCCGGTCCAGCCAGCCCGAAAAAGGACGACGGTGCTGGCCTCGACTTCGATCACCTCTCCCTCATCCGAGCGATAGACCGCCCTCCCCGCCACGAAATGGCAGAATTCGTCGCGCGGGATCGACAGCCGCCAGCGGCCGGGCGTGCAGACCCATATGCCGGATTCCGGCTGGTTGTTTGGCCCCTTGAAGACCAGTCGGCCGGAGGAGTGGGACTGGCCCTCAACACTGTCCGGCTGACCGCCCCAGTCGACGAGGTCGGAGAAGGTCGTGGCCTCGTAGATATGCGGCGCAGAGGATTTTGTCGTCTCAACCATTGTAGGCGCCCGTCTTCACGAGTTCGTCGAGAATGCCGGCGGCCTTCTTCGGGCCGTTGCGCGCCTGCATGTGCGCGCTGGTGGCGGCGAGGCGCGTCTTCATGGTCGGGTTGTTGACGCAGGCATCGAGCTTTGCCGCAAGGTCCGCATCCGTCCAGTCGTAGCGCGGCATCTTGAAGCCGTGGCCGGTTTCGTCGACGCGCGTCGCATTGTCGTGGCCGTCCCAGACATAGGGCATGATGATCGCCGGCTTGCCGAAATAGAGGCACTCCGTGAACGAGTTGTTGCCGCCGTGATGAATGACCGCATCGACCTGCGGGATGACAGAGGGCTGCGGAAACCAGTTGTCGACGATGATATTGCCCGGCAGGTTCTCGTACTGGTCCTTGTAATCGCCGACATTGACCAGCGCGCGATAGGGCAATTTGCCGATCGTCCCGATCAGGCGTTTCAGGAGATCGGTGTCCCCTGCCCCAAGCGAACCGAAGGAAATGTAGAGCAGCGGCTTGTCGTTGTTCTCCGCAAACTCCGGCACCTCATAGGGCTTTTCCTTGCGCACGCAGCCTTCGAGATACTGGAACTGTTTCGGGTCGAGCGGATGTTCGCGATCGAACTTCACCGCCTCGGGATAGAGCAGCAGGTTCATGAAGGGCGAGGCCTCGAAGAACTGGCCGATCGGATAGGCCGCCTCGCCGTTCTCGCCGAGGAAGCCGTTGAAATCGTCGTGGATCGGCTTGATGACCGCGTTGAAGTGATCGCGATAGGCGGTATGGCCGGCGAAATCCTTCTCGCCGCAGCCGGAGAGATGCGGCGGGATTTTCGGGTCCTCGATCTCGTTTTCCGAGCAGGAGATGATGCGCACCCAGGGCTTGCCGAACTGCTTGATCGCCGGGAAGAGGATGACATTGTCGACGCAGATGAGGTCCGGCTTGATCCTTGCCAGCACGCCCGGCAGGTCCTTCTGTGCCCATTTCGCGCTGTCGACGATCGCCGTCCAGCAGTCCTTCACGTAATTGTCGACCTGGTCGTAAGGCGATTTCCGGAAATTCGGTATGTGGCCGTTGATGAAATCCTCCCAGAATTTCGCCATCTGCTCCGGCGGCATGGGTTCGGAGAGGTTCACCGCATGGGCCTCGAAACCATAGCCTTCATAGACCGAAACGAAGCCGGGGTCGGACAGGAAGACCGCTTTGTGGCCGAGCGCCTCGACAGCCTGGGCGATGCCGACCGAGTTCAGCGCCGGGCCGAAGGCCGCTTCCGGGAAGAATGCTATCGTCTTGGACATGGTGTTTCCCTCTTTATGCATTGAAGAGCCGGCATTTCGCCGTGTCGATCTTGAGGCTCAGCGCGTCGCCGATCTTCCAGTTACCCGCCCCGCTTGCGGGAATGCGGACCTGAAGCGGCGTTGCAGTCGCGGCGGTCCGGACATGCAGCACCCGGTCGAGCCCGTGATAGGCGATATCGGTGATCGTGCCGGCGACCGGATGATCGCCCGGTGGGCCGATGACGATGTTTTCCGGGCGGATGGAGAGCGTCGCCGCTCCGGCTTTTGCACCCGCGGCCTTCACCTGCAGGCCTTCAGCCGCGAAAACGCCATCGGCGCCTACCTTGCCGTCGATGAAATTCATCACGCCGATGAAGTTCGCGACGAACCGGTCGGCCGGCCGCTCATAGACTTCCTCCGGCGCCCCGACCTGCAGCAGGCGCCCATCCTTGAGGATCGCCATGCGGTCGGCCATCACCAGCGCCTCTTCCTGGTCGTGCGTGACGATGATGAAGGTGATGCCCGCCTCGTGCTGCATGCGCTTCAGCTCAAGCTGCATGCGCTCGCGCAGCTTCTTGTCGAGCGCGCCGAGCGGCTCGTCGAGCAGCAGCACCTTGGGGCGCTTCACCAGCGCGCGGGCGAGCGCAACGCGCTGCTTCTGGCCGCCGGAAAGCTGCTCCGGCTTGCGGTCGGCGAAGGGCGTGAGGTCGGTCATCGCCATGGTCTCATCGACCCGGCGACGGATTTCCGCCTTGGCAAGCCGCTCCATTTCGAGGCCGTAGGAAAGGTTTTGCCGCACCGTCATATGCGGAAACAGCGCGTAGGACTGGAACATCAGGTTGAGCGGCCGCTTTTCCGGCGGCAGCGGCGAAATATCCTTGCCTTCGAGCAGGATGCGGCCGGTATTCGGGCTTTCGAAGCCGGCGAGCATGCGCAGAAGCGTGGTCTTGCCGCAGCCGGACGGACCGAGCAGCGCGAAAAACTCGTTCTCGCGGATATCGAGCGACACGTTGTCGACGGCCGTCACCGGCCCGAACGACTTGCCGACGCCCTCGATGCGCAGGATCGGGTTGCTCGATGAATTCATGGGACCTGCTGTTCTCTGTTGAGCCATTGCGAGATCAGCAGCGCCGTCGCGCTGACGCCCATGACGATGGTGGCGAGCGCGTTGACCTCCGGCGTGATGCCGAAGCGGATCATCGAATAGATCTGCATGGGAAGGGTGATGGACGAACGCCCGGCGCCCGCCGTGAAGAAGGCGATGATGAACTCGTCCACCGAGAGCGTGAAGGCGAGCAGCGCGCCTGCGACGATCGACGGCAGCAGCACCGGGAAGGTGACGCGCCAGAAGGTCGTCCAGCCGGACGCGCCGAGATCGCGCGAGGCCTCGACGATGGAGAAGTCGAAATGTTTCAGCCGCGCGCGCACCACCGAGCAGACGAAGGCGAGGTCGAAAATGACGTGGCTGATGACGATGGTGTGCAGGCCCATCGCCAGGCCGAGGCGCGAGAAGAAGGTGAGCAGCGCCACGGCCAGAACGATGTCGGGAATGACCATCGGCGCGAAGGCGAGCGCCTCCAGCCCATTGCTCTTGCGCCGCCGCGTTTCCATGCCGAGCGCCAGCAGCGTGCCGAGCACGGTCGAGATGACGGTGGCGAAGACGGCGACGATCAGCGTGTTCCAGGCGGCGCGCAAGATATCGGTATTGGCGAGCAGCGCGCCGTACCAGCGGGTGGAGAAGCCGGACCAGGAGGTCGGCAGGCCGCTGTCGTTGAAGGAAAGCAGCACCAAGACAGCGATCGGCAGATAGAGGAAGCCGAAGACCAGCACGAGCACGATGCGGCCCGGCAGCTTGCGGGAAAGCGCGGCATTCATCGCTCCGCCTCCCCTTTCCGTTCGCCGGAGGCATGCGCGGTGGCGCGGGCTTGCAGGAGGAGAAGCACGATCATCGTGAGGATCAGCGCCGCGCCCAACGCTGCGCCGAAGGGCCAGTCGTTGGCGGTCAGGAACTGGTCGTAGACGAGATTGCCGACCATCTGGAACCGCCCGCCGCCGAGCAGCGCCGGCGTCACGAAATTGCCGATGGAGAGCACGAAGACGAAGACGCCACCGGCCGCGACGCCCGGCAGGGTGAGCGGTAGCGTGACGCGCAGGAAGGTGCGGATGGGGCCGGCGCCGAGATCGCGCGAGGCCTCCATCAGCTCCGGGTTCAGCCGCGAAAGCGTGGAATAGATCGCGAGGATGACGAAGGGCAGGTAATTATAGATGAGGCCGGTAATGACGGCGCTCTCGGTGTAGAGCATGGACAGCGGTTCGCCCGTGTAGCCGAGCGCGCGCAGCAAGTTGTTGATCAGGCCTTCGCGGTTGAGCAGCACGATCCAGGCATAGGTGCGGATCAGGTAGTTGCTCCAGAACGGCAGCACGGCGAAGAACAGCAGGATGGGCTGCGTCATTCTGGGCGCGCGGCTGATAGCATAGGCGGCGGGATAGGCAATGAGGATCGCCACCACCGTCGCCGTCAGCGCGATGCGGGCGGAATTGAGGAAGATCTTCGCGTAGAGCGGATCGACGACGCGGGCGAAGTTTTCCAGCGTGAACGTATATTCCACCCCGCCCCAGACCCCGCGCTGGAAGAAGGCGTAACTCAGCACCAGCAGGCACGGCACCACCATGAAGGCGACGAGCCAGGCGACGCCGGGCGCGGCGAGCAGGGTCGGTCTGGTGGTGTTGAAGGACAATATTCTACTCCCACGGGGCCGCTGACGGCACCCGCGCATCGATGGGTTCAGGACTGGAATTGCCCGTGGCGGCGCGAACCGCCACGGGAGTGGCGTGCGGTTAGTTCGCGGCCTTGATCTCGCTCACGATGCGCGAATAGTCTTTCTGCGCGGTGCCGAGGTCACGCAGCAGCTCGTATTTCACGAGGTCGGCCGGGGCCATCGCCATGTTCGGATATTGTTCGGCCAGCGCCTTGTCGAGGCTTTCCATCGCGGCCTTGTTCGGCACCTTGTAGAGGATGTTCTGCGCGGCCCAGGCGTGGTTCTTGGCGTCCAGGATGAAGTTGATGAACTTCATCGCCGCTTCCTTGTTTTCCGAACTCTTCATCACGACGATCGTGTCGATCCAGAGGTCGGAACCCTCCTTCGGCACGACGAACTTGATGGCTTTGTTCTCGGTGATGCCGTAGTTGCACCAGCCGTCCCAGGCCTGCACCAGCGAGGCTTCCCCTGAAACGAGCTTGGAATAGAAGGTCGTGTCGTCATAGGCGAGCAGGGTCTTCTTCGCCTCGACCAGGAGGTTTTTGACCTCTTCCAGCTTCGCCGGGTCCTTCTCGTTGACCGAATAGCCCTTGGCAAGCTCGCCTGCGGCCATCAGCCAGCGGTCGGTCGCGAGCATCGTGGTCTTGCCCTTCAGCGCGTCGGTCGGCTGGAGCAGGTTCATCCAGCTGTCCGGAGTGCCTTCCACGAGGTCGGAGCGGTAGCAGAGGCCCGTCGAACCCCAGGTATAGGGCACGGAGAAGGTGTTGCCGGGGTCATAGGCAAGCGTGGTCGCCTCCGGATAGAGGTTCGCAAGGTTCGGCACGGCCGCCTTGTCGATCGGCTCGGCGAGCCCCTGCCCGTTCAGGATTTCGGCGAAGGGCGAGGAGACGAAGACGACGTCGTAGCCCTTGCCGCCGCTCGCCATCAGCTTGCCCATGACCTCTTCGTTGGTGGCGTGGTTGACCACCTCGATCTCCAGCCCCGTCGCGGCCTTGAAGGCATCGGCGATGTCGGGCGACATGTAGCCATCCCAGTTCGAGATGACGAGATCGGCGGCAGAGGCCGCGCCCGCCGCAAGGCTTGCGGCAAGTAATGCCGCGGCCGCGCAGGTCGCAGTCAGTCGGTTCTTCGCGTTCACGGAAGACTCCCTTGTTCGATTGTTCCAACCTCTTCGACGGGCGCGCCGGTTCTCCGGTCTCATTCCTGTCGGAGTGGCAGTATTATTTATAAAAAAAATACGTCAATAGGCTTTGGCGATTTTGTGCACGGAAACGAAATCCGCGTGCGGCGGACTTGCGGAAAGCGGGCGCAAAGGGCAGCATGCGCGGTGATGGATGTGAGATGCCGCAGATGACCCCGGAGCCGAAACGCACCAATTTCCGCCATGTCGAACTGGCGCAAAAAATACTGGACGTCGCCGGCGAGCGCGGCATGGCGCCCGGCGAGCGGCTTGCCGAACAGGCGCTGGCCTCCCTCTGCAATGTCTCCAGAACGCCGATCCGCAAGGCTTTGCAGATACTTGCCGAGCGCGGTGTAGTGACGGCGGATGCCGAGGGTGGATATCTTCTGGCCGTAGACCTGGTGGCGACAGCGCGCCTAGAGGACACAGCGGAGGGCGATGGCGAGAGTGAAATCTACGCCGCGATCCTGCGCGATCTTTCCGCCGGACGCATCACCGAGAACCAGACGGTCGCCGCTCTCCAGCGTCGTTATGACGTCTCCCGCCAGACGGTACAAAATGCGTTGATGAAACTGGCGGAGGAAAATCTTGCCGAGCGCGGCGCCGGGCAGCAATGGCTGCTGAAGCAGTTTGCGATCAGCGGCGATGCAGCGGCAAAGAGCTATGAGTTTCGGCTCGCGACCGAGCCGCTCGCGCTGACCCTGCCGGATTTCAAGCGCGACATCCCGGCGATGACGGCGCTGCGCCAGTCCATGCTCATCCTGCGCGGCATGAACGAGACGAGCTTCGACCGAAAGCTCTTCGACCGCACGGATTTCGATTTCCACCTGCTGATCGCGCGCTCCTGCGGCAATCCCTTTATGGCGGAAGCGCTCGTCAACCACCATCGCCGCCGCCGCGCCAGCCCGCCGGCCGGCCATGTCAACGCCTTCCGGCTGATGCAGTCTAATCTCGAACATATCCAGATCCTTGAGCAAATCGAGCGCGGTCAGATGGAGCTTGCCGCCGATCTGATGCGTGTGCATATACAGCTCTCCCAATCGCAGCGCCCGCGGCTTGCCGGCCGCGGCGTTCCCCCCGCCTTCAAGCTTGTCGTGCGTTAGCTCCCATGGCGCCAGCAAAGACCATCGCCCTGTTTCCCGAAGCGAGCTACGGCGCGGCGCTGAACTGCGTCGGCATTGCGCAGGAACTGCGGCGCCTGGGCCATCGCCCGGTCTTCATCTGCCATCCGGGTTTCAGTGGTGTCTTTGCCGAATATGGTTTTGCTGAATACCAGCTCTCGGATGCCGAGGCCGGTGCGCCGACGGACTGGACCGATTTCATCGAACGCCACCAGGATGCCTTTCGCCAAGCGCCGCTCGATCAGCTCGAAAGTTATGTCGGCCCGACCTGGGAGGCGATTGTCGACACGGCGATGCGCGTGGAAGAACCGCTGCGCCAGCTTCTCGCCCGGCTGAAACCCGATGCGATCGTGCTCGACAACGTCGTGATGTTCCCGGCCATCGCCAATGCCGGCGTGCCATGGATCCGCATCGTCTCCTGCGCCGAGACTGAGATTCCCGACGACAATATGCCGCCCTATCTCTCCGGCTGCGGCGGCGATGAACGCGCGGCCTGGGCGACCTTCGCTGTCGGTTACGAAAAGACCGTTGCACCGGCGCACAAGCGGTTCGCCGGCTTCCTCGCCGATTGCGGCCTCAAGGCGCCTTCGGCGCCAAACTTCCTCGATCCGTCCCCCTGGCTGAACCTGCTGCTCGCGCCGGAAATCATCCGGCACGAGCGCCGCCAGCCACTCGATCCGAAAACCTTCGTCTTCCTCGACGGATGCGTGCGCCACGAAGCGCCCTATACGCCGCCGCGTTTTGCCAGCCACAACGAGGCGCCGCTGGTGTTGACGAGCTTCGGCTCGCTCGGCGCGATGGATGTGGCGATGATGAAGCGCATGATCGGCGTCTTCGCTATCCTGCCCTATCGTTTCCTCGTCAATGCCGGGCATTGGCGCGACGACTATCGCGAGGTGCCGGACAATGTCTTCATCGACAGCTGGTTCCCGCAGCCCTCGGTGGTCGAGCAAGCGGGCCTCTTCATCCATCACGGCGGCAACAATTCCTTCTGCGAGGCGCTCTACTACGGCGTGCCGTCGCTCGTCATGCCCTATTGCTGGGATGGCCACGACAATGCGGCCCGCGCCGCGGAAACAGGCATCGGCCAGCGGCTCGCAAGATACGACTGGAGTGACGCCGAGCTTGCGGCCGCAATCGAAGGCCTGCTCGGTGACACGGCCATGCATGTTCGCCTGAAGACGAATGCAGCAAAGATGCACAAGGCGGCGGGCGTGACGCTGGCGGCGGAGGAAATCGTGCGTGTCGCGACCGGCGCAGCGCGGGCCTCCAGCTAAGAAACGGGAGACAGGGGATGCGCGAACAACTCTTTATCGACGGCAAATGGGTGTCGCCCGCGAAGGGCGGCACCTTCGCGGTCATCGATCCGGCGACCGAGACGGTTGTGCATCACGCCCCGGCCGGCACGGCCGAGGATATCGATGCCGCGGTCAAGGCGGCGCGGCGGGCTTTCGACGAAGGCCCGTGGCCAAGGATGTCCGGCAAAGAGCGGGCCGCCGTGCTGCGGCGCATCTCGGAGATCATCCTTGCCCGTAAACAAGACCTTGCCCGCCTCGAAGTTATCGATAATGGCAAGCCGATGCCGGAAGCGGTTTGGGACATGGAGGATACGGCCGGCTGCTTCGCCTTCTATGCCGGCCTTGCCGAAGAGTTGGACGAGACCCCGGAGGAGACGATCGCGCTCGCCGAGCCGCGTTTCTCCTCCAAGGTGGTGCGCGAGCCGATCGGCGTCGCGGGTGCGATCATCCCGTGGAATTATCCGCTGCTGATGGCCTCGTGGAAGGTGGCGCCGGCGCTCGCCGCCGGCTGCACCCTGGTGCTGAAGCCCTCGGAATTGACGCCGCTCACCGCGCTGGAACTCGGCGCCATCGTCACGGAGGCCGCGCTTCCGGCCGGCGCACTCAACATCGTGACGGGGCTTGGCCCCGAGGCTGGCCAGCCGCTGTCCGAACATCCCGGCGTCGACAAGCTCGCCTTCACCGGCTCGGTGCCGACCGGTGCCAGGATCATGGCCGCTGCCGCGCGCGACATCAAGAATGTCAGCCTCGAACTCGGCGGCAAGTCGCCCTTCGTCGTCTTCGCCGACAGCGATATCGAGAAGGCGGTCGAATGGATCCTGTTCGGCATCTTCTGGAACCAGGGCCAGGTCTGCTCCGCCACCTCGCGCGTGCTGGTCGAGGAAAGCCTCTACCCCGCGCTTCTGGAGCGCCTCATCGCGGAGGCGGCAAAAATCCGTATCGGCAACGGGCTTGAGGAGGGCACCCTGCTCGGCCCGCTCGTCTCCAAGGGACAGTATGACAAGGTTCTCGCCGCAATCGAACGCGGCAAGGCGGAGGGCGCGACGGTTGCCGGCGGCGGCGAGCGGCCGGCAGGGCTCGAAACCGGCTATTTCCTCGAACCGACCATCCTCACCGACATGGCGGAGGACAGTTTCGTGTGGAAGGAGGAAATCTTTGGGCCGGTCGTCTGCGTAAAGCCGTTCAACGACGAGGCGGATGCGATCCGCATGGCGAACGACAGCCGTTTTGGCCTCGCCGCCGCCGTCATGTCGAAGGACAAGACGCGCTGCGAGCGGGTGGCGCGGGCCTTCCGCGCCGGCATCGTCTGGATCAACTGCTCGCAGCCCACCTTCACCGAGGCGCCCTGGGGCGGCTACAAGCAGTCCGGCATCGGGCGCGAACTCGGCCGCTGGGGCCTCGCCAACTATCTGGAAGTCAAGCAGATCACGTCCTTCAACAGCGACGAGCCCTGGGGCTGGTACATCAAACCCGCCTGAGCGTGGGTTGCGACGCCAGCCGTTCTGGGCCATAAATCCCCTCCCCACCTGTCGAGGCCAGCCGTCATTGCGAGCGTTGCGGGCCGTGCGTGATCTTCACGCCACGGTATCTCTCCCCGCGCTCCGGCTGTCCGAGGCTCAAGGGCACGATAAATGCGGACCGATCAAAAAGGAGAACGCATCATGGGCGCAACGGGACATCTTGGCGCGGCTTGGCGCAAGCGCGACTATCACCGCCAATGGCTCTGGCGGGAAGCAAACCGCCTGTTCGATTTCTTCCAGAACCGGGCCTTCAATCCGGTCGGCGGCTTCCACGAGCTCGATGCGGACGGTCGTCCGCTCAATCCCGGCAATCCGGTGCGCGGCATCCATTCGACCGCGCGCATGGTGCATTGCTTCGCCGTCGGCAGCCTGCTCGGCCGCCCCGGCTCCGACGATATCGTCGACCATGGCATGAAATATCTCTGGGAAAAGCACCGCGACCAGGAGCGTGGCGGCTACCATTGGTCGCTCGACAATTCCGGCCTGCTCGATTCCAGCAAGCAGGGCTACGGCCATGCCTTCGTGCTGCTGGCGTCTTCCAGCGCCAAGCTCGCCGGCCACCCGGATGCCGACCGCATGATCGCGGACGTCACCGAAATCCTGGAGCGGCGCTTCTGGGAAGAAAAACACGGCGCGATCGCGGAAGAATTCGATGCCGACTGGACGCCGGTCCCCGGCTATCGCGGCCAGAATTCCAACATGCACCTGACGGAAGCCCTGATGGCCGCCTTCGAGGCGACCGGCGAAAAGAGCTATCTCGACAAGGCGGAAAGCATCGCCGACCTCGTCATCCGTCGCCGGGCCGGCGAAAACGGTTTTCGCGTGCCGGAACATTTCGACGAGAACTGGGTGCTCGACAAGGAGTATCGCGGCAACGAGATGTTCCGCCCCTCCGGCACCACACCCGGCCACTGGCTGGAATGGGCGCGCCTCATCCTCCAGCTCTATGCGCTGGGCGGCAAGAAACACGGCTGGATGCCGGAGGCGGCCAAGGCGCTCTTCGCACAGTCCATCGCGCTCGGCTGGGACAAGGAGAAGGGCGGTTTCTTCTACACGCTCGACTGGAACGACGAGCCGGCAAAGCGCAACAAGCTCTGGTGGCCGATGGCCGAGGGCGTGGGCGCCGCGGCCTTCCTGGCGGAACACCTGCCGAGCGACTTCCACGAGAACTGGTATCGCAAGATCTGGGATTCGATCGCCCGCCATTTCCTCGATCAGGACCGCGGCGGCTGGCATGAAGAGCTCACCGAGGATCTTCTGCCAAGTTACACCCTGTTCGCCGGCAAGGGCGACATCTATCATGCGCTTCAGGCCTGCCTCATTCCGCTCTATCCGGCGACGGGCAGCCTGACCAAAGGCATCATCGAGGCAGGCGGCCGATAAGGCCGTCTGTCGATCGGACGGGAGCGGAATGATCGATATACCCGACCAGATCTCGACTGTGTGGATCGCCGCCGCCTCGGTGGCGTTCCTCGTCAAACATTTTTTGGCGGATTTCGTCTTCCAGACGAGCCGGATGGTGGTGGGCAAGGACCGGCCGGTGGGCTGGTTCAAGCCGCTGGCGATCCATGCCAGCGTGCACGGCGTCATCACCGCCATGCTCTTCCTCGTCGTGTCGCCGCCGCTCGCCTGGCTCGGCCTCGCCGATGCCTTGGTGCACGGAACGATCGATCGGCTGAAGAGCATCGCGACGCGGCGCCAGAAACTGACGCCGGGCCAGACGACATTCTGGTGGTTCTTCGGCGCAGACCAGACGCTGCACCACCTGACGCATGTGCTGCTGGCGATCCTTCTCGCCGCCGCAGGCTCCGCGGGCTAGGCGGCCGCGGCGGGCTGCACCTGCGCTACCGCCTCGCGCAGTAGCAGGTCCGTCAAAGCGAACTTGTCGGCAAACCAGCGGTCTGCGGCATGCCACATCGTCGGCGTCAGGCGGATATCGTGGCCGCCGCGGGCCGTGGTGGTCAAAAGGCCGGCATCGCGCGCGGCTTCGACGATACGGCGGACATGGGTGCGCGACACGCCTGTCTGCGTGGCAAGACGCTGGTAGCCGGTGGAAATGGTGTTGTCGCCGCTTTCCCGGCCGCCGCGCAGCAGAAGCAGCAGGATCATGTAGCCGCAATCATGGGCGAAGAACGGCGCCAGCGGGAGATGCCGGCGAATGATGCGGCTGAGGCCCGGCAGAAGCGGCAGCGTTGCGAGCCGCATGCCGCGATGGAGTTCCGCGGGCAGCGGCCCCCTGCGTCCATCCGTCGGCGAAAGCCCGAAATCCGACAATCCATCGACGAGCAGCCCGAGGATGCCTGCGTCGCGCGCCAGAAGGGCGGCACTCGGCACGAGCAGGCGCACCCGCCGGTCCGAGGCATGCGGCTGCTGCGTGAGAAAGCCGTATTTGCGCAGGCACGAGACCTGCGCCTCCACCCGGTTCCGGCTGGCGACGCCGAGCTCTGTGACCTCGCGCTGGAGACGCCCGAGCGTCAGCCAGGTGGAGGGCTGTGCCATATCCTGGCTGGCATGGAGCGACAGTGCGGCCAGATAACAGAGGAACCGGCCCTCTTCGAGGATGAGCCGGTTGAACAGGTGGTTGCCCTCATAGAGCGCGAGCTTGCCGGCAATCAGCCGATCCCTCGTCTCTGCAAAACCCGGTGCGCTCAAGAATTCGAACGGCGGCACCTTGAATGCCACCGAGCCATCGTCAAAAGAAATCTGGTCCATGCCTGCTGTACCCCAAATACGAATCGGCACGCCTTGTTATGTTCTTGTCACGGTGCCGCAGGCCCGAATGGACCCTTTATTTTCCATGGGGTTGCAGTGTGGGGAAACTGTCAATTGTATTACTTAGCGCAACCCGCAATATGAGACGGGGGGACAAAAGAATGAGACGCCTTGCCAAGCCTTCAATTGCGGTGCGCTGGTGAATTTTCGGGAACCTTCGACCGTACCCATCCTTTGATAGGCATGTTGTCCGTTGTCCCAGCATCGTGAGAGAGAATGAGTTCTGCTGCCAAGCTGCCATCCAACTCCGTGCTTGCCGAAGCCGGCGCGGATTGTCGTCGCAAAAGCCAGCTCTTTGCCGAGACGCTCGATCCTGTCTTCGGCACGACCATGGCGACACCGGAAAAGATTACGGATTTCCGCGCGGGGCTTTCGACCTATTTCATGGGGCCGGCCGTGTTCTTCGTCGCGGATCTGCTCGGCACCACCTATACCTTCTCCCGTGATTCCGAGCGCATCGCCCGCAGCGGCCTCGACCTCATCTTCGTGCAGAAGACGCTGGAGGGCAGCGATGTGCGCACCGTCAACGGCGAGACGATGGTGGTGGAGGCGGGCGACATCTCGATCTTCGACCTCTCGCGCCCCATGCATGCCGAGACACAATATTGCCGCAACCTTACCCTCGCTTTGCCGCGCCATCTGCTCTTCAGCAAGGATGTGCAGAACGATGCCCTGCACGGCCTCCTCCTCAAGCGCTCGACAAGCAGCGCCCGGCTGATCGGCAGCCACCTGCGCGCCCTTTTCGAGGATCTTGCGGATATCAGCCAGGAGGAAGCGCCGGCGATCGTCACGGCCACGGCCAATCTCGTCACCAACCTCGTCGGCCCGCAGGTCGCAGACCGCAGCCTTCCCTCGCCCACGGTGCGCGGCGCCGTCATCATGCAGATCCGCCGTTATATCGAGCAGCACATCGCGCTGCCGGATCTCGGCCCGGATCATCTTTGCAAGATGTTCGGTCTGTCGCGTGCCTCGCTTTACCGGCTGTTCGAGCCGATCGGCGGCGTCACCGACTATATCCGCACCCGCCGCCTGCGCGCCGCCTTCGACATGCTGGCGAACGAGCGCCATCGCACCGTCGGCGAGATCGCCTATGTCTGCGGTTTTGCCGATATTTCCGCCTTCTCCCGCGCCTTCCGCCATCAGTTCGGCATGAGCCCGAGCGAGGTGCGCGACATGGGCGGCGGCATGCCGCATGCCCGTGGCTCCGCCGATAGGCAGGCGGCCACCTCCGTGCACGACTGGCTGCGCATCGTCAGCGCATTGTAGCCATCTTGTCGTTTGACACTTGAAATCACATCAATCAATATGTGATCACATTTCATTGGGGGTACGGCATGGAGAGGGCGAACCTGGAGGCGCGCGCCCGCGCGCTCATCGAGGCGGAAGCAGAGGTTTTTCGCGCAAGGCGGCCGCGCTGCGCAGCCGCGCATGACGAAGCGGCATCGGGCTTCTTCGACGGCGTTCCGCAGCATTGGATGCTCGACTGGCCCACTCCCTTCCCCATGGTCGTCGACCAGGCGAGCGGCGTCGAACTCGTCGATCTTGACGGCAATCGCATGGTGGATGTTTGCCTTGGCGATACCGGCGCGATGTTCGGCCACGGTCCGGCCCCTGTGCTGGAAGCGCTGAAAAACGCCGGCACACGCGGCCTCACCACCATGCTGCCGTCTTCTGATGCGCAGGCTGTCGGCCGCTTGCTCGTCGAGCGCTTCGGCCTGCCGCGCTGGCAGCTCGGCGCTACCGCAAGCGACGCCAACCGCTTCGCCATCCGCATCGCCCGCGCCGTGACCGGCCGCGCCAAACTGCTGGTCTTCGATGGCTGCTACCATGGCGCCGTGGACGATACGCTGGTCGATCTCGTCGACGGCAAGACCATCTCCCGCCGCAACCTGCTCGGCCAGGTCCGCGACCTCGGTGAGCTGACCGTCTCCATCCCCTTCAACGACGAGGCGGCGCTCGAAAAGGCGCTTGCCGCGCACGACATCGCCTGCGTGCTTGCTGAGCCGGTGATGACGAATTGCGGCATGATCCCGCCCGCCCCCGGTTTCCACGACGTGCTGCGTCGCCTGACGCGCGACGCCGGCACGTTGCTGCTTATCGACGAGACACATACCATCTCTACCGGTCTTGGCGGCTACACGAAGGTGCATGGGCTCGATCCCGACCTTATCGTCATGGGCAAGCCGATCGGCGGCGGTGTTCCTGTCAGCGTCTGGGGCATGAGCCAGGCGATTTCGGACCGCCTGCACGTCATCCGCCGCGAACAGAGCGGCCACGGCCATTCCGGCATCGGCACCACGCTTTCCGGCAGCGCCTTGCAACTCGCCTGCTTGCGGGCCTGCCTGGAACACGTCATGACCGAGGAGGCCTACCGCATTATGCAGTCCCGCGCAGACCGAATCGAGACGGGCTTCAAAACGGCGATCGCCGCGGCCGGCCTCGACTGGACGGTCTCGCGCGTCGGCGCCCGGCTGGAAGTGGTCTTTTCGCCCATGCCCGTCCGCAATGCCGAGGAGGCCCGCGCGGCCGCCTCCGACACGATCGAGGCGGCCATGCACCTCTCCATGCTGAACCTAGGCTATCTGCTCACCCCCTTCCACAACATGGTGCTGGTCAGCCCCGCGCTCTCCGAAAAACAGGCCGATGGCCTCGTCGAGGCTTTCGCGACCGTCATCGGCCGCCTCGCAGAACGGAGGGCCGCCGCGTGAGCCGCGATCTCGCCACACGGCCGCCGGAGGCCGCGGATATTGCGGAGGCCGAAGCCTTCCTCGCCGCCCATCCGGACATCACCGCCTTCGATCTCGTCCTGATCGACCTCAACGGCATTGCGCGCGGAAAGATCATTCGCCGGCACGAATTGCTGCCGATCTTCCGCTCCGGCCGGCATCTGCCCGGCTCCATCCTCGGTCTCGACGTGACCGGCGAGGATGTCGAGGAGACCGGCCTCGTCTGGTCGGATGGTGATGCCGACCGCCGCGCCTGGCCGGTCGCCGGCTCGCTCGTGCCACTTCCCTGGACCTCGCCGCCGCGCGGCGAACTGCGCCTGGCACTCTTCGAACTCCACGGGGCGCCGATGGCCTGCGACCCGCGCCATGCGCTCGCGCGCCAGGTCAATCTGCTTGAAGCCGATGGTTTCCATCCCGTTCTTGCCTACGAGCTGGAATTCTATCTGCTCGATCGCGAGCGTACCGCCGAGGGCCAATTCCAGCCGCTGCGCCTGCCGCTTTCCGGCGAGCGGCCGGATGGTATCCAGGTCTATGGCGTGACGGAACTCGACCGGCTGGAGCCCTTCATCGACGCCGTCTATCGCGGTGCCGAGGCACAGGGCCTGCCCGTCGAGACGATGATTTCCGAATATGCCCAGGGCCAGTTCGAGCTGACGCTGCGCCACGGCAATGCGCTGCGCGCCGCAGACGATATCGTCATGCTCAAGCGCCTGATCCGCGCCCTTGCCGTGCGACACGGCATGATGGCCTGCTTCATGGCAAAACCCTTCGCCGGCCGCGCCGGTTCCGGCATGCATGTGCATGCGAGCCTCGCCGATGCCGAGGGCACGAACCGCTTCGCCGACCAGGGCGAGGCGCTCTCGCCCCTGTTGAAACACGCCGTCGCCGGCCTGCTGGAGACGATGCAGGAATCCATGCTGGTCTTCGCCCCGCATTTCAATTCCTGGCGCCGCTTCGCGGCCCAAAGCTACGCGCCGACGACGCCCACCTGGGGCACCAACAACCGCAGCGTCGCCGTACGCATTCCCGCCGGCTCTCCCGCCGGCCGCCACCTCGAACAGCGCGCCGCCGGCATCGATTCCAACCCCTATCTGGTCGGCGCAACGGTGCTCGCCGGCATGCGCAAGGGCATTCTCGCAAAGTCCGATCCCGGCCCCGAGACGACCGCCTATGCCGAAACCGCCGGCGACGACCTGCCGCCGGACTGGCGCAGCGCCATCGAGACGGCGACCCGCTCCGTCTTCCTGAAGGAGGCGCTGGGCGAGCGCCTGCACCACGTCCTCCTCGCCCTCAAGCGCGCCGAATACCGCCGCTTCGCTGCGGAAGTGACGGCGCTCGAACGCACGCTCTATGGTGAAGTCATCTGATGAAAACCTTCTATACGGCAGACCATCACCTGCATCACAGCGGCATGGAGCTTTCCTTCGGCCGCATCGTCGAAACCTTCGAAAAGCCGGTGCGCGCCGAAATCGTGCTGCGGCGCGTAAACGAGGTCGGACTCGGCCCGGTCATCGAGCCGCCGTCCTACGAGCGTGCGGTGATCGAGCGCATCCACACGCTCGACTATCTCGATTTCCTCGAAACCGTCTTTGCCGAATGGCGCGCTGCCGGCCGGGACGGCGAGGTCTGGCCCTATAGCTGGCGCCATCGTTCCATGCCGATGATCGACGCCCCGCCCTCCGGCCTCGATGCCCGCCTCTCCTACTATTCCTTCGACATGGCCGGCTCGATCACCGAAACGACCTGGCAGGCCGCGAAACGGGCCGCGGATGCGGCGCTCGCCGGTGCTGACGCCGTGCTTTCCGGCGACCGCGCCGCCTTCTCGCTCTGCCGCCCGCCGGGCCACCATGCCGGCCGTGATTTCTTCGGCGGCTACTGCTACCTCAACAACGCCGCCATCGCCGCCCAGCATTTCCTCGACAACGGCCACGCCCGCGTCGCGATCTTCGATGTCGACTACCACCACGGCAACGGCACGCAGGAAATCTTCTACGACCGCGACGATGTGCTGCTCGCCAGCCTGCACGGCGACCCGGATTTCGAATTCCCCTTCCACCTCGGCTACGCCCGGGAACGCGGCGCCGGCAAAGGCGAAGGTTTCAACCTCAACTATCCCCTGCCCGCCGGCACCGCCTGGCCCGAATGGCAAGCAGCCTTCGAAGACGCCCACGAAAAGATCCGCGCCTACGCCCCAACCGTCCTCGTCATCTCGCTCGGCGTCGACACGTTCAAGGACGACCCGATCTCGAAGTTCAAGCTGGAAACCGCGCACTTCTCCACCATCGGCCGCCGCATCGCCGATTTCGCCTTGCCGACCCTCTTCGTCATGGAAGGCGGCTACGCCGTCGATGCGCTGGGCGTCAATGCGGTGAATGTGTTGCAGGGGTTCGAAGGCGGCTGAGGCTCAGAACGTTTCTAGCCATTCCCGCGCGCCGTGCTGCACAAAGAGCACTTCGACGCGGGTTTCGAGCACGCGATAGCCGACGATATAGGGTGTTCCGGGCACGACGAACTCTCGCGGGCCTTCGATTTCCCCGACTTGGCCGATGAAGGGGTTGTCGGATAACAGGCGCTGGGTGCGTGTATGGATGGTGGTCACGACCCTGACCGCCGCGGCGGGATTGCGCTCCGCGATATAGTCGCCAATGGCTTCAAGCTTGCGGAGATAGCGCCGGGTCCAGACGACCGCAGTCATCTGCGTTTATCGCGTCGCGTGTTTGTTGAGGACGAGCGCAATCTCGTCTTCGGTAGCGAAATTGCCGCGCTCCGCATCGTCCAGCCCGGCCTGGACACCCTCGACCCACTTTTCCTGCCAGGCAAGCGAGCGGCCATGCGCGAGCGCGTCCTCGATTATCTGGCTGCGGGTCAGCGAGGACCGGTTCGCCAAGGCATCGATGCGACGATCGAGATCTTTCGAGATGTCGTTACGCTTGTCCATGATCCCATTATCGCATGAACCACGCCGGCTCACAAATCCTTGTGCAGGTTGTTGCGCGACAGGTTCTTCACGTCCCGCTCGCCGCAGAGCGCCATGGTCACGTCGAGTTCCTTGCGGATGATTTCGAGCGTGCGGCGGACGCCGGCCTTGCCGCCGGCGCCGAGGCCGTAGAGGAAGGGGCGGCCGATATAGGTGCCTTTGGCGCCGTAGCAGAGCGCCTTCAAAACATCCTGGCCGGAGCGGATGCCGCCGTCGAGATGGACTTCCATCTTGTCGCCGACGGCGTCGACGATGCGCGGCAGCATGCTGATCGAGGAGGCGGCGCCATCGAGCTGGCGGCCGCCGTGGTTGGAGACGATGATGGCGTCAGCACCGCTGTCCAGCGACATACGGGCATCCTCCTCGTCCAGAATGCCCTTGAGAATCAGCTTGCCGCCCCAGCGGTCGCGGATCCACTCGATATCCTTCCAGGAGAGCTGCGGGTCGAACTGTTCCGAGGTCCAGGAGGACAGCGAAGAGAGGTCGCCGACACCCTTGGCGTGGCCGACGATATTGCCGAAGGTGTGGCGCTTGGTGCCGAGCATGTCGAGGCACCAGAAAGGCCGGGTCACCATCTGCCAGAGATGTTTCGGCGTGAAGCGCGGGGGCGCGGAGAGGCCGTTGCGCAGGTCCTTGTGGCGCTGGCCGAGGATTTGCAGGTCGAGCGTCAGCACCAGCGCCGAGCAGCCGGCCGCCTTGGCGCGGTCGATGAGGTTGAGGACGAAATCCCGGTCCTGCATGACGTAGAGCTGGAACCAGAAGGGCTTTGACGTGACGGACCGCACATCCTCGATCGAGCAGATGCTCATCGTCGACAGCGTGAAGGGCACGCCGAATTCTTCCGCGGCCTGCGCGGCGAGCATTTCGCCATCGGCGTGCTGCATGCCTGTGAAGCCGGTCGGTGCCAGCGCCACGGGCATGGAGACCTTCTCACCGATCATCTCGCTTGTCAGCGACCGGTTGGTCATGTCGACAAGCACGCGCTGGCGCAGCTTGATCTTGTGGAAGTCGTCCTCGTTGGCGCGGTAGGTGCCCTCGGTCCAGGCGCCGGAATCCGCATATTCGAAGAACATTTTTGGCACGCGGCGGCGCGCCTGGTTCTTGAGGTCTGCGATCGTCAGGGCCTGGTTCACGCTCATGCTGTCCGTCCTCGCACCGTCCGGCTGTTCCGGGATCACATCCTTTTACGAGGCGGCACACCTGCTCGCAACGGAAACGTTAGAGCGAAGTCGCACTCATATGAATGAGGTATTCACGCATAAATGATAGGGAAGTGCTGTCAATGCGGATTCAGCGCGATGGCGGCCGTCTGCCAGGAAAATCGCCCTCCCGATGGTGCGGGAGGGCGAAGGTCTTATGCCGTGGCGTAGAATTTCGCCATGTCGGGCAGACGCTTGACGCGGATGCTGGAGGCCTTGCCGGCGGTGCGGAAGGCTTCGAAACGCTCGCGGCAGACTTCCGTCATGCGGGCGGTCGCCGGCTTCAGGTAGGTGCGCGGGTCGAAATTGTCCGGCTTTTCCTTAAAATTCTTGCGGATCGTGCCGGTCATGGCGAGGCGAAGGTCGGTGTCGATATTGACCTTGCGCACGCCGAGCGGGATCGCCTTCTGGATTTCGGCAACGGGCACGCCCCAGGTCTGCTTCATCTCGCCGCCATAGGTGGTGAAGAGGTCCTGCAGGTCCTGCGGCACCGAGGAGGAGCCGTGCATGACGAGGTGCGTGTTCGGCAGCTTCCTGTTGATGTTGGCGATCGTCTCGATCGACAGGATGTCGCCGTCCGGTGCGCGGGTGAACTTGTAGGCGCCGTGGCTGGTGCCGATTGCGACCGCAAGCGCGTCGACGCCGGTTTTCGAGACGAAGTCGAGCGCCTGGTCCGGGTCGGTCAGCAGTTCCTCGCGGGTCAGCTTGCCCTCGAAGCCGTGGCCGTCTTCCTTCTCGCCGGCACCCGTTTCCAGGTTGCCGAGACAGCCGAGTTCGCCTTCGACCGAAACGCCGGCCGCATGCGCGATCTTCACCACTTCCGCCGTGACGTCGACATTGTATTCGTAGCTGGCGATCGACTTGCCATCGGCGAGCAGCGAACCGTCCATCATGACGGAGGTGAAGCCGTTGGTGATGGCCGAGATGCAGGTGGAGGGCTGGTCGCCGTGGTCGAGATGCAGGCAAACCGGGATATGCGGATATTCTTCGGCCGCACCGAGAATGAGGTGGCGCAGGAAGGCGTCGCCGGCATAGGCACGCGCACCGCGGCTCGCCTGCAGGATCACCGGGGAATCCGTCGCATCCGCCGCGCGCATGACTGCCTGGATATATTCCAGGTTGTTAACGTTGAATGCGGGCAGTGCGTAGTCGTTTTCCGCTGCGTGATCGAGCAATTGCCGCATGGTGATCAATGCCATTCCTGTCCTCCTTGGATGCAGTCTTCACGGGTCGGCGGCACTATTCACACATCGTCCACCATATGCAACAGGCCTCAAAGACGGCACTGTAAGCCAAATCGATTAAATGGCGCGCGTGGAATAAATTTCCCGTGGACATGGCAAAAATCCGACCCGCGGGTGCGGGCCGGATCCGGAAAATCCATCGGATTCAAATAAGTAGGACAATTGCCCGGCCGCTGGGCACATGCGGCCGGGAAAATCTCATTCCGCGTCGTCGGCTTCCGGCGGTGCCTGGAAGCTGCCCCGCTCGCCGCTGATGATCTCGCGCTTGCCGACATGGTTGGCGGGGCCGACAAGGCCTTCCTTCTCCATGCGCTCGACGAGGGAGGCGGCACGATTGTAGCCGACGGCGAGACGGCGCTGGATATAGGAGGTCGAGCACTTGCGGTCGCGCATGACGACCTTGATGGCCTTTTCGTAAAGGTCGTCGCCGTCTTCGGCACCCATGTCACTCTTGTCGAAGACCGCGCCGCCGTTGGCGGGCTTTTCGTCCTCGTCGTCCTCTTCCTCGGCGGTCACCGTTTCCAGATATTCCGGACGGCCCTGCGCCTTCAGGTGCAGCACGACCTTTTCGACTTCCTCGTCGGAGACGAAGGGGCCGTGCACGCGCGAAATACGCCCGCCGCCGGCCATATGCAGCATGTCGCCCTGGCCGAGCAGCTGTTCGGCACCCTGCTCGCCCAGAATGGTGCGGCTGTCGATCTTCGAGGTGACCTGGAAAGAGATGCGGGTCGGGAAGTTGGCCTTGATCGTGCCGGTGATGACGTCGACCGAAGGGCGCTGCGTCGCCATGATCAGGTGGATGCCGGCAGCACGCGCCATCTGGGCAAGCCGCTGGATTGCGCCTTCGATCTCCTTGCCGGCCACCATCATCAGGTCGGCCATCTCGTCGACGATAACGACGATATAGGGCATCGGATCGAGGGCGAGTTCCTGCTCCTCGTTGATCGCCTCGCCGGTGCC
The DNA here is from genome assembly GCF_058809275.1 of Shinella sp. GW821-FHT10F02. Lineage (NCBI taxonomy): Bacteria > Pseudomonadati > Pseudomonadota > Alphaproteobacteria > Hyphomicrobiales > Rhizobiaceae > Shinella > Shinella sp. GW821-FHT10F02. Next base: position 736,718 of record NZ_JBXASL010000002.1, on the reverse strand, counting down.
CTTGTCGAAGCCGGTCTGCACGCTGATGGTAATCGTCTCGCCCTTGTCGCGCGCGCCGGCCACACGGTTGTTGTAGCCGTCGATATTGCGCACGCCGAGGCGCGACATCTTGCGGTAGCGGTCCTCCATCTCGCGCACCGCCCATTTCAGCGCCATGACGGCCTTCTTGGGATCGGTAACGACGGGGGTCAAGAGATGCGGGATGCCGTCATAGATCGACAGTTCCAGCATCTTGGGATCGACCATGATCAGGCGGCACTCTTCCGGGCGGAACCGGTAGAGCAGCGACAGGATCATCGTGTTGATGGCGACGGACTTGCCCGAACCGGTGGTGCCGGCGACGAGCAGGTGCGGCATCTTGGCGAGTTCGGCGACCACCGGCTCGCCGCCGATCGTCTTGCCGAGGCAGATCGGCAGCTTGTAGCCGGATTTGGCAAAATCGGCCGAGTCGATCATCTCGCGGAAATAGACCGTCTCGCGGGTCTGGTTCGGCAGTTCGATGCCGATGACATTGCGGCCGGGCACCACGGCGACACGGGCCGACAGCGCCGACATGGAGCGGGCGATATCGTCAGCCAAGCCGATGACGCGGGAGGATTTCACGCCCGGCGCCGGCTCGAATTCATAGAGCGTGACGACGGGGCCGGGGCGGACATGGATGATCTCGCCGCGAACGCCGAAATCTTCCAGCACGCTTTCGAGAAGGCCGGCATTCTGCTCCAGCTGTTCCTGCGTCAGAACGAAACCGACGGTGCGCGGCGGCTCCTGCAGCAGTTCGCGCGGCGGGTATTCGTAGGCGTCGCCGGCCGGCGCCGCCAGGGTGACCTGGAACGGCTTGGCGCGCGAGAGCACCGACGACGGCATTTCGCGCACGGGCTCAACGACGGCGGCCGGGGTGATGACGACCGATGCGGGCTTGATCTCGGCTGCGGCCGGGACGATTTCCGCCACGGCTTCGATGACGGGCGTTTTGACCGGCTCGGCCTTCACCTCGGGAACGGCGACGACAACGGTCTCTGCGACCGGCTGTCGGGCTACGGCCGGGCGGCATTCGACGACCCGGAAGAGCGCGGTGATGGAATTCGGCTCATCCCGCTTTTTCGCCGGCACGGCCACAGGCACGGGCATGGCGACGGCGACTGGCGGCGCGGGTGTCGGCGCCGGCATGCGCACGACGGTGGCAGCCTTCCTTGCCGGCATTTCGGCCGCGTCCTCGTCGGGAACCAGCGTTTCCCAGAAAGCGTGGTCGGAGAGATGCGCGAACCGGCTGATCGCGGCGCGCACATCCGCCTTGGCGACCGGTTTTGCGACCGCGACGGGTGCCGGCAATGGGCTGGCGGGCTTGTAGACAACAGCGGCATCGGTGGGCGTGCCTGTGGTGCCGGCGGCAACGACGGCCTGGACCAGCGGCGGTACGGGCTCGGCCGGAGCGGCTGCCTGCTGTTCCTCGAAACGGCGGCGGCGATCGTCGAGCGCTTCGCGCAAACGCTGGAGCAGTTCCGATTGGGAGAGCTGCGCCGCTTCGGAAAGTTTCGTGGCCGGCGCGGCCTGTTCGACGACCGGCTCGGCCTGCTGCACCTCTTCGGCGGCCGCCTCTTCGATCTTGGCGGCTACCTTGTCCGGGGTGCGCGTGAAGCGGACATTCGGGGCCATGTAGAAGTGGCTTTCCCAACTTCCGTCGGCATATTGGCCGGGGTCGTAGCTTCTCAGCGCCGGCGAGCGGAATCGCGGGCGATAGTCCTCATCGTTGGCAACCGGCTCGTCTGCCGCATGCCACTCCTCAGCCTCCGGCACAAATTCCGGCAAGGCATTGTTTTCATGGGTGTAATACGGCGCTTGCGCGTCGCTTTCCCCTTCGGTCTCTAGGATGGGATAGAAGTTTGTTCTGGAAATACGCATGAACCTGCAAACTCGACGATCATTGCCGATAGGGATGCGTAGATGGTTAGGAAATGAAGGTTAACATTGTCTTTGGAACGGACGGAAATCGTCTTCACGATCTCGTTTCAATCCACTCGTGTGCCCTCCGCGCCGAAGAGGTGAAGCTTGTCCTGCGGCAGGCCGACGCGGACATTCGGCCCGGGATTGAGCATCGCCCGGTCGAGCGTAAAAATTTTCATCGGAATATCGTGGATGGTGACGTGCATGATGATGCCAAAGCCCGTCGGCTCGATGAGATCGACCTTCGCCTCCAGCGCACCGCCATCGGCGATCACTACATGTTCCGGGCGGATGCCGAGCGTCGCCACCGAGCCTGATTCGATGCCGGCCCGTTTTCCGAGCGGCAGCGTCGCGCCATTCGCCAGTTGCAACTCCGCGCCCTCGCCCGAAGTGACGTAGCGCCCCTCGAAAAAGTTCATGCCCGGCGAGCCGATGAAGCCGGCGACGAAGAGATTGGCCGGCCGGTCGTAGAGGTCGAGCGGCGTGCCGACCTGCTGAACCACGCCGGCATGCATGGCGACAATGCGGTCGGCGAGCGTCATCGCCTCGATCTGGTCGTGGGTGACGTAGATGGAGGTCGCGCGAAGGTCGCCGTGCAACTTCTTGATTTCCGCGCGCATCTGCTCGCGCAGGCGCGCATCGAGGTTGGACAGCGGTTCGTCGAAGAGAAAGGCCTTCGGCTGGCGCACGATGGCGCGGCCCATGGCGACGCGCTGGCGCTGGCCCCCGGAAAGCGCGCGCGGGCGGCGCTCCAGGAGCGGGTCGAGGCCGAGCTTCGACGCGGCATTGCCGACGGCACTTGCGATCTTCTCCTTGGTGGAGCGGCGCAGCCGCAGGCTGTAGCTCATGTTGTCGGCGACGCTCATATGCGGGTAGAGCGCGTAGGACTGGAACACCATGGCGATGTCGCGGTCCTTCGGCGCGAGGTCGTTCACCCGCTTGCCGTCGATGCGGATTTCGCCGGCAGTGACGTCCTCCAGGCCGGCGATCATGCGCAGGAGCGTCGATTTCCCGCAGCCGGAGGGGCCGACCAGCACGATGAATTCGCCGTCGCGAATGGTGAGGTCGACGCCGTGCAGGACGGGAAAGGTGCCGAAGCTCTTGCGGATGCCGTGGATGTCGATGGAAGCCATGAAAGACCCTTTCAGCCTTTGACCGCGCCGGCCGTCAGGCCCTGCACGAGGTAGCGCTGGATGAGGAGGAAGAAGAGGCAGGCCGGGATGAGCGCGAGAATGCCCGCCGCCATCATCTGCCCGAAATCGACGGAGAATTTCGAGACGAAGGTGAGCAATCCGACCGGGAAGGTCGCCGCGTCGTTGCCGGAGATCAGCATCAGCGCGAAGAGCAGCTCGCTCCAGGCGGCGGTGAAGACGAAGCCGAGTGTGGCGGCGATGCCGGGGAGCGTCAGCGGCAGGATGATCTGGCGGAAGGCGACGAACTGCGTCGCCCCGTCGATCATCGCCGCCTCCTCGAGGTCCTTCGGAATGCCGTCGAAGAAGGACTGCATGAGGAAGGTGGCGAAGGGCACGTTGAAGGCGGTGTAGACGATGACGAGGCCGGTCAGGCTGTTGGTGAGGCCGAGTGGCGAGAGCATCTTGAAGATCGGCGCGACCAGCATGACGAGCGGGAACATCTGCGTGATCAGCATCAGCGCGACGATCCAGTATTTTGCCCGGAAATTGAAGCGTGACAGGGCGTAGCCCGCAAGCGAGGCGAGGATGGTCACGGCGATAGCTGTGGAGCCCGCGACGATCAGGCTGTTTTTGAAGAAGGTCGGGAAGGCGCTGTGCGCGATGACGAATTCGTAATGCTCGAAGGTCGCGCGCGACGGCCACATGCGCACGCCCTCGCTGTAAAGCAGGTCGTTCGGCGTCACCGAGACCTTCAGCAGCCAGAACAGCGGGAAGAGCGCCACGACGATATAGGCGAGGATGGCGAGGCGATGCGCGACGGTGAGGAGAAGCTTGCTGGTGCGCATGGTGTCAGCCCTTGTTCAGCAGCGTCTGGCGCAGCAGCACGATCAGCATCGAATAGGCGAGCAGCAGCACGAGCAGCACCAGGGCTACGGCCGAGGCGTAACCGAAATCGAGCCGCTTGAAGGCCTGGGTGAAGATGTAGCTCGCGACGATCTGCGTGCGGTCCGCCGGCCCGCCGTTCGTCATGACGACGATGAGGTCGGCGAAATTGGAGATCCAGACGGTGCGCAGCAGGATGGTGATGGCGATGGTCGGCGCGAGGAACGGCAGCGTGATCGAGAGGAAACGCTGCACCGGCCCTGCCCCGTCGATGCTGGCGGCCTCATAGAGATCGCGCGGGATCGCCTGAAGTGCCGCGAGCAAGGTGATGGCGAAGAACGGAATGCCCCACCAGACATTGGCGACGATCGGCCCCCACATGGCGAGATGCGGATCGGACAGGATGTTGTTCGGCGCATCCATGATGCCGAGCGCATACATCCAGTGCGGCAGCGGCCCGATGACCGGGTTGAACAGCCAGGCCCAGTTGAGGCCGGCGAGAAAGCTCGGCACCGCCCAGGGCAGGAAGACCAGCGCCTGCGCAATCCCACGACCGGCAAAGGGCTTGTCGAGCAGCAGCGCGAGGATGAGGCCGAAGAGGAATTGCAGGAAAACCGAGGCGCCCGTCCACCACAGCGTGTTGCGCAGCGCGCGGAAAAAGGCCTGGTCCTCGCTCAACGCGCGAAAATGATCGAGCCCGATGAACCCGCCGGAAAGCGGGTTTAAAAGCTGGATATCGCGAAACGCGTAGGAAATGCCGAGCGCCAGCGGCACCAGCATGACGGTGATGATGAGGATCAGCGCAGGCGCACTGTAGAGATAGGGCTCCGACGCGTCGGCGATCCGCTTTTTAAGCGGTCGCACGGCTTGCGGATGGGCAGCAATGGTCATCGTCTCGCTTCCGTTCTCGGGTTGCGCGGCGTCTCATAAAGATGGTTCCAGGCGGAGCCTCGTATCTCCGCCCGGAGGTTCCCCGGCCTATTTCTTGGCGAGGAACTTCTGCTGTGCCTTGGTCAGGTAGTCCGCCCACTGGTTGGCGAGGTCTTCCGGCGTGATGTCGCCGAGAAGGGCTTCCTGCGAGGTTTTGATGACCAGCGAATCCTTGAAGAAGGCGAATTCTTCGAGATGCGTCGGCATCACGGTCGGTACGGCGTCCTTGTCCTCAAGCTCGGCGAACCAGCCCTTGAACTGCTCGCTCGCATAGAACGGGTCCTTTTCCGCCGAGGTGTGCACCGGCAGCGCGCCCGTGCGCTTGTTCCACTCGATATTGCCTTCCGGCCCTTCGAGCGTCTCGATCAGCTTCCAGGAGAGATCCTTGTTGGCGCTGGAGGAGAACATCGACCAGCCGGCGAAACCGATCGTCGGGAAGGTCTTGCCGTCCGGTCCCTTCGGCATGGTCATGATGCCGTAGTCTTCCGCCTTCATGCGTTCGGCAATAGCGATCAGCGCATCCGGGTCCTGGTCGAGGAAGGCGCAAGTGCCGGAATAGAAACCGGCGACGATCTCGTTAAAACCCCAGTTGACGCTGTCCTTCGGGGCGTAGCCGTTCTTGTAGAGGTCGACCACCCAGGTGAGGCCCTTGACCCAGCCTTCGCTGTTGAAGGTGGAGGTGCCGTCCTCGTTGAAGAACTTGTTGTCGCCGGCCATGGAGGCGCCGAACATCACCCAGCCGTTGAGGCCGCCGGGGCCGCCGCGCAGGCAATAGCCGTATTTGCCGGGCAGCGCCGACACCTTCTTCGAGGCTTCCGCGAATTCGTCCATCGTCTTCGGCGGTTCGGAGACGCCGGCCTCGGCGAGCAGCTTCTTGTTGTAGAACATGGCGCGTAGATAGAAGCCGTAGGGCAGCATATAGGCCGTGTCCTTGATGTCGCGGCCGAGTTCCAGCGCGCGGGGCGTCAGGCCGGCAGTGTGTTCCCACTTCGCGAGATAGGGCTCCAGGCTTTCAAGCATGCCGTTATTGGCATAGAGCGACAGCCAGGTGTCCGGCATTTCCATGACATCAGGCACTTCGCCGGCCGAGACCATGGTGGCGAATTTCTGGAAGGCCTCGCCCCAGGGCAGCGAGATGATCTCGACCTTGGTGCCGGGGTTCGTGGCCTCGAACTTTCGGACGATGGATTTCAGCGTTTCGGTACGCTCGGGGCTGGTGATCACCTCGACGAGCTTCAGCGTGGTATCGGCCAATGCGCTCGATGCCATCAGCGTTGTGATGAGAGCGGCAGTCAAAAGTCTCTTCATGGTCGTTCCCTCTTTTCTGGTTTGCTTCTGATGTTTGACGTCAGTTTGCGGATGCGGCTGTTATCGCCGCTTCCAGATCCCTCCACAGGGCCTCGGTTCCCTCCAGGCCGACATGGAGACGCACGGACCGCGCATCGATGCCGAAGGCATGCGCGGAATTCGGTTGGGCCTTCTGCTGCAACACCACCTCGCCCGGCACGATCAGGCTCTCATGACCGCCCCAGGAGACGCCGAGCTTGAAAAGCTGGAGGTGATCGGCAAAGGCGCGGATATCGATCCCTTCGCGGAAGGTGAACGAGAACAGGCCGGATGTGCCGGTGAGCCCCGGCGGCAGGCGGTTGGCGAGCGCCGGATGAAACACCTTGTCGACGATATCGAGCGCTTGCAGCCGGTTGGCGATGTCGAGCGCGGAGGCCTCGTGCGCCTTCATGCGGATCGGCAATGTGCGCAACCCGCGCACCAACAGCCAGGCATCGAAGGGCGAGAGTTTTCCGCCGAGATAGGGGTAGGCCTCCGAGCGGATACGGCCGATCAGCTCCTTGGAGCCTGCAACAATACCGGCGACGACATCGCTGTGCCCGCCGAGATATTTCGAGGCCGAATGCAGCACGAGATCGACGCCGAGCGTCAGCGGGCGCTGGAAGATCGGGCTCGCCCAGCTGTTGTCGATGACGCTGACGACACCGTGGCGCTTGGCGAGGGCTGCAAGCGCGCCGACATCATGCGCCTCCATCACCCAGCTCGTCGGGCTTTCGAGATAGAGCAGTTTTGCACCCGGCAAGGCCTTGGCAACCGCCTCCTCGTCGCGCCCGTCGACATAGGTCACCTCGACCTTCATGCGCTTCAGATGCGTGCCGAACAGGCGGAAGGCATCCGGGTAGCAATGGCGCACCGCGACGATGCGGTCGCCGGGCTCGACGAAGGTAAGCACGGTGGACGAAATCGACGCCATGCCGCTTGCAAAACCCAGCGCATCCTCGGCGCCTTCGAGCTTCGCCAGCATCTCCTCGAAGGCCCGCACCGTCGGGTTCAGGCCGCGCGTATAGATCGGGCGCACGATCTCGCCGCGATAGGCGGCCACCATCTCGTCATAACTTCCGAAGGTGAAGAGCGAGGTCTGCACGATCGGCGGCACCACGGCCTCGAAGGCGTTCGCCTCGTCATGGGCGACGATAAGAGAGGCAAAGTCGAACGGATCGGCTCCGTTGATCATCGGGACATGTCCTTGATGTCTTCCTCGACCACGGCGAGGATTTTCAGGGTTTCCGCCCGCGCAGCCTCGGGGTCTTCGGCGGCGATGGCGTTGAAGAGCGTGCGGTGGAAAGGAAAGGAGCGGCGGGCGAAATCCGGCCGGTTGAACGGCTTTTCCCAGAACCGCTCGAAGGCGCCGCGCATCTGTTCGAGAAGCTGCTTGAACAGCGGATTATGCGTGGCGTCGTAGATCGCGAGGTGGAAGGCCAAGTCTTCCGGACCGGACGTGCCCTTGGCGAGATGCACGCGCTCCATCTCGTCGAGTTTCTCCTCGATATTGACGAGATCCTCCGCCGTGCGCCGCCGTGCGGCGACCATGCCGGCCTCGCATTCGATGCCGCGGCGTACCTCCAGCGTCTGGAGCAGCACGTCGCGCAAGTGGATTGCATCGAAGGAAAGCGGCATATGCACGGTGGCGCTCGTCACCGGCTTCAAGAGATAGGTGCCGCTGCCCTTGCGGCTTTCCATCACGCCGAGCGCCTGAAAATGCCGGATCGCCTCGCGGATCGTCGAGCGGCCCACGGCAAGCGCGGCCATCAGCTCGCGCTCTGCCGGCAGCCGGTCGCCGGCCTGCAGGTTCGCGCGGTCGATATAGGACGCCACGGCCTCGGTCACCTGTCGCGCCCGGTCGATGGGCGGCAACGGCTCGATCTGCGGCCTGTCGCTCGGCTCGGTTGGCATGATGCCAATTCCCCTGTTCGTGTCAGCTTCTCAAATTGGTCTGACATCTTAGCATTATGCGGCGCGCTTGCTCTGTCAAGCGGCAATCAAGGGGATTAATTCGCGGGTCGCATGGGAACGACGGAGCGGCACCAGTCCTCCAGCACGCGTCGCATCGCCACCTCGAAGGGCTCGGCCTGCGTGAACGCCCACCAGGTATGGGCGCCCTGCCAGATGCAGGCCATCTGCCAGCCAAGGCGCTCCGCCTCCTGCGGCTCCGCGGAAAGGCGCCGCCCGAGCGCCTCGACGATCTGCCGCGCCCACCGTGCACCCCGCGCCCGCAGCACGGGATCGCGCACGTCCTCCCGAAGCAGCAGGAGCCCGTCGCTGGCGTTCTGGTCCGCAAGCTCCGGCGGCATCAGCCGCATCAGCAGATCGACGGCGCCGGCGACGGTCACGGGTAGCTCGGCATCCGCCGCGGTTGTATCCGCATCGAGGCGATCCCAGCTGCGCAGCAGGATCGACCGGACCAGGCTCTGCCGGTCGCCGTAGCGTTGCACCAAAGTCGCGGCCGCAAGCCCGCAGGCTCCGGCCGCCTTGGCGAAGGTCAGGTTGTCCGGGCCGATGGTGAGGATGAGCGACAGCAGCGCATCGAGCACCGCCTCGTCGGAAATGGTCTTGTTTCTTGTCATGATTCTTTTTATAAACGTATGTTCATTTATGTAAAGGAGGAGCGTTCGATGGCGAGAATTCTGGGTTACATTGCGGCAAGTCTCGACGGCTACATCGCGACGGAGGATGACGGGCTCGACTGGCTGTTCAAATATGACAGCGACAACCTCGGCGAACACGATTACCGCCTCTTCATCAAGCGCATCCGCACCGTCGTCATGGGCCGCGGCACCTATGATTTCATTGCGAAAGAATCCTCGCCCTGGGCCTATGCCGACCAGCGCGTCATCGTGGTCACGTCCAATCCTATCCCCGATCCCAAGGGCGCTCTGGAGGTCAGAGACGACGTTGACGCCCTCGTCGCCGAGCTTCGCGCGCTCGATGACGGCGACGTCTGGATGCTCGGCGGCGGGAAGTTGCAGATGGCGTTCCTGGAACGCGATGCGCTGGACGAAATCGAGATCTACATCATCCCGGAAATGCTGGGCGGCGGACGCCCGCTCTTTCCCGCCACGGGCTTTCGTTCCACCCCGACGCTGCTCAGCGCGAAGGCGCTGGGCCAGGGCGTGCGCCTGCACTACAAATGGCGGTGAGGCGACCCGGGCCGCGGTAACCCTCCAGGGTTATTGGCTTTGCCGCCGGTTTCCCCGACCCTTCGGGCCTGTCTTTTGAGGAGGGGAACATGACGCATACCATCAAGCTGGACCGCACCCTTGGCCTGTGGTCCGTGGTGCTGTTCGGTCTCGCCTATATGACGCCGATGATCGTCTTCGGGACGTTCGGGGCTCTCGCCTCGGCGAGCCAGGGCACCACGGCGATGGCTTATTTCATCGCCGCGCTGGCAATTTTCCTGACGGCGGCGAGCTACGGCATCATGGCGAAGGTCTATCCGGTCGCCGGATCCGCCTATACCTATGCCCGCAAGTCGCTGAATTCCGGGGCCGGCTTTCTCGTCGGCTGGGCCGTGCTGCTCGATTATTTCTTCCTGCCGATGGTCATCTGGCTGATCGGTGCGGCCTATCTGAGCTCGGCCTTTCCGGCGGTTCCGGCCTGGCTGTGGATCGTCGGCTTCATCGTGCTGACGACCGCCGTCAACGTCATCGGCATCGCCTTTGCCAACCGGGTGAACGTCGTGCTCATGCTGGTGCAGCTTGCGGTTCTGGTTGCCTTCGTGGCGCTCGCCGCCCGCTATGTCGCCGCCCTCAACGGCGCTTCCGGCCTCGTCTCGGTCCGGCCGTTCTTCGAGGCCGGCGTGCCGTTCAGCGCTTCCGTCGCGGGGGCCGCGATCGCGGCCTATTCGTTCCTCGGCTTCGATGCCGTCTCCACGCTGACGGAAGAGACCCGAGACCCGACCCGCACCATGCCGAAGGCGATCATGATCATCGCTGTCATCGGCGGCATCATCTTCACCGGTTCGGCCTATATCACCCAGCTCGCCCATCCCGGCGGCGAATTCGCCTCGGTCGATTCCGCCGCGTCGGAAATCGCCCTGATGATCGGCGGCGACCTGTTCGTCACGGTGTTCCTCGCCACGCTTGTGGTCGCACAGTTCACCTCCGGCCTGGCCGCGCAGGCGAGCGTCGGCCGCCTGCTCTTCGCCATGGGGCGCGACGGCGTGCTGCCGGCCAGCATCTTCGGCAAGCTGCATGAAAAATGGCGCACGCCCGTGTTGAACCTCGTCGTCGTCGGCATCGTCGGCCTGCTTGCGCTGACGCTCGACATCACCACCTCGACGTCCTTCATCAACTTCGGTGCCTTCCTCGCCTTCACCGCCGTCAACGTCTCGGTGATCGCGCTCTACCTGAAGGAAAATCCGATCGTCCGGCCGCTCGGCCCGCTTCTCGGGCTTGCCGTGCCCGCCGTTGGCGCGGTCTGCGACCTGTTCCTGCTGTGGAACCTCGATGGACACGCCAAGCTCCTGGGCGTCATCTGGCTGGCGATCGGCGTCTGCTACCTCGCCTATCTCACCCGGTTCTTCCAGGCCGCACCGCCCGAGGTGGAGTTCGTCGAATAGTCAGCGACGGCTCAAGAAGAGATGGAAGAGTTCCGCCTGGCTGGAAATGGTGAGTTTTGCATAGACCTGCCGGCGGTGCACTTTCACCGTATTGGGCGAAAGCCCGAGCGTCGCGGCGATGGAATAGGTCGAGTGACCCTTGAGGATGAGGGTCACGATCTCCAGCTCCCGTTTCGAAAGCAACGGATGGCTGATCGTCGCCGCGGCATTCGCCTCCCCGGCCTGCGGCTGGAACTGGGCATGCCAGTGTTTTTCGGCGAGCGCCCGAACCAAGGGCGCCGCACTCTCCAGCCGCGCGATGTCCCGCTTGGAAAAGAATGGCACCTTGCCCATGCGCGAGAGCGACAGCACCGCATCGACATGCTGAAGCTTCAGGATGAACCCGATCTCGTCGACGATCCCCGTCGCCTGGTAGTGGAACCGGTAATATTCCGTCTCGGTAAAACGGTCCGGCGCCAGCCGCCGCATCACCAGCACGGCCGGCTGCGGCGAATTGCGGACGGCATCGTAGAACGGGTCGAGAATATAGGCGCCGGCGAGGTAGTGCTCGACGATGGTGGTGCGGTCGCCGACGATGCGATCGTTATCGAGATCGAAGGCCTTGCCGTTCGCCGCATAGGCAAAGCCGTTCATCATCTCGAAGGACACGAAATGGCGCAGCGCGCGCTCCAGCGCCTCGGGGAAACCCGGCTCGCCGAGCGCCGATACCGCCTCGGCGATCCCCGCGTTCCACAGGTCGGCATGGTTTCCCGTCAGGCCCGCTTTCTTTACCAAGTCCAACCCCCGTTTGTCGAAACCAAGACCTAGCACGGAGTCCGCCGCCATGCAGACTGTTTCTCGCACCGCCTCGCAGGCCCATCCGCTCGATCTTCCGGCGACGGAAATCGCGGCCGGTATTCGCGCCGGTGCTTTTTCGGCGGAGGCCGTGGTGGCCGAATCCCTGCGGCGCGCGAAGATCGTCGATCAGTCGCTGAACGCCTTCACGCTCATTCGGGAAGAGGCCGCGCTGGCCTCGGCACGGGAGGCCGACCGGCAGGTCGCGTCCGGCGCCACGACGCCCGCCCTCATCGGCGTTCCCTTCGCCGCCAAGGATCTCACGCCCACCCGCGGCGACCTCACGACACTCGGATCGTGGACGCAGGAGGATTGGGTTCCCTCCGAGACAGCGCTGTGCATCGCCCGGCTCGAAGCCGCCGGCGCCATCCTCATCGGCAAGACGACGACACCAGAATTCGCCCATTCCAGTTTCACCGCCAGCCCGCGCTGGGGCATCACGCGCAATCCGTGGAATGCTTCGCGGACCTGCGGCGGCTCGTCGGGCGGCTCGGCGGTGGCGGTGGCGACGGGCGTAGTGCCCTTTGCCGAAGGCACCGACATGGGCGGCTCCGTGCGTATCCCCGCTGCCTTCTCCGGCATCGTGGGCTTCAAGCCGAGCCTCGGGCGCATCCCCATGACGATCCTGCCCAGCGTCTTCGACAATATCTCGCATTTCGGCCCGCTGGCGCGCACCATCGAGGATGCCGTCGCCTTCATGGCAGCCGCGTCCGGCCCCGACGACGCGGACATCGCCTCGCTGCCCCTGCCCTTCTCGCCGGAAAAGGCGCGCCGTGGTCATCTCGCAGGCCGCCGCTTCGCGCTGTCCCTCGACTTCGGCTATTACAGCGTGGAGGCACCGGTGCGGTCCGCCATTCTCGCGGCGGTCGATGAGATCCGCGACGCCGGCGCCATCGTCGAAACCGTGGATCTCGGTTGGTCGCGGGCCGTCAATGACGGCTGGTACGATCTGTGGTGCGTTTTCATGTCGGCGTTTTTCGCCGATACGCTCGAAGTATACCGCGAGCGCATGGACCCGCTCGTCGTCGAGCTGATCGAGCGTGGCCACACCATGGGCGCCACGCAATACAAGCGCGTGGAACTGCTGCGCACCGCGATGTGGAAGGACCTTTCCGCCATCCTCGCCCGCTACGACGCCTTGCTCTGCCCCACCTGTGCCGTGACCGCGCCCTGTGCCGAGGCGAACGACAACGACTATGTCGCCGATCTGCCGGACGGTCGCTTCCAGGGGCTGGATATGACCTGTCCGTTCAATCTCCTCCCGCAATGCCCTGCTTTGTCTGTACCGGTGGGCTTGGCCGAGGACGGCCTACCCGTCGGCCTCCAGATCGTCGGCCGGCGTTACGCCGACGAGGACGTCCTGTCGATCGGCGGCGCCATCGAGGGCACGCTTCGCGCAATCGGCCGTTCGGACGGCTGGCGCTGGTAGATTGCTGTCAAACGAAATGCAATCTATAGGCGATTTTCGGTTGTATGGCGGCGGTTGGCGTGTGAGTAACCGGGTAGCATTCCACTCGACCTATGCGCGAGTTGGCTCAACCTTTGTTCTGGGTGTGCTTTAATCGCGCTATAGATGTATCTTGTTCCCAGACGTTTGCAGTTTCTGAAAATATATCATATTTATCAGCGCCTTGTATCTGAATTCTTTAGTAAGTTTTGCAATCTCAGATTTTATAAAACTTAATTTAATATTTACCAATTAACCAAATATTTACGATCCGCTTAAATCTCATAGTAGCATGGTGTAAATCACTTCAACCGGAGGTGATGGTCCATGACAGATATCGACAAGAGTTTCCGCAATGGCCTTAATGTAGAAAATACACCTATTGGTAGAGTTGGGATGGAGCTTCCTTCTCTGCTGCCGTCCGGTGAATTCACTTCGGTCTTGCGGCCGAACCAGGTCGCTGCAGAGCCCTGGGAATCCTTGCCGGCCAACCCCAGCGCGCTGCTGGGAGGCCTCGTCATCGCGGCGATCGATCGCGCCCGCGCTGCCGACATGATGATCGCGGCGACGCGCCGCCGCCGTGGCGGCCGGCCCTTCTACTTCACTTCCGCGAATGGCGAAGTCATCGCCCGCACCTACAGGGACCGGAACATCGCCCTCCTCTTCCACACGGCGGACCAGATCCTCGCCGACGGCCAGCCCCTCGTCTTCGCCTCGCGATGGTTGTGCAAACACCCGCTGCCGGAGCGCGTGGCCACGACAGATCTCTTTCACGACGTGGCAATGCGCGCCGAAGCGGAGGGCGTGACGTTCTATCTGCTGGGCGCGACCGAGGAGGAGAATGGCAAGGCTGTCGCGGCGGCGCGCAAGCGCTATCCCGCGCTGCGCATCGTCGGCCATTGCCATGGTTATCTCACAGGTGCTGCGCTCGACAGCAAGATCGACGAAATCAACGCACTGGCGCCGGATATTCTCTGGATCGCCCTCGGCGTGCCCCGCGAGCAGATCGCGGTGCGGGATTTCGCCGCGCGGCTCGGCAATGTCGGCGTTATCAAGACCTCCGGCGGCCTGTTCGATCATCTCGCGGGAAAGACGATGCGGGCGCCGCTCTGGATGCAGAAGGCCGGTCTGGAATGGTGCTGGCGCATGCTGATGGAGCCGCGCCGCCTCTTCTGGCGCTACCTGACGACCAATCCGCAGGCCTTCTACGTGATCCTGAGATATTCCCGATAAGCGCTTTCGCGCAGATGCGTGCCGAAGGAAACACCGACGAGCAGCAGGCAGAAGCCGAGGGCGAGCGGCGAGAAGAAGGCTTCCTCCTGCAGCACGGCATTGGCCGAGATCGTGACGACCGCAACGAAGGCGAAGAGGAAATCCGGCTTGCCGGTGTCGAGAAGCCGCCGGCCGGCAGTGATGGCGAGCGCGGCGAGGAAGCCGAAGAAGACGAAGCTGCCGATCCCCATCTGGTAGAGCATCACGCCGACGGCGCTTTCGACGGGCACCGCCGCCGCACCCTCGCCCTGCGCGCGGTCCCAGTCGAGATTGACGCTGGTGCTCGACAGGTTGCCGCCGATGCCGAGCCCCTGCCCAAGCGGATTTGCCAGAAAATCCCGCACGCCGGCAATGAGCCCGAGCACATGGTAATCGCCGTGCCGGGCACCATAAGCTGTGGCGGCGGCCGTCCACACGGTTGCCAGCAGGACGACGACGGCAAGCGTCAGCCGGGCGCGCGACGGGCGGTAGAACAGCCGGCTCATGAGCGCTACGCAGAGCAGGAAGGCCGCTCCCTTCGAGCCGATGACGAGGAGGATCGGAAAAGCTGCCAGCGGCAGCAGCCAGCGCCCACGAAAAAGCAGCCAGGACGACAGCAGGCTCAGCGCATAGGCATAGCTGATCGGGTGGAAATTCGGCCCGCCATTGCGGAAGATGCGCGGCAGGGCGTCGCCGAAGAAGGCGGTGTTGAAGAAGGTTGCGGTCATCGTGTCTTCCAGCCCCCGCAGCACGAAGCCGGTTTCCCGCAGCGCCTTTTCCCACACGCCCGCCTCGATCTGCTCCTTCAGGCCGCGCTGGATATAGAGATCGCCGTGGAACAGGCCGAGGAAATCCATACGGAAGACCTGCTCCAGATAGCCATAGGCGACGGCGACGGTGCAGAGCCAGACCATCGGTATGCGCAGATCGACCCGGTAGAGGCTCGCGGCAAGAAGCGCGATGTGGAAACAGGCAAGCGGCGTGATGGTGTTGCGGAAATAGATCACCGCATCCTTCGGCCCGCCGCGCGCCGCACCCAGCACCAGATAGAAGCAGATGACGCCCGAAAGCGCGAAGCCGAACAACAGCCACGGCCGCAGCGTTGGAAGCCGGCGCACCCTCTGCTGGAACGCCGCCAGCACGAAAAGGCCGAACGCCGTCATTAGGATGACGAAATTAGCGCCGCGCAGCGCATCGAACGTGTTGTCATCCGGCACGAAGGGTGTGAACCAGGCGACGACGAGGTTTTGGAAAAGGAAGGCGCAGAGGATGACCGTTGGCATGCCGGCCGGGACGGTGATCGAGAGGATCGCCGTCAGAACGAAGGTCGCGGCAAAGCCGAACGGCGTCCATACGGCAAAGGCCCCAACCGCCACGACAATGGTGAGGAAGGCGAGGGAGAGGTGGAACAGGGCATCGTTTTCCCGCGCGGGAGGGATGGAGAAGGATGCGCCCGTCGCCTGCGCCATCCCCTCAGCCTCCCGCCCCGAACAGCGCATCGAGCATCGAACCGTCAAAGCCCTCGGTGCTCGCCCGGCTGTCGATGAAGCCAAAACCCTGGTCGAGCTCCCAATAGGCCCAGCCGATGCCGCTCGTTTCTGCCGCTCGGCGCACCGCGCGCACCCAGGCGATGCGGCTTGCGGCATCGACGCAGAAATCGAGCACGCCGAATTCGTTCAGCATCATCGGGCAGCGGGTCGCGGTGGACCAGCGTGCGGCCTTTTCGAATTCCGCGCCAATCGCCGCCGACGTCCAGTCCGTCGTCAATTGCTCTTCGACGAGACGCGCCGCCTCCTCATCGCCGGCAGCGCGGAGTTCCACGATCCGCGCCGCGACATGAGGCATGTCCCGCGTCGCCGGGAACGGCAGGCCGCGGATGCGCGCAAGCGGTGAGGCGCCCCAGCTCTGGCATTGATGGGTAAAGGCCATCGGCGCGTAGAAATGCACCGCCGCGATCTGCCGGTCGTCGGACAGCGGCGGCGTGCCGTCGAGTTGCCAGATGCCCTGGTCGGGTGCCGGACCCCAGACAATGGTGTGGTGCGGGCAGGCGGCGCGGACGATCCCGGCAAGCCGGTCGCGAAGGGAGAGCCATGCTGCGGACGCCATTGGCGGCTCGTTCAGAAGTTCGGGATAGACCCTATCGGCGGGCAAGTCGGCGATGACACTGCGCAAGGCCACCCACGCCTCCGACACCCGCACGCCGCCCGCTGCCGGATCGGTGCGCAGCGCGGCATGCAGGCCGGCGGACGGATGCAAATCGACAAGCACCGCAAATCCCGCGGCGAGAAGCGTCGTGATGCCCTGCGCGATGTGGCGCAGCGCCGTTGCGCCCGAGAGAGCGACGTCGCCATCGATCGGCAGACGGATGGTCTCGAAGCCGCTGCCGCGGAGTTTCTCCATCACCGCTTGTGCCGGAGCGAGCCCGTCCTCGCGGTCGAACCAGCCCGGCAGATTGACTCCGCGGCTGGGAACGGACCGCTCGTTAGCTACGGAAAATGACGAAAGACCAGTGGCAAGAAGCGATGCGCCGGCCAGCGACAACACGCGGCGACGCGACAGCCCGGGCGATCTCACTGCGCCGCCCCTTGCAGCGGCGCGGCGGCGTCGGCCGTCTCGGCCTCTTCGGCAGCGATGACCAGCGTGACGCTCCGGGCGATGCCATCGGCGGCAAAGCGCTGCCGCAACAGGCCAGCCGCTTCAGTCGCGTTCTCGTCGGCGGCGAGCGTGAAAAGCATCAGGTCCACCTGGGAGAAGAGCGCGGCGTCAAAATCCCGGTCGGCAAGCGGCGGGCCGAGCAGAAGAACGAAATCGAAGTCGCCGGCGAGATCCGCGTCGAGTGCGAAGGGGCCGGCGTCGCCCGCAAGCGCCTGCACGATGGTCGGCAGGCCGCTGGCGCCGTTGATGAACACGCCGGCATTCAACTCGCCGGCGCGCGGCTGGCCGTTGAATTCGACGACGAGCACGTTCTGGCCGGCCTGTTGCAGGCCGATGCCGATCATCGCGCCCGCAAGTTTTGCTTCAGGCGCGTTGCGCACGGTGGAGACCAGCAGGGTGTAGGGTGCAGGATGTTCGGTCAGCCGCGCGATGATGCGTCGCACGAGCTTCAGCGTGTTCTGCGAAAAAGCCTCGCCGCCACGCTGGAGAAAACGCCGGCGCATCGCGCGTATGCGCGCCGCAGCACCCGCCCCCGGCAGGCCGGGCAAAGCGTAGCGCCCGAGGCTCGCCGGCATCGCCTCGACACGGGGCGGGACCGTGCGGACAATCTCGTCGCTTTCCGCAGGTGCGGCATTGCCCGGCTGCGGGTCGGTCGAACCGCCCATCACCGCCAGGGCGCAGCCGGCAAGAAGCCCGAGCGCGGCGCTCACCGGCAGGAGCAGCAGCGGCGTCGGCCAGGTCGGCTGCACGGGGGGTGCCGCGACGCCGATCACCTTGGCCTCGGAAAGCTGGAGGCCGCGCATCTGCGCCGTCTCCTCCGCCCGTTTCAGGACGTCGTCGAGCACGGTGCGGGCGGCTTCTGCCCGTGCCTTCAACCGCCGTAGCTCGACTTCGGCCGAATCCGCCGCCTGCGATTTGCCGCGCAGCGCCGCAAGCTTGGCCTCCAGCGTGGCGACGGTTTCGGTGGAAAGCTGGTATTTCGCCTTCAGCTCGCGCGTGATGCGCTCCGCCTCCGTCGCCATCAGCGCGCTGGTGCGCGCGAGTTCGGAGCGCAGCCGGCGGATCGTTGGATGGCGCGACTGGTAGATCGCCTCGGCATTGGCAAGCTCCGCCGCGCGCTGGTTGTAGTCGGTACGCAGCCTGTCGATCGTGGTGGAGGAGACGATTTCCGGGCGCATCGCGAGGCCGGCGGCGGAGGCACCTGCCGCGGTCGCCTGGTCGTATTTTCCCTTCGCCTGGTCGGCGGTGGCGCGGGCGTCGATCACCTGCGTGGTGAGCTGGTCGATCTGCGATTGCAGCGTGCCGCCGGCCGCGGGATCGAGGATTTCGTGCCGCACCTTGAAATCGCCGACGGCGCGGTCCGCCGCGGAAACATTTGCCTGAAGCGCGGCGATCCTCCCGGCCAGCCGGGCGTTGACGTCGCTGTTGGCGTCCTCCCGGTCGCCGGCAAGGCCCGTCCGGTAACGCTCGACGATGGCATTGGCGATACGGGCCGCCTTCTCGGCCGCCTCGGATTTGAAGCTGACTTCGATGACATAGGTGAGCCCCGCCCGCTCCACCGAGACGCGCCGCTCGAACCGCCGGAAGATGACGTCCTTCTCAATTCCGCTCGCGCCCGTCAGGAAGGATAATAGACCGCCATTGGCAAATTCCGGGTCGCGCTCGATGCCCTCCTTTTCGAAGACGGCCATCAGCAGGTCGCGCGATTCGATCACGAAGACCTGGCTTGCCACCGCCGCGCTGTCCGCACCGATACCCGGCAGCACGGTCTCGAACTGGGTGGAGCGCGCGTCGCGCGGATCGATCAGCAGCGAGGCGGTCGCGGTATAGGTGGGCTTTGTCACGGCGAGATAGAGGAGCGCCAGCGCCAGTGCCGCGCCGATGCAGGCCAGCACCGTCAGCCGGCCGCGCCACAATCTCGCCCAGACGGCGCCGACGTCGAACAGCGGTGGAAAGGTGTTTTCGGTCGAATCCAGCGCTGCCATGCCTGCAGTCTCAGCCTCTTGCGCGTGCCCGATCAGGGCGTGTCGTCGGCGAAACTTCTAGCATAAGTGTTATTAACAATTATAAAAGTAACCATTGCGAGTGTTTTCGGTGGCGCCCCGCGGGGATTTCCGTTTATGTCGGGCAAATTCTCTCATTGGTAGCGGTATCTGGCAATGGTTCTCTTTCTGGTGGCGTCGTGAGCCTGGGCAGAAGACAGTCGATCGGCACGCTCGCCCGCAATGGCGCGGCGGCCGGCATCATCAAGCTTGCGAGCGCCGGCCTCACCTTCCTGCTCTTCATGGCGGCGGCGATGGTGACCGACGAGCGGCAGTTCGGCCTGTTCAGCACCGCCTATGCGAGCGCCAGCCTCGTCTCCTTCTTCTCGCTGGTCGGCCAGCACGCCGCCGTCATGCGCTTCTGGCCGCAATATGCCGGCAGCGGGGATCTTTCGTCGGCGAACGGGCTGATGGTCCAGGCCATCCTCGTCGCAGCG
This sequence comes from Shinella sp. GW821-FHT10F02, assembly GCF_058809275.1. Classification (NCBI taxonomy): domain Bacteria; kingdom Pseudomonadati; phylum Pseudomonadota; class Alphaproteobacteria; order Hyphomicrobiales; family Rhizobiaceae; genus Shinella; species Shinella sp. GW821-FHT10F02. The sequence goes on along the minus strand of NZ_JBXASL010000002.1, from coordinate 717,261 downwards.
GCGGGGCTCGTCGCGGCAAGCCTCCTGATGCTCGCAGCCGCTTTCCTGCCTTTTGCGACCGTGCCGGAATGGCGGGAGCTGTGCCTAGCGACCACCGTGCTCGCCCTCGCGCTCGGCTGGTCGGAATTCACCTCCTGCGCCTTCCGGGCCAAGAACGCCCTCTTCAGCGGCCTGTTGCCCCGCGACATCTTCTGGCGGGTCGCGACCATTGCGGGCTTTGCTGCCGCAAGCCTTTTCTCGCCGGGTATCAGTGCCGTCGCGGCGACGAGCCTTGCCGCCGGACTGCTCCTTCTCTGCGTACTGCCGCAGACCGTCGTGCTCCTGCGCGACACGCTGCACGCACCACGCGGCGCCTTGAACGAAGCCCAGAAGATAGAGTTCAAGGCAGTAACACTCGGTCTCTGGGGCGTCACTGCCCTGCCGCCGGCGCTTGGCCAAGCCAGCACGCTGCTCGTCGCCGCGATTCTCGGGCCGGAGGCGGCGGGCGCGATCTTCGTCGCCGACCGCGTCATGCGGCTAGCGGTGCTGGCGCTCAACGGCATCAACCAGGCGCTCGCGCCGCAGATCTCCAGCGCCTTCCACGGCCATGACCGGCCGCATGTGCAGCGCATTGCCGGCCTTGCCGCGATCGGCGGTTTCGGCATCGCCCTCGCCATGCTTGCGGTCTTCGTGCTCTTCGGCAAGCCCATCCTCGCCGTCTTCGACCCCGCCTATGCGAGCGACACCATGCATGCCGCCCTTATCATCCTGGGTCTCGGCGCGCTCGTCGGCACGGCCTGCGGCCCGACGGAACTCGTCATGCAGCTGACCGGGCTGCAACGGGAACTGTTCCGCACCCTGGTCCTCGTCAACATGCTCGGCCTCAGTGCGACGGCCGGCCTGACCGTCGTTCTCGGGCCGATAGGCGCAGCACTCGGCATCGCGGGCACGATGACGGTCTGGTGCGTAACGGGTGCCACGACTACCCGCCGGCGGATCGGCATCGACCCGTCGATCCTCGGTTTCTTCGCGGGGCAGGATGCGACCGCGTTGCGCACCCTCCTGAGAGGCCGGCCATGAAGATCGTCCAGGTCCAGACACAGGCGGAGGCCGGCGGCGCGCAACGCATCTCCGACATGGTGGGCGAAGGGCTGCGCGCCCGCGGCCACGAGGTGCGCACCGTCTTCCTCTACCGCAAGACCGATGTCTACGACCGCAATCCGCACGCGGATTTCATCCTGGCCCGGCCGCCGAGAGGGCTGCTGGGACAGGTCCGCGCGGTGCTCGGGCTGTTCCGCTATCTGCGCCGGTTGCGGCCGGAGGCGGTGCTCTCCTACCAGCATTACGGCAATATTGCAGGAACGCTCGCGGCGCGGCTTTGCGGCGCGCGGGTGATCGTCGCCAACCAGAGCGGCGCGCCGCAGAAGCGCGGCGTGCGCGGTTTCCTGACCGGCATCGACAGGCTGATGGGCATGGTCGGCCTCTACCAGCTCAACGTCGTCAATTCGGCCTGGACGGAAGCGCAGTTCGACGGCTTTCCGCTGTCCTACCGCAAGCGTCTGCGGCGGATCGACCATGGCGTTCCCGCACCCGCGACGGTTTTCGACAAGGCGCAGGCGCGCGCCGCCTTCGGCCTGCCGGCGGAGGCCTTGATCGTGCTTTCCTCCGGAAGGCTTTCTCCCTCGAAGAATCAGGTCTCGCTCGTTCGCGCGCTGGCGCTCGTGCCGAACGTCCATCTCGCCATCGCCGGCACGGGGCCGGAGCGCGGGACCCTCGTCGCGCTGGCGGAAAACCTGCATGTGCGCGACCGCTTGCATCTTGTCGGCGAAGTGCCGCCGGGGCGCATCTACGAATTCCTCGCGGCCGGCGATGCCTATGCGTTTTCTTCGCTGACGGAAACGTTCGGGCTCGCCGCCGTCGAGGCCGCCATAGCGGGGCTGCCGATCGTTGCCAGCGACCTCGATGTGCTGCGAGAGGTGCTGACCACGCACGACGGCGCGGCCGCCGCATTGTTCGTCCAGCCGGATGCGGACGGCATTGCCGGGGGTATATCGGAACTCCTCGCTAAGTCGGCGCTTGCCGAAAGTCTCGCTACGGCCGGCCGAAAGCTCGGGGAGCAATATGCGCCGGTGACGATGTGTGCCGGCTACGAGGCGCTGCTCCTGCCCGATCGTTTTGGCACGGCTGCGATGCCATCGATCACCTCTAGCGGCCCCGAGCGGTTGAGCGTGTGAATGCGCGGATAGGGCCAGTCGCCCTCGGCAATTAGGGGCCGCGGTTCGCCGAGCCGGACCGTCTCGCCGTCGAGCGCCAGCAGTTCCGACAGTCCGAGCCCGCCGCCATAACCGAGCGTGCCGTCCTGAACCGGAAGTAGGAGGTGCCCTGCGGCGTCGCGATGGAAAGCGCCGCCCGGCCGTGCGCGGCGACGGTCGATCAGAATCGGGTTCAACGCATGCGGGCGCCAGGGGCCGAGCAGCGTCGGGGCCTGGAAGACGGCGAGCGTATCGGAGGTGCTGCCAAAGCCGTCGCGGCTGGTGGCGAAGAGCCACAAGGCCCCGTCGTGTTCCAGCAGGGTCGCATCGGAAATCTCGCCTTCCAGCAACACGGCCTCGGCGTGCCATCGGTCGGGAAAGTCGATGGCGCGGTAGATCGTCAGCCTGCCACTGGCGCTCGCCTCCGGCAGCATCCAGATCGCGCCGTCGCGTTCGAAGACCTGCGGATAGGAGAGATGGTGAGGCTCTTCCAGGACTACCCGCGGTGTTTGCGCGATGCCGTCATCGTCGAACGGCACGACGGAAATCACCGCCTTGCGGGCCGCCTGCACATAATCCTCGACGAAGAGATACGGCCTTCCTTGCCAATGGAAGGCGAAGGGGTCGGCGTAGAACCGGCCGGCGCTGTCGGGCAGGATTTTCCAGCCGGTGCCGAGCTTCCCATTTTCCGCCACGCCCGGTCCGTGGTGAAAGCGGTAGCCGACGCGCCAGTGGGCGTGGTGGAAGCGCATCCGCCGCAGGGCTTCCCGGCCGAGGCGCGGCAGGGCACGCGATAGATAGGGGGTGAGAAAGTGGGGCTCCTCTTCGTCAGAAGCACCGGCCTCTGCCAGAGGCGCAAGCCGGTCCGCGGCAAAGGCGCGCACGAGGGAAAGAAACAGCGTTACGGCGCGGGCCAGCACATCCTCGATGCCGAGCGATGTTGCCTCCCGGCGGTCAATCATCGGCAGGGCGCGGCCCACGACGGTGTGCCCGTCGAGCATCGCCTCGATAACCGGCAGTTCACCCGCCGCCACTTCTTGTGCCATCTTGAGGTCGAACGGCGATTGCCCGAACCGGATTGAAAGGGTTGGCACTGTCGATGAGGCGTCGTTGCCTGTGAGGTCGAGCCGCAAGGCGGGGCTTCTTTGACGGGCGCGAACCGGGATCGGTTCCGATGGCGCGGCAAGGCTTGTCCCCCGCCTGCGGAACAGCGCTCGCTCCAACGTGAGGATGGTGTTGACGGTGCGGGGCCACGCGCCCGTTGCCCGATCGTGCAAGATGGCGACGTCATGGCCGTCCGTTTCCAGCCGCTGGATCAGGATTTTCTGCCAGCCGCGCGGCGCGCGTGCAGGGATGACCACGTCGATGCTGAGCCGGGGTGCTGTCATGGACGTCACGAATTGAAGATGACGAATTCCGTAAAGGCCAGGTCCCCGGGAAAAGGCGGGTTCGGGCCTTTGTAATATTTCGGCCCGACCTCCGAAAAGTAACGCCCGACGAGCCCCGGCACGGGCGCATTGGCATCGACGATACAGAACAGCTGGCCCTTGCGCAGCAGATGGCGGCCGAGCGCGCCGGCGCATTGGCCAAGCGCCTCCGGCGAGCGGCAATAGATGACCTGGCTACAGGGAACGACGCCGCGCAGGACACGTCGCGACTTGAAGACGAACGGATAGGCCGTGCCGCCCAGCACGCAGATCAGCGCATCGCAGCCGAAATCCGCATGGTCCAGCAGGATGGTGCGCTCGCCCTCCGGCAGGAGGTCGAGTTCCAGGGTGTCGGGCCTTGCCACCACGACCCGCGCCGGCGCCTTTATCCGGCTCAGCACGGGCACGAAGGCCTGCTGGCCGTTGGCGAAGCGCTGGAACCGCAGCCCTTCCGTCACCTTCAGCGTCACCGGCGCGGGGGTGATGCTGAGAAAGGTCACCTCGCGGCGGCGCAGCGCTGACATGACCAGCTTGCCGGCATAGGCGCGAAAATCCTCGTCGACCGTCCAGCTCGACAGGTTGCAGCGGACGGCCTCGACGCCCGGATGGTGGAAGTAAAGCGTGAGCATGACGCCGACCACCCGCCCTTCGCTCACCAGCGCATAGCCGTAGCGCGGAAAATCGCCGACGGCGGGCCGCCGCGCCATGCGGGCAAGGGCCTCCTCCCAATGCTGCCGTGCACGTTCGGGAAACCCCCGGCCAAGGCAATCGATGACGCCGGGCCAGTCGGCCTCCTCAATCGGGCGGCAGACGAGACCTTCTGGCAGAGCACCCAGGACACCCATTTCGGCTCCAGTTCTAAATCTATGAGTGTGAATCAGTCATTATACACTTAAAGATAGAGAGCATGGATTGGCAATCCACTTTTGCGATCAGCGGAATAAGAACGATCGGCGCAATCTCGGTTTAGGCAGCCGCCAGGGCGGCTGCGACGGCTGCGGAATCGTAGGGTTTTTGCAGGAGGATCGCCGGGCGGTCGCCGGGAATGCTCGGCAGGCTGTTATGGCCGGTCGCGAAGACGACGCCGATGGCGGGATTTTCTTCGCGCGCAAGGACCGCCAGCTCCGTTCCGGGCATGGCCGGCAGGCCGATATCCGTCAGCAGGATATCGAAGGCGTGGGCCTTCAGCAGCGGCAGCGCCTCTTCCGCGGTCGTCGCCTCGACGATGTCGTGGCCGAGTTCCTGCAGCAGATCGGCGGCATTGAGCCGGATCAGGAAATCGTCCTCGACCAGCAGGATTTTCAGCGTCCTGGCCTTCATCGCCCCTTCCCCGGATTGGCCCTCCCCGGCCGAGCTTTCGGCATCCGCCTTCTTGCGGCCCGTCAGCGTCGCGCGCACCTTCCGCGCTAGCGCCTCCCGGCTATAGGGTTTCGACAAGAGTTCGACGCCAGCATCGAGCCGGCCTTCGTGCACGATCGAATTTTCCGTGTATCCGGAGGTGAAGAGCACCGCGAGGTTCGGCAGGCGTTCGCGCGCCTTGCGGGCGAGATCGGGGCTGCGCAGCGGCCCCGGCATGACGACATCGGTAAACAGCAAATCGATCGACACGCCGCTTTCGATGACCGTCAGGGCACTCGCCGCATCGCGCGCCTTCAGCACCGAATAGCCGAGGTCGCCCAGCATTTCGACGACGGTGGCGCGCACCTCGTCGTCATCCTCGGCGACAAGGATCGTCTCCGTGCCGCCGGTGACCGGGCCGTAGTCGATATCGGTGAGCCGGTCTTCCTCTTCCTTCGAGCGCGGCAGGTAGATGCGCACCGTCGTGCCCTCACCCGGCTCGCTGTAGATTTTCACATGCCCGCCCGACTGCTTGACGAAACCATAGACCATCGAAAGCCCGAGCCCGCTGCCCTTGCCGACCGGCTTGGTGGAAAAGAACGGCTCGAAGGCGCGTTCCAGCACCTCGGCGGTCATGCCCTCGCCGGTATCGGTGACGGCGAGCAGCACATATTGCCCGGGTTTGATATCCGGATGATGGCGGGCATAGGTGTCGTCGATATAGGCATTGCCCACCTCCACCGTCAGCTTGCCGATGCCGTTCATGGCGTCGCGCGCATTGATGGCGAGGTTGAGCACGGCGTTCTCGATCTGCGATGGATCGATATAGGTGTTCCACAGGCCGCTGGAGCGGATCGTCTCGACTTCGATCGCCTCGCCGATCGTGCGGCGCAGCAGGTCCTCCAGCGCGGAGATGAAACGGCCGATATTGATGACCTTCGGCTCCAGCGCCTGCCGGCGGCCGAAGGCGAGGAGCTGGTTGGCGAGCTTGGAACCGCGGCCGACGCCGGCGACGGCATTGGCGACGCGCTGTTCCGCCCTCGCATTGCCGGCAATGTCCTTGCTCAGCAGTTGAAGATTTCCCGATATGACCTGCAAAAGATTGTTGAAATCATGCGCGACGCCGCCGGTGAGCTGGCCGATCGCCTCCATCTTCTGCGCCTGGCGCAGCTGCTCCGAGGCGTCGGCCAGCGCGCGGGCCTGCTCCCGTTCCGCCGTCACGTCGCGCCCATAGGCAAAGGTCAGCCCCTCCTCGACGAAGATGCGCCAGGAGATCCAGCGCGCCGACCCGTCGAGATGGCGGAAGCGCACGTCGAGGTCCGGCGTGCGTCGGTCGCCCGTCAGGAACATTGCCGCATCGTCCGGCCAGACGAAGGTGCCGAGGCGCCGGCCGACGCTTTCGCGCGCCGGGAAACCCAGCACCGCCGACCAGGCCGGGTTCACCGAGCGGATCGTTCCGTCCTCTCCGGTCACCACCAGCAGGTCGCGCGCGTTGCGCCAGAGGCGGTTGACCTCTGCGGTGCGCTCGCCGACCTGGCGCTCCAGCGAGTTTGCCAATTGTTCGAGCTTCTGCTCGGCGCGGCGCCGTTCCACGGCGACGCGGGTTCGCGCGGCGACGTCGCGCACGAAATCCAGGTCGCCCGGCGCCCATTCGCGCGCTTCCTCATGGTTCAGGTAGAGCAGCGCGACGAGGCCGGAGGCCTCGGTGATCGGCATGTTGATGAAGGCCCGCGCCTTGATTGCCTTCAGGGCGTCTGCGGTCGTCTTCGTGCGGGGATCCGTCTCGGCATCCGTGACGACGACCGTTTCGCCGCGACGGAGGTCTTCGATATAGCTGCCATAGTCGCGGAATTTCAGCACGCCGGCGATCGTGTCGACGCCGGGCGCGTTCCAGTCGCGCTCAATGGTGATGGTTTCGCCGACGAGATCGATGGTGCCGTAGCCGGCGCGGCTGACATTGTGCACCTTCGCCAGCGTCTCGGCCGCCGCAAAGGCGATGTCGGCGGGCTCGGTCAATTCGCTGAACCGGTCGGCAAGCTCGATCAGCGCATTGCGCCGCATTTCCTCCGCGCGCACCTCGGTGACGTCGACATTGACGCCGATCATGCCCATGAATTCGCCGCCCGCGCCGAAACGCGGCTGGGCCTCCGTGTGCAGCAGCCGGTAACAGCCGAGCTTGCGGCGATAGCGCGCCTCCACGGAAAACGGCATCTGCCGCCGCATGGCGTCGCCCACCGTTTCCACGAGCGTTGGAAGGTCGTCGGGATGCACGGTTTCGTTCCAATCGAAGCCGGCGACATCTTCCGGTGCGACGCCCCAGAATTCCCGTTTCGCCGCATTTAAATAGAGGCATCTGCCGTTTTCGTCGCCCATCCACAGCATGACGGGCGCATTGTCCGCCGCCAGCCGGAACCGCGCCTCGCTCTCCCGCAACGCATCCTCGGCGCCCCGCTGCTCTGTGACGTCGTGGCCCTGCACGAAGACGCCGGTCGCCCGGCCGGCCTCGTCGAAGACCGGCTGGTAGATGAAATCGAGGTAGCGCTCGTCGGGCGCGCTGTCGTGGCGGCGGCGCAGCAGCACGCGCGAGCCCCTGCCGACATAGGGACGACGGGTGGAGAGCACCCGGTCGAGCAGGGCGACGAAACCCTGTTCCACGACCTCCGGCAGCGCCTCGCGGATGGGTTTTCCGAGGATGTCGCGGTGGTCGACGAGCTGGAGATAGGCATTGTTGGCGATCTCAAAGATGTGGTCCGGCCCGGCGAGCGTCGCCACGAAGCCGGGCGCCTGCTCGAACATCTGGCGCAGCCGCTCGCCCTCCGATTTCAGCCGCTCCTCCGCCTTCACCTTGGCGGTGGTCTCGACCACGATTGCGATGACGCCGGCTGGGCGGCCGTCCTCGCCGAGCACCGGCGAATAGTCGAGGTTCATCCACACCTGCTCCGGCTCGCCCCGGTGCCGGTAGAGCGTCAGGTCCTGGTCCTTGTAGGCGAGCGTGCCACCGGCAAGGCCTACCTTCATGACATTGTCGTTGAAGTCGGCAACCTCCGGCCAGCCTTCCCGCACTTTGCTGCCGAAGAGTTCCGGGTGCCGCCCGCCGGCAAACACCGAATAACCCTCGTTGTAAATCATGATGCCGTCTTCGCCCCACAGCAGCACCATGGGCACCGGCGAGCGCAGCATCAGGCTCACCGTCGTCTTGAGGCTCTGCGGCCATCCGCCGATGGGGCCGAGCGGCGTTGCGGACCAGTCGAAGGCGACGATCAGGCTTGCGGCATCGCCGCCTCCGCTCAGGAACGGATGCTGCCCATCATGTTGCGACGCCATTCATACCTCTTTCCCGATCGCCAGGTGGCAATCCTATTAGCGCAGCTTTCCCGCGAAAACCGCAATCGATCCCGTCCATCCAAACTTGTCCGGCCAAACATGTCCGGCTTGTCGATCGCGCCCGGGACCGCGACCAGAAATAGGGCGCCGCGGCACCACGTCAAATGCCGGCATCGGGCAAGTGCGCGCAATTTTGCGGCATGCGCGGAACATCGCGCGGACAAGCCGGTTGTTGTCCGGTCCGGCGCTCGCCGGAGCCCAATCAAGGAGAACATCGAAATGGCTGAGAAGACACTCAACGATCTGTTCTACGATACGCTGAAGGACATCTATTACGCCGAGCGGCAAATCGTGAAGGCGCTGCCGAAGATGGCCCGTGCCGCCCAGGCGCCGGCGCTGAAGAAGGCCTTCGAAAAGCACAAGGAAGAAACCGAAGGCCATATCGAGCGCCTGCAGCAGGTGTTCGAGGCGATCGGCAAGCGCGCGCAGGGCAAGACCTGCGAGGCGATCCAGGGCATCCTTTCCGAGGGTGAGGAAATCATCGAGGACTTCAAGGGCACGGCCGCCCTCGATGCCGGCCTGATTTCCTCCGCGCAGGCGGTCGAGCACTATGAGATCACCCGCTATGGCACGCTGAAGGCCTGGGCCGAACAGCTCGGCCACCGTGACGCGGCAAAACTGCTCGATGCGACGCTGAAGGAAGAATCGAAGACCGATGAAGCCTTGACAACGCTTGCAGAAAGCGCCGTCAACGCCGCCGCGCAGAAGAAGGTGGCATGATATGTGAATGGCCGGGCGCGGTTTCGCGCCCGACCTACCAGCCTCATACAAGCTTGCTGCGTAATGCTTTCTCCGGGAGAGATTCCGGAGATACAGGACATGGAGCAAGCGCGGTTCAGGATTGTCGGCGGAACGGATATGAACCCGCCCGATCGAACATTACCAACGGCCGAGGATGTGCTGCGGGAAGCGCGCCGTCGGCTTGCCGCCGGCGATAACGATCCTCACCGCCTGCGCGCGCTCGCAACGGGTCGCCCGGTTCCGAATACCACGCGCTACCGCATGATGCAGATTGAATTCGTCGCCAGCACACTTTCCGCGCTCCGGCCCATTCCGGCAGACTTCGCCGACGACCGCTACTGGCCCGGTGGCTAACGCAGCCAGATCGCGAGGTCGGAAGCCTTGCTTGCCCGGCGGCTCTTCAGCCCGAGTTTCTCCCAGGCGAATTTCTGGGCTGCGGCCTGCGCAGCTTCCTTGCTCGGATAGGTATCCGGCAGCACATAATCCTTGCCTTCGCAGGACAGCAGCGCTCTGCAACTCAAGACATCGAAATGCAACTGGATATTCGCGTGTTGTTCCATCTTGCCCTCCCTTTAAGACAAGGGGTGAAATGGCCTTGGCGTGCGGAAGTTCCCGACTACGCGCAATTGCTTCCTTGTTTTCGGCGTCTACAAGAATGGCAAGCTCGAACCGGCCGCCCGCTGACGGCGGATGAGGCGCGTCAGGCGCGATATGTGCGGCCGGAACTGGTGGCGGAGGTAGAATTTCGCGCCTGGACGGCTGACGGTCATCTGCGGCATGCTTCCTTCCGCGGTTTGAGGGAAGACAAGCCCGCAACGGAGGTCGTCGCCGAAGTGCCTAGATCGAAAACCACCCCGAAAGACGAAAAGCCACCGCGCCGCACCGTGCGCCTCACCCATCCGGACCGGGTCTACTGGCCCGACGAGGGCGTCACCAAGGAGGGGCTTGCGGATTATTACACCGAGGTCTGGCGCTATATCGCCCCGCATATCGTCGGCCGGCCGCTTGCGCTGCTGCGCGCGCCGAGCGGCATCGACGGCCAGACCTTCTTCCAGAAACACGCCTGGAAGGGCATCAACGCCAATATCGTCGAGGTGCAGGACCCGGCGGAGAAGGATGACGAGCCCTATGTCGCGATCAACGATCTCGACGGGCTGCTGGGCCTCGTGCAGTCGGCGACGCTGGAAATCCACCCCTGGGGCTCGACGCTTGCCGACTGGGAACGGCCGGACCGCATCATCATGGACCTCGACCCCGGCGACGGCGTCGACTGGCCCGCAATCATCGAGGCGGCCGAGGAGACCCGCAAGCGGCTGGAAGCGGCGGGGCTCAATGCCTTCGTCAAGACCTCCGGCGGCAAGGGCCTGCATGTCGTCGCGCCGCTGAAACCCTCCGCGCAATGGCCGGCGGTCAAGGCCTTCTGCAAGGGCATAGCCGATGCCATGGCGAAGGACAGCCCGGACAAATATGTCTCGACCATCACCAAGTCGAAGCGCAGCGGCAAGATCCTCATCGATTACCTGCGCAACCAGCGCGGCATGACGGCGGTCGCACCCTATTCCACCCGTGCCCGTCCCGGTGCCGCCGTGTCGATGCCACTCGCCTGGAACGAACTCAGCCCGGATATCGGCCCCGCCTATTTCACCGTCGAAAACACGCCGACGCGGCTGCAGGCGCTGGATGCTGATCCCTGGACGGAGTTCAAGGCGGCGGCAGAGCCGCTGAAGGCCGCAAAGGGCAAGGCGAAGGGCTGAGGGCTACTTGCCCTTGCCCTTCGCGGGCCTTGCGGTCGTTCTTCTTCGTGGCAATGGTGTCGAGGAGGTGGTCCTGCAACGGGTCGTCCGCCATTTTTGGGTATCAGGGCCTCGTGCGCTTTTTGATGAGCGTCTTGACCAGGGCCAGCGCCAGGATCAGGCGGTCCTTGTTGTCCATGGCGAGTGTCTCCGTTTGAACCCCTAATGCGGCATGGCGCCGTCGGTTCCCGGAACATTCGGTCGCGTGGGCAGTTTGGCGGTATAAAGACGCCGGAACACGGCGAATGAGGTCGAGATGACGAACCCGGAGATATATTTCTTTCCCGCCAGCGAGTGGGTGCCGAACCATCCATTCCTCCCGGTCTTGGTCTACAGGCAGGTTTTTACTGCCGCGGAGAGGGATCGCGCGCATGGCTTCGAACGCCGTTTTTCGGATGCCGGCTGGCAGGGTCTCTGGCGAAACGGCGTCTTCTCCTACCAACACTATCATGTCGGGGCGCATGAGGTGCTCGGCATCGCCGAAGGCAAGGCGGAACTGTTGATCGGCGGGCCTGACGGCGCGACGCTGGAGGTGCGCGCGGGCGATTGCCTGGTGCTTCCGGCCGGCACCGGTCACATGCGGATTTCCGCCAGCGACGATTTCCTCGTGGTCGGCGGCTATCCGCCGGGCCAGCACGCCGATATCGAGACGGAGGCGGCGACGCCGGGAGAGTTGAAGATCATCGCCACCCTGCCTGTTCCCTACAGCGATCCGCTCTATGGCGCCGCCGGGCCGCTCGTTTCCCTCTGGAAAGAGGCCTCGGGCAACCCGGACTAACCGAGGTCGATGAGGGCGATGCCGAGATCGGCGCGGTGTTTGCGCCGGAGATCGGCCGGCGTTTCCCGCAGCACGACTTCCAGCGTCGGTCGCACGTAGCCTTCCAGGAAATGACCGCCCTTCGTGCTGCCGTCGGAAAGGCCCAGCACGACATGCAGATGCGGGCTCGCCTTGCCGTCGTCGTCGATCGCGATATCGCCGAGCATGCTCAGCACCTCCGACTGAACCGCGACGGGGATCTTCTCGTAGCTCTTCGTCTCGAAATCGAAGAAGGCGATCGTCGCCGAACGGAAAGCGCCGATCGCGGTGATCGAAGCGGACGTGACGCCCTCTCTTTCTGCGAAGTCGACGATGCAGCGAAAGGCCTCGTCTCCCTCGTCGAGAACAAGAATGAAGGTGCGTTCGCCCGCGTCGCTGGCCAGAAGTTTGTGTTTCATCTTGATCTCCCTTTGCCGAAGGGGAAAGGCGCAAAGGGCCGCTTGTGTTCCGGATGATCAGGAGGCGGATGCCGCCCTCTGCTCGTGCGCGGTGGCGATGGTGGCGAGCGCGGAGCGGATGGCCGAGGGCGACGAGGCCTTGGCGAGCGCGCAGGTGGCCGTGGAAAGCGAACCGACGCGGATCGACTGCCCGCCACGCGCATTTGCCAGTGCGAACATGGATTCGTCCGTCAGGTCGTCGCCTATCGTGATGGGCAGGCGGCCGGCAAAGGCGGGCTCTTCGAGATAGGAGGCGACTGCGTCGCCCTTGTCGGCGCGGGCGGGACGGATTTCGAAGACCATCTTGCCCGGCTGCAGTACCCAGTCTGGCCCCGCCTCGTCCGCAAGGTGGCGCATCATCGTTTCGAGCGCGGTATCATAGGCGGGCGCTAGCCGGTAATGCGCTGCGACGGCTGCACCCTTGTCCTCGATCAGCACGCCCTCCATCCAGGTCGTCTGTTCGATGAGGCGCTGTTTCAGCGCGGTGAAGGCCGGGGTTTGCGTGACGATCGAGGTCTCGCCGTCAGCGGCCCGGAATTCCGCGCCGTGCAGGCCGGCGATGGGGAAGCGGAAGGGCGCAAAGAGCCCGTCCGCATAGGGCAGGCTGCGGCCCGTCACGAGCGCCAGCGCGCCGCGCAACCGGGCGGAAACGGCATCCAGGGTGCCGGGCAGCGACAGCGGCACCTGAATGGCATCCGGCGTCGTCGCGAGATCGATGAGGGTGCCGTCGATGTCGAGGAAGAGTGCCCAGCGGTCGGGCTCCTCGACCAGACGGCGGATGAGATGGCGGGTTGCGGCATCGGACGGCCGCAATTTTTCCTGTTCGCTCATCGACCAGCAAGTAGATCGCGATTGCCTCCCGGCAAGGGGACATGTTCTCGGTCCCGGCAGGAACAAGTTTTTCCCGGGCGCATTGTGGTCTCGCATCGAACAAAGGAACGGACATGGCCAAACAGAAATCGCGACCGGTCGAGGAGAACGAGGCGCCCGTCACCCATGGGGCGGAAGAGCTGCCGACGGTCACCGTCGCAAGCTACAATCTCGAACGGCGTGACAAGGACGGCTTCATCGGCGACCGGGCCAACAAGGGCGCCTTCCGCGACGCGATCAACGACTGGCGCAGGCGGGTTCGCGAAGGCGGCGACGATCCGCTCGGTGGCGTTCCGACCGACGATCTCTCGAAGAAGGAGGTCGATGCGCTGCTGAAGGATCCGGAATCGGAGGCGGCGGCCCTCGTGATGGCGGCGATCGGCGACTTTGCGAAGACGCTCGCGGACGTGCTTGCCCGTTACCTGAAGGAAGATTCCTGGAAGGACACTGAAACGATCGCCGTGGGTGGCGGTTTTCGTGACAGCAAGGTCGGCATGATGGCGATTGCCCGCGCCCAGATCCTGCTCAAGGCGGAAGGCCTGAAGGTGGCGCTCAAGCCCATCGCCCACCATCCGGACGAGGCCGGGCTCATCGGCGCGGTGCACCTCATTCCCTCCTGGATGCTGAAGGGACACGACGCGATCCTCGCCGTCGATATCGGCGGCACGAACATCCGCGCCGGCGTCGTCAAGCTCAACCTCGGCGAAAAGGCGGATTTCTCCAAGGCCAAGGTCTGGAAATCCGAGCTCTGGCGCCATGCCGACGATGAGCCCCGCCGCACCGCGACCATCGAATATCTCGTGCGGATGATCGAGGCGCTGATCGCCAAGGCCGAGAAGGCCAAGCTGGCGCTGGCGCCCGTCATCGGCATCGGCTGCCCCGGCATCATCGCGGCGGATGGATCGATTGCCCGCGGCGGGCAGAACCTGCCGGGCGGCAATTGGGAAAGCACGCATTTCAACCTGCCCGAGGCGCTGCGCACCGCCATTCCGCGCATCACCGACCAGCCGACCTTCGTCATCATGCACAATGATGCCGTCGTCCAGGGTCTTTCCGAGGTGCCGCGCATGAAGGACGTGAAAAGCTGGGCCGCGGTGACGATCGGCACCGGGCTTGGCAATGCCAGCTTCGTCAACAAGAAAAGCTAGCGCGCGAAGGCGAGCGGGCGGCCGGAGGATTGCTGGCGCACGACATCCATCGCGACGCCGAAGATGCGATCGAGTTCCGCCGGCGTCATGATGCTTTCCGGCGTGCCGATCGAGACCACCTCGCCGCCGCGTAAGGCGACGATGTCGTCGCAGTAGCGCGCGGCCATGTTGACGTCGTGCAGTACGGTGACGATGGTGACGTTCTTCTGCGTCGTCAGGTCGCGCACCAGCGAGAGGACCTCGATCTGGTGGGCGATGTCGAGAGCGGAAATCGGTTCGTCGAGCAGCATGCAGCGGGCGTCCTGCGCCACCAGCATGGCGATCCAGGCGCGTTGGCGCTCGCCACCGGAGAGGCTGTCGACCAGGCGGTCGGCGAGCGGGCTGAGATGGGTCAGTTCGATCGCCTCTTCTACCTTGCGGCGGTCCTCGGCAGAAAACCGGCCGAGCGCGCCGTGCCAGGGATAACGGCCGAGCGCCACCAGTTCCTTCACCAGCATGCCCGGCGCCAGCGGCAGGGACTGCGGCAGGTGGGCAAGACGGCGCGCCAGCGGGCGGCGGTCCCAGTTTTCGAGCGGCTGGCCCTCGAAGCGGATGCGGCCGGATGTCGGCGTGGCAAGCCGACCGAGAAGTTTCAGCAGTGTCGACTTGCCAGATCCGTTATGGCCGATCAGCGCGACCGAGCGGCCTTCGACGATTTCCAGCGAGATCGAGCTCAGCAGCGCCCGCCCCTCCAGTTCCATGCCGACATCGTGCAGAGAGAACACTGAGGCCGGAGCGGTGGAAGGTCTGGTTGCGTGTGCCGCCGATGCGCTCATGGAAAGCAGGTCCTCGCAAAATATGATTTCCGCTTTCATATTTTCGCGCGCGCGGCTCGGCAAGCGCCAAGTTGCGGGAAATGTCATGCGGCGCGCTGCTTGCGGACGAGATAGATGCCCGCGACGCTCATCACGGCCAGCGCATACCAGGTGAGCGCGTAGACGAGATGGCTATTGCGAAAGGCGACGACGGTGAGCCCGCCGACCGGCAGGCCGCCCGGATTGGGTGTCGCGTCTGCATCGATGAAGTAGGGCGCCACATTGCTCAGGCCTTTGGCGGCGGCGATGGCGGCGATATCGCGGGAGAACCACCGTTCGTTTGCCGGATCGTTGGCGCGCAGGAAACCGCCGCCGGGTTCGCTGAGGCGCAGCAGACCGGTCACCGTGACGGGGCCGGCGGCAAGCTCGCTTGCGACGCGCGCCGCGGGATCGCGCTTGTCGGCGGGCACGAAGCCGCGGTTGATGACGACGGTCGATTCATCCGGCAGGAGGAGCGGCGTCAGCACCCAGAAACCGGCGCCGCGCTCCGTCACGGCCTGCACCAGCACCGTCTTGTCGTGCTGGAAAAGGCCGGTGGCGGTAACGTGGCGGTACTCGTCCTTCTCCGGGTTGATCGCCGGCCATTCCGCCCCGGCCGGCGCCGGCACCGGGTCGGCGTGGACGCGGCTGTCGACGCGCGCGATGAGGTCGAGCTTCCAGAACAGCCGCTGCACCTGCCAGGTGCCGAGCGCCAGGAAGACGGCGACGAGGAGGAGCAGGAAGCCCGTGAGAAGCCATTTCGCGCGAGAGGAGGAGGCGCCCTCCCCTGCGGCTTGCGGGTCAGCGGTCATGGCGCCCTCGTCAGGGCATGTTCTTCATCATCTCGTGGGTCATCGGCATCATGTTCTGGTTGAGGTGATGCATGACCCAGAGGGAGCCGGCCAGCGCGATGCCGACGATGATCAGCGTGAAGATCAGCGCCATCATGGTCCAGCCGCCTTCCGAGCGCGGGTTCATGTGCAGGAAATAGACCATGTGCACGACGATCTGCACCACGCCGATGCCCATGACGATGACGGCGGTGAGCAGCTTGCTGTCCAGCACGCCGGCCATGACGAGCCAGAAGGGAATGGCCGTCAGGATCACCGACAGGATGAAGCCCGTCATGTAGCCCTTGAACGAGCCGTGGCCGGCATCGTGGCCATGGCTATGGGCGTGGTGGGTGTCAGCAGCGCTTTCGTGGTTCGGGCTCATCCGATCACTCCCAGGAGATAGACGAAGGAGAAGACGCCGATCCAGATGACGTCGAGGAAGTGCCAGAACATCGACAGGCACATCAGGCGGCGGCGGTTTTCCGGGATCAGCCCGTGCCTGCCGACCTGCACCATCAGCGTGATCAGCCAGATGATGCCGAAGGTGACATGCAGGCCGTGCGTTCCGACCAGCGTGAAGAAGGACGAGAGGAAGGCCGAGCGCGTCGGGCCGGCGCCCTCGTGGATCAGGTGGTAGAACTCGTAGAGTTCCAGCGCCAGGAAGATCGCGCCGAACACGCCGGTGATGCCGAGCCAGACCAGCGTCTCCATCTTGGCGTTGCGCTCCATCTGGAGCATGGCGAAGCCATAGGTGATGGACGAGAGCAGCAGCATCGCCGTGTTGATCGCGACGATGTTGAGGTCGAAGAGATCGGCCGGCGACGGGCCTGCCGCATAGTTGCGGCCGAGCACGCCGTGGGTGGCGAAGAGGACGGCGAAGATCAGGCAATCGCTCATCAGGTAGAGCCAGAAACCCAGCATGGTGCTGTTTTCCGGATGGTGGTCTTCCGTCAGGTAGAACTGCGGCTTTTCGTCGGTTTGCTGGACTTGGGTCGCGCTCATGGCTCAGGTCCGTTCTTGAAGCAGCTTGGAACGCGCGTCTTCGGTCGCCGCAACGGTTTCGGCGGGGATTAAGAAATCGCGATTGTAGTTGAACGTATGGGCGATCGACACCGCTATGATGCCGATAAAGGACAGCGCGACCAGCCACCACATGTACCAGATCATCGCGAAGGCGAGCACGACGCTGATGCCGGCGAGGATCACGCCCGTGCCGGTGTTCTTCGGCATGTGGATCGGCTTGAAGCCTTCGAGCGGACGCTCGTAGCCACGGCTCTTCATGTCGTACCAGCTGTCATGGTCGTGCACGACGGGCGTGAAGGCGAAGTTGTAGTCTGGCGGCGGCGAGGACGTCGACCATTCGAGCGTGCGGCCGTCCCACGGATCGCCAGAGATCACGCGCAGCTCGTCGCGCCGGAGGTAGCTCACCACCAGCTGGACGATAAAGGAGCCGATGCCGAGCGCGATCAGGCCGGCGCCGAAGGCGGCGATGATGAACCAGATCTGCAGCGACGGGTCCTCGAACTGGCTGACGCGGCGGGTAACGCCCATCAGGCCGAGCACGTAGAGCGGCATGAAGGCGAAGAAGAAGCCGATCTGCCAGAACCAGAAGGTCATCTTGCCCCAGAACGGATCGAGCTTGTAGCCGAAGGCCTTCGGCCACCAATAGACGAGGCCCGCCATCAGCCCGAACAAAACCCCGCCGATGATGACGTTGTGGAAGTGGGCGATCAGGAACAGCGAATTGTGCAGCACGAAATCGGCCGGCGGGATCGCCAGCATGACGCCGGTCATGCCGCCGATGACGAAGGTGATCATGAAGCCGACCGTCCACAGCATCGGCACCTCGTAGCGGATGCGGCCGCGATACATGGTGAAGAGCCAGTTGAACATCTTCGCTCCCGTCGGGATCGAGATGATCATCGTGGTGATACCGAAGAAGGCGTTGACCGAGGCGCCCGAGCCCATCGTGAAGAAGTGGTGCAGCCAGACGATGTAGGAGAGGATCATGATCACGCAGGTGGCGTAGACCATGGAGGCATAGCCGAACAGGCGCTTGCCGCAGAAGGTGGCGACCACCTCGGAGAAGATGCCGAAGGCCGGCAGCACGAGGATGTAGACCTCTGGATGGCCCCAGATCCAGATGAGGTTGATGTACATCATCGGATTGCCGCCGAGGTCGTTGGTGAAGAAGTTCGTGCCAACGTAACGGTCGAGCGACAGCAGGGCGAGCGTCGCGGTCAGGATCGGGAAGGTCGCGACGATCAGGATGTTGGTGCAGAGCGAGGTCCAGGTGAAGACCGGCATCTTCATGAAGGTCATGCCGGGGGCGCGCATCTTCACGATGGTCGCTATCAGGTTGATGCCAGAGAGCGTCGTCCCCACGCCCGCCACCTGCAAGCCCCAGATATAATAATCCACGCCGACGCCGGGACTGTAGTCCACGCCGGAGAGCGGCGGATAGGCGAGCCAGCCAGTGCGCGCGAATTCACCCACGAAGAGCGACATCATGACGATGATCGCGCCGCCGGTCGTCATCCAGAAGGAGAAGTTGTTGAGGAAGGGGAAGGAGACGTCGCGGGCGCCGATCTGGAGCGGCACGACATAGTTCATGAAGCCGGTGACGAAGGGCATCGCCACGAAGAAGATCATGATCACGCCATGCGCGGTGAAGATCTGGTCGTAGTGGTGCGGGTTGAGGTAACCCTCGTTGCCGTTGAAGGCGATCGCCTGCTGGATGCGCATCATGATCGCATCGGCAAAGCCGCGCAGAAGCATGACGATCGCCAGGATGATGTACATGATGCCGATCTTCTTGTGATCGACGCTGGTGAACCACTCGTGCCAGAGATAGCCCCAGAGCTTGAACTTCGTGATGAGGCCGAGGAGCGCGATGCCGCCGAGCGCCACGACCGCGAAGGTCACGACGAGGATGGGCTCGTGATAGGGGATCGCCTCCCAGGTAAGCCGTCCGAAGATGAATTGCGTGAGGCTGATGTCACCGAACATGGGTTGTCCAATATCTTTCGAATGCGAGCCCCAGGGCTCGTGAGGGCCGCTCGTGAGGTCTCTCAGCGCCCGCCGGAACCGGCGAGCGCGGTGAGGTCCCGTTACATCTTGTGCATGTCGTGGTTCATCGTGGCCGGCTCCTCCTGCCGCTCCTCGACGCCTTCTGCCGGCTCTTCGCTGCGCGCGGGATTGCCGGTTTCCGGGAAGGTGGCGCCGGGCGTCTCCTCTGACGCGTGGCGATTGTCGTGCTCCAGCTTCGCCCGGTTCTCATGGCTCTCGACGCCGGCGCCGCCCATCATGTCGATATGCATCATGTCCTTCATGCACATCTGGCCGGGGCGTGCGCACATGTTGAGCACGGCCTCGTAAAGCCCGTCCTCGACGTTGGCGTAGTAGCGGACCGGTTCCTTGATGCTCGGCTTTTCGAGCTTCAGGTAGGCGTCGCGGTTGAGCATCGTGCCGTTCTGCTTCACCCGGGCGACCCAGGCGTCGAAGCCCGCCTGGTCGACGCCATGGAACTTAAAGCGCATGTGCGAAAAACCGTCGCCGCTGTAGTTGGACGACAGGCCTTCATATTCGCCGGGCTTGTTGATGACGGCGTGCAGCCGGGTTTGCATGCCCGGCATGGTGTAGATCATGCCGGCGAGTGCCGGCACATAGAACGAGTTCATCACCGACGAGGCGGTGAGCTTGAAATTGATCGGCACGTCGACCGGGGCCGCCATCTCGTTGACCGTGGCGATGCCGTAGTCCGGGTAGAAGAACAGCCATTTCCAGTCGAGCGCCACGACCTCGACATTGATCGGCTTCACCTCTTCGGTTACGGGCCGCGCCGCATCGATCCGGTCGAGCGGGCGGTAGGGGTCGAGCTTGTGGGTGCTGACCCAGGTGATGGCGCCGAGCGCGATGATGATGGCGAGCGGCGCCGACCAGATGATGACTTCGAGGCCAGTCGAGTGGTGCCATTCCGGATCGTACTTGGCCGCCGTGTTCGACTGGCGGTAATGCCAGGCGAAATAGAGCGTCAGGCAGATGACGGGAATGATGATGATCAGCATCAGGAAGGTCGAGATGACGATCAGGTCCCGCTGCTGCGCCGCGATATCGCCGGAGGGCGACATGACGACCATGTTGCACCCCGAAAGCGTCGCGAGCATCAGCGTGAATAGGAGCGATCGTCTGGCTAAACTGAATGGCTTCGGCATTTCGGCCTCAACTTGTGTTCTGTCTAGTCGGCAATAGGCGGGTGCGGCCACGCTTGAAAATGAGGTCGTTCGTCGCAGCGCAGCATTCTGTCGCAGTAGGCTAGTGAAGTTGGGGCTTTCTGTCGATGCGCGTTTGTACTAGCCCAATAGAAATGTTTGTTGTCAATTGAGGCCGGCTCGCGGGCTTTCTTCGTCTTGTCCTTGATATCGGGCGCCGATTGGTCAACATTCTAACGACATGACGCAAATCCCCGTGGAGAAGTTCATGAGCTCGGCCAGCAACCCCACATCGTCCGGTCTCGAGCGAGACGCCCGCCGCATGCACGACGACGACAAGCCGCTGTCGCCGGGCAGCGTCGCCATCGGCGTGGTGATCGGCCGGACCTCGGAATTCTTCGACTTCTTCGTCTACGGCCTCGGCTCCATCCTCGTCTTCCCGAAGCTCATCTTCCCCTTCGCGCCCAATCCGGTCGCCGCGACCCTGATGTCCTTCGCGCTGTTTCCGCTGGCCTTTCTCTCGCGCCCGGTCGGCTCCTTCGTCTTCATGTGGATCGACCGCAATTATGGCCGCGGCACCAAGCTGACGGTCGCGCTGGTCATCCTCGGCGGCTCGACCGCGTCGATCGCCTTCCTGCCCGGCTACGAGACGCTCGGATATTGGGCCGTGGCGCTGCTGGCGCTGTTCCGCCTGGGCCAGGGTTTTGCGCTCGGGGGCGCGTGGGATGGCCTCGCTTCGCTGTTGAACCTCAGCGCGCCGCCGAATCGCCGCGGCTGGTATGCGATGATCCCGCAGCTCGGCGCGCCGATCGGCTTTGCGCTGGCGAGCATCCTCTTCGGCTACATGGTCTCCAGCCTCTCCGAGGCCGATTTCCTCGCCTGGGGCTGGCGTTATCCCTTCTTCGTCGCCTTCGCGATCAACGTCGTGGCGCTCTTCGCGCGTCTGCGCATCGTTGCCAGCAAGGAATTCGGCGCGGCGATGGAAGCGCAGGAACTGCAGGCCCGGCCGATCTTCGAGATGCTCAGCAAACACAGCATGGACGTGGTGCTCGGCGCCTTCGTGCCGCTCGCGAGCTTTGCGATGTTTCACCTCGTCACAATCTTCCCCCTGAGCTGGATCACGCTTTTCGGCGGTCAGTCGGCGGCGCAGTTCCTGTGGGTGCAGGTCGCGGGTGCGGCACTCGGCGCCGTCGGCATCGTGCTGTCCGGCTTCATCGCCGACCGCATCGGCCGGCGCAACGAGCTGATGCTCGGCGCCATCCTGATCGCGATCTTCAGCTTTTCCGCGCCGTTCCTGCTGGATGCCGGCGGCAAGGGCCAGGATGCCTATATCCTGATCGGCTTCTTCATCCTCGGCCTCACCTTCGGCCAGTCCTCCGGCGCCGTCTCCTCGCGCTTCACGCAATATTACCGTTACACCGGTGCGGCCCTCACGTCCGACCTCGCCTGGCTTCTCGGCGCCGGCTTCGCGCCGCTCGTGGCGCTCGGCCTCGCCAGCAGCTTCGGCATCATCTTCATCGGCGGCTACCTGATCTCCGGCGCGATCTGCACGATCGCGGCGCTCACGCTGACACGGGCACTCGACCAGCACTGAGGGGCTTGAGGGCTTCCGGCTGCTACTCGGCCGGTGCGGGCTGGTCGGCTTCGCTGGCGGGCTCGACCGGCGCTTCGGCCGGCACCTCCGGATTGCCCTCCGCCCGGTCGCGGTGGAGCGCCGCGCGAGCGAGCAGCATCAGCGTCACCGGCGTGGTGACCGTCACGAAGATGCCGATCAGGATTTCATGCACGACGAGCCGCGTGGAAAGCACGGTGAAGAAGATCATCGAGGCCATGACGATGCCGCCGGTGCCCCAACTCGTGCCGAGTGTGGGCGCATGGATGCGCTCGTAGAAGGTCGGCAGGCGGGTGAAGCCGATGGTGCCGATCAGCGTCAGGCCTGCGCCCACCACGAGGAAGAAGGAGACGGCGAGTGCGGCCCAGGCCGGCAGGTCGCCCGCATGTTCGATCGTGCTCATTCGACCACCTCCCCGCGCATCAGGAATTTGGCGAGCGCCACCGTGGCGACGAAGCCGAGCATGCCGATGACGAGCGACGCCTCGAAATAGATGACCTTGCCGGTGCGGATGCCGAAGACCATCAGCAGCAGCATCGAGTTGACATAAAGCGTGTCGAGCGCCAGCACGCGATCCTGCGCGCGCGGCCCCCGCGACATGCGGATCGCCGCGAGCGCCATGGCGAGCGCCAGCATGATTTGCGCGATGGTGACGGACCAGGCGAGGATCATGTGGCTCATTCGAAAATCTCCATCAGCAGCGCCTCGTAGCGCGTCTTGATCAGCACCCGCCATTCCTCCTCGTCGACGAGGTCTAGTACGTGGATCAGCACGGTCCTGTTCAAGGAATTGTATTCGAGCCAGGCCGTGCCCGGCGTGCTCGTCACCACCACGGCGAGCACGGCGAGCGCGGTCGGGTTCTCCAGGTCGAGCGGCACGGTCATGAAGCCGGACTTGTGGCTGCGCTTGCCGCCCGTCAGCAGGATGGAGGCGACGGCGATGTTCGAGCGCAGGATATCGTAGAGCACGATGCCGACGAGTTTGGGCAGCAGATACCATTTGTTCAGGCGCGGTTTAGCGGGCCGGAGCGATGCCATGCCCCAGGAGGCGAGCACGGCGACAATGCAGCCGAGGATGAAATGGCCGATCGTGAAGCCGTTGAGGGCCAGCCACATGAGGACGAGCGAGGCGCTGAGGAGCGGATAGGGCAGCATGTCAGAGCCCTCCCCCGCCATCCGGCCCGCTCGCCTCCGCCACCCCGGCGCGGCGCGCGTTGATGACGGCGTCGATATAGGTGGCCGGCTGCTGCAGGTTGCGCACCGTCTCCTCCATATAGGTCATCGCCGGGCCGGCCTTGATCGTCAGCGTCAGCGTCAGCGCGATGAGCAGCATGACCGGCGCCATTTCCATGACGAGCACGCGGGGCACGGTGCCTTCCATCGAGGCCCAGAAGGTGCGGATGCCGGCGCGGGTCATCGAAATGAGCGCCGCCAGCCCCGACAGGATCAGCAGGCCGACGATCCACCAGACGGAGGCAGAGATCGGCCCTTCCTGCGCGTTCATGCCGATCATGCCGGTGAGCATGGCGAATTTCGCGACGAAGCCGGAGAGCGGCGGCAGGCCGGACAGCAGGATGCCGCAGGCGGCAAAGCAGATGCCGAGCACGGCGATCGTTCCCGGCATGGTGATGCCGACCTCGACCTCCCGCTCCTCCTCGTCCGCGTCGCCATAGGCCTCCATGGTGACGGCGAGAACCGAGGCGCCGGCATCCTGCCCGCGTTCCACCAGTTCGATCAGCATGAAGAAAGCGCAGATCGTCATGGTCGAACTGACCATGTAGAACAGCGCGCCCGCCGTGACCTGCCCGTTGCTGAGGCCGAGCACCGCGAGCAGCGTGCCGGAGGAAACGAGCACGGAGTAACTCGCGAGCCGCCCGAGTGCCTGTGAGGCGAGCACGCCGATCGTGCCGAAGGCGATGGTCGCCATGCCGCCATAGAGCAGCACGTTGAGGCCGAGGCCGGCGGATTCGCCCTGCCCGAAGACCAGCAGCGACAGGCGCAGGATGACGTAGATGCCGACCTTGCTCATGATGGCGAAGATGCCGGCGACGGGCGCGGTCGCGGCGCTGTAGGCGCCGGGTAGCCAGAAGTTCAGCGGCCACATGCCGGCCTTGATGAGGAAGACGATGCCGAGGATGCCGGCACCCGCCTCCAGCAGCATGCGCCGCTCGCCCTCGATCTCGCCGATGCGCACCGCGAGATCCGCCATGTTGAGCGTGCCGGCCGAACCATAGATGGCGCTGACGCCGATCAGGAAGCAGAGCGCGGCCGCAAGATTGACCGCGATGTAGTGCATGCCAGCCTTGACGCGCATGGAACCGGAGCCGTGCATCAAGAGGCCGTAGGAGGCGGCGAGCATCACCTCGAAGAAGACGAAAAGATTGAACAGGTCGCCGGTGAGGAACGCGCCGTTGAGGCCCATCAGCAGGAGCTGGAACAGCGTGTGGAAATGCGCGCCGGCCGCATGCCAGCGGGCGAGGGCGAAAACCAGCGCCGGAATGGCGAGGATGGAGGTTAGCACCAGCATCAGCGCCGAGAGGCGATCGACCACCAGCACGATGCCGAAGGGGGCCGGCCAGTTGCCGAGCAGGTAGACGCCCTCGAAGCTGCCTTCGCCGTCGCCATTATTCGCCAGCCGGAACAGCGTGATGGCGACGGCGGCGAGCGCCAGGCACGAGACGACGCTGATCATCGCTTTGACGACACGCTCGCGCTCGTCAAAGAACAGGAGGGCCGCGCCCGCGATCAGCGGAATGAGGATCGGCGCGATGATGAGGTGTTGCTGCCAGCCGCTCATTTCGGCTGCTCCCTGCCGTCGACATGGTCGGTGCCAGTGAGGCCGCGGGCGGCGAGCAGGACGACGAGGAAGAGCGCCGTCGTGGCAAAGCCGATGACGATGGCGGTCAGCACCAGGGCGTGCGGCACCGGATCGGTAAGCGTAGAGATGTCGACGCCCTCGCCGAGCAGCGGCGCGGCATTGGACTTCACCCCGCCGACCCCGAAGATGAAGAGGTTGACGGCATAGGAAAGCAGCGACAGGCCGATGATGACCTGGTAGGTGCGGGGGCGCAGGATGAGCCAGACGCCCGAGCCGGTCATGACGCCGATGCCGATTGCGAGAACGAGTTCCATCAGGCTTCCTCCGCCTTTGAGGCGTCGAGATTGCGGACCCGATGCGTGCGTATGGATTGGTGGGCGAGCGCGATGAGGATGAGCACCGTCGCGCCGACGACGAGCGAGAAGACGCCGAGATCGAACAGCAGGGCGGTCGCCGCCGGCACCTTTCCGATGAACGCCACCTCGATATATTGCGAATGGGATGTCAGGAACGGATAGCCCAGGAACCAGGCGCCAATGCCGGTCGCGGCCGCCAGCAGCAGGCCGAAGCCCATCCAGCGCAGCGGCAGGATGCGCAGCCGGTCTTCCGCCCAGCGCACGCCGCCCGCCAGATATTGCAGCAGGAAGGCGATCGCCATGGTGATGCCGGCGGCAAAACCGCCGCCCGGCAGGTCATGGCCGCGCAGGAAGAGATAGACCGAGAAGGTGATGACGACCGGGAACATCCACTGCATGATGACCGAGGGCACGAGCAGGTAGTCACGCACCGTGTCGCCGGCCGAGCGCTCGGGCCGTTCCGCGTCATAGGCGTTCTGGATGCGCTGCTGCTCCGGCTTTTCGATGCTGTCGGCCGCCGGACGGAAACGACGTAAGAGCGCGAAGACCGTCAGCGCCACGATGGCGAGCACCGCGATCTCGCCCATCGTGTCGAAGCCGCGGAAATCGACGAGGATGACGTTGACCACGTTGCGCCCGCCGCCTTCCGTATAGGCCTTTTCGAGGAAATAGCTGGCGATCGCGTCCGGCACCGGCTGTTTCATGATGGCGTAGGAGAAGATGAACATGCCGAAGCCGCAGGAGATCGCCAGCAGAAAATCGCGGAAGCGGCGGCTGCGCGCGGCAAGCGACACGGAATTGTCGACCTTTTCCGAGCGCTTGGGCAGCCAGCGCAGGCCGAGCAGCAGCAGGACCGTCGTGACGATTTCGACGAGAAGCTGGGTGATGGCGAGGTCGGGCGCCGACAGCCAGACGAAGGTGATGCAGGTGGTGATCCCGGCGCCGCCGAGCAGGACGAGGGCCGCAAGCCGGTGATACTTCGCCTGGTAGGCGGCGGCGAGCGCGCAGAAGGCGCCGACGCACCAGACGGCGGCGAAGATCGGGTCGACATCGCCGAATTCCGGCGGTTTTGGCGTGAAGCCGGCGAGATAGAGCGGCACCACGCCGGCAAGCAGGCCGGCGGCCGCGACGAGGCGCAGCTGCGGCTGGAGATTGCGCGTGCCGAGGTGGCTTTCCAGCCAGCGCGCCCATTTCCACGACACCGTCACCAGCACGCGCTCGAAGATGCGCTGGCCGCCGAGATGGCGGAACAGCGGCGGACCGTCATCGCATTTGGCGAGATAGTCCTTCAGCACCGCATAGAGCGCGGCGCCGCCGATGAGCGCGATCATGCTCATGATCAGGGGCGTGTTGATGCCGTGCCAGACGGCGAGGCTGTAGTCCGGCGTGCGCTCGCCCAGCACGGAGACGACGGCGGAATGCAGGAACGGGCCGATCGACAGGCTCGGGATGATGCCGACGACGAGGCAGGCGAGCACCAAGAACTCGATCGGGAAGCGCATCCAGTGCGGCGGCTCGTGCGGCTTGGGCTTCGGCAGGTCGACGGGCGGCGGGCCGAAGAACACCATGTGGATGAAGCGCAGCGAATAGGCGACGGAGAAGGCGCCGGCCAACGTCGCGACATAGGGCAGGATGCGGTCGAGCACGGAATCGGCATGGGTTTCAACGGCTTCCGCGAAGAACATTTCCTTGGAGATGAAGCCGTTGAGGAGCGGCACGCCGGCCATCGCCGCACTCGCCACCATGGCGAGCGTGCCGGTGATCGGCAGGTATTTGAAGAGCCCGCTTAATCGCCTCATGTCGCGCGTGCCGGTCTCGTGGTCGATGATGCCGGCGGCCATGAAGAGCGAGGCCTTGAAGGTGGCATGGTTGACCATGTGGAAGATCGCGGCGACGGCGGCAAGCGGACTGCCGAGACTGAGCAGCGTCGTGATGAGGCCGAGATGGCTGATCGTCGAATAGGCGAGCAGGCCCTTCAGGTCCTGCTGGAACATGGCGAAATAGGCGCCGAGGATCAGCGTGCTGATGCCGGCGATGCCGAGCAGCATGAACCATTCATAGGTGCCCGACAGCGGCGGCCAGAAGCGCACCAGAAGGAAGACGCCCGCCTTCACCATGGTCGCGGAATGCAGGTACGCCGAGACCGGCGTCGGTGCGGCCATGGCATTCGGCAGCCAGAAATGGAACGGCACCTGCGCGCTCTTGGTCAGGGCGCCGATAAGGATCAGCACCAGCGCCGTCAGGTAGAGCGGATGCGCCTTGATCTTGTCGCCGGCGGCCAGCACCACGTCGAGATCGTAGCTTCCGGCGATATGGCCGAGCACGATGAGGCCGGCGAGCAGGCAGAAGCCGCCGATACCGGTGATCGTCAGCGCCATGCGCGCGCCGTCACGCGCGGCGGCATTGTGATGCCAGTAGCTGATCAGGAGGAAGGAGAAGATGCTGGTGAGCTCCCAGAACACCGAGAGCAGGATGATGTTGCCCGAGAGCACAATGCCGAGCATCGAGCCCATGAAGGCGAGCAGGAACGAGAAGAAGCGCGGGACCGGGTCCTCTTCCGACATGTAATACCGCGCATAGAGCACGACGAGGCAGCCGATGCCGGTGACGAGCATGGCGAAGAGCCAGGCGAAACCGTCCATGCGCAGCGTGACGTTCAGGCCGAGCTGCGGCAGCCATTGCAGATCGACGCGGACCTTGCCGCCGTCGCGCACCGCGGGGTAGAGCACGGCGGTCATGACGAAGCCGGCAAAGGCGACGACGCCCGCCATGCGCGCCGCCAGCACCCGCGAATCCGTCCGCAGCAGAATGGTCGCGGCGAGGCTTCCCGCGAAGGGAAGGCAGACCAGCAGGACCAGAATCATTTCACCTGTCATCGTTTTAAATCGATCGCTTTACGTCAGAGCTTCTCACGCCGGCATGCCGGCGACATCGGGAAGACCGCGCGCGATCGACGGGACGATCGAAGCGGTCGTCAGGCGAAATGGAACGGAGGGGCACGGGCCCCGCGCGTTTCGATGCGACCGCTGCCGCAGCGGCACTGAGGAACGATGGCGACAGCGACATCCGCGTCCGCCAGGCGCAAAACGCCTTGCGCCGGCGGACAGCCAATGCCGTCGCCGCCATCAAGCGGCGTGACCTTGCCGGCGACGGGGCGCTTGCGGCACTCCAGGTCGGCAAGTGCAGATGGATGACCAAAAGTCTTCTGCGTGCCGTAACGAAGCAGTTTCGAGCTGGCGCTGACGGCAGAAGGTGCGGACAGCGTGGATATCAACAGCAAAAGACAGGTGAACGTGGCGCAGAAAAGGCGGAAAGCCCGACGAACCGGTCGATGCTGTTGCCCTGTTGCTGCCAAACGCCCTGCCTCTCGATTTCGTCGTCCGCGTTGAATATTCTCTCATCCGGACAATACGTTGGCGGGATCGACACTGTCCACCCGCCAGCATGAAACTTTTCCAAAATTACGCCGATTTGCCGCAACCCGGGGCATGATTTTCCTTACTATGCGGGCTCAAGGCCAGGATGCCGCGGCCGGCTCGGCTTGATGCCCTGTCGCTTTCGGCGCATTCTAGCCTTGCGAATCGCATGAAGCAGACCTGCTCCAAGAAGGGCCTTACCCCGGAGCGTATGGTGCGCCGAATATCTGGACCTGCCGGTCGAATGCTCCCGGCCCTCCAGCGAGTTCCGTGTCCCGGCCCTGCCTGCACATCCTGCGCGGCACATCGGCGACATGGCGTCAGTCAACCCTTGAACGGGCAACTCTTGAACGGGGATTAGCGATGTCGGATGTGCGTTTGGAATGGATCAGCAAGCGAGCCTATGCGATCTGGGAAGAGGCTGGCCGGCCGCATGGCCAGGACGCCGAACATTGGGAGCAGGCCGCGCGCGAGCGCGACGAGTTCGAGCGCGTGGCGCTCGCCGAGGATCCCAAGCCGGCCAGTGCGAAAAAGCCGCTGATCGAGATCTCCAAAAAGGCGCAGACGAAAAAGTCCGAGGCCAAGCCGAAGAAGAAGGCGGATGCCGGCGCCGAAAAGCCGGTCGCCGCCAAGGCCGTCGCAAAAGCGAAATCGGCCAAGGGCGCGGCGAACAGCAAGCCGATCTGACTGGCTTCAGAGTGTCGCAAGGGTTCGGTTGGTGATGGCGCCCGCATAGGCGTCGCGCTGCGCGACCTTCTGCTCCAGCGCGGCGATGATGCTGTCGGCAAAATCGATGTCGTATAGATCGAACATCACGTTGAGGCCGCCCGGCGTGAAGACGTTGATCTCCAGAATCTTGTCGCCAACGATATCGAGGCCGACGAGGAACATGCCGTCCTCGACGAGTTTCGGCCGCACCATGTCCGCAATCGCAAGGATTTCCGGCGTGATCTCGACGGAGACCGCGGTGCCGGCCGCGTGGATGTTCGAGCGCACCTCGCCCTTCGCCGGCACCCGGCGGATCGCGGCATATTTGCCGTCCCGCTCCAATGGCCGGCCGTTCATCAGGAAGAGCCGGATGTCGCCTTCGGTCGCGGCGGGCAGGTAGTTCTGCGCGATGAGATAACCCTCGCCGCTGACGGCCTCAAAGATCTGGTTGAGGTTCGCCTCGTCGGGCGAGCCGATCTTGAAGACGTTCTTGCCGCCGGAGCCCTGGAGCGGCTTCATGATGACGCCCTCCTTGTGGCCGTCGATGAAGGCGCGGATTTCGTCGATGCTCTTGGAGATCAGCGTTTCTGGCCGCACGGCGCGCGGAAAACCCTGGAAATAGAGCTTGTTCTGCGCCAGCGACAGGCCGTCCGGATCGTTGACGACGATGGTGCCGCGCGCCGCCGCAAGCCGGCCGAACATCGCGCCGACATGGGCCGCCCAGGGCCGGTCATCGGCATCGAGCGACGGGTCGTTGCGCAGGAACAGCACGTCGACATCGCTTGTGTCCATCGTCTCGATGGTGGCGTCCTCGCCCTGAAGAGCCGCGTGAAAACTCTCCGCCTTCTTGTAGCGTTTTCCCGGCAGCACGCGGCCGCGCACCGACAGGCTGTCATCGGCCCTGAGCACGAAATCGCCCGGCGTCACGTAGCAGATCTCATGCCCGCGTCCGAGGGCGGCCATGGCGAGGCCGGTGGTGGTATAGGTCGGGGTTTCCCCCTCGATCGAATTGACGAAAAAGGCGATACGCATGGTTGCTCTCCTCAAGCTTCGAGCATTGTCAGGGGTGTCAGTCCGGCACGGGCGCGCTCCAGCCTTGCGCGCCCACGGTCGGTTTCGAGACAGAGTGGTCGCAGGATCGGCGCCTTCAGCAGGCCGCGGGCGCCAAGTTCCTCCATCACGCTGAAATGGCCTGCCGAAATCTTGCCCATCCAGAACGGATCGAGCGCGCCGCCGCCCTTCAGGTGGCTCAGCAGTGAGAGCAGCCCGCGCAGATAGATGGCGTCCTTGGCGAGCCCGCCGCCGCGGAAGACGCGCAGCAGCAGGCCAAAGGCGGTCTCGGCGTCGAAATCGTAATCCTGCGTCAGCGTGCGAAAGCTCTCGACGAAGGAGGCACCGACGAGCATCAGGTCACAACCGACGACGCGGGCGGCGAGCAGCCGCAGGCGCTCCGGCGTGAAGCCGCCGGCGAGGAATTCGGCGAAGACCGCCAGCCCCTCCTGCATGCCCTCGTAGCCCGAAAGGCCGGTGCGGAAGACGCGCAGGCCCTGCGCCGAGCCGTTGAAATAGGTGAGCAGGTGCACGCCGACCTCGTGGCTCAGCAGCGCATCGACGCGATGGCGCATCATGCGCGTGCGCCGGGAAATCAGCAGGCGGCGGCCGGAGACGAGCAGGCCGGCCGGCACGTCGTCGCGTAGTTCGATCGCCGCGTCGAAACCGTCATAATGCTGGTGATAGTGCATCATCATGGAGCGCGCC
Source organism: Shinella sp. GW821-FHT10F02 (assembly GCF_058809275.1). Lineage (NCBI taxonomy): Bacteria > Pseudomonadati > Pseudomonadota > Alphaproteobacteria > Hyphomicrobiales > Rhizobiaceae > Shinella > Shinella sp. GW821-FHT10F02. The sequence goes on along the minus strand of NZ_JBXASL010000002.1, from coordinate 686,531 downwards.
TTGCGCTCGACATAGAAGCAATCCACCACCTCGTCGTCATCGGCGAGCGCCGGCATGCGCTTGGCATGCCCCGTGCCGTCGAGAACCTCGGCAGCGGCCTTGCGTAGCGAGGGCTCGACGGGGCCGTAGAGCGCGCGGCCGAACTCGACGAAACGTGCCTTCTCCCGCTCGCCGATCAGCGTCAGTTGCAGGTCGAGTTCCTGCTGTTTTTCCCGGTAGATCTGGTGCAGGACGGGGTCTTCGAGCCGGTCGAGCGAAATGGAATAGAGGCGGCGCTTCTGCCCCTCCACCAGGAGGGGCAGCGGACGGTAGAGGAAACGCGGCGGCCTGTCGTAGTGGTTCGCCTTGAATTCCTGCCAGGCGGCGTTTGCGTTGATCGGCGTCACGGCAAGCAGGAAATCGAAGCTGGAGGCGACCTCGTCCATGCCGCGATCGGCCCTCTCGACCGCATCGATGAAGGCCTTGCGGCCGAAGGCCCGGTAGGTGGCGGGTTTCGGAAAACCGTCCGCCTCCAGAAAGGCCGCGAAGGCGCGCAGGCCCGCGTCGAGGAAATTGTCGACCAGGCGTTCGCGCAGGTCCGGATAGGTGGCGTCGGACCCCGTCACGCGGTAGATCGGCGCGAAGCGCAGGGTCAGAAGCGGCAGCTTGAGGTTCAGAAGCTCCGGCCGGGCGCAGGGATCGTCCTCCGCCGCGCAAAGCTCGACATGCGGCGTGCGGAAACGGGCCTCGAACGCCTCCACCGCCGTTTCGAATGCCTCCATCGCCCGCTTGGCCGCGGGTTGGCGCGTCGCCGAGAGCATGACCTCGAAGGGCTGGAGGAACGGCGCATCGTCGGACAGCAACCGGTCGCGCTGCAACTCGTCCACGTCGAGCAGCACGAAGGTGCCGAATTTCTTGCGCAGCGCCGCGGCAATCGGCGCAATGAGTTCTACAGCATCCTCGATGCGCGGTGTGACGAGGTAGGAGGCGTTCGCGGCGGCGATCTCGCGCGCCACGACATGCGTGTCCGGCTCGCCGACATGCAGGCAGATAAACGGCAGCGGCCGGTCGATATGCAGGCGCCCGCCTTCGAGGTCGCGGCGCACCGGCTTGCCGGCTTCCAGCGCTTCGATCACGTCCTGAACAAGCGTCTTTTCCTGCTTCTGGCGCGGCTTGCGCGCCGCCTTCGCTGGGCTCATGCGACCTCCCGCAGCGCCCGTTCGAGCACCGGCGCCGCCCCCGCGACGAGCGCTTGAAGGGATGCGAGCGCCTGCCAGTCCGGCGCGCCCGTCCACTCGTCCATGAAGACCTTTTTGAATTCGACGGCGATTGCGCAGCCGTTTTGCCGGAAACGCTCGTGGATGAAGCGCGTCTGTTCGCCACGCCCCTCGAAGGCGATGTTCTCGCGCACGTCCAGCCGGCGGCCGAGAAAATCGAAATCGGCGGCGAAGTTCATGAAGGCATCGACCACCGGCGCCCACCGGGACCGATCCATCGAGGAGGTGCCGATATTGATTTCCGGCGCATCGCTCGCTTCGGTCGGTGGCGCCGAAGGGCCGGCGCGGCGGTGGTTGTAGCTGTGCATGTCCAGCACGACGAAGCTGCCATGCTGCGCCTCCACGCCGCGAAGATAGTTTTCCAGCATGCCGTAATAGGCGTCATGCACGGCGAGGCTTTCTGCAAGCTCGGCCTCGGAAGGGGTCGTGCGCCACACCTTCAGGCCCCAAGCCTGTTCCGGCCGCAGGTAGATAGCGCCGTCGCGGGCGCGGTTGAGGTCGATCTCGAAGCGGGAGCGGTGGAAGACGATGCGATTGGCGAGGCCGCGGATGGTTTCGGCCGTGAACGGGTCTTCCTCGCGCAACCGCTCGTCGTCGTCGAGCGCCATATTCATGAGGAGGTTCTGGCGGACGGCGTGGCCATTGTGGATGGCGGTGCCGACGATCGGCGAAGCGCCGCGCTGCGTCGTCCACCAGGCATGCTCGTCTCCGCGGTCGATATCGTCCAACATTCGCCTCGCCCTACCCTGTTTCCGTCCGCAAGGAATGCCCGAGGAAGATGTTCGTTCCACCCGTTGCGGTACGATGGCCCCTTGGAGGCGGGCGCAAAGCACTCTATCTGAACGGCGACGCGTTTTTTTGAACGAGGATCCCTGTGCGCTCGCTCTACATGCTGGCCGGCCTGCTGATGACGGCGCTCGGCATTATCGGCGCTTTCCTGCCCCTGCTCCCGACGACACCCTTCCTGCTCGTCGCCGTCTGGTGTTTTTCGCGCTCCTCGCCGCGTCTGGAACAGTGGCTGCTGAACCACCGCACGCTCGGCCCGCCGCTCCAGAACTGGCGGCGCGAGGGCGCCATCTCCGCGCGTGCCAAAATCGTCTCCGTCTGCCTCATCATCGCGAGCTACGGCTTCTTCTACTACCGCACGCAGCCCTCGATGCTTCTCGCCGGAACGGTCGCGCTCATCCTGTCGGGAAGCGTGCTGTTCATCCTCACCCGTCCCCTGCCGAAAAGGAGCTGAAGAGATGGCTGCGAGCGAAAATCCGGTCATCGTCTGGTTCCGCAAGGATCTGCGCGTCGACGACAACGCCGCGCTGGCCGCCGCCGTGGAGACGGGGCGCCCCGTCGTCACCCTCTATATCCGCGAGCCGGAGAAAGCCGGAACAGGACCGCTCGGGGGGGCGCAGGAATGGTGGCTGCATCATTCGCTGGCCTCGCTCGGCAAGACGCTTCAGAAGCTCGGCTCACCGCTGGTGCTGCGCAGCGGTGCGGCGGATGCGGTGCTTGCCGAGCTGATCGAGGAGACCGGCGCCGACGCCGTCCACTGGAACCGCCGGCACGATCCCGCGGGCATCGCGATCGACACGGACATCAAGGCGGCGCTGAAAGGGCGTGGCATTGCCGCCAAAAGCTTCGCCGGACAATTGCTGCACGACCCGACGCGCCTGATGACCGGGGAGAAAAGGCCGTACCGCGTCTATACGCCATTCTGGAAGGCGCTGGAGCGAGAGGGGGAGCCGCACGAGCCGATCGACGCGCCGGAAAAACTGGCTTCTCTCCGCAAGACCCCTGCATCCGAGACGTTCGATGACTGGGACCTGCTGCCGAAGAAGCCGGATTGGGCGGCCGCATTCTCCGATGTCTGGACGCCGGGGGAAGAGGCGGCGCGCGAACGGCTGGAAAGCTTCGTCGACGGCGCGATCGACGGTTACAAGCAGGACCGCGACCATCCCGCCATCGACGCGACCTCGATGCTTTCGCCGCATCTGGCGCTGGGCGAAATCTCGCCCGCCCGGATCTGGCATGCCACGCGCGGCCTGAAGGCGCCGGCGGAGGATGTCGTGCATTTCCGCAAAGAACTCGCCTGGCGGGAATTCTGCTACCACCTGCATTTCCATTTCCCGCAGCTTGCGGAAAAAAACTGGAACGACCGTTTCGACGCCTTTCCCTGGGAAGCGGTCGGCAAGAACTTCAAGCTCTGGACCCGTGGCCAGACGGGTTATCCCATCGTCGATGCCGGCATGCGGCAGCTCTGGAAACATGGCTGGATGCACAACCGCGTGCGCATGATCACCGCTTCCTTCCTGATCAAACACCTGATGATCGACTGGCGGCGCGGGGAAGAATGGTTTCGCGATACGCTGGTGGATGCCGATGCAGCCTCGAATGCGGCGAACTGGCAATGGGTGGCGGGCTCGGGCGCGGATGCCTCGCCCTTCTTCCGCATCTTCAACCCGATCCTGCAAGGCGAGAAATTCGATGCGGACGGCAGCTATGTCCGCACCTTCGTGCCGGAACTGGAGAAGCTCGATGCGGCCTGGATACACAAGCCCTTCGATGCGCCGGAAAGTGCGCTGAAGAAGGCCGGCGTCGAGCTTGGGAAAACCTATCCGAAGCCGATCGTCGATCACGGCAAGGCGCGCGAACGCGCACTAGCCGCCTATAAAGCGCTGAAGGGCGACTGAATCAGTCTTCGCGCGCGAGTGCGGAGACCAGCAACGAGACGAAGGCCTCGCCCGCCTCTTCCAGCGCGCCGCTATTGTCGATGACGACGGTATCGGCGGCGACGACGATTTCCGGCACGGCACGGTCGAGCCGCTTTGCAATGCCCTCCACACTTTCCCGGCCACGCGCGGCAAGGCGGGCGGCGAGAATGTCCGGCCGCGCGGTGATCACCACGACCTTCAGCCGCGCGTAAGTATCAGCGAAAGCGGGCAAGGCCGAACGGCTGCCATTGGCGACGAGCGTGACACCGGTCGCCAGTGCATCGAGTGTTTCGCGGGGGATGCCGTAGGACAGGCCGTGCGCCTCCCAGGAGACGGCGAAGCCGCCTTCGGCCGCGCGTGTGCGAAACCCTTCCGCATCGATTGCCTCATGCGCCTCCCCGCCGGCGTCCGCCGGGCGGGTGATGACGCGGCGAACGAAGCGTACGCGGGCTTCATCGGCAAAATGCCGCGCGGCATAGGACATCACGCTGTCCTTGCCGGCACCGCTCGGGCCGACGACGACGACCATCGTGCCGGCCGCAACGGCTAATGGCTGGTGGACGGCGGCTTCGGCGTCGAGGCTCATGCCACGCGCCTGCCTTGGCGCCAGACGGAGCGCACGACCGGAACGCCGGAGGGACGGCGCACGCGCACGAGATCGGCGCGCAGGCCCTTGGCAATGGCGCCTCGATCATCGAGCCCGACGGTGCGGGCGGGCGTCGTCGAGACCATGTTGATGGCCTTCGGCAGGTCCATGCCCTCATCGGCGAGGATGAAGGGCGCGTGCATCAGGCTGAAGGGCACATAGTCGGAAGACAGCACGTCGAGCACGCCCATGTTTGCGAGGTCGCGGGCGGCGATGTTGCCGGAATGCGACTTGCCGCGCACGATGTTCGGCGCGCCCATCAGCACGCTCATGCCCGCGCCATGCGAGGCCTTCGCGGCTTCGACGCTGGTCGGGAATTCGGCAAGCCGGATGCCGTAGCCAATCGCCTCCTCGACATGCTCCAGTGTCGCATCGTCGTGGCTCGCGACCGAGATATTGCGGGCGGCGCAGGAGGCGGCGATCGCATCGCGGTGCGGCTTGGCATAGCGGGCGGAAAGGTCCTGCTGGCGCTTGCAGAAGGCGTCAAACTCGTCGTCCGTCAGGCCGCGCTTCTTCTTGTAGTAGAGGATATATTGCTCCAGCGTCTGGAACTGGCGCTGGCCGGGCGCGTGGTCCATCAGCGAGACGAGGCGGACGAGCGGATCGTCCTCGAATTCCTCGTAGTGTTCCAGCACATTGTCGGTCGAGACTTCGCAGCGCAGGTGAATGAGGTGTTCCGCCCGCAGGCGGTCCTCGTTCTGCGCCTCTGCGATGGCGTTGGCCATGGCACGCATCTCGCCCTTCTCGAAGCCGCCGTCCTCGTCCGAGCCCATGCGCAGGCAGTCGAAGACGGTGGTGATGCCGGAGGTCACGACCTGGGCGTCGTGCGACTGGATGGCGGCCGTCAGGCCCCAGCGCACGCCGGGGCGCGGCGAATAGTGGGCTTCCAGATGGTCGGTGTGCAGTTCGACGAGGCCGGGGATGAGGAAGTCGCCTTCCATGTCCTCGCTCTCAGTGGAGGAGCCTTCGGAGATGTCGGCGATCAGGCCATCGCGCAACACCAGCGTGCCGTCGAGGATCTTGTCCTCAAGCACGATACGGGCATTGGAGAGAACGGTTTCGCGGGTCATGTCAGGCGGTCTTTCTGTTGGCTGCGGCTGCGAGCGGGAAGAGCGAATGGACGGTGAAATCGGCGCCGCGCGACGGCTCCCGGAAGAGCGCCAGGCCGGCGATCGTCAGCGGGCGGCCGTGGAAATCGGCGAACTGATCGAGAAGCACGCTTTCGACGGCATCGCGGCGCTCGACTGGCACACGCCCCGTCAGCGTCATGTGGAAACGGAACTCGTCGAACACGTAGGGATATCCCCACTGCACGAGGTTCTGGCGTTCGGCGGCGGTGAGTTCGTCGGGCTTGCGGCGGGAAATATCCGCCGAGGTCAGCGGTGCGCGAAAACGCTCGAAACGGCGCACGACTTCGCCGGCAAAACTCTGCAACGCGTCGCACTGGTCGCCCGGCACGAGCGCGAAGAACGAGCCGAGCCGGCCGACGACGAGCTCCGGAATGTCGAACGGCTCGGTTTCTGAGACGAACCGGCCGATTTCGGCAATAAGCTCCGCTTCGCTGCGGCCCTCGGCAAGCGCAAAGGGCGCCTTCATCGTGGCGTGGAAACCATAGCGGCGCGGGTCTGCCGTGAGGCCCGAAAGCGTTGCCGCGTCGAACCCGCCCACGGCCGGCTGCTCCAGGGCTGCACCCGTGAACGCATTGCGTCCCAGCCAGCGCTGGGCGGAAAGGGTCAGCGGATCGCTTGCAGGCGGGGTGAAATAGAGGGCGTAACGCAAGGGCTCATTCCTATAAAATTCAAGTCATGCCGCCGGATCGGCGGCATCGGATCTTGTAGGGATTCGTGTGGCAGCATCATGCCGCCACGCCGATCAATGCGTGGGCTTGCCCATCAGGCGGGAACGCAGCGCATTCGATATGCCGTCGAAGACGAAAACCACCATGAGGATCAGCAGTACCATGTAGGCGACGTTCTCCCAGTCGGAATTCGTGCGCATCGCTTCCCAGAGCTTCAGGCCGATACCGCCGGCGCCGACGGCACCGATGATCGTGGCGGAACGGGTGTTCGATTCCCAGAAGTACAGCGCCTGCGAGGCGAAGAGCGGCATGACCTGCGGCAGCACGCCGAAGCGCTGCACGGCGACCGGTGCCGCGCCCACAGACTTCACGCCTTCGCGCTGCTTGTCGTCGATGTTTTCCAGCGCTTCGGAATAGAGTTTGCCGAGCGTGCCGGTGTCGGTGAAGAAGATCGCCGACATGCCGGCGAGCGGCCCGGGACCGAAGGCGCGGGTGAAGAACAGCGCCCAGATCAGCATGTCGACCGAGCGCAGGAAGTCGAACAGGCGCTTGGTGATCTGGTTGGAGAACCAGTTGCGCGTGATGTTGCGCGCCGCCAGGAACGCCAGCGGGAAGGCGAGCAGCATCGCAAACAGCGTGCCGACGAAGGCCATGACGATCGTCTGGAGCAGTTTTGTCCACACGTCGAGATGCTGCCATTCGGAATTGTAGAGGATATTGTCCCAGGCAAGCGACAGGTTCGACTGTTTCGGATCGATGCGCTCGCCCGAGGTGATCAGCGACGCCACGTCAGACGTCGACTTGCCGTGGAAGGGTGAGTTTGTGTCGAACAGGAAGTTCGCCCAGCCGAGGAAGCGCTTACGGATCGAGACATCGTCCGCCTCGATCTCCCCCCAGCCGGCAAAGCCGAAGGCCAATGTGATCTTCTGGCCGGGTGTCTTCTGCGTCGCCCAGGCCGGCAGCGTGCCTTCGGGCTTCACATCGGAACCGTCCACATCCACCACCAGCGTCTCGCCGGCATGCTGGACGGTCACGCGCTCCGGCACCACCTCGACGCTCGTCGTGGAATTGAGCGTGATCTTCGCGCGCTTGACCACTTCTTCCTCGCGCGTCGTCGCCGTTGCGAGGCCTTCGGCTGCGGCCGCCGCACCGCCGATGACGGCGCCCTCGCCCATGAAGCCCATGGAGGCGGGCTTCTTTTCCGTCGTGGTCGTGGCACCGGCAGCCGGCGTGGTGCGGGTCATTGTGCCAAGTTCGATTTCGACCCAGTCGGGCTTGGCATTCGGGCCGAGCGGCGAGAAGCGCGGATAGGTGAGCTTCATCGCGCCATCGGGATCGATCGCCACTTCCGGGCGCACCTCGTAGGAGACCCAGTCGGCGAGATAGGTGCCGGCAATGTTCCAGTTCGCGGTGCCGAGCACATGGCCGATCGCGAAGAACCACCAGCAATAGAGCGCGTAGAGCACGAAGCCGCCGGTGATGATGGCGATACGGAAACGCTGCCAGAACGAGCGGTGAAAGACGGCCGGGTGGCGTGCCGCGATCTCATCCATCTGTGCGGAATTGAGGGTCGTCATGGCGCACTCCTATTGAGCCAGCCGGAAGGCATGATCGCCGACCAGCTTGCGGCGCAGCCAGGCAGAAAACTGGTCGACGGCGATGATGGTGATGAGGAGAAGCAGCACGATGGCGAGCGTCTTCGCCTGATGGTTCTGGCCGATCGACAGGCGCAGCAGCTCGCCGATGCCGCCGCCGCCGACGGCGCCGATGATCGTCGAGGCGCGCACGTTGATCTCCAGGCGCAGCAGGAAGTAGCTCACGAAGTTCGGCAGCACCTGCGGCACGATGCCGAACCAGACACGCTCCACCCAGCTCGCACCCACGGCGCGAAGCCCCTCCTCCGCCTTCATGTCGGCATTCTCGACGACCTCGAAGAACAGCTTTCCGAGGGCACCGACCGTGTGGATCGACACGGCGATGACGGCGGGAAGCGGCCCGAGCGACAGGATGGCGAGGAAGAAGCCGGCGAGCACGACTTCCGGGAAGGCGCGCAGGATTTCCATGAAGCGGCGCACGAAACCACGCAGCAGGCGGTTGGCAACCAGATTCTTGGCGGCGAGGAAACAGAGCAGGAAGCCGAAGAACATGCCGATGATGGTGGAGAACAGCGCGATGTTCAGCGTTTCCAGCATCTTGTGGAAATATTCCGGCACATAGAGGCTCTCGGTGATGTAGAGCCGGCCTTCCGGATAATTGTACTTGAAGCTGCCATCGTCATAAGGCGACGGCAGGTCGAACAGCGCGCGGAAGACCTCAAAGCCATCGCGTGGAACCATGTCGCCGACGAAGTCGAAGAGATAGGGCAGCCGGTCGAAGAACTTGCCGGCATTCGTCTCGTTGGCGAACCACAGCGAGCCGGAGAGTGCCACCGCGAGGATGGCGAGGCCCAGCCAGGTATAGAGGCGGCGGCGCGCGTTCAGCTCCTGCCAGTGTCGCTCGATCAGAGCGCCCTTCTCGCTGAAGCCGTCGTGGAGCGTGTTCGTGGCCATGGTCTATCCCGGCTTGTTCAAAAACAGAGGCGCCGGCCGGGGTGCGGCCGGCGCCGATGTCAGTATGGCGATCAGCCGCCGATCGTTGCCTTGCGGGCGTCGATGATCGGCTTGTAGAAGTCGACGTTGACTTCCGTGAACGAGGTGAAGTCACCGCCCATGACGGCGGAGAAGCAGGCTGCGTCCTTCTTCGGCAGGTCGAGCATGAACTGCTTGAACTTCGCCTTGGTCTCGTCGGCCATCGCGCTGCGAACGACGATCGGGCCGTTCGGGATCAGCGGCGACTTCCAGATTTCGACTAGATCGTTCATGTCGAGAATGCCCTTCTCGACCATCTTGTAGAGGTTGCCGGAGGTGTAGCCGTCCTTGAACTCGCCAACGCCCGAACCGAAGGTCGTGCCGGCATCGAAGGTGCCCTTCAGCACTTCGAGGACGAGGTTTTCGTGACCGCCGCCGAAGCCGGTTTCAGCGAAATATTCCTTGACCGGGCCGCCGATGGCTTCCGGCAGCGTGACGAGCGGGATCAGGTAGCCGGAGGTGGAGTCCGGGTCGGCGAAGCCGAGCTTCTTGCCCTTCAGGTCTTCGAGCTTGGTGATGCCGGAATCCTTGCGGGCGACCATGATCGAGTGGTAGCCGGTCGAGCCGTCGGTCTGGACGGTCGTCAGGATCGGCTCGACAGCCTTCGGGTCGGCAAGGTAGATCTTGGCATAGCCGGAAGCGCCGAGTTCGGCGTAGTCGAGCGTGCCGCCGAGCAGGCCCTGGATGACGCCGTCATAGTCGGCAGCCGGGAAGAACGAGACCTTCTCGAAGCCGAGGTCGGCCTTCAGGTGATCGCCGAGGCACTGATAGTTGCGCAGGCGATCCGCTTCGTTCTCGCCGCCGATGATGCCGACGCGGAATTCCTTGAGGTCTTCAGCCTGTACGTGGCCGGCGAGCGCGATGAGCGCGACGGCGCCGAGAAGAACTTTCTTCAGCATGGTCTCTCTCCTGTTTGACCGGCTTTGCCGGCTGGAAGTTTATGACCCTTCACGCGGGTCCTTCGATCCTGGCGGGGAGCTTAAAGCCCGGCCAGTGCCAGCGGTGTCGGGCTGGCGGATTCCTTGATGTTGTCCTGTTTGGCGGGGTTGCGGATCGCCGTGGAGGTCATGCTCTCGTCGATTTCCGCGCCATCGGCGCCGGTGCCGTAGATCGTGCGCACTGCTTCACTGTCGAGCTCGCGCGCCGAGCCGTCGAAGACGACGCGGCCATGCGCCATGCCGATGATGCGCTCGCAATAGGCGCGCGCCGTGTCCAGCGTATGCAGGTTGGTGATGACCGTGATGCCCTCGCGCTCGTTGATGTCGCGCAGCGCGTCCATGACGATCTTGGCGTTGAGCGGATCGAGCGAGGCGATCGGCTCGTCGGCGAGCAGCATCTTCGGGTTCTGCATCAGCGCACGCGCAATCGCCACGCGCTGCTGCTGGCCGCCGGAGAGCGTGCCGGCCGGCTGGAGCGCCGTCTGCTCGATGCCGAGGCGTTCGAGCGCCGCAATCGCCATGATGCGCTCTTCACGGGTGAAGAGGTTGAGGATGCTGAGCGTGGTCGAGCGGTGGTTGAGGCGGCCGAGCAGCACATTGGTCAGCACGTCGAGACGCGGCACCAGGTTGAACTGCTGGAAGATCATCGCGCAGTCGCGCTGCCAGTTGCGCAGGCCGGAGCCGCGCAGCGACGAGACCTCGATATCGTTGAAATGGATCGAACCTTCGCTCGGATCGGCGAGGCGGTTGATCATGCGCAGCATGGTGGACTTGCCGGCGCCCGAGCGGCCGATGACGCCGACCATCTGGCCCTGCGGGATGTCGAAGGTCACATCGTCGACCGCAACGCGCTCGCCAAAACGGCGGGTGACATTCTTCAGTCGGAACATGGCGGATCCCTCTTTTTTCAGGCTAAGCCCAAAGTCGGGCAGTGTCGTTTTCGGGACTGGCTCTAAACGCTGTTGATGAAGCGGCGATGTCAGTTTCATGTCGGAAAAATTACAGTCCACAGGCCTGAAATTCCGGCTTCTGGCGCGCCGTCTCACCCGTCGTGACGGGTAAGAAACGCCTCTGCGTCAAGTTTGCGAAAATCGTCCAAAGCAGTGCGCAACCGGGCATGATCCCAGTCCCACCAGGCGAGTTTTTCCATGCGTTCGGCGATGCTTCGGGAGAAGCGTTCGCGGATCGGTTTCGCCGCCACGCCCCCGACGATCGTGTAGGGTTCGACGTCCTTTGTGACAACGGCGCCCGATCCTATGACAGCGCCGTTGCCGATTGTGACACCGGGCAGGACCGTCGATCCGTGGCCGATCCACACGTCATGGCCGATGGTGACGCGGTGTTCGCGCCGCCAGGCGAAAAAGTCCGGTTCGGGCTCGGCATCGGGCCAATAGTCGTTGGCCCGATAGGTGAAGTGGTGCAGCGTCGCGCGCCACATCGGGTGGTTCGTGGCGTTGATGCGCACCGACGAGGCGATGTTGGCGAACTTTCCGATTGTCGCGCACCAGACCGAACCGCCGTCCATGATGTAGGAATAGTCGCCGATTTCGGCCTCGCTGATGCGGCAGTTCTCGGCGATCTCCGTGTAGCGGCCGAGCGAGCTGTCGGAGACGGTAGCCGTCGGATGGATCAGCGGCGTTTCGGAAAGCTTCGTCATGCCGCAGCCTTTCGTGGCGAAAAAGCGGAGACGTCGACGATGCGGTCGGCGACTTTTTCGCGCACGTCCTCATCGTGGAAGATGCCAAGGAGCGCCACGCCGGCCGCCTTCTTCTCCTCGATCATGCCGACGACGACGGCGCGGTTCTTCGCGTCGAGCGAGGCGGTCGGCTCATCGAGCAGCAGGATACGATGATCGGTGATGAAGCCGCGCGCGATGTTGACGCGCTGCTGCTCGCCGCCGGAGAAGGTGGCGGGCGGCAACTGCCAGAGTTCGCGCGGCAGGTTGAGCCGCGCCAGCATCGCTTCCGCGGTGGCCTTTGCCTCGGCCGCATCGACACCGCGGGCGGTGAGCGGTTCGGCGACGACATCGACGGCGGCAACACGCGGCACGGTGCGCAGGAACTGGCTCACATAACCGAGTGTGGCGCGGCGAACCGACAGGATGGTGCGCGGATCGGCGGTCGCAAGATCGAGCAGGCGACCGCCGTGCTCGATCAGGATCTGGCCGCTATCGACGGCATAATTGCCATAGACCATCTTGAGCAGCGAGCTCTTGCCGATGCCGGACGGGCCGCCCAGCACGACGCATTCGCCTGATTTCACCGAGAAGTCGACATTCGACATGACAGGCAGGCGAAGACCATCGCGAAGATGCATGGTGAAGCTCTTCGCCACTTCTGAAACAACGAGGGGTGTGGGCATGGTTACACCTGAAGGATCGAGGAGACGAGGAGCTGGGTATAGGCTTCGCGCGGATCGTCGAGCACGCGGTCGGTCAGCCCCTGCTCGATGACGACGCCGTCCTTCATCACCATCATGCGGTGCGAGAGGAGGCGCGCCACGGCAAGGTCGTGCGTGACGATGATCGCTGACAAGCCCAGGTCCTGCACGAGGCCGCGCAGCAGGTCGAGCAGGCGTGCCTGCACCGAGACGTCGAGGCCGCCGGTCGGCTCGTCCATGAAGATGAGACGCGGCGAGGTGACGAGATTGCGGGCGATCTGCAGGCGCTGGCGCATGCCGCCGGAAAAGTCGCGCGGCTGGTCGTCGATGCGGTCGACACTGATCTCGACGCGGCCGAGCCAGTTGCCCGCCGTCTCGCGGATACTGCCATAGTGCCGCTCGCCGACGGCCATCAGCCGCTCGCCGACATTGGCGCCGGCCGAGACCGCCATGCGCAGGCCATCGGCCGGGTTCTGGTGCACGAAACCCCAGTCGGTGCGCATCAGGAAGCGGCGCTCCGCCTCGCTCATGCGGGAAAGTTCGCGCATTTCGCCATCGCGCATGCGGTACTCGACGGCGCCGGAGCTCGGCATCAGCCGGGTCGCGAGGCAATTGAGCAGCGTCGTCTTGCCGGAGCCGGATTCGCCGACCACCGCCAGCACTTCGCCGGGCCAGAGATCGAAGGAGACATTCTTGCAGCCGATGCGGGCACCGTAGAACTTTGAAATGTCACGGACTTTGAGCAGAGGGGCGTCAGTCATTCGGCGGCCTCCTTGTTATAGGCGAGATGGCCGCGGTGGCCATTGGCGCAACGTTCCTCGCAATGGTCGGTGTCGGAGCAGACGAACATGCGCCCGCCCTTGTCGTCGAGCACCACTTCGTCGAGGTAGACGTTCTCCGCGCCGCACAGCGCGCAGGGCTTGTCGAAGGTCTGGATCTCGAAGGGATGATCCTCGAAATCGAGGCTGACGACTTCGGTATAGGGCGGCACGGCGTAGATGCGCTTCTCGCGGCCGGCGCCAAAAAGCTGGAGCGCTTCCGAGCGGTGCATCTTCGGATTGTCGAATTTTGGCGTGGGCGACGGGTCCATCACGTAGCGCCCCTCGACCTTCACCGGATAGGCATAGGTCGTGGCGATATGGCCGTTCTTGGCGATGTCCTCGTAGAGCTTCACATGCATCAGCCCGTATTCTTCCAGCGCATGCATCTTGCGCGTCTCGGTCTCGCGCGGTTCGAGGAAGCGCAAGGGTTCCGGGATCGGCACTTGGTAGACCAGCGTCTGCCCTGCGGTGAGCTTCTCTTCCGGAATGCGGTGGCGCGTCTGGATGATCGTCGCCTCGCGGGTCTTCGTCGTCACCGCGACATTCGCCACCTTCTGGAAGAAGGCGCGGATGGAGACCGCGTTGGTCGTGTCGTCGGCGCCCTGGTCGATGACTTTCAGCACGTCCTTCGGCCCGAGGATCGCCGCCGTCACCTGCACGCCGCCGGTGCCCCACCCATAGGGCATTGGCATTTCGCGCGATGCGAAGGGCACCTGATAGCCGGGAATGGCGATCGCTTTGAGGATCGCGCGGCGGATCATGCGTTTCGTCTGTTCGTCGAGATAGGCGAAATTGTAGGTCGCAAGCGGGTTCATCTTGACGTATCCTTGCGATTGTCCGAGCAAAAAGAAGATTGGAGGGAAACGATGGTGACAGCCTTGCTGGCTTTGTTTGCCCTTGTTGCCATCATGGTCTGCGCAATAATCCTTCCGCTGTTTCGGAGGGAGCCATCAAGGCACGCCTCTGCCGAGAGCGGCGAAGGTGCCCTGCTCGGATCGGACGCGTTTGGGGGCATGGACCATTCGAACGGCCACGCAAGCGACGGGGGCGGCTCCCATTGAGGGGCCTGTGAAATACCCTTTCGGTTGTCGCTGATCATTCTGCGGCTTCCCTTATGACGGCGTCGGACTGCTCCTCGTATTCCCGCCGCATGCGGCGCACGAGATCGAGTTCCGCCTGGAAATCCACGTAATGCGGCAGCTTCAGGTGCTCGACGAAACCGGTCGCCTGCACGTTGTCCGAGTGCGAGATGACGAATTCCTCATCCTGCGCCGGTGCCATGATGTCCTCGCCGAATTCCTCCGCGCGAAGAGCCCGATCGACCAGCGACATGGCCATGGCCTTGCGCTCGCTTTGGCCGAAGACGAGGCCATAACCGCGGGTGAACTGCGGCGGGTTCTTTGCCGAGCCCTTGAACTGGTTGACCATCTGGCATTCGGTGACCTGGATGCGGCCGAGCGAGACGGAAAAGCCGAGCTCCGGCATGTCCAGCTCCACCTCGACCTCGCCGATGCGCACTTCCCCGACGAAGGGATGGGTGCGGGCATAACCGCGCTGGGTGGAATAACCGAGCGCCAGTAGAAAGCCCTCGTCACCACGGGCGAGCGCCTGCAAGCGCAGGTCGCGCGCCATCGGGAATTCCAGCGGCTCGCGCGTGAGATCCCCCGTGACGTGGCCCTCCGGCAGGTTGCCGTCGTCCTCGACGAGGCCTTCGCCGGCCAGAATGTCGGAGACGCGCATCACCGGCTCGCCGGGCTCGTCGCGTTCAAGGGCCGTATCGACCGGTTCGTCGCCGAGCAGCGACGGGTCGAGCAGGCGGTGCGTGTAGTCGAAGGTCGGCCCCAGAAGCTGGCCGCCCGGCAGGTCCTTGTAGGTCGCCGAAACGCGGCGCTCGACGAGCATCACGCCCGTCTCGACCGGCTTCGAATAGCCGAAGCGCGGCAGCGTCGTGCGATAGGCGCGCAGGATGAAGATCGCCTCGATCATGTCGCCTCGGGCCTGCCGGACGGCAAGGGCGGCCAGCGCACGGTCGTAGAGCGAGGCTTCCGCCATCACGCGATCGACGGCGAGGCCGAGCTGGGCGACGATCTGCTCGATGCCGATCGCCGGCAGCGAACGGTCACCGCGGCGGCGGTCGGCGAGAAGGCGGTGGGCGTTGGAGATGGCGGCTTCGCCACCCTTGACGGCAACATACATGGCTCAGGCCTCCTTCACGCGAAGAACGGTGGTGCGCGGCAGGCAGAGGATGCGGTCGCCGGCCACGAGGATCAGGTCCACGCCGCGCGGGAAATTCTGCCGGTTCTCCGACCAGAAATGCGGGAACATGTCCGGCAGACCGAGCGGTGCGATCTCCTGTTCCATGCGGATGCCAGGGCCGGTCAGCACCAGCGGACGGCCACCTTCGAAAGCTTCGATCTCGACGACGAGCGTCGTGGAGCGATCCGGATATTCCTGCGTGCCCTGCGCGAAGAGGCAGAGATTGGGCAGCATCGCGCCCTTTTCCACGAAGGCGAAGCGGGCGTTCTGGCGCTCTTCCGTCAGCGTCGCGCCGGCATTGAAGGCGAGCCAGCCGGGCAATGCCGAGGCGCTGAGCTTCGGCGTCAGCCAGACGGTGGTGTCGTGATCGCAGAGGGTGAGCGCGACGGCGCCGGCGGCGGCATTGAGCGGTGCCGGCGGCGTGACGGTCGCGGCAATATGGCCGATCGTGCCCGGGCGGGCCATGCAGTCCATCAGCGTGCGGAAGACGGCCTGCGCCTCGAACACCGGCTGCGCAAAACCGCCGGCAAAGGCGAGCGTATCGAGTGACATCAGTCCTCTCCCCGAACCATGGTGAAGAAATCGACGCGGGTGGCGGCCGTCTGGCGCGCCTTTTCGGCGTCCTCGTCGGCAATGCGCACCGCGATGGCATCGAGCAGCGTCTCGACATCCGCCTTGCGGGCCGGCTGCTGGAAGAGCGCATCGAAGGTGGCGGCAAGCCGCGCCTTGACGGGATCCGTACCGAGCGACTGGCCGTGGCCGACCGTGCCGTCTTCCAGCCGGATGCTGGCGCGGGTGACCGTCGCCTCGCCGAGATTGAACGGCGCGCCGCCACCGCCGATGCGGCCGCGCACCATGACGAGGCCGGTTTCCGGTCCGCGCACGGGCTGGGCCGCCGGCTTGTCGTCAATAGCGTCCCAGGCCGCCTGCAATTCCGCCCGGCTCGACTTCGCCAGCAGGCCCATCGCCCTCTGCCGCTCGCCGGCTGCGCCTTTCGCGACGCTTTCGGCAGATTTCTGTGTTGATGTCATTGTCATCTCTCCAAATGTCTATTAATCTAGACAACCGAACATCTAAGTCTTGTCTTATTGGGCGGGAATGACAAGGGTGTGACAGAGGGCATTCGCGGGGTCGAAAATGGTGGAACGACAATCGGGCGTGGCGCTTTGGCGCCAGATCGCGGATCGCATGCGGCTTGCGATCAACAATGGCGATTTCGACGAGACCGGCATGATGCCGCCGGAAGTGGTGCTGGCCGGCCGCTTCGGCGTGAACCGGCATACGGTGCGCAGCGCCATGGCAGCACTTGCGGAAGAAGGCATCGTGCGGCCGATCCAGGGCATCGGCACCCGCATCGAGCGGCGCGACCGCCTGCGTTTCCCGATTTCGCGGCGCACGCGGTTTTCGCAGGGCCTTGGCAACCAGGCGCGCGATCTCGAAGGCAAATTGCTGGATGCCGCGACGGAAGCGGCACCGGCCATCGTTACGGAAGCCCTGGGGCTGGCGGCGGGTTCACGCTGCGTGCGGCTGGAAATCGTAAGCAGTGCGGACAAGCGGCCGATCTCGCGCTCGACAAGCTATTTCCCGGCTGACCGCTTTGCCGGCATGGCGGAGGCCTATGAGAAGACCCGGTCGATCACCGCATCCTTCCGCGAACTCGGCCTTCCCGACTATGTGCGCCGCTCCACCGAAATATCCGCCATCCATGCCGAGGGCGACGACATGCGGCAGCTGAAACTGTCGCCCGGCGCCATCATCCTCGTGGCGGTGGCCACCAATACGGACCTCGACGGCACGCCCATCCAGTTTTCCCGCACGCGTTTTGCCGCCGACCGCGTTAAGCTGACGGTGGAGCCGGAACCCGAGGTCATTTCCGGCAGCAGAGGATGAAGCGGCGGTAAAGCAGCGTGCGCAGCTTGTTGCGCAGATCCGCGGTGCGGCGCTGCGCGGCCGCGATCGGCGCATGCGAGCCGACCGTCATGTCGCGAAAACCCGCCGCTTCCAGCATTGGCAGCACGCGGTCGACGCTGAGGCCGTCTCCAAAGGGAAGCCGTTCCATGATGCTGGCATGCCGGTCGCTCATCGCGCCGTCATAGTGGGGATCGGCGCCGGCAAACCTGTCGATGACCGCGATGGCGCGGCTTGCCAGCCGGCCGAGCCGGGTGGGGGCTGCCCAGTCGCCATCGAAGAACAGCAGCGTACCGCCGGGCTTCAGCATGCGGTGCCATTCGGCAAAGGCCTGTTGCGGCGTCGTCAGCGTCCAGACCAAGTGGCGGCAGACGATCGCGTCATAGCTTTCGTCCGGCTCCATCGGGTTTTCCGCATCGGCGAGCAGGAAACGCAGCTCCTTCGCGCCAGCGTGTTTGCGGCGTGCGACCTCCAGCATTGCTTCGGAAAAATCGAGCGCCGTCACCTCGTGGCCGAGCGACAGCAGCAGGCGCGTCACCTCCCCGGTGCCACAGGCCAGCTCCAGCACGCGGCGCGGCTGCGGGCCGAGCCGTTCGCGGATCGCTGCCGCCCAGGCGTCGAATTCCGGGCCTTCAGGAATGCGATGGCCGAAGGCGAGGTCGAAGGTCTCCGAGCGGCGCGACCAGTAGTCGCGAATGTCTTCCTTGAGGTGGCTGTTGGGGTAGGCTCCGTGCATCAATTCCCCTCGCCTGCGACGAGTTTCAGGCGCGGCGGCCGCGGATCGGGCCGGCGATAGCGGATGAAGCAGCCGCCGGCGCCGTCGCGCTCGACATCGACGGTCACGCCGAAGACGTCGTGCAGGCGCTGCGGCTCCAGCACCTTGGCGGGCGTGCCGAGGGCCACGATCCGGCCGCCCTGCATGACGGCGATGCGGTCGCAGAACATGGCGGCGTGGTTGAGGTCGTGCAGCGCCGCGACCACGGTGAGGTCCTGCTCGCGCACGAGCTGGAGCAGGCCGATCTGGTGGCCGATGTCGAGATGGTTGGTCGGCTCGTCGAGCAGCAGGATCGGCGATTGCTGGGCGAGTGCGCGGGCGATGTGCAGCCGCTGGCGCTCGCCGCCGGAGAGCGTGTGCCAGAGCCGCCCGGCGAAATGCGCCATGTCGACCTCCTCCAGCGCCCGATCGACGATCGCATCGTCGGCCTTCGACCATGGCGTCAGCGCACCGAGATGCGGCGTGCGGCCGAGCTCGACGGCCTGGCGCGCGGTGATGCGCTCGGTCGTCTCCGCCTGCTGTTCCACGAAGGCAATGCGCTGGGCGATCTCGCGCCGGCCATGCGCCTGCAAGGACCTGCCGCCCAGCAGGACCTCGCCGCGCTGCGGCTTGCGGATGCCGGCGATCAGCGCCATCAGGCTGGTCTTGCCGGAGCCGTTCGGGCCGATGATGCCTAAAAATTCGCCGGGGCGCACGTCGAGCGAGACATCCGACAGGATGGTCGTGCCGCCGGCCGACCAGAAGAGACCATTCGCCGAGAGCGTCATAGCGCCGATCTCCGCTGGCTGAGGATGAGGGCGAAGGCCGGTGCGCCGAACAGCGCCGTGATGACACCGATGGGGAGCACCTGGCCGGGAATGATGACGCGCGACAGCACGTCCGCCGCGATCATGAAGATGGCGCCGATCAGCGCGGAAGCCGGCAGCAGCAAGCCGTGGCGCACGCCAACGACCATGCGCGCGGCATGCGGAATGACGAGGCCGACGAAGCCGATCGAGCCGACGATGGAAACCATGGTCGCCGTCATCAGGGCGGAGATGGCGATCAGCACGATATAGACGCGGCGCACCGGGATGCCGAGCGAGGCGGCCGATTCCGTGCCGAAGGTGAAGGCATCGAGCGCACGGGCATGCCACAGGCAGACGAGGAGGCCCAGGATCGCCACCGGCAGCGCCAGCCAGACATCCGGCCAGCGCACGCCCGAGAGATTGCCGAGCAGCCAGAACATGATGCCGCGCGCTTGTTCGGCGCTTGCGGCCTTGGTGACGATGAAGGAGGTAAGCGCATTGAAGAGCTGCGAGCCGGCGATGCCGGCAAGGATGATCGCGCCGGTGCCCCGCCCTGCCCGCACGGCAAGCGCGCTGACAAGGCCGAAGGCGACGAGTGCGCCGAGGAATGCGCCGGCCGGCAGCGTCAACGCGCCGGCGCCGATGCCGAGGATAGCGACGGAGACCGCGCCGGTGGACGCCCCCGCCGAAATGCCGAGGATATAGGGATCGGCGAGCGCATTGCGCAGCAGCGATTGCAGGATGACGCCGCAGAGCGCCAGCGCCGAGCCGCAGCAGGCGGCGACCATCGCCCGGCTCAGCCGGTAGTTCCAGATGATGCCCTCGTCGATCGGCTCGATCGCATGCCCCGCCTGCCAGAGACGGTTCGCCACCGTCTTCGCGACGATATCGAGCGGTATCGCCGTCTCGCCGACAGCGGCGCCGACGCCGAGCGCGACGACCAGCAGAACGAGCGCCGCGAAAGCGGCGCCCGTGCGGAACAAGAGGGGGCGTTCCGCTATCACTTCGCCAGACCAGCCTTTTCAATAGCGTCGGCAAGCTGTTCGATGCCTTCGATCGTGCGGATCGTGGGGTTCATCGCCTGCGCGTCCATATCGAAGACATGGTTGTTCTTGACTGCCGGCATCAGGCTTGCCACCGGGTCCGTCTTCAGGAAGTCAAGCTTTGCCTCGAGGCTGTCGAGAGGATAGCGGCGGCGCTCCATCGAGCCGGCCACGATGATCGTCGGACCCGACTTGGCGATCGTTTCCCAGCCCACCATCGGCCACTCGTCATCGGTCTTGATGATGTTGTCGATGCCCAGTGCCGACATGATGTAGCCGGGTGCACCGTTCTTGCCGGCGACATAGGGATCGGAATCAGCCGCGCTTGAGAACCAGAACACGGCCGACAACTTGCCATCCGCAGCCGCGACCTTGGCGCGGGCGGCGTCCTCGCGCGCCTTCAGTTCGGCAACGACCTCTTCGCCCTTGTCCTGCACGTTGTAGATCTGTGCCAGTTCGCGCACTTCCTGATAGACGAGGTCCATCGTGAAGACCTGATGGCGCACGCCGTCGCTTGCGGCGCTGTTCTCCTTGCCGACGCAGTCGGACGGGGACGTGTAGACCGGAATGCCGAGCTCCTCGAACTGTTCGGGCTTGGCGACCACGCCTTCCGGGCCGATCTGCCATTGGAACTGGACCGTGACGATATCCGGCTTTTTGCCGAGCACGCTCTCGAAGCTCGGGTCATTGTCCGCAAGGCGGTCGATCTTGGCGTTGACCTCTTCATAGCCCTTCAGAACGGGGCCGACCCAGAGCGCGGTGCCGACCACGCGGTCGGCGAGACCGAGCATGTAGAGAATTTCGGTCGAGCTCTGGCCGACAGAAACGGTTTGCGTCGGCGCCTTCTGGAAGGTGACCGGACGGCCGCAATTCTGCAGCGTCAGCGGATACTGCGTCTCGGCAGCCGCGGCGGTGTAGGCTGAAAGTAGAAGCGCCGTAGAGCCGGCGACGAGCGAGAGCAGCGATGCGGACCGCGCGGCCGCAGAAAACAGGGTCATGTATTTCTCCCGGATGAATGAAAGCGTGCGGCCTCAGCCGACGCGCCGAAGGGGGCGGATCGATCGCGGGCGGGAGAAAACGAGGGAAGGTCTGCCGGGTGCGGCAGGCAGATTCGTCATGGCGTCTCCGTTCCGGGCATCCCCGCCCGTGACTTGGATTGTTGCTATGACGGCAGGTCTCCTGGCTCACGGATATCTGCTGCCTGTCTGCCTTCCCGCGGAAAACCGCAGTGGCATGACGCGAAAACGCGTCCGAGGACAGGCGGCAATCCGCCTACAGTTGCGGGGGCAGCCACGGAATGGGTCCCTGTTGGGTCGTCCGTACCGTGTTCCCTATTAATCCCCTGGGAGTCATCCTTCAGGGAACCGTCATCCCATCCTTAGTCCCCGGCAGTCGGCAGCGTCAAGGCGCTCAGCTCTCGAAATCCCCGAAGACGTCCTGAAGCCGGGTCAGCGTATCGACGCGCTCGCTTACCGCCTCGCCCATCACGACGATGATGTTGGAGAGCATCAGGTCCATGACGGCGGTCATGGTGGCCGCGCCATCCCAGAGCGGCCCGTGCGAGCCCGGCACGATGAGGCAGATGTCCGAGACCTCCGGCCCCCAGGGGCAGAATTCGTCGGTGAGCAGCACGACCTTGACGCCGGCGCGCCGTGCCTCCAGTGCCAGAGGCCGCGCCTTGGCGGCGAAACGGCGCACGTCGTGCAGGAAGAGTAGGCGGCCTTCGACGGAGCCGTCGAGCAGTTCGGAATAGGTGCCGTTCAGCCCGTCGACGAACTGCACGCGCGGCCGGGTATAGGAAAGCTGGCTTGCAAAATACTGCGCGATACCGCGCACGTTCTGGTAGGCGGCGACATAGATCTCGGTCGCGCCGACCAGCGCATCGATCGTCTGCTGCCATTCCGGCGCATTGGTGATCTCGTAGATCTGGCCGAGATTGTCGATCTGCTGCTGGATGAGGCCGGCGAGAAGTTTTCCTTCCTTGCGGTCCTGCTCCAGCCGGTCGACCTGGCCCTTGACCTGCCAGGCTGGGTTGGAGCTGCCGCGGCGCAATTCGCCCTTCAACTCGTCGAGTCCGTCGAAACCCATGCGGCGGAGATAGCGCCCGACGGTCATCGGCGAGAGTTCCAGCCGCTGGGCGATGGAGCGCGCCGTCTCGAAGGGCAGATCGGCGATGTTGCGCTCGATATAGTTGGCGATCAGCTTGTCGGATTTGGACCGCCGAAGGTCGTCGGACTGAACGAGCTTCAAAATGCGTTTCGACACGTCGCCCTCCCCCAAAAGACCGCCCGTCCGGAGACGGGCGGGATAGTCATGCCGTTACTGCGCCGTCTTGACCCGCGTCCAGACGCGGTCGAGCTGGCGAAGCGCCGGGCCGAGATCCTCGAAAATCTGGAGACGCGCCATGGTCTCGGCCGGCGGATTGATCTCCTTGCTATTCTTGATCTTTTCCGGGGTCAATTCCCGCGCCGGCACGTTGGCCGTGCCGTTGGTCTGCTGCGAGACGTTGAGCGCCGCGATCTCCGGCCGCGTGTAGAACTGGAGAAACTTGACGGCGTTCTCCTTGTTCGGCGCGCTCTTCAGCACGCAAACATCCTCCTGGTACATGGTCCCGCCTTCTTCCGGGATCACGTAGCCGAGATCCTTCTCGTCGGCAAAGACATCGACCATGGCGCCGACGAAGAAATGGCCGGCCGCGACATCGCCGGATTGCACCATGGGCCGCGTGTCGTAGGTGAAAGCGGCGACATAGGGTTTCATCTCGATGATCGTCTCCGCCGCCTGCTGCAATTCGGCCGGATCGGTCGAGTTGATCTTGTGGCCGTTCAGCATGAGGCCGACGGCGAGCACCTCGCGCATGTCGTCGAGCAGAGTGAATTTCAGGCCCTTGGCCTTCACCGTCTCGATGAGGTCCTTCCAGCCTGTGATGTCCTTGCCGAGGATCGTGCGGTTATAAAAAATCCCGACCGAACCCCAGGCATAGGGCAGGCAATATTCACCCTTAGGGTCGCTTTTCGCGCGCAGGAAGGCGGGGTCGATGTTCTTGAACCCCTCATAGGTGTTGATGTCGGTCTTTTCGAGCAGGTCCAGCTTGGCCATGATGTCGTGCATGTGCACGGACGGGAAGACGATGTCGTAGCCCGTCGCGCCGCCCTGGATTTTTGCCAGCATTTCCTCGTTGGAGGAGTAGGTCGAGAGGTTGACCTTGATCTGGGTCTCCTCCTCGAACTTCTTCAGAACCTCCGGATTGATGTATTCGCCCCAGTTGTAGATGTTGAGCTCAGTGGCATTCGCCACGCCCGCCATGGCCACGAGGGCGGCAAGCGAGAGAGCGGTCTGGCGCGTCCATGCGCGAAGGCCGGATGCGCCGGCATTGGAAATTTTGATCATCGATAGTCTCCTCTGGTGGTTGGCCCGTCGTGGCCCCGGCGCTTTCCTTTGCGCCGCCTGTTCCTGTCCCGGCTTCTTTCGGCCGTTGACTTGGATGAACAAATGGTATCCAGATATCGAAATCGCACAAGCGTTATTTTTATAACATAATGGGGAACGACGATGCGAGATTCCATAGTCCGCCTGGAGAAGGCGGCGAAGGCCTTTGCCACGCCCGAAGGCCAGACAGTGACGGCGCTGGATGCGATCGACCTCGATGTCAGCCGCAACGAATTCCTGACGCTGCTCGGCCCCTCCGGCTGCGGCAAGACCACGCTGCTGCAGGCGATCAGCGGTTTCGTCGAGCTTGATGCCGGGCGCATCCTGATCGACGGCGAGGACATGACGGACCGCCCGCCCTATCGCCGCCCGGTCAATACGGTGTTCCAAAATTACGCTCTCTTCCCGCATATGACCGTCGGCGAAAACACCGGCTATGCGCTGGAAGTCGCCGGTGTTGCGAAGGCGGAGCGGGCAAAACGCGTGGCTGATGCGCTGCGCATGGTCGGGCTCGAAGGCATGGAAGGCCGCAAGCCGCGCCAGCTTTCCGGCGGCCAGCAGCAGCGCGTGGCGCTCGCCCGCGCCATCATCGCCCGCCCGAAGCTGCTGCTGCTCGACGAACCGCTCTCCGCGCTCGACAAGAACCTGCGCCAGGCCATGCAAATCGAGCTGAAGACGCTCCAGCACGAACTCGGCATCTCCTTCATCTTCGTGACGCACGACCAGCAGGAGGCGCTGACCATGTCGGACCGGGTGGCTGTGCTGTCCGGCGGCCGCATCCAGCAGCTCGACTCACCGCGCGCTATCTACGACCAGCCGAAAAACAGTTTTGTCGCCACCTTCGTCGGCGCCAGTAACCTGTTCGAGGGCGAGGCCGTTGGCGGACATCTCCTGACGACGGACGGCCTCTCCCTTTCGCATGCCAAGGCGGAAACGACAGGTACGGCGACCGCCCTTATCCGCCCGGAACAATTCTTCCTCGCACAGCAGGGCGACAGCGCCCCAAGCCTCGACGTCGACCTCGAACAGATCGTCTTCGTCGGTTCCACCTTCGAACTGTTCGGCCGCACGGCGACCGGCCGGCGCGTCATCGCCGAAATCCCGGCGACACGCCGCAACCTCGTCGGCGAGATCGAGCAGTCGCGCCGCGCGCGCCTCGCCTATGATCCGGCCGCCGTGCACCTCATCCCGGCGGAGGCCGCCTGACATGTCGTCGATCGCCTTTCGTCGCCGCGCCCAGCTCGGCCTGCTTCTTGGCCCGGTCTCGCTGTTCCTTGCCGTCTTCTTCCTCGGCCCGCTCGCCATCATGATCGTGACGAGCTTTCTGGCGCCCGGCCTTTATGGCGGGGTGGAATGGACCTGGTATCCGCACAATTACGGCCGCATCCTCGGTTTCGCCGACCCGATGTTCGAGGATTTCGATCCCGTCTATATCGCGATCTTTTTGCGCTCACTGAAGATCGCCGCGCTCACCGTCGTCGCCACGCTCGTCGTCTGTTACCCGGCCGCCTTCTGCATCAGCCGGCTTTCCGAGCGCTGGAAGAACTTTTGCCTGTTCCTCATTACCCTGCCCTTCTTCACCAGCCTGATCGTGCGGCTATTCATCTGGGTGCTGATTCTGCGCCAGACCGGCCTCGTCAATGCGTTGCTGCTCAACACCGGCGTCATCGCCCGGCCGCTGGAGCTGATCTATACGGATGGCGCGATCATCCTCGGCATGGTCTATATCTTCATCCCCTTCATGTTCATGCCGGTCTATGCCAGCGTCGAAAAGCTCGACTGGACGCTGGTGCGCGCCTCGCTGGATCTCGGCGCCGGGCCGATCCGCACCTTCCTGCGCATCATCCTGCCGCTGACGGCGCCCGGCATTGCCGGCGGGGCGGTGATCGTCTTCATTCCGGCGCTCGGCAATTTCGTCGTGCCGGCCATTCTCGGCGGCGCCAAGGTGATGATGCTCGGCAATCTCATCGAGCAGCAGTTCCTCGCCGCGCGCAACTGGCCCTTCGGCTCGGCGCTCGCCATGATGGTGATGTGCGTGATGCTGGTGCTGCTCTTCGCCTATGTCATCGTTTCCGGCCGTCGCGGCATCGATGCCGCGACCGGGCGTTGAGGAGGCGACCATGAAGATCATCGCCTCCCTCGCCCGCGGCAGCCTCATCGGCTACACCGCACTTTTCTTCGCCTTCATCTACATCCCGCTGGTGCTGATCGCGGTCTATTCGTTCAATTCCAACCCGGTCAACATGATGACCTGGACCGGCTTCACCACCGAATGGTACGCCCAGGTCCTCGGCTTCAAGACGGCGGTTTCGGAAAGCGCGCTCTATATTGAATCGACCGACCAGCTCGTGCAGGCCGTCTGGAACAGCCTGATGATCGCCGCCTCCACCACGACCATCGCCACCGTGCTCGGCACGGCGATCGCCATCGCGCTCTACCGCTTCGATTTCTTCGGACGGCGCTTCTACCGCGTCGTCATGTTCATGCCGATGCTGATGCCGGATATCGTGCTCGGCATCGCGCTCCTGATCTTCTTCGTCAATGCCGGCGTCAACCTCGGCCTCACGACGATCGTCATCGGCCAGTGCACCTTCCTGATCTCCTACGTCTTCATCGTCGTCTCCGCCCGGCTGGCCGGCATGGACCGCACGCTGGAACATGCCTCCGCCGATCTCGGCGCGAACGAATGGACGACGTTTCGCAGGGTGGTGTTCCCGCAGCTCCTGCCCGGCATCGTCGGCGGGGCGTTGCTCGCCTTCATCATCTCGATGGACGACCTGGTCATCACCTATTTCATCGCCGGCGTCGACGTGACGACGCTGCCGATGTTCATCTTCGCCATGCTTCGGCGCGGCATCAAGCCGGAGATCAACGCCATCGCCGTGATGATGCTGACCTTCTCCTTCGTCGTCGCCTCGCTCGGCCTCTACCTTCGCTCCCGGCAGAAATGACCATGACCCAGACAAAACCCCGCGCCCGTGATCTCGGCCTGCCCTTTACCGGCCGCACCGGCCCCCTCAACGCCATTACGGATGTTGAGGGCATCGCCGTCGGCTTCCGCACCATTGTCGAGGAGACCCCGCGCCCCGGCCGCAAGCTCCCGGTGCGCACCGGCGTCACCGCCATCCTGCCGCATGCCGACAGCGAAACGCCGGTCCCCGTCTATGCCGGCGTGCACCGCTTCAACGGCAATGGCGAGATGACCGGCACGCACTGGATCGAGGACGGCGGCACCTTCTTGGGGCCGGTGATGATCACCAACACCCACGGCGTCGGCATCGCCCATCACGCGACCACCCGCTGGATGCTGGAGCGCTACGCCTCGACCTACGAGGTGGGCGATTTCCTCTGGCTGATGCCCGTCATTGCCGAAACCTATGACGGCGTACTCAGCGACATCAACGGCATGCCAGTGACGGAAGCGGACGTGCGTGCGGCGCTTGATGATTTGTCCCGCGGCCCCGTTTCGGAGGGCAATTGCGGCGGCGGCACAGGCATGATTACCTACGGCTTCAAGGGCGGCACGGGCACCGCGTCCCGCATCGTCACCGTCGGTGATCGGGATTACACGATCGGCACGCTGGTGCAGGCGAACCACGGCCAGCGCGACTGGTTGACGATCTGCGGCGTCCCCGTCGGTAAACACCTGCAGGACAACACGCCGCAAAGCCAGCTCAAGGAGCGCGGCTCCATCATCGTCGTCATCGCCACGGACCTACCCATGGCGCCGCACCAGTTGAAGCGCCTCGCCCGCCGCGCCGCGATCGGCATCGGCCGCAACGGCACGCCCGGCGGCAACAATTCCGGCGATATCTTCCTCGCCTTCTCGACCGCCAATCCACAGCAAATGGCACACAAGGCACCGGCGATGCTCAACCTCGACATGATCAACGACGAGCATCTCGACCTGGTCTATCTGGCGGCGGTGGAGAGTGTGGAAGAGGCGGTGGTCAACGCGATGCTGGCGGCGGAAGACAGCGGCGGCACGCCGCATGATCGTTTCCGCATCGACGCAATCAAGCATGACCAGCTCATCGCCGTCATGCGCCAAAACGGCCGGAACCTTTAGGCACCGGCCGCATCGCTATCAGTTGGCCGTCCCGTCCGGCGTAACGCTCTGGCTGTCACCGCCGGTGCCGGATTGTGAGATCGGGTCGCGTTCCGTCGGAACCGTCTCGCCACCCCCGGGAACGGTATTGTCGATCGTATCCTGCGTCGTCGTGCCGTTCGAGGTGGAGGATGTCTGTTCGGTGTCGACCGTCGGATCGACCCGCTCACCCCAGATCTCGACGCCGCCCCACACGAGGACGGCAAGCGCAAGGCTGATGCCGAGCACCTTCAGCATCGGCTTGCCGAGGCGGCCCTGGCGGGCTTCCTGCGCCGCATAGTTCTTGCGGGCGGGATCGTGGGTGCGGGTCAGCGGATCGCCGCGTTCGTCTTGCTGATGGGTCATGGCAGCACTCCCTGATTTTCGTGTCAGGGAAGGAACTTGCGGTGAAGACGAAAGTTCCCGCCGCCTCTATGCCTCCGCAGGGCCATCCAGCCCCAGCGCTTCAAGGAGCAGGCGCTGGCGCAGCAGCAGATGGGTCAGCGCGATCACGTCGCCCTTTGCCGGTTGGTGCGTCATGCCCTCGTCCACTGCCTCCACGATCGCCTCCAGCGTATCGGCGATTTCGCGCGATACGCCGTGCAGCTCGGCGAAACGCCGATCGGCGACGGCGGCTGCCAGCGTCAAGGTATTCACGCGCCCGATGCCGCGCGGCACCTTCGCGCCGGCATCGACATAGCCATCCGGCAAGCCGCCCTTGAGATTGCTGATCCGGCGGTAACGGATGGCATCGATGATCTGGTCGACCGCCTGGCAGGCGCCTGCGACACGGGAGGGATGGTCCGTATCGGCAGCCGCATGCGGCAGAAGTTCGAGTTTGCCGGGGTGGCGGCCGGCCAGCGTAAGATAGGGCAGCATCGGCCCGCTGAGCGCCCCGCTTTCCGCATCCTTGAAGAGATCGGCGTCGATCGCCGCATGGCGCACCTGCCCCGCCGCCAGCGCGCGGTCGAGCGCTCCGGCATCTACGACCTCGCCGCGATCGTAGTTGACGACCACCGCCCCGCGGTTCATCGCCGACAGCACGGCCTCGCTGACGATCCCGGCATTGGCATAGGCGCGCGTCACCGCATCGAGCCGGCCAAGGCCGACATGGACGGAGAGCACATCCGCCCCCTGCGCCGCCGCGGCCGGTGTCTCCGCGTGCTCGAAACCTTCCGCCTCGATCCATTGCCGATGTTTCGCCCGCGCATGCACGACGACATGCATGCCAAACGCGCGCGCGAGTTTGGCGACCTCGCGGCCGATATTGCCATAGCCGAGCACCGCCATCCGGCGGCCTTCCAGCTTGCCTGTTGGATAGGATTTGAGGTCGCGGCCGGTATCGAAATCACCGGCGACGACCCGTTGATGCAAGAGGTCGACCGGCAGGTCCGGCGTGACCTTGAGCACCGCTTTCATCACCATCTGCGCCGTTGCGCGGCTGTTGATGCCGGGCGTGTTCATCAGCGGTGCGACGCCGCCCTCGCCATCGCCGCCGCCCCAGGAGGCAGAGCCCATATTGCCGGTGCCGGCACCGATGCGCACGCCGCCGAGCGGGAACAGGGCCTGCATCGGAATGAAGGTCGCCGCGGCGATCAGCGCGTCATATTGGCCATGGGCGGTCTGCGCGAGGATGTCGTCCTTGGTGCTCAGGTCCGGCTGGTAGAAGAAATGGATGCCGGGCGGCAGGGCCCCGCCCGCATAGGGGCCATCATGGAACGTGCCGCCCTGCGCCTCGATATGGGCCTGCACTTCGCCGTGATCCGGCCGGCCGTTCGCATCGAAGCGAAGGCCGATCAGGTCGGCGACCAGGATTCGATAGGCGCGCTCGGGGTCGTCCAGCCGCGTCCGGTCTCCAAAAGCCGCGTGTCGATCCTGCATGGCGCCCCTCCCTGCTTGTCCCCCATTTTTCGTAGGCGAGTTTTCCCGGGTCGGCAAGCGCCAAGACAAAAGCGACATGCAAGGTCAAAACAACCATATTGCCCGCCCCGCGTGCCCCCGCCATAAAGAGGCGCACGAGAGGATTTCCCATGACAGACCGCGCCTTCACCGTCATCGAAAACCAGTGGATCACGCTTGCCGACGGCACGAGGCTCGCCGCTCGCATCTGGATGCCGGAGGGTGCGGAACAACATCCCGTGCCTGCCGTCTTCGAATTCCTGCCTTACAGGAAGCGCGATGGAACGAGCCCGCGCGATGAATCGACCTACCCGGTCTTCGCCGCCGCCGGCATTGCGGGCGTGCGGGTCGATATCCGCGGCTCGGGCGAATCCGACGGCGTCATCGATGGCGAATACACGCCGCTGGAATTGGCGAATGCCTGCGAACTCATCGCCTGGATCGCCGCGCAGCACTGGTCGAACGGCGCGGTCGGCATGATGGGCATCTCCTGGGGTGGCTTCAACTGCCTGCAAGTCGCGGCACTCAAGCCCCCGGCACTGAAGGCCGTCATTTCCATCGCCTCCACCGTCGACCGCTATAACGACGACATCCATTACAAGAACGGCACGCACCTTTCCGCCCAGCTCTCCTGGGCCGCCACCATGCTCGCCTACCAGTCGCGTTCGCCCGATCCGGAACTCGTCGGCGATCGCTGGAAGGCCATGTGGCTGGAGCGGCTGGAAAACGAGCCTTTCTTCCTGGAGGAATGGCTGCAACACCAGCGCCGCGATGCCTTCTGGAAACACGGCTCGATCGCAGAGGATTTTGCCGGCTTCCCCGTGCCCGCCCTCGTCATCGCCGGCTGGGCGGATGGCTATCGCAGCACGCCGCTGAAGGCCGTCGAAGGTCTTGGCGACAAGGCGAAGGCGCTCGTCGGCCCATGGGTGCACAAATATCCGCATTTCGCCTGGCCGAAGCCCCGCATGGATTTCCACGCCGAGGCGATCGCCTGGTGGAACCGCTGGCTGCGCGGCGAGGAGAACGGCGCGGAAAACACTCCGCAGGTGCGCGCCTATATCCAGGACGCCGCCCGCCCGTCGCTCCGCCGCGAAAACGACCCCGGTTTCTGGATCGCCAAGGATAGCTGGCAGACGCCGGACATGGCGACCTTCTACGTGGAGCAATACGGCACGCTTGCGCCCGGCATGCCGATTGCCGGCGCCGTCGGCCATGACCGCTTTCTGAAATCGCCGCTCGACACCGGTATCATGGCCGGCGAGTGGTTCACGCTGAAGCCGGATGCGGAAATGGCGCTCGACCAGCGTCTCGACGATGCCGGTTCGCTCGTCATCGAGACACCGCCGCTTGCGGAGCCCCAGGATTTCCTCGGCCAGCCGGTGCTGGAGCTCGACATCGCGACGGAGGCCGACATCGCCAATCTCTGCGCCCGCCTCGTCGATGTGCATCCGGACGGCACGGCGACGCGCGTCACCTTCGGCGTCGTGAACCTCGCGCATCGCGGCGGCAATGCCGCACCGGAGGCCATGCCACGCGGCGAAAAAACCCGCATCCGCCTCGTGCTCGATGCGATGGGCTATCGTTTCCGCGCCGGCCATCGCATCCGCCTGTCGCTCTCGACCGCCTACTGGCCGATGGTGCTGCCGCCGCCGACGGATGCCGGCGTCACGATCGACCTCGCCTCGCTTGGCCTTGCCCTGCCAAAGCTCGGCCCGCATCAAGTCATCACGCTTCCCGAGCCGGAAAATCCTGATCCGTTGCCGAAATATACCGAGCGTGCGCCCGGCGAAACGGCGCGCGGCGTGGAGCGCGACCTGACGAATGGCCTCACCGAATATTCGATCTACGAGGACACCGGCCTCTATGAGCATCCCGGCACGGGGCTTGCCACGCGGCAGGTGCGCGATGAACTCTGGTCGATCGCCGAAAACGATCCGCTCTCGATGACCGGCACGGCGGTCTGGACCTGTGACATGCAGCGCCCCGGCTGGTTCGTGCGAACGGTCTCGACCGCGACCATCGCCTGCACCGCGACGGACTGGCTGATCTCGGCAAGCGTGCGCGCCTTCGAGGGCGAGGCACAGGTTTTCGAGAAGACCTTCGAAAAGGCGATCCCGCGCGACTTCATGTGAACCGGTCAGTGAAAATCGCGGGATTTGACGCGGATTTCATCGATATGGCCGTAGCCGTCGACGAGATTTCGCGGTTTTACAAGTTTTGGCGCGCCACGCGGATCGTGTGGCGGGCTGCCGTGGTGGAATTCGTCGCCGCGTCCGTGCGGCAGCGGAAACGGCCCGTCGCGATGGCCGACGCTGGCGAGCATGCCGGAAAGGTCCGTCAGGTGCTGCGCGACGACATGCACCACCTCCCCTTCGCGCTGGATATAGCCCTTCACGCCGAGCATGGAGGCGCCCATCACGATCTTGCGATAAGCGATAAAAACCTTTCTCCAGACGACGAGGTTGGCAATGCCCGTCTCGTCTTCGAGCGTCACGAAGATGACGCCCTTGGCTGAACCCGGCCGTTGGCGCACGAGGATCACGCCGGCCGTCTCGACCCGGGTCCGGTCGCGCAGGTTCGTCGCGACATGGCAGGAGAGGATTTTCTGCCGTTGCAGATCTTCCCGCAGGAAGCTGACGGGATGGGCCCGCAGCGTCAGCCCGACATGACCATAGTCCTCGACGACCTCGTTGCCCGCCGTCATGGGACGAAGCGCAACGGCCGGCTCGTCCAGTTCCGCGATCACCGCCGCCTCCCGTTCAGCCGCCGCGACGAAGAGTGGAAGCGGTTCGTCGCGCAACGCACGGATGGCCCAGAGTGCCTCGCGCCGGGCTAGCCTCAGCGACGGCCGAAAGGCATCCGCCTCAGCCAGTTCGACCAACGTCGCCACCGGCAATTCGGCGCGCCGCCAAAGATCGTCTACCGAGACGAACGGCTCTTGCGATCGCTCGCCGAAGAAGCGGTCCAGCTTCTTGTCGTTCAACCCCTTGATCAACCTGAGGCCAAGCCGCACCGCAAAGCGGTCCTTGTCCTCCGTCGGCTCCAGCGTGCAATCCCATCGGCTCTCATTGACGCAGACCGGTCGCACTTCCACCCCGTGCTCCTGCGCATCGCGCACGATCTGCGCCGGCGCGTAGAAGCCCATGGGTTGCGAGTTGAGCAGCGCTGCGCAGAAAATGTCCGGGTGATGGCACTTCATCCACGCGGAGGCGTAGGCGATGATGGCGAAGCTGTAGGCGTGGCTTTCCGGAAAACCGTAGGAGCCAAAGCCTTCAAGCTGGCGGCACATGCGTTCGGCGAATTCCAGCGGATATTTATTCTTCGTCATGCCAGCGATCAGTTCCTGCCGAAACTTATCAACGCCACCGGTCTGTTTGAAAGTCGCCATTGCGCGACGCAACTGATCGGCACGGCCGGGCGAAAAGCCCGCGCCGACGATGGCGACTTGCATAGCCTGCTCTTGAAACAGCGGTACGCCGAGGGTCTTTTCGAGTACCTTTCTGAAGGCATCGTCCGGGTATTCAACCTTTTCCAACTTTTGCCGTCGCCGGAGATAAGGATGTACCATGTCACCTTGGATGGGACCGGGCCGTACAATCGCAACTTGAATTACAATGTCATAAAAGGTTTCTGGCTTTAGTCGCGGCAGCATCGACATCTGCGCACGACTTTCGATCTGGAAAGTGCCGAGCGTGTCCGCCTTAGAAATCATCGTATAGGTTTCCGCATCTTCTTGCGGAATGTTGGCGAGGGTATAGTGCTTTCGCTTATGTTCCTTCAGAAAGTCGAAAGCGCGCCGCATGCAAGTCAGCATACCGAGCGCCAGCACGTCGACTTTCATGAACTTTAGATATTCGATGTCGTCCTTGTCCCATTCGACAACCTGTCGGTCGTCCATGCTTGCCGGCTCGATCGGCACGAGGTCGTCCAGCCGGTCGCGAGTCAGCACAAACCCGCCGGGGTGTTGGGAAAGGTGACGAGGCATTCCGATGAGCTGTCGGGAAAGCTCCAGCAATAAGCGGAGACGCCGATCATCTATGTTCAAGCCGATCCCTTCGGCTTGTGATTTCGGTATATCGTTTGACCAGCCCCATGTCTGAGAGGACAGCGCTTTCAGTACGTCCTCCGGCATGCCCAATGCTCGTCCGACATCGCGCATCGCCGCACGGGAGCGGTATCGGATGACGGTCGCACAGAGGGCGGCGCGTTCCCGGGTATAGGCTTTATAAATCCACTGTATGACCTCTTCTCGACGCTCGTGTTCGAAGTCGACGTCGATATCGGGGGGCTCTCCCCGCTGCTCCGAAACGAAGCGTTCGAAAAGAAGCCCATTGCCCAATGGGTTCACGGCTGTGATCCCCAACACGTAGCAAACGGCACTGTTCGCTGCAGATCCCCTGCCTTGGCAAAGGATCGGTATCGGCAACGAGCGGGCATGACGGACAATGGCATTTACGGTTAGAAAATAAGGAGCGTACTCCATCTTCGCGATAAGGCGCAGTTCATGAAGGATTTTTTCCTTTACCTCTTCGGGTAGCCCTTCCGGATATTTTTCAACCGCTCCCTCCCACGTATATTTCTCCAACGCCTCTTGCGGTGTGAGATGGGCATATTCTTTCTCGTCGGGGTACTGATACTGCAACTCGTCCAGCGAGAAGGCGCACTTCTTGACGATCTCCAACGTCCGCTGAAGTGCCTCCGGGTAGCGGGGGAAGAGCCGGTGCATTTCTTCCGGGGGTTTCAGGTAGCGGTCGGCGTGGCGTTCGCGGAGGAAGCCGGCATTGTCGATGACGACGTTGTGGCGGATGCAGGTGACGATGTCCTGCAACATGCGCCGGCCGGGCTCGTGGTAAAGCACGTCATTGGTGACAACGGTGGGGACGCGGTGTTGCGTGGCGAGATTGGAGAGGTCGAAGAGCCGCAACTGGTCGTTCGGGCGGCGGCGGAGGGTCAGGGCCATGTAGCAGCGGTTGCCAAAAGCTTCGCGCAGGCGGCGGAGGTGGAAGGTGGTGGTCTCGTCGGCTTCGTCGGGTATCAGCACGGCGAGCAGGCCTTCGTTCCAGTCGACGACATCCGACCAGTCGAGATGACATTTTCCCTTGCCGGCCTTCTTCTTGCCGATGGTGAGCATGCGGCAGAGGCGGCCATAGGCGTCGCGGTCGGTCGGGTAGACGATGAGCGACATGCCGTCGACGAGGTCCAGCCTGCAACCGACGACGAGGCGCACGCCCGTCTCCTTTGCCGCCCGGTGCGCCTGCACGATGCCGGCGAGACTGTTGCGGTCGACGACAGCGAGGGCGTCGATACCGAGCGCCCGGGCGGTCAGGAAGAGTTCGTCGCTGCTGCTGGCCCCTCTCAGGAACGAGAAGTGCGACGTGACCTGGAGCTCTGCGTAGCGCGGCTTCATGCGAAAATTCCGTGCAGGAACCAGCGGCCGAGGCCGGCTGTCACCTGCTGTTCATCGCCCGAGCGGAAGAGCCAGAAGCGTTCGCCGGCGGCGTCCTCGACCTGGAAATAGTCGCGCACGGCGGCAAGTTCGGCGTCGCGTTTCCACCATTCGCCGAAGATGCGTTCGGGACCGTCGGCGCGTTTCACCAGCCGGCGCTTTCCGCGCCAGGTGAAGGAGGCGGGCGGGTGGTCGGGCAGGAGCGCCATGACTTCGATCGGCTCGGGCCGGGCCAGCAGGCGCGCCGGGCGCGGCCAGCGGTTCTGCCAGGTCGTGCCGACATCGGGTGAGAGCGGCGGAATGCGGCGGAAGGAGCGTTCCGGCACGTCGCTTTCGACGGGGGCGATGCGGTAGAGGCGGGCGGCCCCGATGCGGTTGGCGATCACGTCGACGAGACCGGCAATGTCGGCCTGCTCCTCCTCGATCAGCGAGGAGACCGCCTGTTGCAGGACGAGCGGTTCGGCAAGCGTGGCGGTCAGGTCCATGATCTCGATGCCGAAACCCGGATCGATCGTCTCGATGCGGTCCGAGAGGAGTCGGGTGAGACGCTCTTCATCGCGAACGGCGCGTGCCGTGCCGACGCGGATCGCCTGGAGCGAACTGTCGACGCGGTGGAAGAGGAGATCGAGCCGGCGGGCGCCGAGGCCGCGTTTTTCCAGCGCCTGGCAGAGATCGTGCACGAGGCCCTTCGTGTAGCGCGCGATGGTTTCGGGCGCGCCAATCGGCTCGCCGAACACTTTGCGGACCGTCACGACATCGGGATCGCGCAGCGGATCGACGGGCTCCGAAATCGTGCCTTGGATCTGATCGAGCCGGCGGCCAAGGAGCGGGCCGAAGCGCAGCACCAGCGGCGCGCGCGGCACGGCCAGCACATCGCCGATAGTGGCGAAGCCGAGCACGCGCAGGCCTGTCACGGTTTCCGGCGGTATCCGGAGCCCCAGGATCGGCAGCGGCGCCACGGTTTCGCCCACCGTGCCCGGCGCAATGACGCGCACGGGATCGGCAAGGAAACGGGCGGCGGCATGCGCGGCACCCCAGCTATCCGCCACCGCCGCGCGCGCAAAAATGCCGGAGGCCGCGAGGCGGTTGACGAGACCGGTCAGCATGCGCTCCTCGCCGCCATGCAGATGGTCGGCGCCGGTCGTGTCGATGACCAGGCCATCCGGCGGATCGGGCGCGACGATGGGCGCATAGTGCTGCAAGGCCCAGAGCGACAGGCGCTCCAGTGCCGCCGCATCCGCCGCGGGATCGGCCGGCATGGTCACGACCTCGGGCACCAGCGCATGGGCCTTGGTGAGCGGCATGCCGACGCGCAGGCCCGCCTGTTCGGCAGGCTTGCTCACGGCGGTCAGGATGCGGCGCGAGCCCTCCCGGCCGACGAGCACGAGCCGCTTGTCAGGCGGAGGTGCCGAGGCGCCAAGCGCCCGCCTCAGACGATCGATCGGCCAGCCGGGAAGAAAAAGCGATACGACCCTCGGCATCGGGTGCCTCCACGTCAAAGTCTGCCGCCTCGCCGGCCCGGCAGCGCACGAGTTGCAAAAGCCACTGCGCCCGGCCGATGCCGGGCACGGGAAGGGCGACGGACGGCCGGACGGCAACCCGCCAGCGCGTCACGGCGGCAGAGGGCTGCCCAAAGGCACTCTCCTCCGACCGGTGCTTGAAACGGCGCAGCGCAATGCCGAGCGTGCCGCCCGCCTCTGCCGCCAGTTGCAGGCGTCGCGAGGCGGTCAGAGACAGCCGCGCCACCTCCGCCACCACCGCACCCAGCCCGCCATGGCGCAGGCCCTCCTCGAAACAGAGGAGCAGGCTTTTTTCATCGCCCGCCTCCACATAAATCACGCGGCCGGGGGCGAGCCCCGCCTGGGCGAGCGCCGGCGCGAAGAGATCGGGCCGCGTCAGGACCCAGAGCACCTGCCCTTTCGTGCGCGCCGCGATGCCGGCGGCAAAGAGCATGGCGGCCGCGCCCTCGACCGCATCGTTCCCGCCGCCGCAGACTTCGTGCAGGCTGGCGAGCGCCAGCCCGCCGCCGGGCAACCGGTCGTCTATGTCAGGCACGCCGAAGGGCAGCACCGCCCGGTCGCGCGCGGCACGGCCATCGAACTGCCGGATGCGGTCGCGCAGATCGGCGACAACGGCATGGGCGGCGGAGGCGGACATCGGCGTTGCGGCTCCCGGGTTCGAGAAGGTTTGTTCTTTATTTGTTCTCAAAGCGCGCGAGAGTCAATCACTGAGTCGCAGGGGAAAGATCACAGTTTGAATCATCGGCTGGAACCAACGGGCGCGGCGGTCGTTCTTGCTTATGCCATTCCATCAAATCCAGGAGACATGTCCATGGCTGACGAAAAGAGCACCGGCAAGCGCACGCTTGGTGTCGTTGAAAGTGGCGATAGCATTTCGGAGGATGCCCGTGCGGCGGCTGCGGAAGCGACGGTCAGCGAACAGATCGAAGTGCTGAAGGCGGAAATCAGCCGGCTGAAGGAAACCGCGGGGCTGATCGCCGAAGGCACCGGCCAGCTTGCCGTCGCCAAGGCGGAATCGCTGCGCGAGGATATCCGCCAGACGATCCAGGCCAATCCGCTTGCGACCCTCGCAGGCGCCGCCTTTATCGGCTACCTCTTCGGCCTGCGGCACCGGTAAGAATAAGCGGAGGCAATGGTTTGCCTCCGTTTGTTGAAGCCCATGAAAAAGCCCGGCAGTGCCGGGCTTTTCCAGTTCAGAACCAGCGCTGCTGGCGCCGCGGCGGCTCGCTTTCGAGGGAGCCGAGCAGATAGCCGATGACGACACCGGCAAGGCCGGCCGTCAGCACCACGGTGGACAGTGCGGCCGGATGCTCGCGCGCGGCCTGGGCCACGGCAGCGCCTTCATTGCGCACATATTTCGTTGCCGAACGGACAGCGGGCCGGGCAGCCTCGACGGCATTGCCGGCGCGATCGCGGATCGTGTCATAGGCTTCGCTGCCCCGCTCGCCGAGGTCCTTCTGAAGCGCGGCGATTTCTGCGCGAAGAGCGGAAATCTGGGATTGAACGTCGTTGCTTGCCATTACGGTCTCCTTATCAGCAATGGAGACCGAACGGCTGGCGGGCGGCTTGGTTCCAAGCGGCCGGAAAAGTTGCCCGTCAGCTTGCCCCGCTCAGCCTGCCTGGCGGCGGCCGTCGCGGCGGATCTGCGAGGGCGTATCGCCAAAGGCGGCGCGGAAACGGCGGGTGAAGTGCGACAGGCTCTCGAAGCCGGTTTCGAGCGCGATCTCGATCAGCGGCTTGTTGGTGCGCACCACCATGTTGAGCGCGGCCGCCATGCGGATCTTCATGTAGATCGCGCTCGGCGAGGCGCCCATGTCGCTCTCGAACAGGCGTTCGAGCTGGCGGCGGGAAACGTTCGTCATGGTGGCGATGCTGTCGATCGACAGCAGGTCTTCGGTGTGCTGCTCCATCATCATGATGGCAAGGTGCACGCGGCGGTCGCGCGCTTCGAGGCCGAGCGGATTGCGCGGCTGGAGGTCGGTGGCGTCGCGGCGGTGGCGGATCTGCAGGATTTCCAGCGCATTGCGCTCCGCCGCCTCGCCGACATGGTGGCGCACGAGCGTCGCTGCGAGATCGGCGACGCTGCTGCCGCCGGCACAGGTGGCGACCTTGCCGTCGAAGCGGAAAATCTGCTCCGACGTCGCCTCGATATCGGGAAAGCGGCCGCGGAATTCGCGGTGGTGAAGCCAGCTCACGCAGGCCGTGTGCCCCTTCAGCAGGCCGGCCTCGGCGAGGATGAAGCTGCCGGTACACAGGCCGATCAGCCCGACGCCGGCATTGGCCGCCTTGCGCAGGTAGGCCAGGGCATAGCTGTCGATCGGCTCGTCGACCTTCAGAAGGCCGCCGACGACGGCGATATAGTCGAAACAGGAGGGATCGGCGAAGGGAGCGGTGGGGGCGACCTGGATGCCGCTCGACGAGGAGATGAAATTGCGCGTGCTGCTCAGCACGTCCCAGTCGCAATGGACGCGCCGGGAGCGGTCCTCGCTGTCGCTGGCAAGCCGCAGCGTATCCACGAACAGCGCGAAGGCGGAAAGCGTAAAGCTCTTCGACAGGATGAAGCCGACGCGCAACGCCTTGGGGCTTGCTGCCCCGCTCACATCCTTCGACGTCCGAACATCCACCGCCATCCAGATCTCCCAGAGCGTTTTTTGCCGGACACGATCGTCGCGGGCAAGGACGGCTCACGACACAGCCATAGCAGATTTCCCCCGCTGGCTCCATTCCTTGCACCGACCTTTGTTCGTTCCGACGCGGCCGCATTTGCCACCGCGGGGCGTCTGATGCAGGGTGGCCTGATCGACTTCGCCCCGGGAGGAACCGTGAGCACCGAACTCTTCGACCTGACGGGCAAACGCGCCCTCGTCACCGGCTCCTCGCAGGGCATCGGCCTTGCGCTCGCGCGGGGCCTTGCGGCGGCGGGCGCCGAGGTCATCCTCAACGGACGCGATGCGGCTAGGCTGGCGGCGGCCGCGGAAAACCTCGGGGCGAAACACATGCTCGCCTTCGACGCCACGGACCACGAGGCCGTGCGCGCGGCCGTCGATGGTTTCGAGGCGGAGGTCGGCGCCATCGACATCCTGGTCAACAATGCCGGCATGCAGCATCGTACGGCCCTGGAGGACTTTCCGGCGGATGCCTTCGAGCGGCTGTTGAAGGCCAATATCTCGACCGTCTTCAATGTCGGCCAGGCCGTCGCCCGGCACATGATCAAGCGCGGCGCGGGCAAGATCATCAACATCGCCAGCGTGCAAACAGCGCTCGCCCGCCCTGGTATCGCGCCCTACACGGCCACCAAGGGCGCCGTCGGCAACCTCACCAAGGGCATGGCGGCCGATTGGGCGAAATACGGCCTGCAATGCAACGCGATTGCGCCCGGCTATTTCGATACGCCGCTGAATGCCGCCCTCGTCGCCGATCCCGCCTTCTCCGACTGGCTGGAAAAACGCACGCCGGCCGGACGCTGGGGCAAGGTCGAGGAACTCGTCGGCGCCTGCATCTTCCTGTCCTCGAATGCCTCATCCTTCGTGAACGGGCACATCCTCTATGTCGACGGCGGCATCACGGCCTCGCTCTGAACAGCCTCTTAGCGCGCGAATTTCCGTGCGCCGGCGACGCAGAGCACGATGGCAAGCGTGGTGACGACCATCAGCGGGCTGACCTTTTCGTGCAGCAGGAAGGCGGCGAGCAGCAGGCCGAAGAAGGGTTGCAGCAACTGTAGCTGGCCGACCGCGGCGATGCCGCCGAGTGCCAGGCCGCGATACCAGAAGACGAAGCCGATCAGCATGCTGAACACCGAGACATAGGCGAGCCCGGCCCAGGCGCCGCCATCGATGCCGGCCCAGGTCTGCGGCAGCGAGACGAGCGCGATGACTGCCATCAGCGGCAGCGAGAGGATCAGCGCCCAGGAGATGACCTGCCAACCGCCGAGCGTGCGCGAGAGTTTCGCGCCTTCCGCATAACCGAGCCCGCAGACGACGACAGCGGCGACCATCAGCAGATCGCCGACGAGCGAGACCTCTGCGCCGGAATTGAGCGCGAAGCCGACCACCGTCGCGCTGCCGATGCCGGAAAACAGCCAGAACAGCGGTTTCGGCCGCTCCCCACCCCGCAGCACGCCGAAGATCGCGGTCGCAAGCGGCAGCAATCCTATGAAGACGATGGAATGGGCGGACGTGATATATTGCAGCGCCACCGCGGTCAGCATCGGGAAGCCGACGACGACGCCCAGCGCCACGATCGTCAGCGAGAACAGCGCGTCGCGCGAGGGTTTCGGCTGGCGCAGCGCGAAGAGAAGTGCTGCGCCCAACAGCCCGGCAATGACGGCGCGCGCCGAGGTCAGGAATAATGGCGAAAAATCCGACACGGCCAAACGGGTCGCCGGCAGCGAACCGCTGAAAATGATGACGCCGACGAGCCCGCTGCCCCAGCCTTCCATGGATGATTTCATGACACCTCGCATTCGCATCCTTCGTACATCCGTGGGGCTGGCGGAAACAGAAACGGAGCAGTACAATTCGAAAGAACTGTATGCGTTCAAGGACCAGTACAATGAAGGCAAGCTTTGCGAGGGACGCTGCGGCGGGAACCCGGATTTCCGAGGTCGTGGCGGCGATCGGCGGCCGGATCGCCAGCCGCGCCCTGGCGCCCGGCGATCGGCTTCCCTCGATCCGGCGTTTTGCGGCTTCCATGGGGGTTTCGCCGTCCACCGTTGTCGAAGCATATGATCGCCTCGCAGCGGAGGGGTTGATTCGGGCGCAGCGCGGGTCCGGGTTCTATGTCTCGAATGCCGGCCTGCATCCGCTGAAATTGGCGGAAGCGGAGACGCCGAAGGCGCGCGCGGTCGATCCCTTCTGGGTGTCGCGGCAATCGCTCGATGCGGATGCCACGGTGCTGAAACCCGGCTGCGGCTGGCTGCCTGCGGACTGGATGCCGGACGAGGCGCTGCGCCGCGCAATCCGCAGCCTTGCGCGCAGCGATGGCGATTTGCTTTCCTATTACGGCAGCACGCGCGGGTCTCAGGCGCTGCGCCGGCTGCTGCTCGGGCGGCTGGCGGAGGAAGGCATCGAGGCGGGGCCGGACCACCTGATGCTGACGAGTTCGGGCACGCAGGCGCTCGATCTGATCTGCCGCTTCCTCCTGCGCCCCGGCGATACGGTGCTCATCGACGACCCCTGTTACTTCAATTTCCAGGCTTTGCTGAAGGCGCATCAGGTGACGGTCGTCGGCGTGCCCTATACGCCGTCGGGGCCGGATGTCGCGGCCTTCGAGAAAGTGCTGAATGTCGTGCGGCCGCGGCTCTACATCACCAATTCGGCAATCCACAACCCGACCGGCGCCACCTTGTCGCCGCAGGTCGCCCATCGCCTGCTGAACGCCGCGGCGGGTAGCGAGACGATCTTCGTCGAGGATGACATCTTCGCCGATTTCGAGCCGGAGCCGTCGACGCGGCTTGCGGCCCTCGACGGGCTGGACCGTGTCATCCGCATCGGCAGTTTTTCCAAGACGCTCTCGGCCTCGGCGCGCTGCGGTTATATCGCGGCGCGGCCGGACTGGATCGAAGGGCTGGTGGACTTGCAGATCGCTACGAATTTCGGCGGCCCGAGCCCGATGTCCAGCGAGATCATCGCGCATATGCTGGCCGGCGGCGGCTATCGCAAACATATGGAGGAGTTGCGGCGCAAGCTCGTGCGCACCCGGCGCGAGACGGCGGACCGGCTGTCGCGGCTCGGCATCGAACCCTGGCTTTCGCCGCGCGGCGGCTTCTATCTTTGGTGCCGGCTGCCGGAGGGGGTGGATTCCGGCGAGGTGGCGCAGGCCGCCGTTGCCGAGGGCGTCGTGCTCGCCCCCGGCAATGTGTTCAGCGTTTCGCAGAATGCCACCGGCTTCATGCGCTTCAACGTCGCGCATATGCTGGAGCCGCGCGTTTATGACGTTCTCGCCGCCGTGCTGAGACGCTAGCGCCGCTTGGCCAGCATGGAGCGCGACAGCACGACGACAAGGCCGATGAGGACCGTCGCGGCGATGAAGAGGAAGGCGGCGGCGGCAATCGCCGGGCTGATATTCTCGCGAATGCTGGAGAACATCTGCCGGGCCAGCGTGCGCTGGTTGGGGCCGGCGACGAAGAGCGTCAGCACCACCTCGTCGAGCGACGTGGCGAAGGCGAGCACGGCGCCGGAGAGCACGCCAGGCATGGCGAGCGGCAGTGTCACCCGGCGGAAGACCGTGATGGGCGCGGCGCCGAGGCTCTGCGCGGCGAGTTCCACGCGCTCGTCGATGCCGGCCAGCGCCCCGGTGACGCTGACGATGACGAAGGGCACGGCGACGACGGTGTGGGCGATGATCACGCCGGCATAGCTGTTCGTCAGGCCGAAGCCGGCGAGCAGCACCTGCATGCCGACGCCGAGCACGACGGCGGGCACCACCATCGGCAGCAGGAAGAGCGTGCGCATCGAGCCGCGGAAAAAGATCAGCCGGTTGCGCAGGCCGAGCGAGGCGGCGGTGCCGAGCACAGTGGCGAGCAGCGTCGTGCCGGTGCCGATGATCAGGCTGTTGATGATCGCGCGGCGCCAGGCATCCGCCGTGAACAGTTCCTCGAACCAGCGCAGCGACCAGGATGGGATCGGATAGGTGAGAATGACGCTCGACGTGAAGGCGAGCGGCAGGATGGCGATGAGCGGGGCGACGAGGAAGAGGATCGTCAGCGTTGCGAAGGTGACTTTGGCGAATTTCATCGGCATGGCCTAGCGCCTCCCCGGTTCGTCGCTGGAGAGCCGCGCATAGACGCTGTAGAGCAGGAGCGTGGCGATGAGCAGCACGACGCCGAGCGCGCCGGCCATGCCCCAGTTCGCAGAGCCCGTAGCGTAGAAGGCGATGATCGACGAGATCATCTGGTCGCCCGGCCCGCCGATCAGCGCCGGCGTGATGTAGTAGCCGATCGCCGAGATGAAGACGAGCAGGCTGCCGGAGGCAACGCCCCGCAGGCTCAAGGGAAGCAGCACGCGCAGGAAGGCCCGCCAGGGTGGCGCGCCCAGCGACGCGGCGGCCGGCATCAGGTTCTTCGGGATGGTGATCAGAACGGAATAGATCGGCAGCACCATGAAGGGCAGCAGCACATGGGTCATGGCGATGATGACGCCGGTGCGGTTGAAGATCAGTGGCAGCGGCGCGTTTATCAGGCCAATCGCGCGCAAAAGATCGTTGATGAGGCCCTGTTCCTGCAACAGGATGAACCAGGCGGCGGTGCGCACCAGAAGCGAGGTCCAGAGCGGCAGCAGCACGGCGCCGAGCATCAGGTCGCGCTTCCAGCCGTCGAGCGAGGCCGCGATGATGGCATAGGGGAACCCGATACAGGCGCAGAAAAAGGTGACGAGGGCCGCGATCCAGAAGGTGCGCACGAGAATGACGCGGTTGACGGACTGGTCGGCCGGCAGGTGCTCGATATCGCCTGCGGCATTGCGGCCGAGATCGACTGCGGCGAGCAGGTTGCGGTCGGTCAGCGGCGACAGCGCATCGGCGATCGCCAGCCAGAATTCCGGCCTCTCCCAGCGCTTGTCTATGGAAACGAGGTCGACGGGCGGGTTTTCGACGTCGTCGAGCGCACTCGTCGTCTTCGACATCAGGGTGCGAAAGCCGGAGCGGGCGCTGTTGAGGCGGCGCACCATGTCGCCGAGCGCCTGGTCGTCATTGACGGCCTTCAGGTCCTGCATCAGCGCCGCCTGCATCGGCATGGTCGGCGGCGACTTGCGGTCCCAGTCCGGCAGCACCTGCGCGCTGCGGGGGAGCAGGCGCAGCACCGCTGGATCCGACACCGCCTGTGACATCATGCTGAACAGCGGCCAGACGAAGAAGCCGATGAGGAAGATCAGCAGCGGCGCCAGCAGGATCAGCGAGCGCCCGGTGCGCGACGAGCCCGCGCTCATTGCGCGATGACCCGGCAGTCGCCGGCCGAAAAGGCCGCATAGACCCGCGTCCCCGGCGCGAATTCGCGCGAGCGGCGGCCGAGCTTGGCGATCAGCGGATGGGCGGCGTTCTGCAATTGCACGCGAAGATGATCGCCCTGGTAGACGGAATCGGTGACTTCCGTTTCCAGGCAGTTGCGCTGGTCGCCGCGTGTCTCGCTGAGATCGACCCGTTCCGGCCGAATGGAGAGCAGGACCGGCTGGCCGGAGGCGACGCTGCCGGACACGGCCGAGACGATCTGCGCGC
The DNA here is from genome assembly GCF_058809275.1 of Shinella sp. GW821-FHT10F02. Classification (NCBI taxonomy): domain Bacteria; kingdom Pseudomonadati; phylum Pseudomonadota; class Alphaproteobacteria; order Hyphomicrobiales; family Rhizobiaceae; genus Shinella; species Shinella sp. GW821-FHT10F02. The sequence continues at coordinate 642,002 of NZ_JBXASL010000002.1, read as the reverse complement.
CGGAGGACAGCCGCACGGTCGCCTCCTGTCCCTGCACGCCCTCGACGACACCCTCGACCAGGTTGGTCTCGCCGATGAATTCCGCAACGAAACGCGTCGCCGGCTCGTCATAGACCTGCCGCGGCGTGCCGATCTGCTCGATCTTGCCCTTGTTGAAGACCGCCACCCGATCCGACATGGTGAGCGCCTCCGACTGGTCATGCGTGACGAAGACGATTGTCAGGCCGAGCCTGCGGTGCAGGTCGCGGATATCGAGCTGCATCTGTTCGCGCAACTGCTTGTCGAGCGCGCCGAGCGGCTCGTCCATCAGCACGACGCGCGGCTCGAAGACCAGCGCGCGCGACAGCGCCACGCGCTGCTGCTGGCCGCCCGAAAGCTGTGATGGCCGGCGATCGACGAAGGCCGACAGTTGCACCATATCCAGCGCTCGCGCCACGCGCTGGGCGATCTCGGCCTTGCCGAGCCCGCGCATCTGCAAGGGGAAGGCGACGTTTTCGCCGACCGACATATGCGGGAACAGAGCATAACTCTGGAAGACGACGCCCATGTCGCGCTTGTGCGTCGGCACATCGTTGATCGCCGTGCCGTCCAGCACGATGTTGCCGGACGTCGGCTGCTCGAAGCCCGCAAGCATCATCAGGAGCGTCGTCTTGCCGGAGCCGGACGGGCCGAGCAGGCTGACGAACTCGCCCTTGCCGATGCCGAGATCGAGGTTTTCGACCACGCAGAGCGGGCCGTAGAATTTGGTGATGCGGTCGAAGCGGATGAATTCGGCCACGAAAGACTCCATCGCTAGAGGCGAAGGATACGGCCCTCGGGAATCCGCGGGAACGCATCCGGCCAGACAGGAAGGGCGCCGGCGGCGCCCTTCGTCATGGATGTTCTTACTGGGCCAGCCAGGCGTTGAAGCGCTGGGTCAGCGTTTCGGCATTGTCGATCCAGAAATCGACGTTGAGCGCGATCGAGTCCGTCATGTTGGCGGGATCGGTCGGCAGGTCCTTGGCGAATTCTGCCGGAACCTTGGCAGCCGCGTCCTTGTTCGGCAGGCCGTAGGCGACGAATTCCGGCAGCTTCGCCTGATGCTCGGGCAGGCTCGCAAAGGCGATGAAGTCCTGCGCGGCGTCCTTGTTTTCAGCATCTTTCAGCACGACCCAGCTATCGACGGCGTAGATGCTGCCGGGGAAGACGACCTTGAAGTTCTTGCCTTCCGTGCGGTTGATGCCGGTGATGCGGCCGTTATAGGCCGACGTCATCGCCACTTCGCCGGAGGCGAGGAACTGCAGCGGCTGGGCGCCGGATTCCCACCAGACGATGTTCGCCTTCAGCTCGTCGAGCTTCTTGAAGGCACGCTCGACGCCTTCGTCGGTGCCGAGCACGTCGTAGAGTTCGTCCTTCGACACGCCATCGGCGAGCAGCGCGAATTCCAGCGTGTATTTCGGCCCCTTGCGCAGCGCGCGCTTGCCTGGGAATTTCTCGACGTTCCAGAAATCCGCCCAGGAGGCCGGGCCTTCCTTCAGCTTGTCGCCGTCATAGGCGATCGCCGTGGACCAGACGATGGCGCCGACGCCACAGTCGTTGACGGCGCTGTCGAGGAACTTGTCCTTGCCGCCCATCTTGTCCCAGTCGATCTTTTCATAGAGGCCGTCGGCACAACCGAGCGCCAGCTCTTCGGCCTCCACCTGCACGGCATCCCAGTTCGGCGCGCCGGCCTTGACCTTCGACTGGATGACGCCGATGCCGCCATCCCAGGCTTCGTCGAGCACCGGCTTGCCGGACTTTTCCGCGAAGGGCTTGAAGTAGATGTCGCGCTGCGCGTCCTGATAATTGCCGCCCCAGGAGACGACGGTCAGGTCGCGGGCGAAAGCCGGCAAGGCAAGGCTTGCAGACAGCAGGATCGCTGCGGCGGTAAGAACACCCGATTGAATCTTCGTTTTCATGACATTCCCCTTTTCTTCGTTTGTGAAGGAACCGGTGTGATGCCGGCCCCGATGACGAACTCCTGCGGACTGCTGGCACCACCCTCGCCTTTGGCGTATCGGCGGTTTTGCAGCCTCTCCGGCCGTCGCGCCCTTTCCCCGGGGCGTTTCCAGCCGATTGATGCATTCCGGTCCCTGCCGGTCAACGGGATTTTTCCCGCGATTGACAGGCGTCAGACGTGTTGCCCTCCGTTGATGTGGATTTCCGCGCCGTTGATGTAGGAGGACGGCTCGGTGCACAGGAAATAGATGGTCTCCGCGACTTCGCGCGGTTCGCCCAATCGCCCCATCGGCACTTCCGCCGCCACCAGCGCGTCCGTTCCGGGCGACAGGATCGAGGTTTCGATTTCACCCGGCGCGATGGCATTGGCCCGCACGCCGCGTTTGCCGAATTCATGCGCCATCTCGCGCGTCAGCGAGCCGAGGGCCGCCTTCGATGCCGCATAGGCGACACCTGCGAAGGGATGAACGCGCGTTCCGGCGATGGAGGTGACGTTGACGATCGAGCCCTTCGCCGCTTCGAGCTCCGGCATGAGGGCACGGGCGATCAGCGCCGTCGAGACGACATTGACATTCAGCACATGCGTCCAGACATCCGCGTCCGTGCCCATCACGCCGAGGCGGCTCTTTTCCGGCCCCTTCGGCGAAATGCCGGCATTGTTGACGAGCGCATGCAGCCGGCCGTTCGGCAGGCGCTCGCGCACGGTGGCGGCCAGCCGGTCGATCTGGCTGAGATCGGCAAGGTCGGCCTGGATATGGCTTTCGCGGGCCGACGGCCAGGCGCAGTCTTCGGAGAACGGCTGGCGGGAGACGGTGAGGATGCGCCAGCCCTTCGACTGGAACAGCTTGACCGTCGCGTGGCCGATACCGCGGCTCGCCCCGGTCAGCAGCATGGTGCGGCGTTCTTCGGTCATGCGCCCAGTCTCCTTTGATGCTTGATGCATCGTAATTGGCGGTTTTCGAAATGCAAGCCTTCTTTTTAAAGCGTCTTCAAGCCCGGCGAACCTTGCGCTCCGTGCCGCGCTCGATGCGTTCGAGGATCGGCTTGCCGCCGAGCAGGATGTCGTCGACGATCGCCATCGAGGCAGCGGCCGGGTCATGCCGTTTCAGCGCTTCGACGACCGGATAGTGATGATCGATCATCGCACGCCCGCCTTCTATATAGGCATCGGAAATGTTCGGTCCCATCTGCAACCACAGCCGCCGCAGGATGGTGTTCAGCACCGGAAGCCCGGCGATCTGCGGCAGCATGAAGTGAAAAGCCTGGTTGAGCTGCGTGCCTCTCAGCCGGTCTCCGGCCGCAATCGCCTGCTCGTTTTCAAGCAAAATGCCTTCCAAGGCCCTGATATCGGCGCTGGTCGCAACCTGCGCAGCCGTTTCTGCCGCAAGCCCCTCCAGCCGCACGCGAATCGCCCGGATTTCCCGGTAGCGGCTTTCGCTCATCTCGGGAATGCGGATGTCGCGCGGCGAGCGGAAGGTGATCGCCTCGTCATTGGCAAGGCGGAGGATGGCGTCGCGGATCGGGGTCACACTGGTGCCGAACTGTTCGGCCAGGTCGCGGATCTTCAGCCGGTCGCCGGGCTGGAACCGTCCCTGCATGAGGGCATCGCACAGCGCGCCATAAACGACGCTGTTGAGGTTCTCATGATCCAGTGTGGTGAATTCAGGCATGGAACTGGTCCGCAAAATCGACTAATAAGATACTTGATGCATCTTTTTCGGCGTGTTTCAAGGTGAACGTCGAGGAAATGCGGAAAACCGCGCCAACGGAGCCACTATGACGAAACCAGCGCCCGCCGCCAAGAAGGCCGATTCCATGTCGGCGACGTGGAGCCCGACGTCGCTCGCAGATGCCGAGGCCGCGGTGCTGCGGGTCTATGGCACGAGCGGCGCAATCAAGCGGCTTTCCAGCGAGCGGGACGAGACATTCCTCTTCACCCGCTCGGACGGGACGGATTTCATCCTGAAGATCGCCAATCCCGCCGAGGACCCGGCGGCGCTGGAATTCCAGGATGGCGCGCTGTTGCATCTCGCCCGTGCCGCACCCGCCGTACCCGTGCCGCGGCTGGTGCTGACGACGGATGGCGCACCGAGCCACACGCTTTCCACCGCAGACGGCCCGCGCATCATGCGCCTGCTCACCTTCCTCGGCGGCGAATTGCAGTATCGCACGCCCGCCACCGAGGCGCAGAGCCGCAATGTCGGCCGTGCGCTCGCCGAGCTGGGGCGGGGCCTGGAGGACTATGACGGCCGCCCGCCGGCGGGCAAGCTGATGTGGGATATCTCCCACACGCTCGATCTCGCCGCCGTCGTCGACCACGTCGCGCCGGAACGCCGGGCGCAGGCGGAAGCCGTGCTTGCCGAATTCGAGCGCGCGCTTCCCACCATTGTCGGGCTGCGGCGCCGCCAGATCATCCACAACGATTTCAATCCGCACAATATCCTGCTCGATCCGGCAGCCCCCACCACGGTCGTCGGCATCATCGATTTCGGCGACATGGTGCACGCGCCTCTCATCAACGATCTCGCCGTCGCGCTCTCCTATCATCTCGCCACGGAAAACTGGGCGGCGCGTATCGGGGCGTTCCTGGAAGGCTTCCTGTCCGCCCGCGCGCTGGAGCCCGCAGAGGTCGAGCTTCTGCCGCTCCTCACCCGGTCGCGGCTGGCGATGTCGATCATCATCGCCGAATGGCGCTCCGCACGGTTTCCGGAAAACCGCGACTACATCATGCGCAACCACGCCACCGCCTGGCGGGGCCTGCAAAACATATCCGATCTGACGCCGGCCGGGCTGAAGCAGCTCGTGCCCAATCTTTCTGAGGGCTGAATCATGTCGATGGTAAATGCGTTTTCGCGAGACGATTTCGAACGGCTGGACGAGACCGAGCGGGCATTGATCGCCCGCCGGGAAAAGGTGCTCGGCCCCGCCTACCGCCTGTTCTACGAAAAGCCGCTGCATCTGGTGCGCGGCGAAGGCGTCTTCCTCTATGATGCGGCCGGCGAAAAATACCTCGACGCCTATAACAATGTCGCCTCGCTCGGCCATTGCCATCCGCGCGTGGTGGAGGCGATCACCAAGCAGACCGCCGTGCTCAACACGCACACGCGCTACCTGCACGAAGGCATCATCGATTATGCCGAGACGCTGACCGCCACGTTCCCTGAAGCCCTCAGCCAGGCCATGTTCACCTGCACCGGCAGCGAGGCGAACGACCTTGCGGTGCGCATCGCCCGCCACGTCACCGGGGGCACCGGCATCATCGCGACGGAGCTTGCCTATCACGGCCTGACGAGCGCGGTCGCCGAATTCTCGCCCTCGCTCGGCGAATCCGTGACGCTCGGCCCGCATGTGCGCACCGTGCCCGCGCCGGACAGCTATCGCCATTCGCCGGAGGAGATGATGGAAAAGTTCGGCCGCGATGTTGCGGCGGCCATCGCCGACCTGAAGCGTCACGGCATCAAGCCGGCCATGCTGATCACCGACACGATCTTTTCGAGCGACGGCATCTTCGCCGGCCCGAAAGGCTTCCTGAAACCGGCGGTGGATGCGATCCATGCGGCCGGCGGCCTTTTCGTGGCAGATGAGGTGCAGCCCGGCTTCGGTCGCACGGGGGAAGCGATGTGGGGCTTCGAGCGACACGGCGTCGCGCCGGACATGGTGACGATCGGCAAGCCGATGGGCAATGGCTACCCGATGGCCGGCATCGTGCTGCGCCCGGAGGTCATAGCCGATTTCGGCCCGCGCGCACGCTACTTCAACACGTTCGGCGGCAACCCGATCGCTGCCGCCGCCGGCAAGGCCGTGCTCGATACGATCCGCATCGAAGGCCTGCAACAGAATGCGCTGGATGTCGGCCAATATTTGATGGATGGGCTCAGGAGCCTCTCCCATCCGGCGATTGGCGACGTGCGCGGCTCCGGCCTTTTCATCGGCGTCGAGATCGTCGCCGACCCGGCGGCGAAGCGCCCCGACGCGGCGCTGACCACCCGCATCGTCAACGGCCTGCGCGAGCGCCGCATCCTGATCAGCGCCTCCGGCCCCAACGCCAACGTGCTGAAGATCCGCCCGCCGCTGGTCTTCTCCCGCGAGAATGCCGACATGCTGGTGGATGCGCTGGGCGACGTGCTGAAGACATTCTGAACGGAAAAAAGCCGAGGCCGCGTTGGCAGCCTCGGCTTTCGATCGATGTCAAAAGGCTCAGACGAGCGCGGTGACTTGGATTTCGACCAGCAGTTCCGGGGCCGCGAGGCGGGCTTCCACCGTGGCGCGGACCGGCAGGTTGTCCTTGTCGATCCACTGGTCCCAGACTTCGTTCATCTGGCTGAAATGGGCGATGTCGCGCAGCCAGATATTGGCGCTGATCAGCTTGGCCTTGGACGAGCCGGCCTCGGCCAGCAGGCCGTCGATCGTCGCAAGGATGTCGCGGGTCTGGGCGACCGTGTCGGCGCCATCGCCGGTGACGCCGGCCGTGGTGACGATGCCGTTGACGACGACGGCTTGGCAGAAGCGCGCGCCGGGCTTGATACGCTTGATCATGAAAGGTCTCCCATTGTTGTGATCAGAGAATGGTCTTGCCGAAAGCCGACAGGATGAAATTGGCGCATTCCGCACCGATCGGCGATGGCAGCGCGGCATCAATGCCGGAAATGCTGAGCGAGCGCAACTTGCCGCTGAGCGCCGCCATCTCCATCGCCGAATGGGTCTCGCGCACCGTGATGCCGCCGATGCCGCCGCTCCATCCGGACATGTCGGTGGCCGTCGGCGAATAGCAGAGATGAAAGCCGCGCGTGCCGGCGCCCACCAGGGCGATCGCCTCGCGCATCGCCTGGCGCAGCCCCACGGCATCGATTTCCGCCATGGTGAAAACGCGCATGCGCGATGCCTTCAGCGCCGCAACCTCTTCCGGTGCGGCATTGCGCAGGCCGATCAGCACGATGTTTTCCGGCGCGACATGCGGCGGCAGGCGGGTGAGCATGCGGCGCAGCACGGCGTTTTCCGCCGGCGCCTCGACGCCCTCGTCCGGCATCATCGCGGCATCGGAATCGATCCAGATCATGCCCAGCGCATCGTGCCGGCGGCCTGCCTCCTCCACGAAACGAATGACATCGCGCCGTCGGGCGCAGACGGAGAGCGCCAGCGCATTTTCACCCGTGCCCTTTTCGAAGCCAAGCTGCTCGATGCGCTCGGAAATGTTCTGCACGACGACCAGCGCGCCGCCGATCGCGTCCGTCTCGATCGCGAAGGTCCTCGCCTCGCCCGCCTCCTGCACATCCCGCATCGGAACCTTCTCCACATATTCGGACGTCATCACCGTCAGCAGCGCGCCGTAATTCATGCGGAAGCTGACATTCTCGCCGACAGCCAAGGGCGGTTCGGCCTCGGTGAGATCGAGCACCAGATGGTCGCTGGAGGCGCCGAGCACGCGTACGCCCGGCCGCGTCGGGATCAGCCCCTCGGCAATCACATCCTCGCGGCCGATATTGGCGATGCCGCGCAGCCGATCGCCCTCGTCGATGAAGACCGGCACATTGCCGAAGGCGTCGATGCCGGAGAGGCCGATCGGCATGGAGGGTTTCGTCTTGACCTCCAGAAGCTCACCGGTCAGTTCGAACGCATCGCGGTCGAGCGCGTCCCAGGGATCGGTCAGGAACGTATCGCGCCCGCCCTGCAGGATCGCCTCGCCGATGCGCAGGTTGTTCACGCCGTTTGGCATGCCGCCGGCGAGCAACAGCGGCAGCGAGGAGGAATTGCCGCCGGACACCCAGTCGAGCGGGCGGCCGGTGATGCTTTCCACCTTATAGGCATGGGCGACGAGCTGGGTGAGGTTCTCCTGCGTCGGGATGATGGCGCCGAAACAGGTGAGGTTCGTGCCCACACCGGCGATGCGCACGCCCGGCAGCTCCAGCACCGCCTCGACGGTGGGGATGAGGTCGCTCGGCCAGATGCCCTCGCGCAGGTCGCCGAGATCGATCATCAGGATGACGTCGTGCACGCGGCCGAGCCGCTCGGCGACGCGCGAGATTTCGCGCATCAATTGCAGCTCGGATTGCAGGCTGATGTCGACCGTGCGCACCAGCTCTTCGACGCGCGTCAGTGGCGGGCTGCGCAAGAGCATGATCGGGCAGTCGATGCCGGCATCGCGCAGCCGGCGGATGTTCTCGAAGCGGGATTCGGCGATGCCGGCCACCCCGCCGCGCAGCATGGCGTGCGCCACCTGCGGCATGCCGCAGGTGCCCTTGGTGACGCCGAAGGGTGTGATGCCGGACTGGCGGCAGAGGTCCACGACGGTCCGGGCATTCTTTTCGATGCGGGCGAGGTCGATCGAGATTTGCGGGTCGGACATCGCATCAGTTCCTGTAGAGCAGGCCCGCCGTATCGATCTCCGGCTTGCGGCCGGAAACGAGATCGGCGACCAGTCTTCCCGAACCGCAGGCCATGGTCCAGCCGACATGGCCGTGGCCCGTATCGAGGAAGAGGTTTTCGTAGCGCGCACGCCCATGCACCGGAACGGAACCCGGCATCATCGGCCGGAGGCCGGACCAGAGCACAGCCTTTTTCTCATCGATCGCGCCGGGGAAGAGATCGTGCGCCGTCCTGAACATGTTCGCGAAATCGGACGGCTTGAACGTGCGGTCGTAGCCCGCGAATTCGGCGGTCGAGGCGAGGCGCAGGCGATTGCCGAGGCGGGAATATGCGATCAGCCGGTCCTCGTCGACGCCGCCCATCGTCGGCCCCTTGTCCTCGTCGATCGGCACGGTCGCGGTATAGCCCTTCACGGGATAGACCGGCACGTCCACGCCGATCTTGCGCGCCAGCAGCGAACTCTCCGGCCCGAGCGACAGCACCACGGCGTCGCAGGCGACCGGCCCCTTGTCGGTCAGAACGGCCTTGACCCGGTCGCCTTCGACATCGAGGCCGGTGACGGTCGTGCCGAAGCGGAAGTGGGTGCCGTAGCGCTGGCGCGCCTGCTCGGCAAGTTGGCGGGTGAAGAGGGACGAATCGCCGGTCTGATCCATCGGCGAATAGACGCCACCGGCAAGCTGGTGTTTCACCGCGGCAAGGCCGGGCTCCAGCGCCACCAGCCGCTCACGGTCGACCACCTCGATGGCGAGACCGCGGTCGGCGATGTAGCGCATGTGTTTGGCGCCGGCGTCCAGGCTCTGCTGTGAACGGTAGAAATAGAGGATGCCCTTGCGCCGGTCGTCGTAGGAGATGCCGGTTTCCTGCTGGAGCGCGTTGATGCATTCCCGGGCGTAGAAGGCGAGGCGGAGCTTGACCTCGGTATTGGCATTCGCGCGCGCTTGCGTGCACTGCATCAGGAAGCGAAGGCACCAGGAGAGGAAGTGCGGATCGAGGCTGAAGCGCACCTTGATGCCGAGATCGGAGCGGAACAGCGACTTGACGAAAGTGGTGAGGGCCGCGGGCGAGGCCCAGGCGGTGGAATCGCCCGGCGAGACGAGGCCGGCATTGCTCTGGCTCGTGCCGCGCGCCACGTCCTCGTGCCGTTCCAGTACGGTCACGTCATGGCCGTCCTTCGACAAATACCAGGCCGCGGCCGTGCCGACGACACCGCCCCCCAGAACCACTACTTTCACGTCTTCCCCCTCACCTTAACTGCTGACTGCGCCCTGCTTGAACGTCGGCGCAAAGCCGCCTGAATCCCCGTCGTTGAAGCGGATGATGCGCACCTCCTCCTCGAATTTTTCACAGGACTGCCGCCAGACCGACCCCGGCCAGACCAGCTCCACCGAGGCATCGAGCGGTCGGTAGAGCGCCGTATAGAGCGTGCCATAGCCGCGCCCGTAAGAGGTCTGGTAGACCGGCGGGCGGAGGAACCCCGCAAGCACGCGCTGCGTATCGGCAGCGCCGGCCAGCGATTTCTCCACCGCCGCCTCGCGCTCGACCGATCGGGTGGTTTCCGCATGGCGCGCCCATTCGACGCCGTGCTGGTGGTTGGTGCTGACGCGCCGTTCCACGACTTCGGTCGGGCGATCCGGATTGACATAGACGGTGGCGTGATGGCCCTCCCGGTCGATCACCGCGATCGAATAGGACATGTGCACGGGAATGCGCTGGAGCATGGCGACGGCCTCGGCCGTGGTGCTCGCAAATTCCAGCACGTAGCGCAGCACGACGGGGATGCCGAACCCCTGCCCCGCGGCGGTGCGCCCGCCGAAGGAAAGCGAGACCGCCAGCCCATCCTCGTTGATGCCGTCGAGTACGCCCCACAGGCAATCGACGACTGCCACCACCCGCTTGCCATTGAAGCGGGAGGCGAGCCAGGTGCCTTCGAGGAGACGCGGGCTGTAGTCGTAATTGCGGATGAGCGCGGGCTCGGCGCCCGTCAGGATCGCCTGCGAACAGCCGCCGACATAGAAGGGCGGGCACCACATGGAGAGGAAGCGCGCTTCCAGGTCCCCGTCGCCGGCCGTCGCGACGATCGCCTCGTAAGTCGGCAGCAGCTCCGGCATGTGCTTGCGCAGCGCCTTGAGGCTCATGAAATAGGTCGGGCGCGAGCGCACGCCGTCGCGCACGAACCAGCGGCTATAGGCATGCCAGTGGCGATCGAACACCCGCCGCCATTTGGGGCCGGGCCTATCTTCGTCTATGGCTTCGAACTGGAGGTCCATGGCGTCCTACAGGATCTTGAACGAGCCGGCTTCCGGCGCGTCGTCGCGCTGGATTTCCGTCAGCGGCTTGCTGGCATATAGGCGCTTGATGCCCTTGATCCAGTTGCTGGCGCGCTCGTTCAGCTCGAATTCGTCGTCCATCACCCGCCCGCGGGTGATCAGGATGCCGAGATCGGCGCCTTCGTAGCGATAATCACCAGGCCCGGTGATGCGCAGGAAGAAGGCCTCCTGCTCGCTCTCGATCGCCTGGCGGTGATAGTCGAACCGGTCATAGGAGACGCTGCCGTCCGGCGCCATGCGGTAGATGCCCGTCGCCGGCGCATGGGTGACGATGTCGACGAGGTCTTCCGTCGACTTGATCACCACCTGCGACCAGGAATCGATGAACTCCTTTCGCGCCCAGCGGTCGTTCAGTTCCTCGACGTCGATCTTGTAGTCGATGCCGGAAAATTCCATCAGGTGGAACAGGAAGAGCGGCGCATCGGCATAGGCAAAGGCGGCATGGTTGGTCATCGAGCTGGCGCCGCAGATGCGCGGGTTCAATTCGCCGAGATAGACCTCGTTGTCCTCGACATCGATCAGGAAATCGAGGTCGAAATAGCCGCGATAGCCTTCCTCGCGCAGCTGGTTGCCGAAGCGGTAGGCCATGTCGCGCGCCTTCGCCCGGATCTTTTCCGAAAAGGCACCCGGAAAAATCTCGTTGCCGCACCAGCCGCCCTTGTAGGGCGTCAGCGCCGGCTGGCCGACAACTTCGGTCAGAAGCGGGCCGACCAGCGTGCCGGAGCCCGTGGTGCAGGCCTCCATGGTCGCGCCGCGGCACTTGATGCGCTTCATGATCTTGACCTCGTCCTCCGCGGAAATCTCCGTGGCGTGGCGGTCGTAATCCTCTTCGCCGGCGATGAAGAAGGTCGTGTGGCCGCTGTCTCCGAAGGCCGTCTGCACGACGAGGTCGGTGCCGATGCCGGCCTTCCGGGCGGAAGACAGCAATTCCGCATAGGTGCGGGCGGGTGCCAGCGTGTTCGGCACGGATGGCACGCCGGCCTTGTTGCCGATGCGCACGGTTTCCATCTTGTTGTCGCAGCGCTGGCGCAGCTTCGCCCTGGGGAACCAGATCTCGATGCCGAGTTCCTCGCAGATTTCCTCGGTCGTCTCGTCGAACATCAGGAAGGTGGCGACCGCGCGGCCACCGCGCTTGGTAATGTAGTCGATCACTTCCTTGTGCTGCAGCAGGTAGTTGTTGATGTCCTCGATGCTCTCGAATTCGGCATGGGGGATTTCGGAGGGCACGAAGACGTTCGGGTGGCGGCCGTCGAAGCAGTCGATGTAACTCACGAACTTGAAGTTCCGCACCCACTCGTCGATGCCGATCAGGTTGAAGTTCGTCGCGGAGATGAAATAGATCGGGCGCTCGTTACGGTGCATGACGACGCGCAGGTCGGCAACATTGCGAATGGTTTCCATGATGTACCCCTCATTTTTCTTCGAGTGCTTCTTGCGCTTGTCGCGCTTCTTGCCGTTCTTCCGCTCTTTCTTCTTTTTCGACATGCCCCCCGGTCCGTCGTTGCAGGTTAGCGTTTCAAGCGCGACGTAATATGTTTGACCTCCAGATAGGACGACATGCCCCACGGCCCGAGTTCCCGCCCGATGCCGCTCGCCTTGAAGCCGCCCCACGACGTCTGGACGAAAATCGCCTGCGGGCTGTTGATCCAGACATGGCCCGCCTCGATGGCATTCGCCACGCGGTTCGCCTGCACCTCGTTTCCGCTCACCACGGTGGCGACGAGGCCGAAGTCGCAGTCGTTGGCGAGCGCGACGGCCTCTTCCTCCGTCTCGAAGGTACGGATGCAAAGCACCGGCCCGAAGATCTCCTCGCGCCAGAGGGCGCTGGTGGTGGGTACATCGCCGAAGATCGTTGGCTCGACAAACCAGCCGTGGCCGGGCGGCTTGCAGCCGCCGGTCAAAAGCGTCAGCCCCTCGGCCTTGCCGCGTTCGATATAGGCGAGCACCTTGTCGTGCTGCGCCTTCATGGTGATCGGGCCGATTGTCGTGCCCTCATCCAGCGGATCGCCGGGCTTCAGCGCCCTTGCGCCTGAGATCACGGCCTCGATCAGTTTTGGCGCGATGGATTTTTCCACCAGCAGGCGGGAGGTCGCCGAGCACATCTGGCCGGCATTGAAGAAGATGCCGCCGAGCACGCATTCCACCGCCTCGTCGAAATCCGCATTGGCGAAGACGACGATCGGCGATTTGCCGCCAAGTTCGAGGCTGACCGATTTGACACCCGGAGCCCCCGCCGCCATGACGCGCGCGCCGACCGCATTCGAGCCGGTGAAGGAGATTTTCGCGACGTCCGGATGGGTCGTCATCGGCGCGCCGACGCGGTCGCCGGTGCCGGTGACGATGTTGAGCACGCCGGGCGGCAGGCCGATCTCTTCCGCGATGGCGCCGAGTTCCAGTTCCACGACGGGCGTGATTTCGGACGGCTTCAGTACGACGGTGCAGCCGGCGGCGAGTGCGGGCGCCACCTTCCAAGAGGTCGTCACCAGCGGAAAATTCCACGGTACGATGAGGCTTGCGACCCCTGGCGGCTCCTGCCGCAACCGGGCATGGAAGCCGCCCTCGGGCAGTGCGACCCCAGCATCCTGCCGGTCCTGAAGGGCAGTCGCCTGCTCGGCATAATAGGCGAAGGAGGCCGCGGCATCGGCCATGTCGATGCGCGCCTCGCCGAGCGGCTTGCCATTGTTGCGCGAGGAAAGGTGGGCCAGCTCTTCGGCGCGGTCGCGCAGTTTTTCCGCGATGGCCGCAAGATAACGCGCGCGCTCCCGCCCGCCGCAATCGCGCCAGCTCGGAAATGCAACCTTGGCTGCGGCCACGGCCTTGGCCACATCCGCCGGGCCGCCGGCGGAAACCTCGTGATAGACCGTGCCGCGATAGGGATCGAAGACGGGGATGCGGCCGGGCTCTACCGGGTCCTGCCAGCGGCCGTCGATGAAGAGTTGGTGCCGCATCCGCCCCTCACGCTGTCAGGGCTGTGGCAAGCGCGGAGCCCGCCTGGATCTCGATGACCGTCGGCACCTTGCGCGTGGTGGATGCGGCGAGTTCGCTTTCGAGCTCCGCAATCGAGGCCGGGCGCGAGGCCTCGCAGCCGAGCGCCTTGGCGAGGCCGACGAAATCGGGGGTAAAAATATCGACGCCGATCTGCGGAATGTCGCGCTCGGCCATGAAGGCCTTGATCTCGCCGTAGCTGGTGTTGTTCCAGATGACGACGGCGGTCGCGATGCCCGCCTCGACGGCGCTTGCCAGTTCCTGCACCGAGAATTGCAGGCCGCCGTCGCCGATCAGGCAGACGGACGGGCGGTGCGGCGCGCCGAGTTTCGCGCCGAAGGCGGCGGGCAGGCCGTAGCCGAGCGTGCCGTAGCCGGTGGAGGAATTGAAGAAGGAGCGCACCTGCGGCGCCTGGTAGAACTGGTTGACCGCATAGACCGGTTCGGTCTGGTCGCCCGCCACGATCGCCTCCGGCAGCACGCTGGAGATGACCTTCATCAGCTTACCATGGGTACGGCAGGCAGGCCAAAGGCCGGCCTCGACCTTTTCCCGCACCGCTTTTGCGCGCGCCGCGCCCTCGCCGGTTGCCCGGCCTTCGCCAAGGGCGGCGTTGAGGCTTGCGGCGGCGAGTTTCGCGTCGGCGGTGATCGGCAGGTCGCAGCGCAGGCCCGAAACGAGCTGCGCCGGGTCGATATCGATGCGGATCAGCGGGCCGCCGAAGGCGAGCGGCTTCGGCTCGGGATACATTTCCGTCTCGCCGAATTCCGTGCCGATGGCGAGGATCGCATCGCTGGCGGCGAGTTCGTCGAGCAGCGGCTGCATGCTGAGATTGCCGTTCATGATCCGCGGATCGCCGGGCTTCAGGATGCCGCGGCCGTTGATGGTCATGAAGACCGGCGCGTCGAGTTTTTCCGCAATAGTGGCGATCTCCGCTGCGGCATCCGCAGCCCCGCCGCCGGCAACGATCATCGGCCGCTTGGCAGCCTTGAGGATCGCGGCGGCCTTGTCGATGCTCGCCGGATCGGCGGCAGCCCGGCCCGGCAGCGGCCAGGCGTCAGTCGAAAGCTGATCGGCGGAAGCGACGATCACATCGAGCGGGATTTCGATATGGACGGGGCGCGGGCGGGCGGAATTGAACACGGTGAAGGCGCGGGCCATCACCTCGGGAAGCTGCGCGGGATCGAGCAGGGTGTGGCTGAAGGCGGCAACGCCGGCCACCAGATTGCGCTGCGAGGGCAGTTCGTGCAGGCGGCCCTGCCCCATGGCGAGCTGGTCGCGCGAATTGACCGCCGAGATGACCAGCATCGGCACCGAATCCGCATAGGCCTGGCCCATGGCGGTGGCGATGTTCGTCATGCCGGGGCCGGTGACGATGAAGCAGACACCCGGCTTGCCGGTCACGCGGGCATAGCCGTCGGCCATGAAGCCGGCGCCCTGCTCGTGGCGGGGCGTAATATGCCGGATCTTCGTCGCCGGCAGGCCGCGATAGAGCTCGACCGTATGGACCCCCGGAATGCCGAAGATCAGCTCGACGCCGTAGGATTCGAGCAGCCGCACGAGATATTCGCCGGTGGTGAGATGGGTGTCTGCCATGATGTTATCGCCTCTTGACGCCCGGGAGGACGCAAAGCATTTCGAACAGGAGGTTCGCCGCCGTGATCGCCGTGTTGCCGGAGGGATCATAGGGCGGCGAGACCTCAACGAGGTCGCAGCCGACGAGGTTCAGACCCCAGCAGCCGCGGATGATTTCCAGTGCCTGGATCGTGTTGAGACCGGCGATCTCCGGCGTGCCGGTGCCGGGCGCAATCGACGGATCGAGGCTGTCGATATCGAAGGTAAGGTAGACCGGGCGGTCGCCCATCTGCGCGCGGACTTCCTCCATCAGCGGCGTCAGCGATTTGTGCCAGCACTCCTCCACCTGCACCACGCGAAAACCCTGCTCGCGCGGCCAGTCGAAATCGTCGGCGGCATAGCCGGTGCCGCGCACGCCGATCTGGATGCAGCGCTTGGTGTCGAGCACGCCGGCCTCCACCGCGCGGCGGAAGGGCGTGCCGTGGGCGATCGGCTCGCCGAACATGTGCTCGTTGATGTCGGCATGGGCATCGACATGGATGAGGCCGACGGGGCCGTATTTTTCGGCGATGGCGCGCAGGATCGGGTAGCTCAGCGTGTGGTCGCCGCCGAGCGTCAGCGGCTTGCAGCCATCCTTGATGATGTCGCGATAGGCGTCGGTGATGATGTCGACGCATTTCGGCAGGTTGAAGGTGTCGATCGCCACGTCGCCGATGTCGGCCACTTGCAGGCTGTCGAAGGGCGCGGCACGGGTCGCCATGTTGTAGGGGCGGATCATGCAGCTCTCGGTGCGGATCTGGCGCGGCCCGAAGCGCGTGCCCGGCCGGTTCGACGTGCCAATGTCCATCGGGATGCCGACGAAGCAGGCATCGAGCCCTTCGGTGGTCGGCTGCGTCGGCAGGCGCATCATGGTGGCGGGGCCGCCGAAGCGCGGCATTTCGTTGCCGCCAAGCGGCTGGTTGAAGGTTCTGGTCGTCATCTGTCCTCCTTCGGCGGGGGCCTCGTGTCTCTTCCTTGTCCCGCCTTGGCGTCAGTTTACGGGACTTGTCCGAGGGCCTGAAATACCCCTTTTCGATTATTCCTCGGCGCGCGGCAGGATCAGGCAGGGCACCGGCGCATTGTGCACGATCTTGCGGGCATTCGAACCGAGGAAGACGCGCAGGATCGGCCCGAGCTTGCTGGAACCGAGCACCAGAAGTTCGCCATCCTCCCAGGGGAGCGACTCGAATGCCGCCTTCCAGGTCGGCCCGTCGGCGATCTCGGCGGAAAGGTTTTCCGGCCGATCCTGCCCGGTGAGCAGTGCGACCTGCGCCGAGCGCGCCTGTTCGCGCAGCACGTTGGAGACGAACTGTTCCGCGTCGTAGCCGGCGCCCGTCGGGTACATCTGCTTGTCACGCACCACGAAGGTGACGAGCCGGAGCGGCACGCCGAAATCCCGCGCCAGCGCCACGCTGCGCGCGACCATGCCGGGCGAGGAAGCAGCGCCGGAAAAGGCGCCGCTCAGCCGGCTGACGCGGGTGTCCGGTCCCGCCGCATAACCGTGTGGTGCCACTGCGATCGGCAGATGAGCGGAGCGCAGCAGTTCTGTCGTCACGCCACCCTCGCCGAAACGGCCGAGCGGGGCCTCGCGGGCCGAGCCGAGCACGAGGCAATCAGCACCCGCCTCGGCGGCGGCGCGCATCAGGCCCTCGCGGGCGGACGAGGCGGAGACGGTCAGGAACTCCGCCGGAACGTCGGCGGGGAGCGAGGCTTTTGCCGCGGCCTGGGCTTGCGCCGTGTGTTGTTGCAGGAAGGCGCCGTATTCGCCGTCGACACGGGCCGGCGACGGGTGGCCCCAGGTATCCGGCGTGACGGTGCAGACCGTCAGCGTTGCCTTGCAGGAGCGGGCCAGCACCGCGCCGAGCGCAAGCGCCTCCTGCCCGCCCTGGTCGGCGGAAAAACCGACAAAGTACTTCATTCCGCCGCCTCGCCGATGCCATCCGGCTTTTCAAGCCGGGAGTTGCGGGCCGAATAGGTGAAGTAGACGAGTGCCGCGATCGCCACCCAGATGCCGGTGATGGCATAGACCATCGAGCTCAGTTTCAGGATGAGGTAGAGGCAGGCGAGGATGCTGAGCACCGGTAGCACGGGGCCGAAGGGCACACGGTAGCCGCGCGGCATGTCCGGCTGCGTATAGCGCAGGATCAGCACGCCGGCCGAGACCACGGTGAAGGCGGTGAGCGTGCCCATGCTCGTCAGGTCCCAGAGCAGGCCGGACGGCACGAAGGCGGCGATCAGCGAGACGAAGACCGCGACGATGATGGTGCAGGCGACCGGCGTCATGCTGCGCGGATCGACCCTGTGGAAGATCGACGGCAGCAACCCGTCGCGCGAGACTGCGAAGAGGATGCGCGACTGGCCGTAGAGCACGATGAGCGTGACCGAGAAGATCGAGATCACCGCGCCGGCGGCAAGCAGATTTGCCGGCCAGGCGGCACCCGTCAGGTTCTGCAGGATGGTGGCGAGGCCCGCTTCCTGCCCCTCGAAGGCGGTGGCCGGCTGCACGCCAAGGGCGGCCAGCGCCACCAGCACATAAAAGCCGGTGACGATGACGAGGGCCGAGATGATGGCGATCGGCAGGTTGCGCCGCGGATTGACCACTTCCTCACCCGCTGTCGAAACCGCATCGAGACCGACGAAGGTGAAGAAGATGGATGCCGCCGCGGCCTGGACGCCGTTGAAGCCGCTATCGTTGAAGAAGGGCGTGAAGTTCGCGCTGTTGAAGGCGCTGCCGGCGATGACGATGAAGAGAGCGAGCACCGCCAGCTTGACCATCACCATGATAGCGTTGGCGCGGGCCGATTCCTTGGCGCCGCGCAACAGCAGCACGCAGCAGAGCGCCACCAGGATGACGGCCGGCAGGTTGATGAGGCCGGAGCCTTCCGCGAAGAAGGCCATGGCGAAGGGATGGTCGCCGTCAACGACGGTGATCGGCCCCTTGGTCATCCAGCCCGGCAGCACGATGCCGGTGAGGTTGGCGAGAAGCTTCTCGACATATTCGGCCCAGCCGACCGCGACCGCTGCGGCCGAGATGCCGTATTCCAGCACCAGGCAGGCGGCGACGAAGAAGGCGACGCCCTCGCCGAGCGTGGCATAGGCGTAGGAATAGGAGGAGCCCGACACCGGGATCATCGAGCTCATCTCCGCATAGCAGAGGGCCGATAGGCCAGCCGCGACCGCCGCGATGATGAAGGACAGCACGACCGCGGGCCCGGCGACCGGCACCTGTTCGCTGAGCACGAAGAAGATACCAGTGCCGATCGTCGCGCCGACGCCGAACATGATCAGTTGGAACAGCGTGATCGAGCGGCCGAGATGGCCATGCCCGTCGCCTGCGCCCGACGTATCGGCCACCAGCCGGGCGACCGGCTTCTTGCGTGTGATTTGTTCCAGGATAGACGACGCCATCGTTCCCCCTCCGATGTCTCCCCAATGGCACAACTGTAGCGCCGGGGTCGGCAAAGGTGCTGCCGTATTTCTGTCGTCTTGCGACACTTGCTGCTGAGCGCGGTAGCCCTGGCGACAGTATTTGTCGTCAGTGCCGAGCGACGGATAAAGGCCCGAAAACCGCGCCGGGAGGTCGGCTTGACAGGGTTGGAACAAACGTATCCTTATGGTTTGAGGCTGTCGGGCCACGCTCATCGAGAAGAAGCATGGCTCGGTCCAGGCGGCAGGGGGCGAGTGAATGAAGGATGAAGACGGGTCGATCCGGCTCGATCAGATCGATCTGCGTATTCTGGCATGTCTTCAGGCCAATGCGCGCGTGACGAACCAGGAACTGGCCGATGCCGTGGGCCTTTCGCCGAGCCCTTGCTTGCAGCGCGTCAAGCGGCTCGAGAAGGCCGGTGTCATCAACAGCTACCATGCGAGCATCGACCTGGCGAAGGTCTGCCGGCATGTCGATGTCATCGCCGCGGTGACGCTGAACAGCCATGGGCTGGAGGATTTCCAGGTCTTCGAGAGCATGGTCGAGGATATGCGCTACGTGGTGGAATGCACCAAGGTCAGCGGCCCGATCGATTATCTCGTGCGCTTCGTCTGCCCCGACATCGCCTCCTACCAGATGCTGTCCGACGAGCTTTTGAAGCTCGGTCCGAAGATCGGCAACCTTTCGAGCTATATCGTGCTGAAGTCGAGCAAGCCCTACCGGGGCGTGGCCTTCGACGACCTCGTGTCGACGCCGCCGCGCGGCGTGCCCACGCGCTCCGCCACCCGCACGAGCAAATAATCCCACCGAGAACTGGATATCATGTCAGGCCCCCTTTCCGACCCAAGCGCAATGCCGGCCCCCACCGGCCGGCGGGACAATACCCGCTTCATGATCGCCGGCATCCAGATGGCGGTGCCGATCACCGGCCGCAACATACCGGCCATGACGATCCAGGTGGAAAAGACCATGGCGCTCTATCCGGGCACCGACATGATCGTCTTTTCCGAACTCGCCATGCACGGCCCGCTGCATGCCTGCGCGGCGGCGGACCCGCTTGCCGACGAGGCGGTCTTCCAGGCGCTGGCGGCCAAACACCGGGTCTGGATAATTCCCGGCACGTTCTTCGTTCAGCGCGAAGGCAAGACCTACAATCACGCCGTCGTCATCAATCCGCAGGGCGAGATCGTCGGGCGCTACGACAAGATGTTCCCCTTCATGCCCTTCGAGGCGGGCGTGACCGGCGGCAGCGAATTCCTGATTTTCGACGTGCCGGAGATCGGCCGCTTCGGCCTGTCGATCTGCTACGACATTTGGTTCCCTGAGACGACGCGCACGCTGACCTCGGCGGGTGTCGAAGTGCTCATCCACCCCGTGCTGACCGGCACGACGGACCGCCAGGCCGAACTCGCCATCGTGCAGGCGACGGCGGTGATGTTCTCCTGCTACATCGTCGACGTGAACGGCCTCGATGCCGGCGGCGTCGGCCGTTCGCTCGTCGCCGATCCCACCGGCACGGTCGTGCACCAGTGCGGCCAGGTCACGGAAATCTTCCCGATCACCATCGATCTCGGCCTGGTGCGCCAAGTGCGCGCGGAAGGCGCCAACGGCCTCGGCCAGGTGCTGAAATCCTTCCGCGACCGCAATGTCGCGCTGACAACCTACGAGAACGGCGCGGCATCCGCCTATCTCGACAGCCTCGGCCCGCTGGCCCCCATGCCGAAGCGCTGGTAGGCGCTTACGTCCAGGCGTAGCGCACGATGTGGAAGAAGACGGGAGCTGCGAAGACGAGGCTGTCGGCGCGGTCGAGCATGCCGCCGTGGCCCTCGATCATGTGGCCCCAGTCCTTCACGCCGCGGTCGCGTTTGATGGCAGAAGCGACGAGGCCACCGAAGAAGCCCATGATGCAGGCGAGACCCGCAAGCGCGCCCGCTTCGAGCGGCGAAAAGGGTGTCAGCCAGTAGAGGCCGGCGCCCAGCGCCGAGGCGCTCAGGATGCCGCCGATCAGGCCTTCCCAGGTTTTCGATGGCGAGACATTAGGCGCGATCTTGTGGCGTCCGAAGAGCTTTCCAAAAATGTATTGCAGCACGTCGCTGCCCTGGACGGTGGCGATCAGGAAGGCGATCAGGAGCAGGCCGCGGCCCTCGTTGCCGGGGATAGGCAGCGTCACCAGCGCGGGCACATGGCTGATGCAATAGACCGACAGCATGATGCCCCATTGCTGCTCGCTGACCCGTTCGAGGAAGCGGGACGTGTCGCCGCGAATGGCAGTCAGCGCGGGCATGGCGAGGAAGCAGTAGACCGGCACGAAGATCGAATAGAGCCCGTACCAGTCGATCCAGATCAGGTAATATTGCGCCGGGATGACGATCAGGAACATACCGAGCAGCGTCCAGCGGTCGGCATGGCGCGTGTTGGTGAGGGTGACGTATTCGCGAAGGGCCGCGAAGGAGACGAAGGCGAAGAGCAGGATAACGCCGCCAGTGCCGAACAGGAAGGCGACGCTGATGCCCGCCACCATGATCCACCAGGCTTTTATGCGGGCGTTGAGATTGTCGAGCGTCGCCGGCAGTGGCTTTTCGCTGCGGTAGGACAGGACACCGGCGACGAGGCTCGCCGTCACGAGCACGGCGACGAGGCCCAGGAAGAGGCGGGTGGTGTCGTCGCTCATCGGTGAACATCCTTTTGCGGCGCGAGCAGGAGAAGGGACTGGCGGGCGCGGTCGAGAAAGAGCTTGCGGTCCTCTCCCTCTTCCAAGGTGAGTGGCGCGCCAAAGACGACGCGGCAGAGCAGCGGCACCGGCAGCACGGCGCCTTTGGGCAAAACGCGCGACATGTTCTCGATCCAGCAAGGCACGAGTTCGACATCCGGGCGGGCGAGCGCGAGATTGTAGAGGCCGGAGCGGAAGCGCAGCAGCGGCTCCTCCGTCATGTTGCGCGTGCCCTCGGGAAAGAAGATCAGCGATTCGCCGGCTGCAAGCGCGTCGAGCATCACCTGCATCGGATCGGCCGTGCGCTCCACCCAGTTGCGCTCGACGAGGACCGTGCGCAGCAGTTTTTTCGCGATGACGCGACGGATGCGGCCGGCATTCCAATAGTCCGCTCCGGCGACGGCGGCGGTGCGGGCGCGCTCGCCGGGCGGCAGGCATGTCGAGACCAGGATGAAATCGCCATGACTTGCATGGTTGGCGAAATAGATGCGCTGCCGGCCGGTCGGCGCCGATCCGGCCCAGATCGGCCGCACGCCGGTGACGATGCGGGCAAGGCCGGCAAGGGCCGCACCGGACACGACCTGTAGGACGGAGGCGCCGGCACCGCTCAGCATAGGCAGGCTCCATCTGCCGCGTCGATGAGCAGGATGGCGTAGAGCACCACGGCGATGAGCAGCGATATGCGTTGCAGCCAGAGGAGCCGGCGGCAGCCTGCAAGGCGCGTGGCCAACGGTGCCGGCGCGCCGTCGCGGGCGCGAAGCCCCATGCGAGCTAGCACATCGTCGATGGCGGCGAGACCAACGGCCTCCCCGTCATGCGACCCGGCGAGCCGGAACAGGGCGGCATCGAACAGCAGGTGGACCGACAGGGCGAGCGGCATTAGGCAGAAGGCGAGCAGCAGCCACCAGGCGAGCGGCGCGGCAAAACCATGCGCACCGGCCGTCGGCGGGGCGATGGCGAGGATCAGCAGGGCTATCGACCCACCAATGAAACCATTGCGCCGCAGGCGGCGGGTCGCATCGGCCGTCAGCACGCTCCATTCCGTCATCGTGCCGCCTCTTCGATGACGCCATAGGTTTCGAGCGCGATATGCACGGGGCGCCCGGTGGCCTTGATCTGGGCGACGGCCGCGGCACCACCGGTCGCAAGGCCGGACCGGATCAGCCAGCAGGCCGCGACGACGACGCTGCGCTGGAAGCCGAGCGCGCAGCAGATGAGGACCGGGCCGTGCCGCCGGGTCTCTTCCACCGCAACGGCCGCTTCGCGGATGCGCGCGGCGGGGACGGGGAGCAGATCCAGCGTCGGGAAGGCATGCCAGGCGAGGCCGGGGGCCACGACGCCCGGCAGCTCCGCCGCCATGTCGATGACGGCGGCGTAGGTGGAAAGCTCGCTACGGTTCGGAACCCGGCCGAGGAAGACGCCGTCCGCGATCTCGACCGCCGCCGGAAGCCGCCGCGTCCACCACCGGACATTTGCGCGCGCGCCGAGCCGGTAGGGCAAGAGCAGCCAGCGGCTTGCAAGGCTGATGCGGCCATCCGCTCGCTTCTGGAAAACACCGACACTGGCGCCGGCATAACCGGCCGCGACGATGGCGAGTGCGAGCGACGGCCAGAGCAGCAGCAGGCCTGCCCCGAAATCCAGCGTCGCGAGCACGGTCAGGAGAAGGAAGGCCGCGGCGCCGGCGGCGTAGTAGGTCGCGAGGCGCCACGCCTTCGCATCCTCTGTCCGGCGGAAGCCGGCGAGTGGCGAAGGTTTGTCCGCGGGGAAAAGCCAGAGCGCGAAGAGGCCGAGCAGCGCGCCGGTCGGGATGTCGATGGCGTGGTGCTGCCAGGTTGTCAGCACGGAAGCGCCGATCAGCAGGCACCAGACATGCCACAGAGCGAGCACCTTGCCGCGCAGCCGCACGCGCCAGTGATCCCAGATGATGACGAGCAGCGCGATATGCAGCGACGGCGCCTGGTTGAACGGCTTGTCGAAGCCGCCGAGCACGTCGAACATGAAGCCGGGCAGCCCATGCGTCTCGGGCCGCACGAAGATCGCCTGCAAGGGGAAGGCGATGAAGCACAGGACGGCGACGACCTGCGCCGTCAGATACCGCCGGGCCAGCCGGCCGACCTCCGTTGGCGTGTCGTTGACGAAGAGCGACAGCGCATAGAAGGCGTTGATCGACCAATAGGGCAGGATCGTCCAGGCGATGAAGGGAATATGCTTTTCCCAGCTGAAGGCGAGGTTCGGCACGTCGGTCCTCTGCGACGCCAGCCAGTTCGCCGTGCCGTAAGTCAGGTAGAAGAACGGTGCCAGAAAGACGAGCCACAGGGCCGCAGCGCGGAAAACCGCGCGGCGGTCGACGGCTGGAACGGATGCGACGCCCTCCCCCATGCTCGCCTCAGACGCGCTCGGCCAGCGACACGGTGAAGATACCCCATTTGTCGATGCGCTGCTCGATCTTGCGGAAGCCGGCGGCAGCGACGAGCTGGTCCATCTCCTGCTGGGTGCGCCGGCGCATGATCCAGGCCTCGCCGCCGCGATGCGAGGTGAGCGCGCGGGCGATCATTTCGAGCTGCGGATGCCAGGGCTGGCCGGTATAGATCAGCAGCGATCCGGGCTCCAGCGCCCGCGCGAGGCCAGCAAGCGAAGCCTCGATCAGGGCATTGTCCGGGAAGAGTTCGTAGAGGCCGGAGACGATGGCGAGCGTCGGCCGCGGATCGGTGGCCGCCAGCCCCTCTCCGTCGAAGGCGTCCGCCCGATGGAAGGCGGCGACGTCCCGCAAGCCGCGCTCGGCAATCAGCGCCGTGCCCTTCTCCACGTTGATCGGCGAATAATCCTGCAGGCGGATGTTTTCCGGCTTGGCCTCGGATGCCGCCACCGCATCGAGCACGTAGCGCCCGTGGCCGGCGGCGATGTCGAGCACGCGCAACGGCTTACCCTCCGCCTTGAGCCGCGACAGTGCCGTGCCGATCAGCTCTTGCAGATGGACCTTGCGCTGGCGGATGCCGCGCCAGCCGATTGCATCGAGGAACTGCCGGTCGATCAGCCGGCCGCCCGGTCCGAGCCCGCGCGCCTCGTCCTCATAGACATAATCCAGCGTCGAGCCGGAATCGAAGCCGGTTTTCACGCCCGTCTCGATGCCCTTGGAGAAGAGGCCACCAAAGCGGATCGAGGCGCGCGTCATCGCCCAATAGAGCCCGCGCGCGGAGAAGAGAGAAAGCGGCGTCGCCAGCCGGTCGGCCTCGTCGCGGGTATAGCCGGAAAGATGCGCCTGCCGGATATCCGCCACCACCGGCGGCTCGGCAAAACGCGCGGTGAGGAAGGCGCGCACTTTCTCCAGCGCCTTGGCGCGGTCCTTTTCCCCGAGCGTGTCGTGGTAGAAGCCGGGCAGGACGTGGCGTTCCTTGATCGTGCTGCCGAGGTTTTCGAAGAACCGGTGCTGCGGCGCGTGGCGCACGACGAAGTCGCTGCCGGAGATGAGAAGCTGCGTCGGCACCGTGATGGCGCGCGCATCGGCGACCACGCGGTCTGCGGCCTCGTATAGCTCCAGCAGGATGTTGGAGGCGATGGGGCGGGTGATCAGCGAGTCGCTCTCGAATGAGGCGATGCGCGCAGGATCATGCGTCAGGAAACGCGCCTTGACGTAGGAATTGACGAAGAACGTGCCCTTGAGCTTCTGCCAGAGCGCGATGCCCTCCTTGGCGAAGGGCACGTAGAGCTTCACATCGAAGGCCGGCGAGGCGAGCACCAGCGCGCGGATATGCGGCGCATAGTCGTGCACCCAGGTGGACGCCAGCACGGCGCCGACACTCTGGGCGACGAGGGCGATCTGATGCGTCGCGAAGCCGCCGGTCTCGCTGATATGGCGCACGAAGCAGTCGAGATCGCGCACCGAATGGGCGAAGGAGGGTGAATAACCGCGTTCGCCGGGCGACCGGCCGTGGCCGCGGGCATCCCAGGCGTAGAAGGCGAAATCGTCGAGCCCGAGTTCCTCGACGAGATGCGCCACCCGGCCGCCATGCTCGTGGCCGCGGTGCAAAAGCACGATCGCGCCCTTCGCGGTGCCGGAACGGGCGGGCCAGGCGCGGTAGAAAAGCTCCACGCCATCATGGCTCGCAAACGCCGATTCAATCATTCTGTCCCTCTCCCATGCACAACTCACCCCACCTATACGGATGAGACGCCATGTTTGCAGTTGATTTCATGGCGTTGCGTCTGCATTTGTTGAGCGCAATCGAGCGGATTCGAGCTTTCATGTCGATCTATAAACTGAAATCGTCCTTCCAGAATATGCTTCGCCCGCTAGTCGGCCGGCTGGCAGCCATGGGCGTCACCGCCAACCAGGTGACTTTGATCGCCGCGGTCGTCTCGGTGGCGATCGGCGCACTCCTCGTCGTGAACCCCGCGCCCGCGCTCTTCGCGCTCGTGCCGGTCTGGATGTTCCTGCGCATGGCCTTCAATGCGGTGGACGGCATGCTGGCGCGCGAACACGGTCAAAAGAGCCCGCTCGGCGGTTATCTCAACGAGATTACCGATGTGGTTTCCGATGCCGTGCTCTACATCCCCTTCGCGCTGGTGGCGCCATTTTCCCTGCCATGGTTCATGGCCATCGTCTTTCTCGCGACGCTGACGGAATTTGCCGGCGTGCTCGGCGTCGCCCATGGCAACGGGCGCAGCTACGAGGGGCCGATGGGCAAGAGCGACCGGGCGCTGCTTTTTGGCGCGCTCGGGGCGCTCGTCGCGGGCTTCGGCACGCTGCCGCCCTGGACCTGGCATATCCAGCCGATGGCCTGCGTGCTGCTCGTCTGGACGGTCGTCAATCGCGTGCGGGCGGGCCTTACCGAGGCTTAGCGTCCGAACCGGCGCGGCGTCGGCCGGCCGGTCACCTGGTCCCAATGTTCGTCGGCGCGCCGCTCGAAGGTCGCCGCATCGCGGGCGTCGCTCTGGTAGAAGCTGCCGCGCGACACATCCGGCGCATAGGTTTGCTCGCTCCAGCCACGCCCGTCATCATGCGGAAAGGCGTAGCCGACATGGCCGAGGGCGGCCGCGCCCTTGTAATGCGCATCGCGCAGATGCATCGGCACGGACGACGGCGCTTCCTTCGCCACATGGGCGAGCGCCAACGAGATGCCGCGGCAGGCGGAGTTCGATTTTGGTGCCCGCGCGACGTGCAGTGCTGCATGGGCGAGGATGATCTGCGCTTCGGGATAACCGATCTTCTCCACGGCATGCAGCGCCGCGACGGCCGTCTGGAGCGCCGTGTTATCGGCAAGGCCGACATCCTCCGAGGCGTGGATCATGATGCGGCGGGCAATGTAGCGCGGGTCTTCGCCGCCATGGATCAGCCGCGCCAGCCAGTAGAGCGTCGCATCGGGATCGGAGCCGCGCATCGACTTCACGAAGGCCGAGACCACGTCGTAATGCGCGTCGCCCGACCGGTCATGGTTGACGGGTGCTGCCGCATAGGCCTCCTCGATCATCGCCTCGGTGATGACGACCGGCTTGCCCGGCGCGTGCCCGACCGCGAGGCTTTCCAGCACCGTCAGCGCCCGGCGCGCATCACCGCCGGAGCGCCCGGCTATACGGCGCAGCATGGCGGGCTCCAGCACAACCGGGATGCCGCGCTCCGCCAGATGGCTGAGGCCGCGGCGCACGACCTCTTCCATCTCCTCGATGGCGAGCGGCTCCAGCTTGAGGATGGTCGAGCGCGAGATGAGCGCCGGCGTCAGTGTGTGATAGGGGTTTCCGGTCGTGGCGCCGATGAAGTCGGCGACACCCTCCTCGCAGAGCGCCAGCAGATGGTCCTGCTGCGTCGCGCTGAAGCGGTGCACCTCGTCCGCGAAGAGCAGCGTCGGACGCATGCGCGCCTCGTCGGCGATCTTGCGGATGTCGGCGACGTTGTTGTGCGCGGCGTGCAGCGGCCGGAAACTCTTGCCCAGCATGTTGCCAATGGCGCGCGCGATCGACGTCTTGCCGAGGCCGGGCGGACCGTAGAGGATGATGCTGCCGAGCCGGCCGGCCGCGATGCGCCGCCGCAGCATCGATCCCTCGCCGATGATCTTCTCCTGCCCGATCACGTCGTCCAGCGTCGCCGGGCGCAATTCGGCCGCGAGCGGCATGGAGCCGGTGCGCGGTGCGGCGTCGAAAAGATCGGTCATGGGATCCCCGTCGAAAGGTTGTCCGTCGACCGGGCGCGAAAAAGCCCGCTCCGGCCGGATGACGTTCGTCTATCGGCCGGAGCGGGCAGGGTCAAATGCCACCTTCAATGCAGGCCGAAGAGGCGGAGCAATTCCTCGCGGTGGCGCACGAATTCCGGCGAACTGCGGTCGCGCGGGCGCGGCAGGTCGATCTCGATCAGCCGCGGCTCGGCGTTCTTCTCGCGCGGCAGGATGAGGATGCGGTCGGCAAGGTAGATCGCCTCTTCCAGGTCGTGGGTGACGAGGATGGTCGTCACGTCCTCGTCGCGCCAGATGCGGGTCAGTTCCTGCTGCATACTGATCTTCGTCATGGCGTCGAGCGCGCCGAGCGGCTCGTCGAGCAGCAGGATTTCCGGCTGGACGGCAAGTGCCCGGGCAATGCCGACGCGCTGCGCCATGCCGCCGGAAAGCTGGCGGGGATAGGCGTTCTCGAAGGATTGCAGCCCGACGAGCTGGACGTAACGCCGCGCGCGGCTTCTCGCCTCCTGCCGGCTCACGCCGCGGGTATCGAGGCCGAAGGCGACGTTTTCGAGCACGGTCAGCCAGGGCAGCAGGCGCGGCTCCTGAAAGATGACGGCCCGTTCCGACCCGACGCCCTTGACGGCCCGGCCATCGATCAGAACCTCGCCGCTATCGGCATCGTCGAGCCCGGCGAGGATGCGCAGCAGCGTCGTCTTGCCGGAGCCACTGGCGCCGACGATGGCGAGGCTTTCGCCGGAGCGGACCTGCAGGTTGACGTCGGCCAGAACCGGCAGCGGGCGGCCATCGAGGGTGAAGGATTTCGAGAGGTGACGGATCGTCACCTCTCCGCGGAGCGTTGCGGGCGCGAGGCTCATGGTCGCGCCTCAGTTCGTGGCTGTGTCAGGCGAATAGAGCACGTCCTTGGCTGCGAGCTGGCCTTCCTTCAGCTTGCCCTCGCGCACCAGCACGTCGATCCAGAACTGCACGTCCCGCTCGACCGGGAGACCGCCGGCGCGCACGCCGTAACCGCGGAAATATTGTGCGATGTCCGGGTTTTCACCGCGTTCCTTCAAGGCTTTTGCAAAGACCTGGCGGGTTTCTTCCGGGTGTTCGCGGGCATAGTCGAGCGCGCGGGCGGACTGTTCCACGAAGGTCTTTGCCGCTTCCGGATGCGCCTTGACGAAATCGCGGCTCAGCACGACGAAGCCGCCGGCGATCTCGCCGAGCACGTCCGTATCGTCGAAGATCGCGCGCAGGCCGCCGGTCTTCCGCGCTGCGCCCTCGAACGTCGTCTGCCAGTAGCCGAAGGCGGAAATGTCGACCTGGCCGGAACGCAGCACCTGTTCCAGCTGCGGACCTGGCACGACGACCTGGTTGGCGCCGTCCGTCGGCAGGCCGACCGAATGCAGCGCCTCGCGGATCGTGTAGTCGAGATGGGCGCCCAGCGTGTTGACGGCAATGCTCTTGCCGGCAATGTCCTTGATATCCTTGATCGGGCTGTCTTCCAGCACGTAGAAGATCGACTGGACCTCGTCATTGATGCCGTTCGACGGGTAGGCCGCGACGAAGTCGTTGCCGCTGATGATGGCGTTGAGCACGGCGGAGGTCGCCGCGCTGCCGATTTCCACGTCGCCGGAGGCGAGCGCGATCAGCGAGGCGGGGCCGCCGGCCGCATAACCGACATTCTCGATGGTGATGCCCGTTCCATCGAAATAGCCGAGTTCGGCGGCGAGTTCATGGGCGGTCAGGCCACCTTGGCTGGCGAGGTAGCGCAGGTTGACGTCTTCCGCCGAGGCGGCGCCGGCAAAGCCGAGAAGGAAGGCTGCGGAGAGGAAAAGCTTTCGCGAATGGAAGGTCATGGCGGTGTCCTTTGACAAAGAGGGTAAGGGATCAGGCGTTCGGCTGCGCCCAGCGGCAGAGCCTGCGCTGGAGGAGAACGAGCACCGCATTGGCAACGAGGCCGAGAAGCGCCAGCAGCAGGATCGCGGCAAACATCAGCGGGATCTGGAAATTGTACTGGGCGTTCATCACCTGAAAGCCGATGCCCTTGTTGGCACCGATCATCTCGGCGGCAATCAGCAGCAGCAGCGCCGTGGTGGCGGAGAGGCGCAGGCCCACGAAGATCGCCGGCACGGAAGCCGGCAGCACGACGCGGCGGAAGATCGTCAGGCGGCCGGCGCCATAAGTGCGGGCCATTTCGACGAGTTTTGTATCGACCTCCTTCACGCCGCCGATCGTCGCCAGCAGGATCGGGAAGAGCGTCGCCCAGAAGATGACGAAGACCTTTGAGGTTTCACCAAGGCCGAGCAGCAGGATGAAGACCGGGTAGAGTGCGAGCGCCGATGTCTGGCGGAAGAACTGCAGCAGCGGATCGAGCGCCTGTTCGACGATGCGCGCCTGGCCCATGACGAGGCCGAGCGGGATGCCGATCACCACGGCGGCGGCAAAGGCGATGCCGGAGCGCTGTAGGCTGATGGCGATATCATCGAGCAGCGCGCCGCTCGCAAGACTGTCCCACAAAGCGGAAAGAATGAGGTCGAGCGGCGGGAAGACGGAGGGGTTGACCCAGCCCTGCGTGCTCGCAATCTGCCAGAGCGCGAGGAAGCCCAGCACGATGCCGTAGCGGGCGAGGAGCGGCGACACGAACGCTTGCACCTGGCTGGCGAAACGCGGCGTGGCGCTGGGCCGCAGGCGAAAATCGGCGCCGAGCGTGGAGTTGACGTTTTCGTAGGACATCGACGCCTCCCTATTCGGCGGCCTGGGCGGCCGAACGGGCGCCGGCCCAGCGATTGACGGGGAACGGCAGGCCGAGGTTTTCGCGCAGCGTCGTGCCCTCGTATTCCGTGCGGAAGAGCCCGCGGCGCTGAAGCTCTGGGATGACCAGATCGACGAAATCATCGAGCGCGGTCGGCAGCCATGGCGGCAGGATGTTGAAGCCGTCGGCGGCCTCGTTCTCGAACCATTCCTGGAGCGTATCGACGATCGTCTCGGGCGTGCCGACGATCGTGTAGTGGCCACGGGCCGATGCGATCCACTGGTAGAGCTGGCGGATGGTGAAATTGTTCTCGTCGGCGATCTGGCGGATCAGCGCCTGGCGGCTCTTCATGCCTTCGGTCGGCGGTGCGGGCGGCAGCGGGCCGTCCAGATCGTAGCCACGGAGATCCAGCGTGCCCCCGGTCAGGCCATTGAGCAGGCCGACGCCGTCCTCCTCGACGATCAGCGCGGTTAGGCGATCGTATTTCTCGCGTGCCTCCTCCAGCGTGCGGCCGACGAAGGCGGAGACGCCGGGCATAATGAGGATATGGTCCGGGTTGCGGCCGAGGCCGCGGGCGCGCGCCTTGATGTCACGGTAGAATTCCTGCGCCGTCCCGATGTGCTGGTGGGCGGTGAAGATCACTTCCGCCGTGGCGGCGGCAAGCCCGCGGCCGTCATCCGATTGGCCGGCCTGTACGATGACCGGATGGCCCTGCGGCGAGCGGGCGATGTTGAGCGGTCCGCGCACCTGGAAATGCTCGCCGCGGTGCTCGCTCTCGTGCAGCTTCTCCTGGTCGTAGAAGACGCCGCTTTCCTTGTCGCGGAGGAACGCGTCGTCCTCGAAGCTGTCCCAGAGCTTCTTGACCACGTCGACATGCTCGGCGGCGCGGCGATAGCGCGCGGCGTGCGGAAGCTGGGTCTCGCGGTTGAAATTCTGCGCGGTCGGGTCGCCGGTCGTGGTGACGACGTTCCAGCCGGCGCGGCCGCCCGAGATCAGGTCCAGCGAGGCGAATTTGCGCGCCGTGTTGTAGGGCTCCTCGTAGGTCGTGGAGGCCGTGGCGATGAAGCCGAGGTTTTTGGTGAAGGGTGCTAGCGCGGAAAACAGCGTTACCGGCTCGAAGCCCGCGATGCGGGCATTGCCGCCTTCGCGGGCGCCGCCAAAGCCGATGGCGAGATTGTCGGCGAGGAAATAGGCGTCGAACAGGCCGCGTTCGGCGGTGAGCGCCAGCCGCTTGTGGAATTCGAAGCTGGTCGCCCCGTCGGCCGGCTGGTCGGGATGCCGCCAGGAGGCGACGTGCTGGCCGCCGCCGGGAAGAAATGCGCCAAGCCTGATCTTGCGTGTCATCTCGTTTCCTTTCGCTTCATCTCGAAGGGCCTTTTCAGGCCATAGGTTCGCGGTCCCGCCCGCGGCGGGTCATGGCAGTAGAGATTGCTGGTTTGGGTGGCCGGCTCAGCCCTTAGCGGGACACGGCATGATAGCGTCCGTCCTGGTAGAGCAGGGAATGGCCGTTGCCGATGCGGATCGCCAGCACCTTGCCGATGACGATGATATGGCTGTGCCGCTCGATGGCTTCTTCCACGACGCAGTCGATCGCCGCCACCGCATCGACGAGCAGCGGCGCGCCGCTGATGGCTGTGGTCCATTCGCCGCCGCGGTAGCGTTCGGCACCGCGCAGGCCGCCGCGGCCGGCGAACTGGTTGGCGAGCGCCTCGTGCTCGGCGCCGACGATGTTGATGCCTAGATGGCCGAAGCGTTCGACGACGGGCCAGGTGGAGGAGGAACGGTTGAGGGAGACGAGCATGCGGGCCGGCTCGACGGAAAGCGCCGTCGCCGAGGTGACGGTGGCGCCGGTGCGGGCCTCGCCCTCGCCCGCCGTGATGATGCTGACGCCGCCGCCCAGCGTGCGCAGCGCTGCCTTCAGGTGGTCGGCATCGGCCGGATGATCGATCACCGGCGTATCGCGTGTGGTGAAAAGAGTGTTTTCGGCATGCGCATTCATCGTGTCCGCTCCGCTTGAGACCCCGGATGTCCATAGGGATAACAAAGGTCAACGCGGCGGTGCAGGCACGGCTTTCTGAAATATACTAATTTTATAGAAAATATGAACGCGCTGAAACGCGCCGAGATATTGGCTTGCCCCGCGCCGAAGGCAAGCGCGCCGCCCGGTCGACGGCGCACCCTGCCACGCTCGGGGTTACCGGCGCCGGGCCGCGAGCGCCGTCACCTCCACCCGCATCTCCGGATCGGCGAGTGCCGCGACGCCGACGGCGCAGCGGACGGGATAGGGTTTCTTGAAATAGGCGCAGTAGACCTCGTTGAAGGCCGGGCGCTCCGCGATGTCCGTCAGATAGATCGTCAGGTGGATCACGTCGGCGAGGCTGCTGCCGGCCTTTTCCAACGAGCTTTTCAGGCTCTCCAGCGTGGCGATGCTCTGCGTGCGGATATCGCCCGTCTCCAGTGAGCCATCGGCGCGCAAGGGGATATGCGTGGTGGCGAGCAGGTTGCCGATGCCTGCGACATCGGAGGAAATTTCGTCCTCGTCTGTATCCTCGATGAAAAAGGGGGCGTCGTTTTCAGCCATGGGCGTTTCTCCTTCGATGCTTCTTGTCTAGCTCACCACACCGTTCCGCGCGCGGCGACGTCCTCCACGCGGGTGACGACGCCGTTGCGGTGGAAGACCATGCAGTCGAAAAGGTTGCTGACGACGCAGGTGTGGTTGGGCACGATATGCACCACGCTGCCGATGGCGGGAAAGGCCTTCCGGCAATCGCCGATGTCGACCACGGCATGTTCTTCCGAAAGCGAGACGATGCGCGCACCCTCGTAGCCTTCGATTTCGCCGAAATCGCTGAAGCCGAGCAGGTCGGAGGTCAGCGCCTTGGAGCCGGCATCGAGCACCGCCCGGTCTTCCGCCGGGCGCGAGACGATGGTGGCGAGGATATGCATGGCGAGGTCGCCGCGCGTGCAATGGCCGGCGCGCACCATGCTGCGGTCGTTGTAGACATAGGTTCCCGCGCGGTGCTCCGTGGCGGAGGGCACGAGATGGGCCTTCCAAAGGTCTGGCGAGCCGCCGCTGGAGCGCACCGGGCAGTCGATGCCCTTGGCGGTGAGCAGGGCCATGGTCCCGGCCATGAAGGCTTCCACCGCCGTTGCGCCACCCGGTGCCGGATAAGTGAGGATGCCGCCGAAGCGGAGAGCGGGGGCGGCTGCGATGCGCACCGCCAGTTCCGTCGCCGCCTCGGGCGTCTGCACGCCGCAGCGCCGGCCGCCCGTATCGCATTCGACAAGCACGGTCAGCGGTCGGGCGGCATCGAAGGCGCTGGCGAGGCCGTCGACGGTCGTCGCGCTGTCGGCCACCACGCTGAGGTGGGCCACTCGCTCGTGCAGGGCGCGCAGCCGCGCCAGCTTCGCCGCGCCGAGAATGTTGTAGGTGATCAGGATATCCTCGAAGCCGGCATCGGCGAAAACCTCCGCCTCGCTGATCTTCTGGCAATTGATGCCGACGGCGCCCGCCGCCCGCTGTGCCTCGGCCACCGCGACGATCTT
Organism: Shinella sp. GW821-FHT10F02; assembly: GCF_058809275.1. NCBI lineage: Bacteria > Pseudomonadati > Pseudomonadota > Alphaproteobacteria > Hyphomicrobiales > Rhizobiaceae > Shinella > Shinella sp. GW821-FHT10F02. The sequence goes on along the minus strand of NZ_JBXASL010000002.1, from coordinate 608,155 downwards.
GTGCGTCTTGATATGCGGGCGGAAGGCCTTGCCGTGCTCGTCGAAATAGGCCTGCGCGCGGCGGATGTTGGCGGCGAGCCGGTCTTCATCAATCACGGGCATGGGGGTGAAAACACGGTCGAGCGGCGTGCCGATGTCGGGCCAGGGAGACGTCATGGAAAAACCTTCCGGTCTTGGCGCCTGCGGCGCGTGTTGTTGCTCGGCTCCAGGGCGCGAGGCGGGTCAGGCCTTGCGCTCCTGGACGATGTTTCCGCCGTCCACCACGAGCACGGCGCCGTTGATATAGCTCGCCTTCGGCGAGGCGAGGAAGGCGACGGCCGCGGCGACCTCGTCCGGCCGGCCGGCGCGCCCGCAAGGGGTGGCCCGGGCGGCACGGCGCTCGTCCTCGGTCGAGGCGCCGGTCTCGATCCAGCCGGGCGCCACGGCATTAATTGTGACGCCCTGCGGGCCGGCTTCGAGCGCCAGCGCATGCGTCAGCCCCACCATCCCGGCCTTCGCGGCAGAATAGGCCGTCTCGCCCGGATTGGCGACATAGGGTCCGGTCACCGAGGCGACGTTGACGATCCGGCCGTAGCCATCGGCCAGCATGTCCGGCAGGTAGAGGCGGGTCGCGAGGAAGGTGGTCTTGAGGCTCACCGAGATGCCGCGATCCCAATCCCCCTCCTCCAGTTCGACGAAAGTTCGCTGGAGCGCCGGCTCCGAGACGCTGCCCATGCCGGCATTGTTGACGAGCACCCCGGCCGGCCCCGTCACCTGGCGGAGCTTTTCTACCTCGGCCTTCACCGTGAGGTCGCAGATATGGCCCGTCGCGGAAAAGCCTTCGCCGCGCAGCGCCTCCGCGCGGGCAAAAATGCGCTCGCTCGTCGCGACGAGATGCACGGCAAAGCCCTCTTGCGCCAGGCTCCGCGCGCAGGCGAAACCGATGCCGTCTTCGGCGCCCGCGCCCGTGATGATCGCCGTCCTGCGCTGCATCCGTCCCTCCTCAGTAACCGGCCGTCACGCCGAAATCGATGGACAGCGCCGCGCCGGTGATGGGGGCTGCGTCCGGCTCGCAGAGATAGGCGACCATGCGGGCGATCTCTTCCGGCCGTATGAAACGCGCCGCTGCCCCTTGCGGATAGTTGGAGAGCAGCTTCGCCTTGTAGCCGTCCGGATCGCCGCCGCCGTAACGCTCCGCCTGGAACTCGATCATCGGCGTTGCGACGTCGCCCGGGCAGACGGCATTGACGCGGATCTGGCGGGGCGCGAGTTCGAGCGCCAGGGCCTTGCTGAGCAGCACGAGCCCGCCCTTGGAGGCGCAGTAGATCGACGCGCCGTTGTTGCCGACGAGGCCGGCATCGGACGCGATGTTGACGATCGAGGCGCCGGGGCCAAGATGCGGAATGGCGGCCTGGATCAGGAAGAACGCGCCCTTGAGATTGACGTCCATGACGATGTCCCAATCGTCTTCCGTCATCGTCCCGGCCTCGCCTTCCCGCCAAACGCCTGCGGCGTTGACGACCACGTCGAGACGGCCCCGCCAGCCTAGCACCGCCTCGACGGCGGCGGCACAGGAGGCGATCTTGCGCATGTCGAGCGGCACGGGAAGCACGTCACGTCCCTCGGCGTGCAGCTTTTCCGCCGCTGCCGTCAGGCGTTCGCCGGCGAGGTCTGCGATGGCGACCGCATAGCCGGCGGCCGAAAGCCGCGCGGCGATCGCCGCTCCCATGCCGCCGGCCCCGCCGGCAATAAGCGCTGTTCGGGTCTGGTCGGTCATGCCTGCCTCTGCGTCAATGGAATGCCGAGCAAGATGAACGGGCCTGGATGATAGTCAACAGCAGAAGTCTAGAGTTGGTGCAGCACGAAGGGTTTTCCCTCGATCGTCTCCACGCGCATGGGGAAGCCGAAGACGGTTTCCAGCCTGTCCGGTGTCAGGATGGCGGACGGCGCGCCATCCGCGACGATGCGGCCCGCCTTCATGGCGATGATCCGGTCCGCATGCGCGCTCGCCTGGTTGATGTCGTGCAGCACGATGACGATGGTCTTGCCCTTCTCGTCGGCGACGGTGCGCAGCGAACGCATCAGCTCGCGGGCATAATACATGTCGAGATTGTTCAGGGGCTCGTCGAGCAGCAGGTAATCCGTCCCCTGCGCGAAAACCATGGCGACGAGGGCGCGTTGGCGCTGGCCACCGGAGAGCGTCTCGATGAAACGATCGGCCAGATCGGCGAGGTCGAATTGGGCGATGGCCGCGTCGATGATGGCATGGTCCGCCTCGGTCAGGCGCCCGCGGCCATGCGGGAAACGGCCGAAGCCGACCAATTCGCGCACCTTCAGGCGGCTTGCGACCGCCGTGTCCTGCCGCAGGATGGCGATCACCTTGGCGAGCTCCCGGCCGGGTGTCGTGTTGACCGGCAGGCCGTCGATCTCGATCGTGCCCGCCTGGAGTGGGTGCAGCCGGGCGATGAGCGAGAGCAGCGTGGATTTGCCGGCGCCGTTCGGGCCGATCAGCGCCACGACGCCGCCCTTCGGGATCGTCAGGGTGATATCGGTGAGGATCTGCGTCGCCCGGTGCTTGAAGGAGACGTTTTCGATGCGGATCATTTGCGGCTCCCGAGGACCAGCAGCAGGAGGAAGACGAGCCCGCCGACGAATTCGATGACGACGCCGAGCGCCGTCGCATTGCCGAGCGCATGCTGGAACAGCGTCTGCCCGCCGATGAGCACGATGATGCCGGCAAAGGCGGCGGCCGGCAGCAGCAGGCCATGGCGGCGGCTGTCGACGATGCGTTCGGCAAGGGCGGCGACCAGCAGGCCGAAGAAGGCGACCGGGCCGACCAGCGCGGTGGAGACGGCGACGAGGGCGGCGACGACGAGCAGCAGCCCGGTCACCGTTCCGGCCCAGCCGACGCCGAGGCCGGTCGCGGTATCCGGTCCGAGCGAGATCACGTCGAGCACATGGCGCGCACGCCAGGCGATGATGGCGGCGATGACGGTCACGATGGCGGCGAAGACCAGCAGGTCGGTGCGCACGGCATTGAAATTGGCAAAGCTTGCCGATTGCGCCACGGCGAATTCGTTGGGGTCGATGAGGCGGGCGAGCAGGGAATAGAGGCTGCGGAACAGCACGCCGAAGACGACGCCGGCGAGCAGCATCAGGCCCATGTCGAGGCGGCTTTTCAACATGGGCAGCAGCAGAGCGGCGGCGAGCGCCATCAGGAGAAGAACCTCCATGCCGAATTTAAGCTGCGGATCGAGCGCCACGTAACCGACGCCGCCGAGCAGGAAGACCATCAGCATCTGGCCGAAGAGGTAGAGCGCATCGAGCCCCATGATCGAGGGCGTCAGGATGCGGTTGCCGGTGACGGTCTGGAAGATCACCGTCGAAATGGCGATCGCCACGCCGACCTGCACAAGGGCCGCGAGCTTCAGCAGGCGCAGTTCCAGCACGAAGGCGATGTTGCCCCTGAGGCCGATCGCCAGGAACGCGACCGCGGCGAGAAGGGCCGCGGCGGCAAGGCCCAGAAGGCGACGCTCAGCCATACGCACGTCCCCGGAAGAGCAGCCAGAGGAAGACTGCGCCGCCGACCACGCCCATCACCGTGCCGACCGGGATTTCGTAAGGGTAGCGGATGAGGCGGCCGGCAATGTCGCAGGCGAGCACCAGCCCCGCACCCCCGGCCGCGACCCAGCCCAGCGTGCCGCGCACATTGTCGCCCATCAGCCGCGAGACGATGTTGGGCACGGCCAGCCCGACGAAGGGGATCATGCCGACGACGGTGACGGCGAGCGCCGTGATGACGGAGACGATGACGAGGCCGATCTGCATCATGCGGGCATAATCGATGCCGAGCCCGATGCTCGCCTCGCGGCCGAGCGCCATGATCGTCAGCCGGTCGGCGATGAGCCAGGCGACGGCGACCATCAGCGCCGCGATCCAGAGCAGTTCGTAGCGCCCGCGCAGCACGCCGGAAAAATCGCCATTGGTCCAGACGGAGAGGAATTGCAGGAGGTCGGCCTGCCAGGCGGCGAAGGTGACCGCGGCGCCGATGACGCCGCCATAGACGATGCCGAACAGCGGTACGAGATAGGGCTGCGCCGGCGGCAGGCGATGGGCAGTGGCGAGGAAGACCGACGTGCCGACAAGGGCCGCGCCGCTGGCGACGAGTGTTTTTTCCCAGAGGGCGGCGGCTGGGAAGAGAAGCGTGACGAGAAGGATGCCGAGCTCCGCGCTCTGGGCCGTGCCGGCGGTCGCCGGCTCGACGAAGCGGTTGCGCGACAACGTCTGCATGATCAGCCCGGCGATCGCCAGCCCGGCGCCGCAGAGCACGGCCGCGAGCGTGCGCGGCAGGCGGCTGACGACGAGAAGCTGGAGCGCTTCCGGATCGCTCAGCACCCTGTTCAGCGGCAAGGGGCTGACGCCTACGGCAAGGCTCAGCACAAAAAGCACCGCGAGCCCGAGGCCCGCGATCGTTCCGGTTCGAAGACGCGGTTTTGCGGCGGCAGCAGTCATGTCGTGGTTTGGGACGCATCCTGCCGCCGCCAGTCGAGCGGCTGAAGTTCTTCGCGGAAGGCGAAACGCAGGAGATGCGATTCGATGACGTGCTGCGTCTGGGCAAGGCCCTCCTCGTCCTCGGACGTCGCGACCAGGCGCAGGCCCTTTTCATCCGCATCGAGAATGCTGGTGCCGCAGGAGAACTGGCATTCTCCATGGGTTTCCGAATAGGAAACCGTGATTTTGTGCGCGAAATGTTTGCAGAGCTGCACCAGGTATTTCGAGCCGCTGGCGGTTTCCAGATAGGCGACGGATTCGAGCATGGCCTTCCCTTTCATCCCTGGACGGCGGCCGGAACCTGCGCCCCGCGCCGTCAAAAACATAACGTCTTTACTCATGTTTTCCCGGCGAGGGAAGCCGGCCATTTTTCATTGATATAAACTTGACTACGCAAATCAAGTTAAGCTATTTCTCATGCAGAAGCGGTCGCCGGCATGAGCACGGCCGATGGATTTTGAAAGGGTGGCAATGGCGGCGGCGCTTGGCGATGCCGAAGATCGTGGGTGTGTCGTGCGCCGGTCTCCGCGCCGCGGCGGCGTTTTGTTTTTCTGTAGAAGGATCGCGCCGTGACGGAGGGAGATGCCACCTCGCTGCTCTACGCGACCCACCGCCCTGCCCTCGTTCGCTATGCGACGCGCATCCTCGGCTCGCGCGAGGCGGCGGAGGATATTGTGCAGGACGCCTTCCTGCGATTCTCGCCGGCCAATGCCTATGGCGCCTCGGCCAGCCAGACGCTCGCCTATCTCTACCGCATCGTGCGCAACCTGTGCCTTGACCTCATTAAGCGGCGCAAGATCGAGATGCGGGAGCGTGACACGGAGCCGCCGTTCTGGTCCATGCCGCGCGCCATCGAGACGCCGGAGGAGACGGTGCTGCTATCCGACGAGGTGCGCATGATCACCGAGGTGCTCGACGGCTTTCCGCTCGATGTGCGCGTCGCGGTCGAAATGCACCGGTTCGGCGGCTACACGCTGGAGGAGGTCGCGGCCCATCTCGGCATCTCGGTCGCCACCGCCCACCGCCATGTGCGTGCCGCACTGGTAGAGATCACGCTCAAGCTCGGCAGCGCCTCGTGACGGGCAGGCGCCCGCCGTGAAAAAAAATCGCGCGCAAATCGTCCCTACGCAGCAATTCGATATTCGGCTAGAACCGTGCACGGCACGGAGCGCCGGGGCATAGGGTATATCTTGATTCAGGACGACAGCGAAAAGCGCCGCGCGGTGGAAGAGGCCATGGACTGGCTGCTGCGGCTGAAGGCCGACCCCGATTGTCCGCAAACCCTGCGCGAACACGGGGAATGGCTGGCGCGCACCGAGACCAACCGCTCCGCCTGGCGCGCCGCGCTCGCGACCTGGGAGGCGCTCGGCGAGGTGAAGCCGCGCCATGCAGACCTGTGGCCGGCCCGCCCGGCACCCGCCCTGCCTCGCCGCAGCCGGCGCATGTGGGCCACCGGCGCGGTGTTCGCGCTCGCCGCCGCCCTCCTGCTTGTGCTGGCCGCACCTGCCCTGATGATCTGGCTGCAGGCCGATTTCCGCACCGGCACGGGCGAAAGCCGGGTGGTGACGCTCGCCGATGGCAGCGCGGTCAACCTTTCCGCCGACAGCGCCATCGATGTCGACCTGACGCCGCAGGGACGCCATGTGCGCCTTCTCTCCGGCCAGGCCTTCTTCGACGTGGCGCATGACGGCAAGCGCCCCTTCACCGTCGATGCCGGCAATGCCAAGGTCGTCGTGCTCGGCACGGCCTTCGACGTCGCGCTCGACGATGCGGCGACGACGGTGCAGCTCGCCCGCGGCGTGGTCGGCATTTCCGGCGAGGGTGCGGCGCGCGGCGTTGCCGAAATGGCCCCGGGCGACATGGCGACCGTCGATGGCGAGACGGGCCTGATCACCCACGCCACCGTGCCGCTCGAAGAAATCGGCGCCTGGCGCAACGGCCTGCTCTTCGTCAACGACGTCACCGTCGACAGCGTCGTCGCAAGGCTGCGGCGCTATCATCCGGCCTGGATCAGCGTGCCGGACCGCGCGCTCGGCCGCCAGCGCGTCACCGGACTTTATGACTTGCGCGACCCGGACCGCGCGCTCGCCGCCCTCGTCCAGCCGCTTGGCGGCAAGGTGCGCTCGGTCTCCGCCTATGCCCGCATCGTCACGCGGTTCTGAACTTGTTTAAAACTTTTCGGGAAAAATCAGGAAAATTGCAGAGGGCGTGAAAAATATCCCCGAGGCGGTCGTCTCTGCACCGGGAATGCGCGCCTGGGGCAGCGCATCCCGAAGGATGACACCGGGGGTAAAATGCGTTTGCATAGCGATCGATCGAACACGACGCGCGCCAAGGGGCGTGTGCGCACCGTCTTCTTCACCAGGCTGATGGTTTCCACCGCGGCGGCACTTCTGTTCAGCCTGCCGCAGGCGGCCGTGCAGCCGGCGGCAGCCCAGGCGAAAACTGCCCGCATCGGCGCCATGGCCTTCGATATCCCGGCGCAGTCGCTGGCGGCCGCCCTCAACGCCTTCGGCCGGCAGTCCGGCCTCCAGGTGTCGCTTGCCGCCGCCACCTCGCGCGGCGTGACCTCGAAGGCGGTGAAGGGCACGTTCACGCCGAAGGAGGCGCTTGCAGCGCTTCTGCAAGGCACCGAGACGCAGCATTCGATCACCCCGGACGGCACGGCGATCGTCACGTCCAAGCATCTTTCGCCGCTCGTCACCGGTTCGGTCGAAAACGGCTCGACGACGCTCGACCGCATCACGGTGGAAGGCGAGCAGGTCGGCGAGGGTGACGTGAGCGAGCTCAACATCACCTCCGAGAATCTGGAGCGCAAGAACCCCGCCACGATCCAGGACGTGTTCCGCGAGGAGCCGAGCGTCAAGGTCGGCAGCTCGCTGCCCATGTCGCAGAAGGTCTATGTCAACGGCATCGAGGAAACCAACCTCGCCATCTCCATCGACGGCAGCCGCCAGAACAACAAGGTCTTCCACCACAATGCGACGACGCTGATCGACCCGACGCTCTTGAAGGCCGTCAGCGTCGATGAGGGCGTGGCCCCGGCCGATGCTGGCCCGGGTGCGCTTGCCGGCTCGATCGTTTACGAGACCAAGGATGTCGGCGATTTCCTCGACGGCAACGGCTATGGCGGCTTCGTCAATTCGAGCTTCAACACCAACGGCAACATCTTCACCACCGGCCTCTCGACCTTCGGCAAGCAGGACGGTTTCGAATATCTCGGTTATTTCAACATCGGCCGCGGCGAGGAATTTTCCGCCGGCAATGGCGACGAGGTGCTCGGCACGCGCACGCATTTCTTGAGCGGTATCGGCAAGGTCGCTTATGAATTCGAGAGCGGCGACCGCATCGAGATCAGCCATGAGGCGATCAAGGACGAGGCGCCGCGCCCGTTCCGCGCCAATATGGGCTCGACGACCGGCGCAAAGCCCTGGGAACCGCTGATCCGCGACTACCGGCTCGACCGCCAGAACACGGTCTTCACCTATACGGACGCCACGCCGGAAGGCTGGTGGGATCCGAAGCTGGTGCTCGCATATGGCGAAACGGACGTCGCCACCAAGGTCTATCTGAAGCCCGGCACCGTGCCGGAAACCTATGACGTCACCGGCACGACGGGCACGTTCAACGGCAAGTTCGAAAACCGCTTCCACACCGCCATCGGCACGGTGACCGCCGGCGTCGACTTCTACGACGACAAGGCGGAGCTCGACGACCTGTTCGAGCCGGCGACGGAAAAGGCGAAAAACCTCGGCGCCTATGTGCAGGCGCGCCTGGAGCCCTTCGAGCGCACACGGCTCTCCTTCGGCGGCCGTGCCGACCATCAGTGGTTCACCGGCACGGGCGGCCAGGAATTCAACAATTCCGGCCTCAGCGGCAACATTTCCGGCGAATACGACATCATTCCGGAATATCTGACCGCCAAGGCGGGCTATTCCCACGTATGGGCCGGCATTCCGCTTGCGGAAAACTTCATCATGAACCCGGCCTGGACCTATGATCCCGAGCCGAAGCCTACAACATCGGACAACTACACGGTCGGCCTCGTCGCCAAGTACAACGGCTTTACGCTCGAAGGCTCGGTGTTCCGCACCGAAATGGACAATGCGCGCGCCGCCCGCTACGCCTATGCCTATGCGGCGCGCCAGGTGGAATCCGAAGGCTTTTCGATCGGTGCGGGTTATGACTGGGCGGATGGCTATGTCCGCGTGAAATACGCCAATATCGACACGCTGATCGACGGCAAACCGGCCGATTCCGATACCGGCACCTATCTGACGACGCCGGTCGGCGAGATCATCACTGTCTCCGCCGCCCACACCTTCGCCGATTGGGGCCTCACCGTCGGCGGCGACGTGGAGCTTGCGCCGAAATACGACAAGGTTCCGGACGGCAGCCCCGCCTTCAAGGCCTATCAGGTCGTCAACAGCTTCGTCGAATACAAGCCGCCGACGCACCAGAACCTGACGCTGCGCGCCGAGGTGAAGAACATCTTCAACGAGACCTATTCCGACCGCGCCACCTACGGCCAGGAGTTCGGCGAGGTGACGCCGCTCTACCAGCCCGGACGCTCGTTCATCGTGAGCCTGCGCGCCACGTTCTGACGGATACGGTCCCGGCTCGCCGCCGGGACCGCCCTACCGGAGACCAAGATGAAGGCCTGCTTGAAATTTTTCGCGCTAACGGTTGCGCTTCTTGCCGCCGGCACTGCGCTTGCCGCCGAACTCGAAATCGGCACGGCAGCCGGACCGAAGACCGTGGAGACGCCGGTCGAGACCGTCGCTGTCTTCGATATCGCGGCGGTCGATACGCTGGACAAGCTCGGCGTCAAGCCGGCAGGCCTGCCATCCAATCTCTACCTCCAGGAGCTTTCCCATCTGAAGGATGGCGCGACTGTCGTCGGCGACATCTTCGAGCCGGACCTCGAAGCGCTGAGCGCGCTCGCGCCCGATCTCATCATCCTCGGCGGCCGCTCCTCGACGAAGGTAGACGCAACCACGCAGGTGGCCCCGACGATCGATATGACGATGGACGGCGACGACCTGCTGGAACAGGCGCGCGAGCGGCTTTCGACCTACGGCCGTCTTTTCGGCAAGGAAACCGAGGCGGAGGCCGCGGTCAAGGAACTGAACGCGACCGTCGAGAAAGCCCGCGCTGCGGTTGCCGGCAAGGGCAAGGCGCTCATCGTCATGACCAATGGACCGAAGGTCACGGCCTATGGCCCCGGCTCGCGGTTCGGCTGGCTGCACCGTTCGCTCGACTTGCCGGCGGCGATTTCCGATGTTCAGGCGGCGACGCATGGCGAGGCTGTATCGTTCGAGTTCATCCGCGAGGCGAACCCGGACTGGCTGATCGTGCTCGACCGCGCCGCCGCGATCGGCTCCAACGACCAGAATGCAAAAATCACGCTCGACAACGAACTCGTCGCGCAGACCGTTGCGTGGCAGAAGGGCCAGGTCGTCTACCTGCCCTCCGGCGATTTCTACATCGCCGCCGGCGGCGCACAGGCGATGATGCGTGTCTATGCCGCGATCACCGAGGCTTTTGCCGCCGCGAAATAGGCGGGGTCAGTTCAGGCGCTGCTCCGTTTCCGCGTCGAAGACGTGGAACAGGGCAGGGTCGGCGCTGAGCGCGATTTCGTCGCCCGGCTTGATTTTTGTCGAGGCCGGCAGGGTCGCGACGAGGCGCTGGCTGCCGATGGTGGCCGTGACGACAAGCTCCGGCCCGGTCAATTCCGCCACCTCGCAGCGTGCCGAAAGCGGTAAGCCCTGCCCGGACGTCCCGATCGCCTCCGGCCGGATGCCGAGCACCAGGCGGCGGCCCGGCGGAACGCTTTCGAGGCCCGGCACGGGCACGGCGATATCCGTGCCGTTGATCCGCACACCGCCCTTGTCCGCCGCTCCCGCCAGCAGGTTCATCGGCGGCGCGCCGACGAAGGTCGCGACATAAAGCGTTGCCGGACGGTTGTAGATGGTTTCCGGCGTGTCGAGCTGCTCGATCCGGCCGTTGCGCATCACAGCGATACGCGTGGCGAGCGTCATCGCCTCGATCTGGTCATGCGTCACGTAGACGACCGTCGTCTTCGTCAGCTGGTGCAGGCGCTTCAGCTCGGTGCGCATCTCCATACGCAACTTCGCGTCGAGGTTCGACAACGGCTCGTCGAACAGGAAGATCTTTGGATTGCGCACGAGCGCGCGGCCGATCGCGACACGCTGGCGCTGGCCGCCGGAAAGCTGGCCGGGCTTGCGGTCCAAGAGGTTCTCGATCTGCAGCAGCTTCGCCGTCTCCTGCACCGCTCGATCGCGCGTGGCCTTGTCCACCTTGCGCATTTCCAGGCCGAAACCGATGTTCCGGTGCACGGTCAGATTGGGATAGAGCGCATAGGACTGGAACACCATGGCGATGTCGCGGTCCTTCGGATGCACCCCGATGATCGAGCGCTCGTCGATGCGGATGTCGCCGCTGGTCGGCTCGGCGAGGCCGGCGATGATGTTGAGCAGCGTGGACTTGCCGCAGCCGGACGCCCCGAGCAGCACGAGGAACTCGCCGCTTTCGAGCGCGATGTCGATGCCCTTCAGCGTCTCGACGCTGCCGTAGCTCTTGCGGATGGCGCTGATTGTCAGGGTGCTCATGCCACGGCTTCCTGCAAGGTGGGGACGTAGGTTCTGGGATGGGTGGAAATGGCGCGCGAGGCGACGCTGATGCCGGCCGTGAGGCTCGCCTCCAGCCCCTCGCCCGCCGCAAAGGACGCGAGAAACGCGGCATTGAAGACATCGCCCGCGCCGATCGTGTCGACGACGGTGACGCGTGGCGCATCGGCACGGAAAATCGTGCCGTTCGCGTCGACGGCGATCGCGCCGTTCGGCCCGCATTTCACCACGACAATCGCATCCGCCGGCATGCCTTGCCGCAGCACCTGGCTCGCCTCTGCCGGATCTGAGACGCCCGCAAGGCTCGTCGTCTCCACCTCGTTGAACAGCGCGATCCGGCAGCGCGACAGCCATCTCCTTGCCGCCGCCTTATTCCGCTCGGTCCAGCCATCCAGCGGCCAGCCGGTGTCGAGCGCCACCGTGATGTCATGGCGATCCGCCCAGTCGAAGAAGCGGTCGTAATCCTCCACCAGCTTCTCCGTCAGGAACGAACCGCAGAGGAGCGCGATGCCGCCCTTGAGCCGCGGGCCGTCGAGCACGGCGAGAACATCCTCCAGGCTGAACAGCGGCAGGTGCCCGCGCGTCGTGAAGAAGGTGCGCTCGCCATCCGGATGGGTAATGCCGACGGACAGCGTCGTGCTGTCACCATGCACCGGCCAATGCCGCGCATGATCGCCAAACCCTTTCGCCAGCCAGGTGCCGAACTGGTCGGCGCCGATGCTGGCGGCGATCTCGAAGGGCGTGCCGAGCGCCATCCAGGCGAGCGCCGAATTGCCCGCCGAGCCGCCGACGCGCAGCTCGTCATGGTCGACGATGGTCTCCGTGCCCGGCTGCGGCCAGGGGGCGGCCGGCCCCATGATCAGGTCGACATTGACGTTTCCGACGACGGCAAGCGGTCTCACTCATTCACTCCGGGTAATCTTCGTCGAGCGCACCGGCGTGCCGGCATCTTCAACGCGCGCGGCGGCGAAGGCGATCATCAACCGCTGGGCGGTGGGCAGCATGGCGAAGACGGCGGCAAGGCCATTGAGGGCGGGGAAGCTGATCGTCGCAGCACCCGCGACCGGCGGCCGGCCGGAAGCGTCGAACAGCACCAGCTTCGCCCCCGCCTCGACCACCGAGGTCGCCATCGCCGTCACGAGATCCGCCGTCGCATCGTCGCCGCGGAAGAGGATGACGCCCATCTCCGGCGACAGCATCTCCATCGGCCCATGCCGCAGCTGGCCGCCCTCCAACGAGAAGCATGGCACGCGGGAAAGTTCAGTCAGGCCAAGTGCGATAGCCTCGGCGAGACCTTGCAAGTGCCGTCCCGATGTCACCACCGAGCGCACGTCGGAGAGCGTCGCAAGCGCCTCATCGATTGCCGGCTCCTGCGGGTTTTCCAATGCGCTGATCGCCTGTGCCGGGTCTTGGCCCAAAGCGGCGAGGATGGCGAGGTGCAGCGCAAAACTAACGGTCAGGCTGCGGGTCGCGGCAAAGGCCTGCTCTGTGCCGCCGGCGCCGACGAGGCAGGGTGCGGTGCGGGCGAGGAAAGAGCTGCCTTCCAGCGAAAACCCGAAGGTCTCTGCATTGCCGCCGGTCTCGTCGAACCAGCGCAGCACTTCGGCGCTTTCGCCGGATTGCGAGGTGATGAAGACCGTGCGGCCATCGAGCGACAGCGGCGCGCCGAGCTGTTCGGAGAGCGGCAGCGCGATCGCATCCACGCCAAGACGCCGGTAGAGCGGCTCGACGGCGCGGCCGACGGCGTGCGAACCGCCCATGCCGAGAAGCAGGAGTTTGCCGGTGCGCCTCAGGCTGGCGGCAGCCTTCTCCGCCACCTCGCGATTTTTGCGGAAAGAGGCGAGCGCATCGGCATGCTGCCGGGCCATTTCCCGGTCGATTGCCTGAAGGCCTTCCGGTCGTGTCGTCGTGTTCATCGTCATCCTTTCACACCACCGCTGGTGAGGCCCGAAATCAGGGCACGTTGCATGATGAGGCCGACCAGCACCGGCGGCAGTGCTGCCAGCACCCCGGCCGTGGCGATCAGCCCGTAGTCGGAAACCCGCCCGCCCGCGAGATCGGCTATAGCGACCGTCAGAGTCCGCGCGCGCTGGTCGGAGGTAAAGAGCAGCGCATAGAAGAATTCGTCCCAGCCGAGCAGGAAGGCGAAGAGCGCCGAGGTCGCGACTATGGGCATGGCGAGCGGCAGGGTGACGATGCGCAGCGTGGCAAAGAGGCTCGCCCCGTCGATCATCGCCGCCTGCTCGATTTCGTGCGGGATGCCGTCGAAGCCGGATTTCATCAGCCAGGTGGTAAAGGGCGCCAGGATGCTGAGATAGACGAGCGCCAGGCCAAACACCGAATTCAACAGCCCGAAGGTCGCGAGTGCCATGTAGAGTGGCACGGCAAGCGCCACCGGCGGCAGCATATAGGTGGCGATCACCAGCGACAGCGACCAGCCGATCGACGGCGTGCGCGACACGGCCCAGCCGGCCGGAACCGCGAGCACGATCGCGGCGACAGTCGCCATGCCGGCGACGAGGATGCTGTTGACGAGCGAGGCGACAAAGGCGGCACCGGCACTGTTCGGAATGGTCGAGAGCAGCGTGGCATAACGCGAAAAATCCATCTCGCTCGGCCACCACTTCAAGGGCCGCGCAACGAGATCGGCAGCGGGCGAAATGCTCATCACGAACAGCCAGAAAATCGGCGCAAGGATGACGGCGGCGAGCAGAAGGGCTGCGCCGTAGATGAGGATCGATGCGAGAAGGCTGCGGCGTTCCATCAGGTGGCGCTCCCCGCGGTGCGGCGCACGAGCATGCCGTAGCCGACCGCCAGCACCGTCACGATGAGCGTGACGACCAGCGCCAGCGAGGCACCCGAGCCGGCGCGCTGGAAGGAGAAGGCCTCCTGATAGACGAGGATCGACAGGGTGCGCGTCGAATTGGCCGGGCCGCCGCGCGTCATCACCCAGATGATGTCGAACACCTTGAAGGCCTCTATGGTGCGCAGCACCAGCGCCACCATCAGGGGGCCGGCGAGATAGGGCAGGATGACGAAGCGGAAGCGGTTGAAGGGACCCGCGCCATCGACGAGCGACGCGGCGGTGATATCACGCGGCACGGCCTGGAGGGCGGCGAGAGCGATGAGGGCAACGAGCGGAAAATTCTTCCAGCAATCGGCGACGATGAGCGCCGTCATGGCGGTGCCCGGCTCGCCGAGCCAGGAGCGATAGCTTTCGAGAAGGCCGATCTGCGTCAGCGCTGAATTCAGCGCGCCGTATTCCGGATTGTAGATCAGCCGCCACAGCGTCGCGTTGACGACGGTCGGCAGCGCCCATGGCAGGATCAGCAGGGCACGCAACACGGCGCGACCGTAGAATTGCTGATTCAGCAGGAGGGCGGCGAGAACGCCGATCACCATTTCCGCTGTTACGGAGACCACGGCAAACCAGGTGGTGGCGTAGAGCGCGCGCTGGAAATTGCTGCTCGACAGCATCTTCACATAATTGTCGATGCCGACGAAACTGCCGCCCGTGCCGACGAGCTTGGCATCGGTGAAGGACAGCCGGACCGTATCGATCATCGGCCAGCCAATCACGGCGATCATGATCACCAGAAGCGGCAGCATGAGCAGCCATGCCCGGGTCGTCATCCAGGTGCTGGACATAGCGTCCTCTTCATATCGTCTGGGTGGTCAGTGTGCGGGCGGCCGGAACCGCCCGCAAGTCCGGGTAATCAGAGGCCGCTGTTTTCCGCAGCCGATTTCAGGGCATCCTCAGGCGAGGCCTGATCGAGCAGGGCTTCCTGGATGGCCTGCTGGAGAGCCGTGGAAAGCTCCTGGTATTTTGGTGTGGTCGGGCGCGGATACATGGCGGCAAGCCCGAGCTTGGCGGCGGCGATCAGCTCTTCCTGGCCGGCGGTGACGGCCGGGTCCTCATAGGACGAGGCCCAGATCGGCAGGCTGAGCTTCGCATAGGCGTTCTGCGTCTCCTGCGAGGTCATGTGCACGATGTATTTCCAGGCTTCTTCCGGGCTCTTGCTCGTCGCGGTGATGCCGAGGCCCATCGAGCCGTTGACGGCCGAAACCTCGCTCTTGCCCTCGACGCCCGGTGCCGGCACGACGCCGACCTTGCCCTTGACCTTGCTGTCTTCGCCGCCATTGGCCATGTTGTACATGTAGGTCCAGTTGAGCGCGAAGGCCGCCTCGCCGTTCTGGAAGACGTTGCGCACGTCCTCTTCCAAAAACTCCTTGGAGTTCGGGTTGGTGAGGCCGGACTTGTAGCTGTCGACCATGTAGGTCAGCGCTTCGAGACCGCCGCCCTCGGTGAAGGCCGGCTTGCCGTCCTTCAGGAACGCGCCGCCATAGGCGCTGACCAGTGTCGTGTAATCGCAGATCGCGGCCTCGGCCTGCGACCAGCTCCAGGCGATCGGCGTGGCGAGCAGGCCTTTGTCCTTGATGACCTTCGCCTGTTCGCTGAGCTCGGCCCAGGTCTTCGGCGGCGCCTTGATGCCGGCCTTTTCGAGGATTTCCTTGTTGTAGAACAGGTATTTGGTGTCCAGGATCCAAGGCATGCCATAGGATTTGCCGTCATAGTCGACGGTCGTCCAGGCGCCCGGCAAGACACCCTTCTTCATGTCGTCGGTGATGCGGGAGGAGACGTCGACCAGCACGTTGTTCGTCGCATATTCGGCGGGCCAGATCACGTCGAACAGCACGACGTCGTAGCCGCTGCCGGACCCTTGCGCGAGCACGGCCTTGTCGTGCAGGCCTTCGTAGGGCACGAATTCCAGGTTCACCTTGATGTCCGGGTTCGCCTTGGTGAAGGCGTCGGTCATGGCGCGCACATCGGCTTCGCTATAGGCGGCCTGCGCCATGAAGAGTGCGTTGAGCGTCGTCTCCGCGAAGGCGTGCGGGGCGGAAACGGCCGCAATCAGCGCTGCACCGAGCAAGGTCTTCTTTATGGATTTCAACATGATTGCGTCCTCCTGTTTGTAAAGTCGTTTCGGCGCGGCACCCGGCCCCGCAGTTCCCTGAAACTCTCTGGTCTCTTATTAAGTCAAATGGCTTGACTTAAATGTTCTGTATTATTCAAATGGTGTCAAGAGGGAAGTGCCGATGAACGAACTGCGGACGATCCGGGCCAAGAGCGGGACCAATCAGGAAGGCACCAGCGCGCACAACCGGCGCGTCCTCATCGAGGCCATCCGCCTGAACGGGCCGCTTTCCCGCGCCGATCTCGCCCGCGCCACGCGGCTCACCAAGCAGACCGTCTCGAACCTCATCGAGAGCCTGGAGGCCGACGGTCTCGTCGCCTCGGAGGATGTGGTGCGCGGCGCGCGCGGCCAGCCTTCGACGCCCTATCGGCTGGTGCCCGAGGGGGCCTTCGCGCTCGGCGTGCAGATCGACCGGCACCTGACGCGCGTCGTCGCCGTGGACCTCCTGGGGCGCGAGGTTGCGCGGGCCATGGCGAACCTGCCGCCCGGCGGCCCTGCGGAAGGCAGTAAGCTTATCCTGCGCCTCATCGAGACCGTGCGCCAGGATCTTGCCGGCCGTATCCCGGAATCCGCGCATCGGCTTGCGGGGCTCGGCGTGGCGATGCCCGGTCCTTTCGGGCTGGAACCCTCCGATGACGATACCTGGATGATGGCGCAGTGGCAGGATTTCCCGCTGGTGGAAACGCTCGCCGCCGGCACGGGCCTTGCCACCAGCCTCCAGAACGACGCGAGCGCCTGCGCGACGGCGGAGCGAATGAACGGTTCGGCCGACGGGCTCGACCATGTCGTGTGCATCTATTTCGGCTACGGCATCGGCGCCGGCCTTATCCTCGGGGGCGAGCTCTATACCGGCAGCAACCGCAATGCCGGCGAGATCGGCATGGTGCTGTTTTCGCGCGGCGGGGTGCGGTCGCCGCTGGAACACCGCGCTTCGCTCGCCTCGCTCTTCCAGCATCTCGGCCTCGATTCGGCGACCACCGAGGCCTATGCCGAAGTCGAGCGGCTGACGCTGGCGGACGATCCGCGCGTGCTGGAGTGGCTGGCGGGCGCCGCCGCCGACATGCGCCATGCCGTGCACATGGTCGAGACGATTTTCGACCCCGAAACCGTCATCCTCTCCGGCAGCGCGCCCGAACCGCTGGCCAAACGGCTTTTCGCCGAAATGTTCCCGCTCATCCCGTCGAATGCCGACCGCCAGAACCGCGCGCTTCCGCGCCTGAAACTCGGCATGATCGGCCCCTGGGCCGTGGCCCTCGGCGCTGCCGCCGAGCCCATCCGCCGCGCCTTCGATCCGCTCTTCTCGGCAATTCTCAAGGAAGCCTCTTGATCTGCCCATTGCTTAGGCATTTTTTGCTCAAGGGGCGGGCAAAAGTGTACGGCGATGCAATTTATTTGCACAGGCGTACCGGAATCGCCGAATCAGACCTTCCCTGCGCTGGGGCAAGACCTTATCCGGATACCACTCGCGTAACCCGCGAGCTTCCCCGCGTCATTGGGAGCCAAACCGTGGCGCTCGCTGCCCCGCTTCGTGCGGGGCTTCTTTTTTTCCGGCACCCGGTCAGGCCGTCTGGAAGTTCCGCTTGTATGTCGACGCGATCAGGGTCGCGGCGGTGCTGGCGGCCGTCTCCTCGTCGCGCGCTTCGATGGCAACGAGGATTGCCTCATGCTGGGCCAGCGACTGTCCGAACCCGCCGGATGCCGCCATGGTCTTCGGAATGCTGATCGACAAGGCGGCCCGGATGACCGAGGCGACAGGCAGCAGGAAACGATTGTGCGCCGCCTGGAATATTTGGAGATGGAAGTCGATATCCGCCTCGATCGCCTCGTCGAGGCCGGCCCGTTCTTCCGCCATGCGCAGGTAGGCGGCGCGGATCTGCGCGTGTTCGCGCGCCGAGCCCCGCCGGGCCGCCAGCCGCGCGGCCAGCGGCTCGATCGAAAGGCGGATCTCGAAGAGTTCTTCCGCAAGCGCCTCCTGGTCGTCGGCGTCGCCTTGCCAGGAGAGCACGACCGGATCGAGCGTGTTCCAGTGCTCCGCCGCCCGCACGCGCGTACCCAGGCGGGGTTTCGCTTCGATAAAGCCCTTGGTCGAGAGGATTTTCAGCGCTTCGCGCAGCGTCGTGCGGCTGACGCCGAGGCCCGCCAGCATGTCGGCTTCCTTCGGCAGGGTGTCGCCGACCTTCAACTCGCCGAGCGTGATGCGCCGGCCGATATCACCGGCGATACGGGCCGGCAGGCCGCGATCCTCCCGAGCGATAACCTTCATGCGCGCCCTCTCCCCTGCTTTTATCCCTCGTTCATAGACCGTCGCCCCTATTCGGGAAAGCCACCCATCGTGGCCGCGTAACGCCGGGTCATGTCGAGGCCGACCGATGTCGGCCGCATCGCCGGCGCGCGGTCGTGGATTTCTATGCCCGCGCGCGCGCCGAACAGGCGCTTGCCGTAGCAGATGAGGTTCTCGATGCCCTGCATGGTGAAGACGACGCCCGGCAGCATGCGGCGGTATTCCTCCTCCGCGTGTTCGTCCCAGCCGTCGCAGAAGAATTCGTAGGCGCGCACGGCAACATCGATGGAATCGGGCGCCAGGATCAGGCCGCGGCAGCCGATGCGCAGGTTTTCCAGGAGCTCCAGCCCGGCGCGGCCGTTGAACACCGGCAGCCGCCCCTCCGTCACCTCGATGAGATGGGCGATGTCGACGACCGGCCCTTCTCCCTTCACCAGGCGGATATTCGGATGCTGGCGCACCAGTTCGCGGATGTCGGCGGCCGTCAGCCCGCGGCCCATCAAGGCCGGCGCATTCTGGATGGCGAGCGGCAGGTCGGTCCGCTCCGCGACGCGGCCGAAGAAACGGATATATTCGGCGGCGGAATAGGCGCCGACCATGGGCGGCTGTAGGATCAGCCAGTCGGCACCGGCGTCGGTGGCATGTCGCACCTGCCGCACCTGTTCCTCGATGGAGGCGCCGAAGATCGTCAACGCGACGGGCACGCGGCCGGCCGTATCCTCCACCACCCAGTCCATGACCGCCATGCGTTCGCGCTCATCCAGTTTGGCGGCTTCCGTTGCAAGGCCGAGCGCTGCCATCCCATGTACGCCGCTCGCGAGGCATATTTCCGTCTGCCGGCGCATCGCCGCCCGGTCGAGCTTCTCCTCGCTGTCGAAAAGCGCGTAGAGAATGGCATGAATGCCGTGAAGGTCTTCTACCCGAAAATCGTTCATCGACACCTCCTCAATGGCTTTCGCGGGGAACCGCGTGGCCGCGGCTGCCGACGAGGAAATCGAGGTCGGCGCCCGTATCCGCCTGCATGACGCGCTCGACATAAAGGCCCTGATAGCCGCCGGCCATCGCCGGCACCGGCGCTGTCCAGGCCGCCCGCCGCCGCGCGAGTTCGGCCTCGTCGACATCGAGATGAAGCCTGCGGCCGGCGACGTCGAGCTCGATCCAGTCGCCATCCTCGACCAGCGCCAGCGTGCCGCCGACGGCGGCTTCCGGTGCCGTGTGCAGGACCACGGTGCCGAAGGCCGTGCCGGACATGCGGGCATCGGAAATGCGCACCATGTCGCGCACGCCCTGCTTCAGCAGCTTCTGCGGCAGCGCCATGTTGCCGACCTCGGCCATGCCGGGATAGCCCTTCGGCCCGCAGTTCTTCAGCACCATGATCGATGTCTCGTCGATGTCGAGCGCCGGATCGTCGATGCGCGCCTTGTAGTGATCGATCGTCTCGAAGACGACGGCGCGGCCGCGGTGCTGCATCAGCGCCGGTGTCGCGGCGGAGGGTTTGATGATGGCGCCGCCGGGCGCGAGATTGCCGCGCAGCACGGCAATGCCGCCGCTTGCGGTCAATGCCTTGTCGCGCGGCAGAATGACGTCGTCATTGTAGTTCTCGACGCCTTCGATATTGGCGCCGACGCTTTGCCCAGTCACCGTCAGGGCGTCGAGATGCAGCAGGTCGGCGATCTCCTTCATGACGACGGGCAGACCGCCAGCATAACAGAAATCCTCCATCAGATAGGCACCCGACGGCATCAGGTTGAGGATCGTCGGCACGTCGCGGCCGAAATTGTCCCAGTCGTCGAGCGTCAGTTCGGTGCCGATCCGGCCGGCGATCGCCAGCAGATGCACGACGGCATTGGTCGAGCCGCCGATCGCGCCATTGATGCGGATGGCATTGGCAAAAGCCTCCCGCGTCAGGATCTGCGACAGGCGCAGGTCCTCGGCGACCATCTCCACGATCCGGCGCCCGGTGAGCCGCGCCAGTCGCGCCCGGTGGGCATCGACGGCCGGATAGGCGGCATTGCCGGGCAGCGCCAGGCCGAGGGCTTCCACCATCGAGGCCATGGTGGAGGCCGTGCCCATGGTCATGCAATGGCCGGGTGAACGCGACATGGCGCTTTCGGCGGCCTGGAAATCCTTCTGCGACATGACGCCGGCGCGTACATCCTCGGAGAATTTCCAGACATCGGTGCCGGAACCGATCGTGTGGCCCTTCAGGCGGCCGTTCAGCATCGGCCCGCCGGAAATGACGATGGACGGCAGATCGCAGGAGGCGGCGCCCATGACCAGCGACGGCGTGGTCTTGTCGCAGCCCGCCATCAACACGACGCCGTCCATCGGATTGCCGCGGATCGCCTCCTCGACATCCATCGAGGCGAGGTTGCGGAAGAGCATGGCGGTCGGGCGCAGGTTCGATTCGCCGCAGGAGAAGACCGGGAATTCCAGCGGCAGGCCGCCCGCCTCCAGCACGCCCGCCTTGATATGCTCGACCAGCCCGCGGAAATGTGCGTTGCAGGGCGTCAGTTCGGAGAAGGTGTTGCAGATGCCGATGACCGGCCGCCCGTCGAAGGCGTCGTCCGGCAGGCCGTTGTTCTTCATCCAACTCCGATGGATGAACGCATCCTTGTCCATTCCGCCGAACCAGTGCTGCGACCGCAATTTCCGGGACATGTCCCCTCCTCGTCTCAATGGCGTGCCGATTTTGTTATTCTCATATAATCGGAGTTATTATTGGTCAAGCAAGGAACGGGCAAAGAAAAACCTCCGGCGAAGGGTGCGCCGGAGGTTTGGGTGGTTTGAAAAAAGGTGGGTGTTCAGGGGTGATGCAGGACGCTCAGGCCGCCATCCACCGTCAGGCAGGTGGCGTTCATGAAGGGGCACTCGTCGGAAATCATGAAGAGGGCGGCCTTGGCGATCTCTTCCGGCGTCGCGATGCGGCCACCGGGATGCAGCTTCATCGTCGCCGCTTCCGCCGCGACGGGATCGGGAAAACTGTTCCAGTATTCTACGGCCTTCTGGGTGCGCACGTAGCCCGGCGCCAGCGCGTTCACGCGAACCCCCTGCCCGGCATATTCGAGGCCGAGCGCCTTGGTCATGCCGAGAAGCGCGTGTTTGGCGACGGGATAGGGAAATGTGTGCGGGATGATGGTGAAGGCATGCGTCGAGGCGATGTTGAGGATGACGCCGCCGCCGTCCTCGATCATGCCCGGCAGCACGGCCTTGCTGCAATTCCATGCGCCCTTGAGGTTGATGTCGAAGCAGCGCTGCCAGTCGGTATCGGAGAGCTTTAGAGGCTCGAAGAACACATTGACGCCGGCATTGTTGACGAGCGCGTTCGGCCGGCCGATCTCTTCGGTGGCCGTAGCGACTGCACGCTCGATGGCATCTGCGTCCGTTATGTCCGCCGAGGCATGAGCCACCCGTCCACCGGCAGCGCGAAGCCGTTCAGCTTCCACCGCAAGCAGGTCGCCATCGCGATCGATCAGGAAGAGGCTCGCGCCTTCGCAAAGAAAGGCCTCGGCAATGGCAAGGCCGATGCCCTGCGCTGCGCCCGTGACGACGACGCGTTTTCCCTCAAGACGTCCAGCCATATCCGCTCTCCTCACCACTCGGCTACACTGCCATCTTCATGGCGCCAGACGGGATTGCGCCAGCGATGGCCTTCCTTCGCCCGCTCGATGACATAGGCCTCGTCCACCTCAATGCCGAGGCCCGGCCCCTGCGGGATCGATACGAAGCCATCCGCATAGTGGAACACCTCCTTGTTGGAGATGTAGTCGAGGATGTCGTTGCCCTTGTTGTAATGAATGCCGAGGCTCTGTTCCTGGATGAAGGCATTGTAGGAGACCGCATCGACCTGCAGGCACGCCGCAAGTGCAATCGGCCCGAGCGGGCAATGCGGCGCCAGCGCCACGTCATAGGCCTCCGCCATCGCCGCGATCTTGCGGCATTCCGTGATGCCCCCGGCATGCGACAGGTCCGGTTGCAGGATATCGACATAGCCGTCCGAAAGGACTTGCTTGAAGTCCCAGCGCGAATAGAGCCGTTCGCCCAAGGCAATCGGCGTCGAGCAATGGTTGGCGATCTCCTTGAGGGCTTCCCGGTTTTCCGACAGCACCGGCTCCTCGATGAACATCAGCTTGAACTGTTCGAGTTCCTTCGCCAAGACCTTGGCCATCGGCCGGTGCACGCGGCCGTGGAAATCGACACCGATTCCGATAGAGGGGCCGACCGCCTCGCGGATCGTCGCGATGGTTTCCACCGCCTTCTCGACCTTGTCCCAGGTATCGACGATCTGCATCTCCTCGCAGCCGTTGAGCTTGATGGCTTTGAAGCCGCGGGCGACCACCTCGCGGGCATTGTTGGCGACGTCGGCGGGACGATCGCCGCCGATCCACGAATAGACCTTGATCTTGTCGCGCACCTGGCCGCCGAGCAGGGCATGGATCGGCTGACCATAGGCCTTGCCCTTGATGTCCCACAGCGCCTGGTCGATGCCGGCGAGCGCCGACATGTGCACGGCCCCGCCACGATAGAAACCGCCGCGATACATGACCTGCCAATGGTCTTCGATCAGCAACGGGTCCTTACCGATAAGGTAATCCGACAGCTCTTCCACAGCGGCCTGCACCGTCAGCGCGCGGCCTTCCACCACCGGCTCACCCCAGCCGATAATGCCCTCGTCCGTCTCCACCTTCAGGAACAGCCACCGCGGCGGCACGATATAGGTCGTCAGCTTCGTGATCTTCATCATGATACTCGTCTTGGAAGGGGAAAGGACGCGGTCATTCGCCGGCGGGCGGATGTTTCCGGATGGCGAGCGCCAGGTCGCGCGCGGCAAGGTCGAGCATGCGGTGCGAGCAGTCGCGCGCCGCCGCCTTGTCGCGCATGCGCAACGCCTCGACGAGCTGCTTGTGGATTTCGACGGCTTCGCCGCGTGCATCCACCGCCTCGTTGGAGGCATAGAGCGAGAACTCCAGCGCCGCGCGGATGATGCTCGCGAGCTGCATAAAGACCTGGTTGTGGCTGGCCTTCAGCAGGCCGGCATGGAAGGCGACGTCGGCCTCGGTGAAGCGTGCGACGTCGCCCTCGGCGTCGCGCATCTGTTCCCAAGCCCGCTCGATCTCGGCCACTTCCTGAACCGTCGCGCGTTCGGCGGCGAATTCGGCAGCGAAGGGTTCGATGGCACGGCGTGCGTCGAGCACGCATTTCAACAGGTCGAGTTCGAAGATGCGCGGCCCGATCCATTCCAGCACCTGCTGGTCGAGGATGTTCCACTCTTCCTTGGCGCAAACCACGGTGCCCACCCGCGAACGCCCGCGCACCAAACCCTTGGATTCGAGGATCTTCAGCGATTCGCGGATGACCGTGCGGCTGACGCCGTAGCGCAGGCACAGTTCGTTTTCCGTCGGCAGGAAGCCGCCGACCGGAAAGACGTCGGCGCAGATATCCGAGGCGATCGCCCGCGTAATGTTTTTCTGCACGCGCGGGCGGCGCACCGGCGCCTCGCCTTCGGGCGCGCTCACGCGTTCATCCTGTTCCTGCACAGCCATTCTCCACCCCATTCCGTCCGCGATGCATATCCCGTTTCCCGCCCGAAGGCGACGACCGGATTCGCGTCATCCCGACACTACTATCATACACTGATATTTAATTCATCATACAAACGCAATTGACGAATATGATGAAAGACATTACACCAAAGCCCACTGCAAGCGCAGTTAATTTGGGAGAGAGACAATGGGCTTTATCAAAGCAGCCATCCTGGCTGGCACCGTCGCCGTGTTCACCGCGACCTCCGCCTTCGCCGCCGACGTGAAGATCGGCTTCATCGTGAAGCAGCCGGAAGAGCCGTGGTTCCAGGACGAATGGAAGTTCGCCGACGAGGCCGCCAAGGAGAAGGGTTTCACCCTCGTCAAGATCGGCGCGGAAGACGGCGAGAAGGTTCAGTCGGCCATCGACAATCTCGGCGCACAGGGCGCGCAGGGCTTCATCGTCTGCACGCCGGACGTAAAGCTCGGCCCCGGCATCGTCGCCAAGGCGGCCGCCAACGACCTCAAGCTGATGACCGTCGACGACCGCCTGGTCAATGCCGATGGCAGCCCGATCGAGGACGTGCCGCATATGGGCATCTCGGCCACCAAGATCGGCGAGGCCGTCGGCCAGACCATCGTCGGGGAAATCAAGAAACGCGGCTGGGACATGAAGGACGTCGGCGCGATCCGCGTTTCCTACGACCAGCTGCCGACCGCCGTCGACCGCGTCGATGGCGCCCTCTCCGTGCTGAAGGCCGCCGGCTTCCCGGAAGCCAACATTTTTGACGCCCCGCAGGCGAAGACCGATACGGAAGCGGCGCTCAACGCCTCGACCGTCGTGCTCAACAAGAATGCCGGCATCAAGCACTGGGTCGCCGTCGGCCTTAATGACGAAGCCGTGCTCGGCGCGGTGCGCGCAACCGAAAGCGTAGGCATTGCCGCCGACAGCATGATCGGCGTGGGCATCGGCGGCGCGGATTCGGCGATCAACGAGTTCAAGAAGCCTTCTGCCACCGGCTTCTTCGGTACCGTGATCATCTCGCCGAAGCGTCACGGCTACGAGACCGCGCTCAACATGTATGAGTGGATCGCCAACGGCAAGGAGCCGGAAAAGCTGATCCTGACGGCCGGCCAGGTCGCGCTGCGCGACAATTACGAGACGGTTCGCAAGGACCTCGGCATCGAATAATCATCCTCCCAAGGTGATGTCATCCCGGCGGCGTGCTGCCGCCGGGCCTCTTTTCGGGGTGGAGAGATGCAGGACTTTCTTGAATTCAAGGCGATATCCAAGGGATATCCCGGCGTGCAGGCGCTCGCCGACGTTTCCTTCTCGGTGAAGAAGGGCGCGGTGCACGGCCTTATGGGCGAAAACGGCGCGGGCAAATCGACCCTCATCCGCGTGCTCTCGGGCGATCAATCCGCCGATACCGGCGAGATCCGGATCGACGGCCAGTTGCAGCACTACCGCTCGGTGCGTGATGCCTTCGATGCGGGCGTCATCGTCATCCACCAGGAACTCCAACTCGTGCCCGAGCTGACGGTTGCCGAAAACCTCTGGCTCGGCCGCTTTCCCGGCAAGGCCGGCGTGATCGACCGCTCGCGCCTCGTCGGCGTGGTGAAGGAGAAGCTCGCGGAAATCGGCATCGACATCGATCCGGCCGCCAAGGTGGCTTCTCTCTCGATCGGCGAACGCCAGATGGTCGAGATCGCCAAGGCCGTGATGGCCGATGCGCGCGTCATCGCGCTCGACGAGCCGACCTCCTCGCTCTCGTCCCGCGAAAGCGAAATCCTCTTCACGCTCATCGATCGCCTGCGGGCGCAGGGCAAGGTCATCCTTTACGTCTCCCACCGTCTCGACGAGATCTTTCGCCTCTGCGACAGCCTCACGGTGCTGCGCGACGGCAAGCTTGCAGCGCACCATCCAGAGATCGTCCAGATCACGCGCGAGCAGATCATCGCCGAAATGGTCGGCCGCGAGATTTCCAACATCTGGGGTTTTCGCCCGCGCGAGCGCGGTGCCGTGCGGCTGGAGGTTAAGGACCTTGCCGGCCGCAAGCTGCGCACGCCGATCAGCTTTTCCGTGCGCCAGGGTGAAATCCTCGGCTTCTTCGGCCTGATCGGCGCCGGACGCAGCGAGATGGCGCGTCTGGTCTATGGCGCCGACAGCCGCTCGCAGGGCACCGTCAGCGTCGATGGCGCTACCGTCACGCCTGACAGCCCGCCGCAGTCGATCCGCTCCGGCATCGTGCTCTGCCCGGAAGACCGCAAATTCGACGGCATTGTGCAGGGGCGCAATATCGAGGAGAACATGGCGATCTCCTCGCGCCGCCATTTTTCGCCCTTCGGCATCTTGCAGCCGAAGAAGGAGGCGGAGCTGGCCGACCGTTTCATCGCGAAACTGCGCGTGCGCACGCCCTCCCGGAAACAGGAGATCGTCAACCTCTCCGGCGGCAACCAGCAGAAGGTTATCCTCGGCCGCTGGCTGTCCGAGCAGGGCGTAAAGGTCCTCATCATCGACGAGCCGACGCGCGGCATCGATGT
Organism: Shinella sp. GW821-FHT10F02; assembly: GCF_058809275.1. NCBI lineage: Bacteria > Pseudomonadati > Pseudomonadota > Alphaproteobacteria > Hyphomicrobiales > Rhizobiaceae > Shinella > Shinella sp. GW821-FHT10F02. The sequence goes on along the minus strand of NZ_JBXASL010000002.1, from coordinate 581,652 downwards.
CGGCGCCAAGTCGGAAATCTACGAAATCCTCTATGAACTCGCCGGCCAGGGCATGGCGATCGTCGTCATCTCCAGCGAATTGCCGGAGGTGATGGGCATCACCGACCGCATCCTGGTCATGTGCCAGGGCCGGGTCGCCGCCGATATCGAGCGCGCCGATTTCGATGAGCGCCGCATCCTCGCCGCCGCCCTTCCCGATGTGGCGAATGCCAGCGAACTCCCCAACCAGCAGGTCCAGTCACGATGACGTCTCTGAAAAAACTCCTCCTCGGCGAACAGGGTCTGGTCGTCATCTTCGCCATTGCCTTCGCCATCGTGGCGCTGACGGTTCCGAACTTCCTGACCGAGCGCAACATGCTCGGCCTCTTACAATCGGTCGTCACCATTGGCATCGTCGCTTGCACGATGATGTTCTGCCTCGCGTCGCGCGATTTCGACCTCTCGGTCGGCTCCACCGTCGCCTTTTCCGGCATGGTGGCCGTCATGGCCTCGAACGCCTCGGGTTCGATCATCATCGGCCTCCTCGCAGCGCTGCTGTGCGGCGGCGCCGTCGGCCTCGTCAATGGGGTGGTGATCGCCCGCTTCCGCATCAACGCGTTGATCACGACGCTCGCCACGATGCAGATCGTGCGCGGCCTGGCGCTGATCGCGTCCGATGGCCGCGCCGTCGGCATCAACGATCCGGGTTTCTACCAGCTCGCTTTGTCAAAGTTCCTCGGCATCCCGACGCCGATCTGGGTGATGGCCGTGTTCTTCATCATCTTCGGCTTCGTGCTGAACCGCACGGTCTTCGGCAAGAACACGCTGGCGATCGGCGGCAATCCGGAAGCCTCGCGCCTGGCCGGCGTCAACGTCTCCAACATGCGCATCTGGATCTTCGCGCTTCAGGGTCTCGTCTGCGCTGTGGCCGGCGTACTGCTCGCCTCGCGCATCACCTCGGGCCAGCCGAATGCCGCGACCGGCCTTGAGCTCTCGGTCATCTCGGCCTGCGTGCTCGGCGGCGTGTCGCTGGCCGGCGGGCGGGCGGCGATGACGGGCGTCATCGTCGGTGTGCTCATCATGGGCATTGCCGAAAACGTCATGAACCTGCTCAACATCCAGGCCTTCTACCAATATGTCGTGCGCGGCCTGATCCTGCTGCTCGCCGTGCTGCTCGACAACCTGCGCTCGGCCGCTGCGGGACGGCGGACCTAGCCCGGAAGCGGAAAGCTGCCGGGAAAGGCCTCGCGCAGCAGCGTCATGGCTGTCTTTTGCAGAGCGTCGGAGCGGACCTGGTCGGGATTGAACGTGTCCCAGTACCAGGCGCCCTGCACGAGATAGTTGAGGCCTTCGGCGAGTGTCTCCGTATCGACGCCCGCATGGCCGCCCTCGCGGGCGACCTCAACTAGCAGCGCGCGGGTTTCGGCGAGGTAGGCGTGGTCGTTGGGCAGGCTGATCTGGCGGTCGAGCTGGAGGGTCTGCCGGTCGCTGCCGAACAGCACCCAGACGGAAACCCAGTCCGGATGCCGGCTGCGAAAATACCGCGCGCAATCCAGTGCCGCGACGATGCGCCCCGCCGCCGAAAGATCCGGCCGGCGCACGGTCTCCTGCCAGAGGTGGGCGAACTGGTCGTTGAGATATTCCAGCACAGCGCGAAAAAGCTTTTCCTTCGTGCCGAAATGGAAGACGACCAGCGCATTGGACGAGCCGATCTCGCCGGCAATGCGCTGCATGGTGACCGCGGCCATGCCATCCTCCGCGATCAGGCGGATGGTCGTGTCGATAATGCGCTGGGCGCTCGCCTGCCCGCGCAGGTGACGGCGATCGGCCTTGCCGGCCTTGGTGATCGGCGCATCGTCGGCGGGGGCGGCTTTGGGTGTCTTCACTGCAAGGGTCTCGGATTGCCGGACGGTCCGTCGCCTTATCGGACGACGGACAGCCTGGGTCAACGTTACAAGGCCGGACGGCTCGCCGCATCGCGATACCAGCCGCCCTGTGCTTCCTCGAAGGCGATCCCGGCGCGGAAAACGTCGGCGTCGCAATAGGTGCGGCCGACGATCTGGATGCCGGTCGGCACGCCGTTGCCGGCATGGCCCGTGGGCACGGACAGAACGGGGCAGCGGCTCATCATGTTGAAGGGCGTCGTCATCGCCCAGCCGAGCATGGGATGCACCACCTTGCCATTGATCTCGACCGTATCCTTGGACTGGTCGAAATCGGCCGGCACCGCGGGTAGCGCATTGGTCGGGCAGACGAGCACGTCATAGCGCTCCAGCAGCGGCCCCAGCGTCTGGTACATCTCGCCGATCACCTCCAGGGTTGCGACAAAATCCGTCGACCTGGAGACCCGGCCCCGTTCGGCGAACTGCCGCGCATAGGTCGTCATCTCGTCGCCATGCGCGTCGAGCAGTTTCGAGACGTAGCCTCCAAAGAGGTGTTGCAGGTAGCCGATGCCGGCATCGAGCACATTCTGCTTCCAGCCGAGGTCGGCCTCCTCGACCGTCGCGCCGAGCGAGCGGAAGACGTCGAGGGCGGCCAGCGTGTTCTTCTGCACATCCGGATCGACCTCGAAGAAACCGAGATCCATGGAAAAGGCGATCTTCCAGCCCTTGATGGGCTTGTATTCCAGCGGCAGGCGCAGTTTCGGCCGTAGCGTCGTGATATCGTGCGGGCTCGGGCCGCTCATCACGTTCTGCAGCAGGATCGCATCCTTGACCGTGCGGGCCATCGGGCCGGTGTGGCAGAAGAAATCCAGGTTGAACGGTGGGTCGTCCGGGTTGCGGCCATAGGGCGGCTTGTAGCCGACGACGCCGCAGGCGGCGGCCGGAATGCGGATCGAGCCGCCGATATCGGAGCCGGTCGCCAGCGAAGACGTGCCCGCCGCAAGTGAAGCCCCGGCACCGCCGGAAGAGCCGCCGCAGGTGAAATCCGGGTTCCAGGGATTGCGCGTGACGCCCCACAGCCGCGACCAGGTGGCGCCGGAGCAGCAGAATTCCGGGGTCGCCGTGCGCGCATGCACGATGCCGCCGGCCGCCAGGATGCGCGCATTCATCGTCGAAGTACGCGTGCTGACATGGTCCTTGTGGATCAGCGAGCCCATGGAGCTCGGCTTGCCCTCGATCTCGCTCTCGTCCTTGATGCCGACCGGCAGCCCCTCCAGCACGCCGGTGCGCGCACCCCGCGCATATTTCGCCTCCGCCTTGCGCGCGAGATCCATCGCTTCGTCGAAATGGGTATAGGTCAGCGCATTGATCGGCGCCTTCACCGCTTCCGCCCGGCGGATCGTTGCAGCCATCAGGTCGACGGGGGAAAGCTCGCGGCTCTTGAAGCGGCGGAGCGCTTCGTGGGCGGGCAGGTAGCAGAGATCGAGATCGCTCATGGGTCCTCCGGTGTGAAATCCTGTCGGCCGCGCGGCTCCTCTCCGTCAGTCGATTGCGCAAAATAGAAAACAAACTGAATACTTAGTCAAATAGTTTTTGCACGACGGTCGACCTTTCTCCAACCTCAAAATCCCGCGCAGGCGCCCCGGCCATGTCGGCCATATGAAACTTCAGAGAAAACAAGGACCCCACCCCGTTTTGGGCAATCCGGATATTGACTTTACTTGGCAGGTCGCATTCCATGAAGATCAGCTAAACCTGAGTGGGGCAGGGTCATGACCAAATTTGTTGCCGCAAAATGGACTTCACTCGCGGCCATGTTGTCAGCGTCTCTCTTCTTGAGCGGCTGCGAAACAACCGCTGGCAAGCCGACGGTCACCACCGTCAAGTGCAAACAAGGCCCCTGTAAAGTGGTGAAGAAGAAGACTGCCCGCGAAGTGGCAACGACGACCCGCGGCCGTAGCAATTATTGATCCTTTCTCTCGATCCGGCGCGAATCCGGCTATCGGCGCGGTCTTCCAGTGCCGGTAAACGATACGCTGCGGCTGTTCTACAGGCTGCCAGCGATATCCAGAATGCTTCTTTACTCGAGCTAGAGCGGGAAGACGGGCGGGACGTCATCCTGCCGACCAGCCGCAAGCTGATCGACCGCTTCGCGACGCTGGCCATCGCCGATTGCCTGACCGGCGGCAGTACTCATCGCAGGCGCGCGATCCGCGAAATCCTGAATGCCGCGGCGTTTCAGAGCTGGAATCCCGCCCATTTCCTCGACACTGCCGAAATGACGACGGGCGTGGCGCTCGGTCTTCTCTGGACCCGCCCCCTCCTCTCGCGCACCGAGCGCGACACGCTGGCGATGGCAATCGTCGAAAAAGGGCTTTCCCCCGGCCTTGCGGCAGCCGCGGCCGGTGCGCCCTGGATGACGGCGGAAAACAACTGGAACATCGTGTGCTGTGCCGGGATGATCGCCGGTGCAGCCGCGCTGGAGGGCGACGAGAAGGAAGTCCGAGACGCCGCACTCGGCTGCTTCGTGCCGGCAATCGACCACGGCTTGCGTGCTTTTGGGGCGGATGGCGGTTACACGGAAGGCCCGGACTATTGGGAATATGCCGTGCGCTACGCCGTGCTGGCCCAGGCATTCATGAAGGATCTAGGCATCGGCCCAGATGCACACCAATCACTCCTCAGCACCTGGCGCTACGGACGCGATCTCACCGGTCCGAGCGGCCGGGTGTTCAACTTTGGCGATGCAACGGAAGAGCCGCGCCGTTCGCCGGTGCTCGGCTGGCTCGCCAACCGCACGGGCGAGCCGGAAGCCATGGCCTGGCAGCATGCCGCTCCCGGAGACCCGCATCCCTTCGATCTTCTCTGGTGCGCGCCCGACATCGAGGCGACGACCACGGGCGACGGACCCGTTGCGTATGAACCGGCGGGCATCGCGGTGCTGCGCAAGGGCACCACCTGGCTGGCGCTCAAGGGCGGGCGCAACGATGTCAACCACGCCCATCTCGACCTCGGTACTTTCGTGCTGGAAATGGCAGGCCAGCGTTTTGCCGGCGAACTCGGCCGGGAAAACTATGCCCTGCCCGGCTATTTCGACCGGGAGCGGCGGTTCGGCTATTTTCGCACGCAGACCGCCGCCCATAACACGCTGCTGATCGATGGCGCAGAGCAATCGATCGACGCCTACGCAACTCTCCTCGGCACCGGACAAGAGGGCGAAAACCGCTTTGTGGCCTACCAGATTTTTGACGGGGAGCGGCGCTCGGTCTGGCGCCGGGGCGCCGCGCTGGCGGATGGCGGCGCAGTCTTCATCGTCGACGAACTGGAGGCGGGCGAAAGTCTGGCAACCTGGCAGGTCTATACTCAAGCCGTGGTCTCCCTTGATGGTCCCCGCGTCCAACTCGCCTTGGGGGATGTGATGGCGGAGGCAAAAATTCTGGAACCGGCAGGGCTCGTCTGGTCGTTTGAAAGGGCTCCTTCCCCCGCGGGAGAGAGCAGCAACGCCGCCTTCGGACGCTTGTTCTTTGACGTGCCGGCGTTAGTGGAGGCGCAATCCATAACCGTGAGCTTCGCCCTCACCGGTGAAGCCGGAACATGGAAACCAGCGGCGATCGCCCGCTGGCCGCTCAGCACCTGACCGCCGTCTCACCCCGCTATTTCCACCCGTATCGTGCAGACTTCGTTTGACTCCGCCAAATCCCGGCAATAGCCTTGATTCATCGGCGCTTTCCGGCCTGTCCGGGGATCGAGGAGGAGGCGGAATGGGGATTTTCGGCTGGTTGCCGCGGCGCGGCCCAAAGCCTGCAACACCGGAGGCCGAGCCGGAGCCGACCCTCGCAATCTATGCCTCCCAGCCCGCGCTCAGCGCCATCATCGTCACCCTTATCGGCGTCGATGCCGCGCAGGTCGACGAGATCATCGACGTGACGAACCAACGCTTCGGCAGCCGGCACAAGATCGTTTATCTCACCGACAGCCTCGACTTCATGCACTTCCGCAACCGCGGTGCGATCTTCGAATACCTGCCCTCGGCGCTCGAACAGAAGCTGCATGCCGCCGAGATTTCGTGGAATGCCTATCTCGCCAAGCGCTGGCAACTGCTCGTTTCGAAATGGCAGCCGGTGCATGTCGTCAGCTATGGGCAGAACATCGATGCCTTCCTCGCCGCCGCCCCGCGCATGACGGCCCGGAACGAGCGATGAGTGCAACGCTCGACATCCTCTTTGTCGCCGACGTGCGCTTCGAGGGAGGGACATCGACTGCGCTCGCCGTCGAGATCCGGGCGGCGGCTCGGGCGGGCCTCCGGACGGGGCTTCTTGCCATCAAAGGCCCCCTGCTCGGCCTGCCCTTTCCCATGCATCCCGATTTGCGAAAGCTGATCGACGACGGGCTGACGGAGCGCATCGACCCCGACATGCAGCTCACGGCCCGCCTGACGCTGATCCACCACCCGACGATCGTCGAAAACCGCCCGACGCGACGGCTGTCGATCACCACCGACAAGCTGCTGATCGTGCTGCACCACCCGATGTATGACGGCAACGGCCGCCGGCAATACGACCTGGACCGCGTCATCGCGCATGCCAGCGATGCCTTTGGCGCCGATGTGCATCTCGCCCCCGTCAGCGCCATCGTGCGCGACAGCCTGCCGCGCCTGCTGCCGCCCTATGCGCATATGCTGGAGGAGGATTGGGGCAACCTCATAGAACTCGACGACTGGCCGGCAAAACCGGTCCGCCCGCCCGCCTACCCCGTCGTGATCGGCCGCCATTCGCGCCCCGACCCCCTGAAATGGCCGACCGCGGAAGATGCGCTCCTCGCCTATCCGGCCGACGGCAGCCGTTTTCGCGTGCGGGCGCTCGGCGCCGATGCGTATCTTGCGGAAAAATATGGCACGCTTCCCACCAATTGGGAGCTGATCCCCTTCGCCTGGGATGGCGTTCCAGATTTCCTCGGCACGCTCGATTTCTACGTCTATTTCCACGATCCCGCCTGGTCGGAGGCTTTTGGACGCACGATCCTTGAAGCGTTGGCGACCGGCCTCGTCGTGATCCTTCCCCCGCATTTCGCGGTACTCTTCGCAAAAGCCGCCGTCTATGCGGAACCGGCCGAAGTCGAAAGCGTCATCGCGCGTTTCGTGGCCGATCCGGCGCTTTACCGGTCCCAATGCGAGCAGGCCCGCCGTTTCGTCGAAAACAATTACGATGCGGCGATCTATAGTGATCGCGTCGCGCGCATCATGGGTGCCGAAACAACATTCCCGGCTGCTGACGGGCTTTTTCCGCCCCTTCCGCAGCGCAACGTGCTTTTCGCCTCCAGCAACGGCATCGGCGTCGGCCATCTCACCCAGCAGCTGGCGATCGCCCAGCGCCTGCCACCGGATTTGACGCCGGTCTTCGCGACCATGTCCTATTCCATGAAGGCGGCCGTGCAGCACGGCTACCAGGCGCATTTCCTGCCGCATCACCGCATTCTCGAAGCAGACCCGGAGGACTGGAACACCTGCCTCGCCGAAGAACTGTTCGAGCTCGTCGCCCATCTGCGCCCGACGGTCTTCGCCTATGACGCGACGGCCGTCTTCGAGGGTGTGACGCGGGCGCTCGACATGTTTCCGGATATTTTCAAGATCTGGGTCCGCCGCCCGCTCTGGCAGGAATCACACCGCGTCTTCCTCGAATTCTCCGACAGTTTCGATGCCGTCATCGAGCCGGGCGAACTGGCGGAGACCTTTGACCATGGCCCGACGGCCGCCTGCCGCAAGGAGGTTTTCCTCGTGCCGCCGGTTCTGCATCTTGATCCGTCGGAGCGCATGTCGCGCGAAAGTGCGCGTGCCGCGCTCGGCATCCCCGATGGCATAACGGTCGTGGCATTCCAGCTCGGAGCGGGCGCCAATTTCGACGTCAAGGACCTGCGCGCAGCGCTTCTCGCCGAGGTGCTCAGGCGTCCCGATACGATCGCGCTGGAAATCCAGTCGCCGATCACGCCGAATGCCGCTGGCCTCGAAATTCTCGGCGAGCGGCATCGCACGGTCGAACTCTTCCCGAGCTTCCGCTTCAGCCGGGCCTTCGACGCGGCGATCTCGGCCGCGGGCTACAACACGTTCCACGAACAGGTGCTGGGCTCAATTCCAACGCTCTTCGTGCCCAACGAGGGCGACGAGATGGACCTTCAGGCAAACCGCGCCCGCTGGGCTGAACTCACAGGCCGCGGCTGGATGATGCGCCGCGACTACGATCTCGGTTTTGCCGCCCAGCATGTCGAGCGCCTGCTGGATCCGGTGGAACGCGCGGCCGTCATTCGCCGTTGTCAGTCGATCGTGTGGAAGAACGGCGCCGTGGACATCGCCCGCTACGTAGAGGATCACGCGCGCATGCTGCGCACCGATTGGGACATAACGAAGCTCGGCAGCATATGAGGATGTGGTGACCCCACCAGCCTGCAACATCTGTGGCAGTTCGGCCTTCGGGGATACCTATGGCAAGGCGGGCAGTGCCTTCATTCGCCGGAATGTGCGCTGCGAGGGCTGCGGCTCGCTGGAGCGCCACCGGCTGATCTTCGAAGTGCTGCGCATGCGCGGCCTGCTGTCTGGAAACCGCCGTGTCCTGCATCTGGCACCCGAAGAATGCCTCGCCACCATCCTGCGCAACCGCTTCGGCGGCAACTATCTCTGCGGCGATCTCGATCCGGGCCAGTTCTCGTTCCCCGTCACGCGCATCGACCTGTGCAGGGACCTCGACCGCTTCGCCCCCGGTTCCTTCGATATCGTGCTACACAATCATGTGCTGGAGCATGTGGCCTGCGATTACAAGGCAGTAGCTGCGCGCCTGGACGGCCTTCTGAAGCCCGGCGGCCTGCATATCTTCAGCGTGCCCTTCCTCGAAGGCGGCTTTCGCGAGGCGCTGGACGAGCGGACGGACGATTACCGCACCGACCATTTTGGCCAATGGGATCATATGCGGATCTTCTCGCCGGAGGATTTCTTACAGACCCTCGGATCGGCCCTGTCGGTGCCGGAAGATTACGACGCGACCCACCTCGTTCCGGCCGAACGGCTCCTCGCCATCAACGTGCCGGAAGACGCCTGGCGCGGCTTCAACAACAATTCCGTCTTACTGCTCGAAAAGCGGCAGCCGGAGGATGCAGTTGCTGCCTCCCCGGCCACGCACCTTGCAGCCTCCGCGCCCTCTCCCCATCGCCCGGATGCGGTGCTGTTCGTCTCGGCCAACGGCATCGGCCAGGGTCATCTCACGCGCCAGCTCGCGGTCGCCCGGCGCCTGAAGCACCGCCCGGCCGCCTTTCTGACGATGAGCTATAGCGCGGGGATCGTGCGTGACATGGGGTTTCCGGTGCATTTCGTTCCGCACCACGCGCTTTCGGGCGAGGAGCCTGGCGCCTGGAACGCGCGGCTCGCTGCGGAAATCGAGCTGCTGCTCGACGCCTACCACGTCACGACCCTGATCTACGACGTCAACTTTGTCTTCGACGGCATCATCGAGGTGCTGCGCAACAATGCGAAGCTCCAGGTGGTCTGGATCCGGCGCGCCATGTGGCCGAGCCACCATGCAAGCTACATCGGCGCCGGCGTGCATTTCCCCATCATCATCGAGCCGGATGATTATGCCGCAGCCCTCGATGCGGGGCCGACCACGACCGATCGCACGAAGACCACGCTCGTGCCGCCGATGTTGCTGATCGACCCCTCGGAGCGCCTGGAGCGTGGCGTCGCCCGTGAGGCGCTCGGCCTGCCGCAGGAGGGCTTCGTCGTCCTCGTCGATCTCTCTCGCTCCTCCAATCCGGATCTCACGCATCTGCATGGACGGCTGCTCGATGACCTGCTGGCGAGGCCGGACATCCACATCGTGGAGCTGAAATCGCCGCTCACCGGAAACGTCGCGCCACGCCACCCGACGCGCCACCGTCTGGTCACCCTCCATCCCGCCTATTCCCATAGCCGCGCCTTCGACGCCGCGATCGTGCGGGCGGGATACAACACCTTCCACGAGCACATTGCCGGCGGCATCCCCACCCTGTTCGTGCCGGACGAAAGCCCGGACATGGACCGCCAGGTCGATCGCGCCCGCTGGGCGCAAGAGCGTGGCGCCGCCTTGATGCACCGCCTCGGCGATGGCGAAGCCGGGCTTTCCGCCGCCATCGACAGATTGCTGTCGGCCGACGCGCGGGCCGCACTGACGGCCGCCTGCGCCGCCATCACCGGCGCACGCTGGCAAAACGGCGCAGACGTGCTCGCTGGCATGCTGGAAGGCCGCTTCGATAGCGGGGATATAGAATAATGCGCCGACGCATCCCGTCTTGCTCAATATCAGGCTGCGGGACTATGCTGTGATGGCTGGTCGGATTTTCATGGGATGCCGATGCACATGCAACGTTTCTTTCTGCTCCTCGCGTTCCTTCTCTGCACGGCGACGGCAACATTCGCCGCTAAGGAAAACCGTGTCGCGCTGGTGATCGGCAACGGCAAATACAGCGCGCTGCCGCATCTGCCCAATGCAGAGGGTGACGCGCGGCTGATGGAGAAGGCGCTTTCGGCGGCGGGCTTCAAGACCTTCCCGGTCATCGACGGTAACCGCCAGCAGATGGTTCGCGCGATGCGCAGTTTTGCAGATGCGCTGACGCCCGAGACCAATGCCGTGATCTATTATGCCGGTCACGGCATCCAGTTTGCCGACGAGAACTACCTGATCCCGACGGACAGCCAGCTCACGAGTTCGTCCGACCTGCCGCTCGAGGCTTTCAGCCTGAAGATGGTGACGGAGCAGATCGAACGGGTGCGGCCCCGCATCGCCGTCTTCATCGTGGATGCCTGCCGCAACAATCCGCTGGAGACCAACCGCTCGGCGGGTGCCGCGGCCAATGACGGTGCGACCCGCGGGCTTGCGCGCGCCACCGGCCCGCTCGGCACCTTCATCGCCTTTGCCACGGCGCCGGGCAAGGTCGCGACCGACGGCACGAAGGGCAACAGCCCGTTCACGAAGGCGCTGGCCGAGCTCATAACGGCGCCGGGCCTGCCGATCGAACAGGTCTTCAAGCGCGTGCGCGAACGGGTGGTCGACGAGACCGGCGGCGAGCAGGTGCCGTGGGACAATTCCTCGCTGACCAAGGATTTCTTCTTCACCGAAGCGCTGCCGGAAGAGCCGAAATTCTCGGCCGAAGCGACGCAGGATGCGGAGGCCTGGCAGGCCGCGGCGGACGAGGACAATGCCGCAAGCTACAAGTCCTATCTCGCCACCTTCCCGCAGGGGCTCTTCGCCGATATCGCCGAGATGCGGGTAGAGGTGCTGGAGGAGGCGAAGAAACCCAAGGAAGAGGAAGTCGCGGCCCTTGCCGTCGACCGCAGTATCAATGCCGCCGAAGACCTCCTGATGTGGAACGACATCCAGGCCGCAGGCACCGCGGAACAATATCGCATCTACCTCGAAAAATTCCCCGAGGGCGTCTTCGCCAAGCTCGCGCGCCTGCGGCTGGAGGACGCCACGAAAGGTTCCGACGAGACAGTGCCGGCGATCTCCGGTCGCGTCACGGCGAACTATGAGGAATTCTCGGAAAACCCGCTCTATCCGGAAATCACCGACTGCGACCGCGAGGCCGGCCATGTGCAGGAGATCGCCGACCCCGCCGTTGGCGTCTATTTCAAGCAGATCAAGCCGGAGACCGCCGTTCCCGCCTGCATGGCGGCGCTCAAACAATATCCGGACAGCTTTCGCATTCTCATGAACTACGGCCGGGCGATCGACGCCGCGGGCCGCCACGCCGAGGCGCGCGAAATCTATCGCACGGGTGCCGCTGCCGGCTTCCCGATTGCCTACCGCTCGCTCGGCGACGTCTATCGCGACGGCCGCGGCATCGAGAAGAACCTGAACGAGGCCCGTTACTGGTACGTGCTGGGGGCTGCGAAGAAGAACGTCTTCGCCGAGTTCAACCTCGCGCTCATCTACGAAAACGGCCTCGGCGTCAGCGCCGACCCGCAGAAGGCGGCCTATTGGCTCTGGCGGGCCGCAAAACAGGGTTTTGCCCCGGCGATGGAGAAGCTTTCGGCCTACTACCTCGACGGCAAGGCCGTGCCGAAGGATATCGCGCAGGCGGAAATCCTGCTGACCGGTGCCGCCGAGATGGGCCATATCTATGCCGAACTGCGGCTCGGCGACCTCTATATAGACGGCAGCGCCCTGAAGCAGAACCCGGCCGTAGGCGCGGAATGGATCCGCAAGGCTGCGCGTCAAGGCTATAACGAGGCGCAATTCCGGCTCGCCACGCTCTATCTCGATGGCATCGGCCTGAAGAAGGACCCCGCAGAGGCGCTCGCCTGGTTCACGTTGGCCAAGGCCAACGGCGTCGAACGGGCGCAGGAGAATGTGGCGACACTCAGCGAGAAACTCGGCAACAAGGCCGTCAAGAAAGCCGAAAAATTCGCTTCGGCCTTCCAGCCAATAGCCGTGAAATAAGCCGCTTTAGCGGATGATCACGCGGTCGCGGCCGGATTTCTTGGCGTCGTAGAGGGCGTTGTCCGCGCGGGAAATGACCGAGCCGACGCTTTCGCCGGTCTCGCATATCGCGCCGCCGGCACTGACCGAGACTTTGAAGGGTTCGAGGCCGACGGCGAAAAGATCTGCTCCGATTGCGCTGCGAATGTTCTCGGCCACCGCGTAGACGGTTTCCCGCGTGCCCGCGCCCAAAACCACGGCGAACTCCTCGCCGCCCATCCGGCCGAAACAATCGCCGGGATGCAGCACCTCGCGGCAGCGCCGGGTGAACTCGATGAGCACCAGATCGCCGACGCCGTGGCCGTATCTGTCGTTGATGGACTTGAAGTGATCGATGTCCAGCATCAGGAAGGCGATCGGCGTGCCGCGCCGCTGGCTGTCGGCGTGGATGCGATCGGCTTCCTCGAAGAAGCGCCGCCGGTTCATCGCGCCGGTCAGCGGATCGGTATCCGCCAGAACCTTCAGCTCCTCGGCATAGGCCCGCTCGCGCGTCACGTCGATATAGAGATTGACGTTGAAATTGCCGATGGTGCGATGGCGGAACTGGATGGTGCGCCGGGCGCCGCTGGCCGTCATGACGTCCAGGTCGAACGGCGTCATTTCGCGGTCCTCGGCGCGCGCCGCGGCGATCGACGTGTGCCACTGTGTGCGGGCGAATTCGCGATATTCGGGGTCCGGATAGGCAAGTCGCCACCAGTCCTCGATATTGGCGATGTCGTCCATCGTGTAGCCGAACAGCTCCTTGAAGGTCGAATTGGCGAACTGGATTTGGTCTTCGGAGCTGGCGATCTCGAAGCCGAACGGCAGCCAGTTGAGCAGCGAAATGACGTTCTCCTGCCAGCCGGCGAGCGTCACCGAGCCCTGCGGCGGCGCGTCGACGAAGCTGAAAAGGCGCAGGATCTCGTCTTCGACCGCAAGCTTGGTGACCTGCACCATGAGCGTGCGCTCCTGGCCCTGGACGAGTGCGCGGATGAGAAACGGCTCCCCCGGAACGCCGACGGGCGCCACGCTCCAGATCTGGCCGAGCATGAGTGCTGCTTCCGGGCCGACCAGCTCGTCGACCGGGCAGGCGCCGAACGGCTCCAGGCCGAGGCCGAAGAGGATCGCGGCATTGCGGTTGGCATAACGCACCGTCAGCGCCTGTTTCTCCATGAGAACCAGCGGCGCGCCGACGCAATCCATCCAGAAATCCACCTCCTGGCGTGATCGTGCACGAGCCGGATCGCCTATTGCCCCATCATGGGGCGAAAGGGCGTTCGTCTTGGCGGCTTCAGGCATGCTCATGCGCTCGATACTCGCTACGGATAAGGCGTGACCATCCAGGGTCCGAGGAGATTAGTGCGTCGGTGTAAGGATTTGGTTTACGCGGGGCATAAACCTCACGCCGTCATGGCAGCTCGATACAAATCGTCTATGGTTCACGAAAACCCCGTTCCAAAGGTACGTTGACCCGATGAGCCAGCAGACAGACGCCATCCTCGATCTCTGCCGCCCCCTGCCCCCGACGCGCACCGCGATCGTGCATCCGGTAAAACCGAACGTCCTGGAGGCGGCCGCCGAGGCGGTGCGGGAAAGCCTGATCGTGCCCGTGCTCGTCGGTCCTGCGGGGAAGATAGAAGCGGCGGCCGAGGAGGCTTCCGTCGATATTGCGGGCTGGGAGATCGTCGACACCGAGCACAGCCATGCCGCGGCCGCCAAGGCGGCGGAACTGGCGGCGAGCCACCATGTGGATGCGATCATGAAGGGCTCGCTGCACACGGACGAACTGCTCGGCGCGATCGTGCGGGCGGATGCGGGCCTGCGCACCGAGCGGCGGATCTCGCATTGTTACCTGATGGATATCGCGACCTATCCAAAACCCTTCATCATCACCGATGCCGCCGTCAACATCCTGCCGGAGCTTCCGGTGAAGGCCGATATCGTGCAGAACGCGGTCGATCTCTGGCGCATTGTCTTCGGCGATGGCCGCCCGCCGAAGGTCGCCGTTCTGGCCGCCGTCGAGACCGTCAATCCCAAGATGCAGGCCACGCTCGATGCCGCGGCGCTCTGCAAGATGGCGGACCGTCGGCAGATCACGGATTGCCTGATCGACGGGCCGCTCGCCTTCGACAATGCGATCAGCCGGCAGGCCGCCGAGGAGAAGGGCATCGTCTCGCCGGTGGCAGGTGACGCCGATATCCTCCTCGTCCCCGATATCGAGGCCGGCAACATGCTGGCGAAACAGCTGACCTTCCTGGGCGGTGCGGAGGCAGCCGGCATCGTGCTCGGCGCCCGTGTGCCGGTGATCCTGACGAGCCGCGCCGACAATGAGCGCACCCGCCTGCTTTCCGCGGCGCTCGCCGTGCTGATGGCCGAGGCGCGCAAAAAGGGCCTTCTCAAATGATCGATGTGCTGCTCGTGCTCAATACAGGCTCGTCGAGCCTGAAGTTCGAAGTGTTCGGCTATGACCGGCTCGACAAGCTCGCCAAGGGCAAGGTCACCGGCATCGGCAGCGCCGCGCGGCTGGAGGCGACGATCGAGGAGACGGGTGCTGCCATTGACCACCCGCTTTCCGCCCATGACCACGACACCGCGATGGGCGCCGTGATCGACCTGATCGATCGCTTCGACGACGGCTGGCGCATGGTAGCGACCGTCCACCGCATCGTGCACGGGGGTGCCGCCTTCGTCGATCCTGTCATCGTCACGCCTGACATCCTCGGCCGCCTGGAGGCGCTGGTGCCACTCGCGCCGCTCCACCAGCCATACAACCTTGCCGGCATTGCCGCCTCCGACAGGCTGGCCGACGCTCCGGACATCGCCTGTTTCGATACCGCCTTCCACGCCGGCCACGCGCCCCTTTTCAACACCTTCGCCATCGAGGAGGCGCTTCGGGACAAGGGCATCCGCCGCTACGGCTTTCACGGCATTTCCTATGAATGGATCGCCCGCGTGCTGGCGAACGATTACCCCGATCTCGCGAAGGGCAAGGTCGTCGTCGGCCATCTCGGCAATGGTGCCAGCCTCTGCGCGCTGGCAAACGGCAAAAGCGTCGATACGACCATGGGCATGACCGCGCTCGACGGCCTGCCGATGGGAAGCCGCAGCGGGGCGATCGATGCCGGCGCGATCACCTACATGCTGCGCGATCTCGCCATGCCGGTGGATGCGGTCGAGCGCGCGCTCTACGAACGCTCCGGCCTCAAGGGGCTTTCCGGCATCAGCAACGATGTGAAGACGCTTCTCGACAGCGACGACCCGTGCGCTGCCTTCGCGCTCGATTATCTTGCGCTGAAAGTGGCGCAATATGCGGCGATGATGGCGGTCTCGATGGGCGGCCTAGACGCTTTCGTCTTCACCGGCGGCATCGGCGAGAATGCCGCGCCGGTCCGCGATGCGATCCTGGCGCGCCTCGCCTTCCTGCCCCCCTTCAGGACACTGGTCATCCCGGCAAACGAGGAACGCATGATGGCGATCCACGGCAAGGCCTTGCTGGAAGCACGCACGGTCTGATCGACGTTATGTGACGGACGGCAGGTCCGCCGCCGGCACGCCATCGCGCACCACGATGCGACCGCGGCGGATGACGGTACGTTTTTGCGGCGTCAGCGCCACGGCTTCGGCGAGCGTGCGGGCCGGCACCAGCACGAGGTCGCCGAAGTCGCCGTCCGCGAAACCGTAGCCGGCAAGGCCGATTCCCTCGGCGCCGCCGAAGGTGCAGATGCGGGCGGTTTCAGTGAGGTCGGCATCGTTGGTCATGCCGTTGCGCTGTGCGAGATATTTTGCCCGCTCCAGCATGTCGCCATTGCCCCAGGGCTCCCAGGTGCCCTGGATGCCGTCCGAACCGGACGCGACGACGAGGCCGCATTGCCGCATCAGGCGCAGCGGCAGGGCGGGTGCGGCGGGACTGCCGACCGTCATCACGGCGATCCGCTCGGCGGCAAGCGTCTCGATCAGCGCGCGCTGGCGGGTCGGTTCCAGCATGCCGAGGCAATAGGCGTGGCTCACCATCACGCGGCCCTGCAAGGCGAGCGCGCGGGTGCGCTCGATGATGAGTTCCAGGCAGAAGGCGCCGAGGTCGCCGAGTTCGTGCAGGTGGATGTCGATGGGTTTTGCATAGCGGTCGGCGAGCGCGAAGATCGCATCGAGATGCCGCACCGGATCGCGTTCGATCGTGGCCGGATCGATGCCGCCGACGATATCGGCGCCGGCCCGCATCGCCGCATCCATCAGGTCAAGCGTGCCCGCGCGCGGCAGCATGCCGCTTTGCGGAAAGGCGACGACCTGCACGTCGACAAGATCGCGCAGCGCCTCGCGGGTTTCGAGAACGCCCTCGATATTGGCGAGGCCGATTTCGGTGTCGACGTCGACATGGCTGCGGATATGGAGAACGCCGTGTTGCAGCGTTTGGAGAATCTGGCGGGCGGATTGCCGGCGGGCATCGATGGCGAGTTCGCGCTTCGCCTTGCGGTCGGCGAGGATGCGCTCGTTGCGGGTCGGGCCGATGCGGTTTTCGAACCAGTCCATACCGATCAGCGTCTTGTCGAGATGGGTATGCGCCTCGACGAGCCCGGGCAGTGCGATATGGCCGGAGGCGTCGATCTCCTGCGCGGGACGGCCGCCGGCCGCGGTGAAACGGCCGTTGCGGATGACGAGGTCCACCGGATCGCCGCCCATGGGGCGGGCGTTGCGGATGAGAATATCTGCGGTCATGTCCGGTCCTCCCTCAGGCCAGCCCGGCGCGTTTCATCGCCAGCCGGAACGCCACTTCCGCGCGGTCGAGGATCGCGCCTTCGTCCTGATGCAGCAGCTTGCGCCCGCGCATCACCACGCGGCCGTCGACGATGGTCGTGTCGACATCCGCACCGTTGGCGAAGCGGGCGAGGCGCTGCACCGGATCGACCGGCGGCCAGAGATGCGGCTGGCGCATGTTGATCAGCAGGATATCGGCGCGTTTGCCGACCTCCAGCGAGCCGATCTCGTCCTCCATCGAAAGCGCGCGCGCGCCCTCGATCGTCGCCATTTCGAGCAGCTGGAGCGGCGGCAGCACGGTGTCGTCGCAGAAATGGCGGGCGTGGTAGCGGTGCGCCTGGAACATGTTGCGGAACATGTCGAAGGAGCGGTCGGGCGCCGCCGCATCGGTGCCGAGCGAGACGGTCACGCCGTCCGCCATCAGCTCCGGCGCCGGGCAGCGGGCGTAGACGGACATCAGCGCGCTCGGGTTGTGGGCCACTTTGGCGCCGGTGCGCTTCAGCACTTCCCGGTCGGCGTCGGTGAGATCGACGCAATGGGCGAGCAGCGAGCGGGCGTCGAAAAGGTCGAGGCGGGCGTCGTTTGCGGCAATCGAGCCGTCGCGATGGCCATCCTGCACCAGCAGCACGCCCTTTTCCCGCGCCAGCGCCCGGGCTTTGCGGCAAAGCGCGAAAACGGCTTCGTCTTCCAACTCCTGCGCGGTGAACACCGGCAGTGAGACTGCCAGCCGCAACCGGTCATTGCGGCCCGCCCAGGCATCGATCAGCGCCGCTGTGACCGCGAGTTGTGTATCGGTGGAAACGACAATCTCATTATACAATTTACCGTGGTAATTTCTGTATACACTCGCCGCTGACGGCCGGTTGGGGCCGATGGCGAGCACTTCGCGCACGCCCATTTCGGCGATGGCGGCAAGGTGGGCCTCGGCCGCCTCGGGGGCTTCGCTGCGCATGATATCCGGCCCACCGCCGAACAGTAGCGCGGCGGTGGTGGTGCCGCATTTGATGCGCTCGGCGGCGGAAAGCGCGGCCTCGGCCGCCCAGAAGCCCGGGTCTGTCGCCTCGGCGTAGATCCGGCCGGTCACCGTCATCCATTCTTCGGAATCGCCGCCCAACCCCTTGGTCAGCATGTGCCCGGCATGGGCGTGCGTGTCGATCAGCCCCGGCATCACCACCATGCCTACGGCATCGATGCGTTCGGCTTCCGGCGCGATGGCGGGCGCGTCAACGCCGATCGAGGCGATGCGGCCGTCTTCCACCAGCACATAACCGCGCTCCAGGACGCGCCGGCCGGCATCCATGGTGACGATCGCGCCATTCTCGATCAACAGGGTTTTGGTCATCGAATCTCTCTCCCAACAAGGATCGCATACACATTTTACAGATTATGTACGCAAAATCTAATTCTGCCATCTTGATATTGTGCGCGTATTATGTACAGTCATATTGAGAATTATCGTATGCAAATTTTTCGGGAACCTGCATACAAATTGGGAGAACCCTCGTGAAATCCACTGTAAAAGCCCTTCTGGCGGGGCTGGCCATCCTCGTGCCCCTCTCCGCCCCCGCCTTCGCCGAGACGCTGCGCTGGTCGGCCTCCGGCGACGTCATTTCCTATGATCCGAACGCCCAGGTCGACAGCTTTACCCAGAGCGTGCAGCACATGGTGTTCGACCCGCTCGTTCGCCGCAACAAGGAACTGGTGCTGGAGCCGGCGCTTGCCACCTCCTGGGAAATCATCGAGCCTACCCGCTGGCGCTTCAAGCTGCGCCAGGGCGTGAAGTTCCATGAAGGCCAGGCCTTCAATGCCGACGACGTGGTCGCGACGATAGAGCGCCAGATCGATCCCGGCGCGCGTAACCGCGAAAACCTCTCCGCCGTTACGGGCGTCGAGAAGGTGGACGACTATACGGTCGACCTCATCCTGCGCGGTCCCTATCCCCTGCTCCTCAACGACCTTGCCGCCATCTACATCATGAGCAAGCCGTGGATGGCGGAGCACGATGCATTGAAGCCGGGCAACACGGCGACCGGCGTCGTCACCTATGCCAGCAACCACGCCAACGGCACCGGCCCCTTCAAGCTGAAGAGCTACGAGCCGGATTCGCGCTCGATCTTCGAGGTGAACAAGGAGTGGTGGGACAAGCCGCAGCATAACCTGACCGAGGTCGAGTTCCGCCCGATCGCCTCCGACGCCACCCGCGTCGCCGCCCTCCTGTCCGGCGAAGTCGACATGGTCGTGCCGGTGCCGTTGCAGGATGTCGATCGCATCGCTTCCACCGAGGGCCTGAAGGTCGTCGAGAATCCGTCGCTGCGCACCATCATGCTGGCGCTGAACTTCAAGAAGGAGCTGCACGCCGCGCCGGGCGTCGCCAACCCGATGCTGAACGTCAAGGTGCGTCAGGCGCTTTGGCACGCCATCGACGTCAACACGATCCAGAAGCGCCTGATGCGTGGCAAGTCGCGTGTCGCCGCCATGCTCGTCGCCCCGGCCGTCACCGGCCACGACGATGCGATCGACGTGCCGCTGGACTACGATATCGACAAGGCCAAGGCCCTGCTGACCGAAGCAGGCTACCCGGATGGCTTCAAGACGGGCCTTTCCTGCTCGAACGACCGCTATATCGCCGACGAGCAGATCTGCCTCGCGATCTCCTCCATGTGGGCGAAGATCGGCGTGCAGGTGGATCTCAGTGTCGAGAGCAAGACGACCTATTTCCCGCGCATGGATAATGGCGAACTCGACGTCTACATGCTCGGCTGGGCGTCGCTTCCGCCGATGGACGGCTTCAGCGTGCTCCAGGCGCTGCTCGCCACCAATGACGGCACCTATGGCGGCTCGAACCCGAACGGCCTGTCCGACCCGCGCATCGATGCGCTCGCCCGCTCAGCGGCGGTCGAACTCGACGAAGCCAAGCGCGTCGACATGCTGAAGGAAGCCTTCCGCATCACCCATGACGAGGCGCTGTTTATCCCTCTGCATCAGCAGCCGGTCGCCTGGGCCATGAGCAACAAGGTCGATATCCCTCAGTTCCCGGATGAATATGTTCGTCCGTGGTTCGCGCAGGTCAAGCAGTAACGGGTTTCTCCCGAGACGCGATCCCGGCAGGCGAAAGCTTGCCGGGATCGCCTGGCAACCGGCCCGACCCCTCCTGAAGCCGCTGGCATGGAGGAAATAGAGCGAAACAGGCCGGTTTTTCGCTCACTTTGTTTCGACGCAGTTCCGGACACAAAACCGCGTTCCGCACTTTTGCTGGAACTGCTTCTGGGGCCTGATCGCTCGCAAGGACTATTCCGATGTTCAGACTTTTCTCGATGAGGCTGCTTCAGGCCATCCTCGTGATGATCGCCGTGACGGCCATCGCCTTCGTCATGTTCCGCTTCGTGGGCGATCCGATCTCCTCCATGGTGCGCGAGGGTGCCACCCAGGCGGAAAAGGATGCGCTGCGCATGTCGCTCGGCCTCGACAAACCGATCCTCACGCAGTTCTTCGATTTCGTCGGCCAGGTGCTGACCGGCGATCTCGGCACGAGTTTCCGCTACCAGCAGCCGGTGGTGAGCCTGCTGATGAGCCGCCTGCCCGCAACGCTGGAACTGGTGATCGTCGCCACCTTCCTGGCGCTCGCCATCGGCATTCCGCTCGGCGTGCTCTGCGCGCTGAAGCCGCATTCCTTCCTGTCGCGGCTCACCCAGGCGACGACGCTGGTCGGCATTTCCATGCCCACCTTCGTCACCGGCCTGCTGCTGATCCTGGTCTTCGCTGTAACGCTGCGCTGGCTGCCGTCCTCCGGGCGTGGCGATCTCGTCGATCTCGGCCTCTGGAAGACCGGCTTCCTGACGCTTTCGGGCCTGAAATCGCTGATCCTGCCGTCGATCACGCTGGCGCTGTTCCAGCTGACGCTGATCATGCGGCTGGTGCGCTCCGAGATGATCGACGTGCTGTCGTCGGATTACATCCGCTTCGCTTTCGCGCGCGGCCTGCCGCGCGCCTATATCTATGGGCGCCTCGCTCTGCGCAACGCGCTGATGCCGGTCGTCACCGTGACCGGCCTGCAGATCGGCCAGCTCATCGCCTTCGCCATCGTCACCGAAACGGTGTTCCAGTGGCCGGGCATGGGCCTGCTCTTCACCAATGCCGTCGGCTATCCCGACGTGCCGGTTCTGGCCGCCTACCTGCTCTTCGTCGGCTTCCTGTTCGTCATGATCAACATGATCGTCGACATTCTCTACACCTTCATCGATCCGCGCCTGAGGACACGATAATGGCCACGCAAACCCTGATGCGCCGGCTGCCGCCGGTTTCCGTGATGATCGCCGGCCTCGTGCTCGCCGTCATGCTCGTGCTCGTCATCTTCGCCCCGCTGATCGCGCCGATGGACCCGCGCGACGTCTCCTCCTATTCGCTGATCGACATGGAAATTCCGCCCGCCTTCATGGATGGCGGCGACCCGCGCTTCCTGCTCGGCACCGACAACCAGGGACGAGACCTCGTCTCGGTCATCCTGTTCGGCCTGCGCATTTCCGTCGTCATCGGCCTCGGCGCGGTGCTGTTTGCCGCAGCCCTCGGCGTGGTGCTCGGCCTCGTCGCCGGCTTCTTCGGCGGCTTCATCGACAGCATCGTCATGCGCATTGCCGACGTGCTGGTCAGCTTCCCGACCATCCTCGTCGCGCTGCTGATCAGCGGCATCGCCCGCGCCCAGCTCAGCGCCGAGACGATGCTCACCTGGGCGCCGCTGGTGCTGATCTTTTCCATCGCCGTCAACGAGTGGGTGCAATACGCCCGCACCGTGCGCGCCTCTACCATGGTGGAAGTCGCCCGCGATTACGTGCGCGCCGCCAAGGTCATCGGCCTTCCCGCCGGGCGCATCATGGGCCGGCACATCCTGCCGAACGTCATGAGTTCGGTTATGGTCATCGCCACGATCAACCTCGCCGGCGCGATCCTGACGGAGGCGACACTGTCCTTCCTCGGCGCCGGCATGCCGCCGACCTATCCCTCGCTCGGCACGCTGATCCGCATCGGCAACCAGTTCCTGTTCTCAGGCCTGTGGTGGATCGCCGTGATGCCGGCGGCGGTGCTGGTCATCCTCGTGCTCGCCGTCAATGTGATCGGCGACTATCTGCGCGATCGCTTCAACCCGAAACTGATGGCCCGCTGATATGCCCAACGAGACAATTGCCACGAAAACCCCTGTCCTCGACATCCAAAAACTCCGCGTCGAATATCCGCTGGCGAGCGGCGACACGCTCGTCGCCGTCAAGGATATCGACCTTCTCATCCGCCCCGGCGAGATCCACGCCCTCGTCGGCGAATCCGGCGCGGGCAAGACCACCGTCGGCAATGCGCTGATGGGCCTGTTGCAGGCCCCCGGCAAAATCGTCTCCGGCTCCATCGAGATCGCCGGCAAGCCGATCGACCTTCGCACCGGCCGCACCGAGGGCATCGTGCCCGGCCGCGATGTCGGCGCGATCTTCCAGGACCCGATGACGAGCCTCAATCCGCTCTTCACCGTGGAAAGCCAGCTGTGCGAGGGCATGCTCGCCCACCTGAAACTCTCCAGGGCCGAGGCAAAAGCCCGCGCGCTGGAGCTGATGAAGGCCGTCGGCATTCCCGAACCGGAACGCCGGCTCGGCTCCTATCCGCACCAGCTTTCCGGCGGCCAGCGCCAGCGTGTCGTCATCGCGACGGCGCTTGCCTGTAGCCCGCAGCTCATCGTCGCCGACGAGCCGACCACGGCGCTCGACGTCTCCGTGCAGGCGCAGATCCTCAAGCTGATCCGTGATCTTGCGGACCAGCGCGGCGTCGGCGTGCTGCTCGTCACGCACAATATGGGCGTCGTCGCCGAGATCGCTGACCGCGTCACCATCATGCAGAACGGCGCGGTGGTGGAAAGCGGCCTGGCGCGCGCGGTGCTGACCGCCCCGAAGGCCGCCTATGCCCGCACGCTGATCGCCGCCGTGCCGCCGATCGAACATCGGCTCGAACGCCTGCCGGTGCCGAGCGAGGAGACGCAGGTGACGCTGGACGCGCGCGCTTCCGTGCGCAGCAAGAGCACGAAGAGCGAGACGGGAAGCCGCGATGACGTGGTGCTTTCCGTGCGCGCGCTTGCGGTGGAATATGGCGGCCGCTCGCTGATCCCCGGCCGCAAGGCTTCGGTGTTCAAGGCGGTTAAGGGCGTGTCCTTCGATGTGCGCCGCGGCGAGATTTTCGGCCTCGTCGGCGAATCCGGCTGCGGCAAGACCACCGTCGCCAACACCATTGCCGGCCTCGTCACCCAGAGTTCCGGCACCATCGATTTCCAGGGCACGGCGCTCGGCGCAAAACGCGAGAAATCCGTGCGCAAATCGCTGCAGATGGTGTTCCAGGACCCCTATTCGGCGCTCAACCCGCGCCTGCGCATCAACTCGGCTATCGCCGAGCCGATCCTGTTCTACAAGCTCGCCTCCAATGCGGAGGAAGCTCGGCAGGACGCCAAGACGCTGCTGGAAGCGGTCGGATTGCCGGCGGATGCGGGCAGCCGCTTCTCGCACGCCTTTTCCGGCGGCCAGCGCCAACGCATCGCCATCGCCCGCGCGCTCGGGCCGCGCCCGTCGCTGCTGATCTGCGACGAGCCGACCTCGGCGCTCGACGTGTCGGTGCAGGCGCAACTCCTCAACCTCTTGAAGGACCTGCGCGATCTTGCCGGCCTCTCCATGCTGTTCATCAGCCATGACCTGGCCGTCATCCGCCAGATGTGCGACCGCATCGCGGTGATGAAATCGGGCGAGATCGTCGAACTGGCCGATACCGAGACGCTGTTCACCGCGCCGAAGCATGACTACACCAAGGAACTGCTGCGCCTCGCGCCCTCGCTCGACCGTATCCTGTCGCGGCAGGCCGCGGAATAAACCGGAGACTGCCATGGCCGACATCCTCATCAAGAACGGCACCGTCATCGCCATCGACCCGGAGCGCCGCATCATCGCCGATGGGGCGGTCGCCATCACCGGTGACCGCGTCGTCGCCGTCGGACCGACCGCCGAGGTGGAGGCCGTGCATCCGGCCGCGGAGGTCATCGATGCACGCGGCATGGCGATCATGCCGGGCTTCGTCGACGCCCACGCCCATGCCGGCCACGGGCTGATCAAGACGCTCGGTGGCGGCAAGAGTGATCCGTGGTATCAGGCTTGCCGGGGCGCCTACACGGTCGGCTCGACGCCGGACTTCTGGTATGCCGAGGCACGGCTTGCCGCGCTGGAGCGCCTGCGCTTCGGCGTCACCACCGGCGTCTCGCTGCTCGGCGGCGGCGATTCCGTCATGCGCACCGACGAGCCGGCCTATGGCGATGCCCATATGGAAGGCGTGCTCGGCATCGGCACCCGCTCCGTGGTCGCCGTCGGCACGACACGCCCGCCGCATCCGCTGACCTATGCCCGCTGGAAGGGCGAAACCCGCACCGACTATCCCGTCTCCTTCGAGCAGCAGTTCGCCACCTGCCGCGCGCTCGCCGACCGCTGGCACGGCAGCCATGACGGCCGCCTGCATCTCGCTCTGCTGACGCCGACGCTGCATCAGGGCTATCGAGAGGCTGCCGGTGCCGAAGAGGCCGTCGCCCAGTCGCGCACAGTCAAGCAATTCGCGGAGGACCGCGGCCTCATCTTCACGCAGGACGGTCACACCAAGGGCAGCGTACGCATCGCCAAAGAGGTCGGCATTCTCGGCCCGCGCACCCTGCTGTCGCATGCGACGGGCTTGGACGAGGAGGAAATCGCGATCTGCGCCGAGACGGGCACGACCATCGTGCACAATCCGAGCGCCGTCGCCGCCATTCTAGCGCGCTGCCCGGTGACGGAGCTGCTGGATGCCGGCGTCACCGTCGTCATCGGCTCGGACGCCACGGCGCCGGACCGCTCGGCCGATATGTTCCGCCACATGCAGCAATGCATGCACTACCACCGCACGCATTTCCACGATCCGAGCTGGCTTCCGCCGGGCAAGGCCTTGGAAATGTGCACGATCGACGCCGCCCGCGTGCTCGGCCTCGAATCCGAGATCGGCTCGCTGGAGCCGGGCAAGAAGGCGGACGTCATCCTCGTCGACCTGCGCCGGCCGCATCTCTACCCGGCTCACATGCCGGAATTCCGCGTCACCTATTTCGCCAACGGCAATGACGTGCACACCGTGCTTGTCGGCGGCAAGGTGCTGCTGCGCAACCGTGTCGCCATTCATGTTGATGAGGATGCCATGCTTGACGCCGCCCAGCGCGAAGCCGAGCTGATGATCGACCGGCTCGGCCTGCGCTATGCGCTGGAGACGCCGCGTATGTTCTGGGGCCACAGCCGCGATACGGACGTGCTCGACTAGGCGGTCACGGTTATCCGGGTTTCCACGGCCAGCGCCTCGTCTGGCGTCAGGATTTTCAAGCCGTGATCTTCGACGGTGCCTGGAAGGTTGAAGGCGTCGACGGGGTGCGTGACGGGCTCGAAGCAGAAGAAATTGGCATCCGCTGCCGGAGAGAAGACGACATATTGGCGTAGCGCCTGGCTCGCGGTGACGTCCGCGGCAAGGCCGCGCGCGGGCCACTCGATGCGGGCCTCGCCGTCCCAACCATCGAACCAGTTGTTGATCCAGCGCGCGGGCAAGGGTAGCGGCTGGTTGAAATCCATGTCTGGATGCGCGGCAATCGGCTCATACGCCTTCGGAAGATGGTCGGGCTGCTCCAGCCAGACGCCGCGGGCCGGTGCCGACAGCGTCGTATCCGCATCGCGCACGAACCACGGGTGGAAGCCCGCGCCGTATGGCAGGCGGATTTTTGCACGATTGGTCAGGCTCAACGCCATGACGAGGCTTGCACCTTCGAGCCGATAGTTCATCGTCGCATCATAGCGGAAAGGCCCCGGCCCGTCGGAGGAGAGGCTGAGCGTGATGGCATCCGCGCTCTGCGAGATTACATCCCAGTTCGCCGAGAAGCCGTTGCCGTGCAGCGGATATTTTTCCGCCTCCACGTTGCGCGGCAGAGCGTGAAAAGTCCCGTCGAACGAAAAACCACCACCAGAGACCCGCCCGGAAAAGGGTACGAGCAGGATGTTGGAAAGGGCGAAGGGATGCGCCGTCGCCGGATCGACCGTGCGGAAGATCGCTTGCCATCCGTCACTCTGCCGCACATCGAAGGCCGTCAGGCCGGCGCCGAGATCGGGGCGCACGACGATGCGGGCCGCGCCATTATTGAGTTCGATCGCAGTCATCACCAGCCGCCGTCGATTGCAATGTTCTGGCCGGATCATATCGGAGGTCGGCGAGACAAAGAAATGCACGTTCGGCGACGTCTACCAGCTGGATGCGGGCCTTTGCGACTGGTTTTCGAAGATTGCTCGGCGATGACCTGCGCTTCTGCCTCAGAGACCACCACGCCCTTCGAGGCGACATAGGCGCTTTTCGCCCACTCATCCCTTGTTAATGCGAACCTAACGGCGCCGAAATCCGCAAATAATTTTACAAATGACAGGCATGGATCATCTTTTGTCATTTTCGTGTATTGACATATGTCGACGTAAGGGTGTTATTTGTCAGTGCGCGATGGGAGTGTCGCGGGAATGCCGGGAGGGAAGCATGCAGCCGCTCTTGAAGGTGGAAGGGCTAAAGAAGTCGTTTGGTGGCGTTGCGGCCCTGCGCGACGGCCGTTTCCAGCTCGCAGCCGGCTCGGTCCATGCGCTTTGCGGCGGCAACGGCGCCGGCAAGTCGACATTCCTCTCGATCCTCATGGGCATTCACAAGCGCGACGGCGGCACCATCCTGCATCGCGGCAAGCCGGTCGAATTCGGCAGTCCCGCAGAGGCACTGCGCTCCGGCATCGCCATCATCGAGCAGGAGCTGAGCCCGGTTCCGCACATGACGGTGGCGGAAAACATCTATCTCGGCCGTGAACCCTCGGCCCGC
The DNA here is from genome assembly GCF_058809275.1 of Shinella sp. GW821-FHT10F02. Lineage (NCBI taxonomy): Bacteria > Pseudomonadati > Pseudomonadota > Alphaproteobacteria > Hyphomicrobiales > Rhizobiaceae > Shinella > Shinella sp. GW821-FHT10F02. Next base: position 554,645 of record NZ_JBXASL010000002.1, on the reverse strand, counting down.
TTCGGCGGCATCGATTTCAAGACGATGAACCGCAATGCGCAGGCGCTGCTGGACCGTCTCGAATTCAGCATTTCCGCACGCGAATATATGATGAACCTCTCGGTCGCGCAGATGCAGCTCGTCGAGATCGCCAAGGCGCTGAGCCATAAGGCGGACGTCATCTTCATGGACGAGCCGACCTCGGCGATCGGCGAGAAAGAAGCCCAGCATCTCTTTTCGGCAATCCAGCGCCTGAAGGCAGACGGCAAGGGCATCGTCTACGTGTCACACCGGCTGTCGGAAATCTTCCAGATCGCCGATAGCTACACGGTCTTCCGCGACGGCGGTTTCGTTGGGGCTGGAAACCTGGCCGATATCGACCGCCGCGGCCTCATCCGCATGATCGTCGGCCGCGAACTGGGTGAGGAATATATCAAGACGAACACGCCGACCGAGATCGCCGGCCTGGAAGTCGCCGGGCTATCGGCCCCCGGCAAGATCGAGGACATTTCATTCACCGCCCATAAGGGCGAGATCTTCGGCATCTACGGCCTGATGGGTTCCGGCCGCACGGAAATCTTCAATTGCCTGTTCGGCATGGACCGCCCGTCCGCCGGCGATATCCGCCTCGACGGCCGTGCCGTGACCATCCGCCAGCCGGCCGACGCCATGGCCGAGGGCATCGCCTTCGTCACCGAGGACCGCAAGGTCACCGGCCTCAACCTCATCGACAGCGTGCGCAACAATATCTGCCTCGCCAGCCTGCCGGACATGAGCCCGAGCTTCGTCATGCAGAAGAGCCGCGAACAGGCGGCGAGCGTCGAGATGATCGAGCGCTTCGCCATCAAGGCGGCGCGTGACACCATGCCGGTCTCCGGTCTTTCGGGCGGCAACCAGCAGAAGGTGGTGCTCGGAAAATGGTTCCTGCGCCAGCCGCGCGTGCTGCTCCTCGACGAACCGACCCGCGGCGTCGATGTCGGCGCCAAGCGCGAGATCTACCGCATCATCTGCGACTTCGCGGCCGCCGGCGGCACGGTCGTGATGATCTCCTCCGAAATCGACGAAATCCTGGGCATGTCCGACCGCATCCTCGTCATGCGGCAGGGGCGCTCCGCCGGCATTCATGACCGGCAGGACACGGATGCCCAATCGCTCGTGCACCTGTCGACCTGAAGAGAGCCCGACGACGCCGCACGCATTGAACCCGCATGGCAAGAGGTGACACCCGTGTCCAGCATTGAGAACAAGTCGTCCAGCTCCTGGCTGAATTCTGATCGCCGCCGGCTGATCCTGCAGGAATACGGCATCTTCCTCGCCTTCCTGCTGCTCGTCGGCATCCTAGCGCTTTCGAACGAGTTCTTCCTGACGCCGGGCAACATTTCCAACGTGCTGCTGCAAACGTCGATCAACGGCGTGCTCGCCATCGGCATGACCTTCGTGATCCTGACGCGCGGCATCGACCTGTCGGTCGGCTCGGTCGTGGCGCTGGCCGGCATGGTGAGCGCCAGCTTCGTCACCAGTTCGGCGACGGCCGGCATCGCCGGGGCGCCCTACCCGATGGTGGTGGCGCTGGCGGCTGGCATCCTCGTCGGCGTCTGCTGCGGCGCGCTGGTCGGCTTCATCGTCTCGCGCTTTTCCGTGCCCGCCTTCGTGGCGACGCTCGGCATGCTCTCGGCTGCCCGCGGCGCCACCCTCATCTATGGCGGCGGCAAGCCGGTGCCGGCGCTGTCGCCAGACTTCCGCTGGATCGGCACCGGCAACATCCTCGGCATTCCGATGCCGGTCATCCTGCTCGGCATCGTCTTCGCCGTCTCCTGGTGGGTGCTGACCCGCACGCGCTTCGGCCGCTACATCTACGCCGTTGGCGGCAACCCGCATGCCGCCAAGACCTCCGGCCTCAACGTCACGCGCATCCGCTTCCTCGTCTATGTCATCTCGGGCGCGCTGTCCGGACTTGCCGGCATGATCCTCTCGGCGCGCACCGGCTCCGCCCTGCCGCAGGCCGGCATCGCCTACGAGCTTGATGCCATCGCGGCGGTCGTCATCGGCGGCACCTCGCTTTCAGGCGGCGTCGGCCGCGTGACGGGCACGCTGATCGGCGCCCTCATCATCGGCGTCATGAACAACGGTCTCGATCTGATGGGCATCCAATCTTACTACCAGCAGGTCCTCAAGGGCGCCCTCATCGTCGGCGCCGTCATGCTCGACCAGAAGCGAAACCAGGGCGGCTAGCCCCACAAATACGGGCGTTCCGCGCCCGTCGTCGAAACGGTTTGCCAGACGGCAGCCGGAATCTCAAAGGAGGAGAATGTCATGAAGAAACTGATGATTGCCCTTGCGTCCGCGACGGTGCTTTTCGCCTCGTCCGCGATCGCCCAGGAAAAGCTGAAGATCGGCGCGGCGCCCTACGGCCTCAACGCGGAATTCATGCAGATCTGGTCCGCTGCGCTGGAAGAACACCCGGCCGTGAAAAGCGGCGAAGTGGAACTCACCGTCTTCGACGGCCGCTATGATGCGCTGGTCCAGCAGGAACAGTTCAACACGATGATCACCCAGAAGTTCAACGCGATCATCTTCGTGCCGATCGACATCGAAGCCGGCGCCACCGCCGTGCAGGCGGCCTCCGATGCCGGCATTCCGGTCGTCGGCTCCAACACCCGCGTGAACTCCGACCTGCTGGCCGCCTATGTCGGCTCCGACGACACGATCTCCGGCTATATGGAAGCCAAGGCCGTGCTCGACAAGATCGGCTGCAAGGGCAACGTGGTCATCATCGAAGGCCCGATCGGCCAGTCGGCGCAGATCTCGCGCCTCGAAGGCAACCAGAAGGCGCTCGCCGAATGCCCGGACGTGAAGGTGCTGGAACAGCAGACGGCCAACTGGTCGCGCGCTGAAGCCCAGACGCTGATGGAGAACTGGCTGACCTCCCATTCGGGCCAGATCAACGGCGTCATCGGCCAGAATGACGAGATGGCGCTCGGCGCGGTCGAGGCGATCAAGTCCGCCGGCCTGAAGACGAGCGATTTCGCCATTGCCGGCATCGATGGCATCACGGATGCGCTGACCGCCGTCAAGGAAGGCACGATCACCTCCATCCTGCAGGATGCCCGCGCCCAGGCGCAGGGCGCTCTCGACCTCGCGATCCTTCATGCCAAGAAGGGCGACTACAAGCCGCAATCCGACATCTGGGCGCAGTATCCGGACATGCCGTTCAACGACGGCAAGGACAAGGAGTACAATGTTCCGTGGACGCCGGTCACGGCCGACAATGTCGATAAGCTCCTGGAAATGCGCAAGTAACACATGATCTGCGGGGCGGCCTTGCCGCCCCGTTTCTCCTGAACACGAAGGCTGGACCGATGACCGATACCCCTCCCAAGATCGACCTCAACTTCCCGCTCGACGGCAAGGTCGCGCTCGTCACCGGCGGCGCCTCCGGCATCGGCGCGGCCATCGCCTCGGCTTTTGCGTCGAAGGGCGCCAAGGTTGCCGTGCTCGATATCAATGCCGACATCGCCAAGGCGAAGGCGGAAGAGCTTGGCGGCGCAGCGCGGCCTTTCGTCTGCGACGTGGCGGATGCCGCTTCCGTCCAGAAAGCCGTGGACGATGTGGTCGCGGCCTTCGGCGGCATCGACATCGCGGTCAACAGCGCCGGCATCGTGGCGCTTGCGCCTGCGGAAGACCTGACGCTCGCCCAGTGGGACAAGACGATCGACATCAATTTGAAGGGCAGCTTCCTTGTCACGCAGGCGGTCGGCCGCCGCATGATCGCGGCCGGCAAGGGCGGCAAGATCGTCAACCTCGCCTCGCAGGCGGGCTCCGTCGCGATTGAGGAACACGTTGCCTATTGCGCCTCGAAATTCGGCGTCATCGGCATGTCGAAGACGTTCGCCGCCGAGTGGGGCAAACACGGCATCACCGTCAACACCATTTCGCCCACCATCGTGCTGACCGAGCTCGGCAAGAAGGCCTGGGCCGGCGAGAAGGGCGAGGCCGCCAAGAAGCGCATCCCGACCGGCCGCTTCGCCTTCCCGGAAGAGATCGCCGCCGCCGCCGTGTTCCTGGCCTCGCCGGGCGCCGACATGATCAACGGCGCCGATCTCGTCATCGACGGCGGCTACACCATTCTGTGAGAGGACTTACCATGCAGCGTTTCATCAACGATCCGGATCTGGTGGTCGAGGATACGGTAAAGGGTTTCGTCAAGGCCCATTCGGATATCGTGCGGCTGGCGGAAAACCCGCGCGTCGTGGTCGCAAAGGACGCCCCGTTTGCCGGCAAGGTGGGCGTGGTGACGGGCGGCGGCTCGGGCCATGAGCCGGCCTTCATCGGCTATACCGGCAAGAACATGCTCGACGCGGTCGCTGTCGGCGAACTGTTCTCCTCGCCCACGGCCAAGAGCTTTCACGATGCCATCCGTGCGGCCGATGGCGGCAAGGGCGTCGTCGTGCTCTACGGCAACTATGCCGGCGACAACATGAATGTGAAGATGGCGACGAAACTCGCTGCGAAGGACGGCATCGAGATCGCGACTGTCGTCGCCAATGACGACGTCTGCTCCGCGCCGCTCACCGAGCGCGAAAAACGCCGCGGCGTGGCCGGCGAAATCTTCATGTGGAAGATGGGGGGCGCGAAGGCCGCGACGGGCGCCAGCCTTGAGGAGGTGCGCGCCACCGCCCAGAAGGCGATCGACAATTGCCGCTCGATCGGTGTCGGCCTCGGCCCCTGCACGCTGCCGGCCGTCGGCCACCCGAATTTCCAGATCGAGCCCGGCACGATGGAGGTCGGCATCGGTCATCATGGCGAACCGGGCGTGCGCGTCGAAAAGCTGAAGACGGCGGAAGAAGTTGCGAAGGACATGGTGAAGATCGTGCTCGACGATCATGACCTGCCTGCCGGCACCGAGGTCGCCGTGCTCGTCTCGGGCCTCGGCGCCACGCCGCTCAACGAGCTCTACATCCTGAATGACACGATCGAGAGCGAGATTTCCGCCCGCGGGCTGAAAATCCACAAGACCTGGATCGGCAACTACTTCACCTCGCTGGAAATGGTCGGCGCGACGCTGACCGTGATGGCGCTCGACGACGACCTGAAAACGCTGCTCGATGTCGAGACGCGTTGCACGATGATCCTGTGACGGGAGGACACCTCATGCAAACCTTCGACAATGCATCCTCCGGCGCCATCGTGCTGTCCATGGCCGAACGGATTGTGGAAAACCGCGCCTATCTCAGCGAGATCGACGGCAAGATCGGCGACGGCGACCACGGCGTGAACATGGCCAAGGGTTTCGGCATGGCAGCCGAGCGGCTGAAGGGCAAGGACGTGGCGCTTGCCGAATCGCTCGATACGCTCGGCACCGTGCTGATGACGGAAATCGGCGGCTCGATGGGTCCGCTCTATGGCGTGATGTTCACGGAATTCGCCGAGACGATCCAGGGCACAGAAAAGATCGATGCGGCGACCTACAGCAAGATGCTGCATGCCGGCCTCGCCGGCATCCAGGCGATCGGCTCCGCCAAGGTCGGCGACAAGACATTGATCGACACCTTCGTGCCGGCCATCGAGGCCTTCGACAAGGCCACGGCTGAGGGCAAATCTTTTGGCGAGGCGCTGGAGGCCCTGGTCGTAGCAGCGGAAACCGGCCGCGACTCGACGATAAATCTGGTTGCCAAGATCGGCCGCGCCAGCCGCCTCGGCGAGCGTTCGCTTGGCGTGCTCGATGCGGGGGCCACCTCCTGCGCGATCATCCTCAAGGAATTGTCCGACGGCGCGCGCGCGCGTCTCGCCTGAGCAAAGGATCCTCCCAGGATGCGCGGCCCGTTTCCTCCCGGGCGGGCCGCGCGCCGCCTTTTTTCGATTCCGGTTGCAAACCGGCGGCGTTGCTCTCATGTTCGCCGCCAAAAGGGGGACCGGCGAAACCGATGGCATTGAAGACTTCCTCGCCGCGCAAGGGCGGCATCGGCCGGGTGAACGGGCCGGAAGGCGTGGATTCGATCCCGCTGCGCTACGGCGATGACCCCTATGTCTGGGCCTGCTGGCTCTATTATGAAGACGGTATGACACAGGGCGAGATCGCCGAGGCGATGGGCGTGTCGCGCGCCACCGTCAACAGCTACCTCGCCGACGCCCGCGAAAAGGGCATCGTCAACATCTCCATCGAGCCCGCCCGCCTCGCCTCCCTCACCATCGCGCAGGAACTCAAGCGCCATTTCGGGCTTTCGGATTGCCTCGTCGTGCCGAACGACGACGATTCGCGCCCGCTGATCGGCAGGCTGGGAGCGGCCGGCGCGCAGGCGCTCGCGAAGATGATCAAGTCCGGCGACACGCTCGCCGTCGCCTGGGGTCGCACGATCCTGTCGGTCGGCGAACATCTGGAAATGGGTCCATTGCAGGACGTCACCGTCGTTCAGGCGACGGGCGGTACGACCGCCAGCTTCGCCTATACGCCGGAACTGACCACGGCGGCCGTTGCCCGCGCTATCGCGGCGCGCTGCGTCAACATCACCGCCCCCGCCGTCGTCGCCTCGGGCGAAATGCACCGCATGCTGCTCGCCGAACCGCTGATCCGCGAACAGTTCGACACGCTCGCGCGCGCCAACCGCATCGTCTTCGGCATCTCGTCGCTGCGTCCCAATTCGACGATCCACACGAGCGGCTTCTTCGAATCCGTGCCCTTGCAGCACTATCTCGCCAAGGGCGCAGCCGGCGTTCTCGCCGGGCGTTTCATCGACGAACGCGGCCGCCCCGTCGCCGGCCCCCTCGATGATCGTACGATCGGTATTTCGCTGGAAATGCTGCGCGGCATCGGCACCCGCGTTGCCGTCGCCGGCGGCTTCGACAAGGTACCGGCCCTGCTTGCCGCACTGCGTGGCGGTTACGTCAACGTGCTGGTGACGGACGCCGCGACCGGCGCCGGCATCCTGCGTGCCGATGGCGTGACGAGCCTCGACGGAAAACTCTCGCAGCGCCAGAAGAGCGTGCCGGTCGCCAACAGCTACCGCAGCCACGTCAAGAAATTCCTCAACAATCCCAATGATGTGGTCGAGGAAATGCTGGACGGCCTGATCGCCGCCCACAAGCCCTATCTCGAGCCGGTCGCCGGCTCGCGCCGCGCGCTCGTCGCCCGCGATGGCCCGCGGCCGGGCAAGGTCGGCCTCGTCATCGGCGGCGGCGCGGGCCACGAACCCTGTTTCGTCGGCTATGTCGGCAAGGGACTGGCGGACGCGGTGGCGATCGGCAATATCTTCTCCTCCCCGCCGCCCGACCCGATCGTCAAATGCGCGGTCGCGGCCTCCGGTGGCGCCGGCGTGCTCTTCGTCTACGGCAATTATGCCGGCGACGTGATGAATTTCGAGATGGCCGCGGAGCTTGCCGAGGAACAGGGCATCCCGATCCGCACGGTTCTGACGACGGACGACATCGCCTCCTCGCCGGTCGAGGACAAGGAGGGGCGCCGCGGCGTCGCCGGCAATTTCTTCGTCTTCAAGGTGGCGGGTGCGGCCTGCGACCGTGGTTTGACGCTCGACGAATGCGAGGCCGTCACCCGCAAGGCAAACGACCGCACCTTCACGGTGGGCGTCGCGCTCGAATCCTGCTCCATGCCGCAGACTCGGCGGCACAATTTTGAGATCGGCCCGGACGACATGGAGCTCGGCATGGGCATCCATGGCGAGCCCGGCGTCTCGCGCGAGCGCATCCGCACCGCCGACGAGATTGTCGATACGATCATGGACAACATCTTCAAGGAGATGAAAGCCGAGCCCGGCGACCGCGTGGCGGTGCTGGTCAATTCCTTCGGCGCCACGCCGCTGATGGAACTCTACATCCTGTTCCGCCGGGTGGAGCAGCGGTTGTCGGCCAAGAACATCACGATCGAGGCGAGCTGGGTGGGGCACTATTGTACCTCGCTCGACATGGTCGGCGCCTCCATCTCGATCCTGCATCTCGACCGGCAGCTCACCGACCTCATGCACCATCCATGCCGGTCGTCGATTCTAACCGTCAACACGCCCTGAAATGCCTTAGTGTGGAGGAAGACATGTCGGAAAGCGCGGCGCGGGCTCTCGCCAGGATGTTCGGGCGCATGGCCGAGGCGATCGAGGCGGAGAAGGATCATCTTTCCGAGCTGGACGGCGCGATCGGCGACGGCGACCACGGCATCACCATGTCGCTCGGCTTCAAGGCGGTGAACAAGGCGCTCGCCGCGCTCGATCTCGACGCGGCGAGCCCGTCCGAGGTGATGCAGACAGCCGCGACCGGTTTCCTCGACGCCGTCGGCGCCTCCACTGGCCCGCTCTACGCCACCGGTTTGCGCCGCGCCGCACAAGCGCTCGCCGGCCGCAAGGAGCTCGACCTTGCCGCCTGCCGTGACATGCTGGCCGCCTTCTCCGAGGGCATCCGCGATCGCGGCAAGGCACAGCGCGGCGACAAGACCATGCTCGACGTCTGGCTGCCCGCGGCGGAGGCCGCCGCGACCGCGGTCGCCGATGGCCGGTCGAAACAGGATTTCTGGAAAGCGGTGACGACGGCCGCCGACAATGGCGCGGCCGCGACCGCCACCATGGTCGCCACCAAGGGCCGCGCCGCCCGCGTGCGCGAGCGCTCGCTCGGCCATCTCGATCCCGGTGCCGCCTCCGCGGCCGCCCTCGTGCGGGCCATGGCGGAAACGCTGTAGGCGTAAAACTTGGGGCTTGACCTTCCCATGGGGGAAGGCGGCATCCTGCTGGCCACACATCAGGAGACGTTCCATGAGCAACAGCACCACCCTCGCCTTCACCGTGCCGGACATGACCTGCGGCCATTGCGCAAAGACCATCACCGGCGCTGTTATCGCCGCCTATCCGGCCGCCAAGGTCGATATCGACCTCGCCACGAAGCGCGTTTCGATCGAAAATGCCGGTGATCGGGCCGCTGTCGCCTCCGTTATCGCGGCAGAAGGCTATTCGCCGGCCTGAGCGGCAAAAAGCCGCTTGACCTTGACATGATGGGAAGGTGCACGATCTATCCGACACAGGATGAAAGGTGCACCATGCTCACCACCACACCGCCGGCAGACCGCCAGACCGTAAAACTTTCCATCTCCGACATGACCTGCGCGTCCTGCGTGCGCCGCGTCGAGAAGGCCATCGAAACGGTGCCGGGTGTCGCCGGCGCTGCCGTCAATCTCGCGACGGAAAAAGCCGATGTGACCTTCGACGGCGCGCCCGACGTAGCGGCCGTGGCGGAAGCGGTGCGCAAGGCTGGCTACGGCGTCACGGAAGAGGTCATCGAGTTCCCCGTCGAGGGCATGACCTGTGCCTCCTGCATCGGCCGGGTCGAAAAGGCGCTGAAAGCCGTGCCGGGCGTGATCGAGGCGACCGCCAACCTCGCGCAGGAGCGCGCCCGCGTCCGCCTCGTCAAGGGTGCGGCGAGTTTCGAGGATCTTTCCGCCGCGATCGAACGCACGGGCTACAAGGCCATCCGTGAGACCGCCGCGACACCCGCCGAGGACGACCGCCGCGCCGCGGAAGCGAACATCCTGCGGCGCGATCTGGTGATCGCCGCGCTGCTGACGGCGCCGCTCTTTGTGATGGAAATGGGCGCGCATGCCTTCCCGTCCTTCGGCCATTACATTCACGAGACGCTCGGCATGCAGACGAGCCGGATCATCCAGTTCGTGCTGGCGACGCTGGCGCTGGCTGGTCCCGGCCTGCGCTTCTTCCGCAAGGGCATTCCGGCGCTCGCGCGGCTGGCGCCGGACATGAACTCTCTCGTCGTCATCGGCACGCTCGCCGCCTGGAGTTTCTCCACCGTCGCGACCTTCGCGCCGGGCCTGCTTCCGGGCGGCACCGCGAACGTCTATTTCGAGGCCGCCGCCGTCATCGTCACGCTCATCCTCGCTGGGCGCTACCTGGAGGCGCGCGCCAAGGGGCGCACCGGCGAGGCGATCCGCCATCTTGCCGGCCTGCGCGCCAAATCCGCCCGCGTGCTGCGCGATGGCAAAGCGGAGGATGTGGCTCTCGAAAGCGTCGTGCCGGGCGATATCGTGCTGGTGCGCCCGGGCGAAAAAGTGCCGGTCGATGGCGAGGTGACGGAGGGCAGCTCGTACATCGACGAGTCGATGATCACGGGTGAGCCGATGCCCGTCGCGCGCCAGGCCGGCGACCTCGTCACCGGCGGCACGGTCAACACGACCGGCTCGCTCACCTTCCGCGCCACCCGCGTCGGCGCAGACACGGTGCTCTCGCAGATCATCCGCATGGTGGAGGACGCACAGGCGGCAAAGCTGCCGATCCAGGCGCTGGTCGACCGCGTCACGCAATGGTTCGTGCCGGCCGTCATCGCCGTCGCCCTCGTGACCTTCGGCCTCTGGCTGGTGTTCGGCCCGAGCCCGGCGCTCGCCCATGCCCTGGTCAATGCCGTTGCCGTGCTCATCATCGCCTGCCCGTGCGCGATGGGGCTTGCGACGCCCACCTCCATCATCACCGGCACGGGCCGTGCGGCGGAGCTTGGCGTGCTCTTTCGCCAGGGCACCGCGCTTCAGACGCTGGAAGGCACCGACATCGTCGCCGTCGACAAGACCGGCACGCTGACGCTCGGCCATCCGACGCTGACGGAGATCGTGCCGGCAGAAGGGTTTTCGCGCGACGAGGTGCTGGCGCTGGTCGCTGCGGCGGAAGTGCATTCCGAGCACCCGATCGCCGCCGCCATCCATGAAGCGGCGGTCGCGGAGGGCATCGACCTTCCGGCGGCAACCGGCTTCGTGGCGAGCTCCGGCCAGGGCATTTCGGCAGAGGTTTCCGGCCGCAGGGTGGAGGCGGGTTCGGTCGGCTTCATGCAGGCGCGCGGCCTCGATGTCTCGCCCTTCGCAAGCCACGCAAACCGGCTCGCCGCCGAGGGTGCCTCGCCGCTCTATGCCGCCATCGACGGCCGGCTGGCGGCGCTCTTTGCCGTCACTGATCCGGTGAAGCCGACGACCAAGGAAGCGATTGCCGCGCTGAAGGCGCTCGGGATTGAAGTGGCGATGATCACCGGCGACAACCGCCGGACCGCCGAAGCCGTGGCGCAAAAGCTCGGCATCGACCGGGTGCTGGCGGAAGTGCTGCCGGACGGCAAGGTCGCGGCGGTGCGCCAGCTTTCGGCCGGCGGCGCGAAGAAGGTCGCCTTCGTCGGCGACGGTATCAACGACGCTCCGGCGCTTGCTGCGGCCGATACCGGCATCGCCATCGGCACGGGCACGGATGTCGCCATCGAAAGCGCCGACGTGGTGCTGATGGCGGGCGACATGCGCGGTGTCGCCGTCGGCATCGCGCTGTCGCGGGCGACGATGCGCAACATCCGCCAGAACCTGTTCTGGGCCTTCGGCTACAATGTCGCGCTGGTCCCGGTCGCTGCCGGCCTGCTCTATCCCACCTTTGGCATCCAGCTTTCACCGGCGCTCGCAGCCGGCGCCATGGCGCTTTCCAGCGTGTTCGTGGTGTCGAACGCGCTGCGGCTCAAGCGTTTTCGTCTTACATTTCGCAAGGGAGACCAGGCATGAATATCGGCGAAGCGGCGGAGGCGACGGGCGTCTCCGCCAAGATGATCCGGCACTACGAATCGATCGGCCTCATTCGTGAGGCCGGCCGCACCGGCGCTGGCTATCGCACCTATGGGCCGAAGGATCTCTCGACGCTCTCCTTCATCCGCCGGGCGCGTGACCTCGGCTTTTCCATCGCCCAGATCCGCGACCTGCTGGCGCTCTGGCAGGACCGCGCGCGCGCCTCCGGCGACGTGAAGCGCATTGCGAACCAGCATGTCGACGAGATGAAGGAAAAGATGCGCCTGCTGCAGGAGATGGTGCACACGCTGGAACACCTTTCCGCCCATTGCCATGGCGACGACCGGCCGGACTGTCCGATCCTCGAACAGTTGGCGAGCGGCAAGGCCGAGGAGGCGTGCTGCTAGATCAGGCGGCGGCCGAAAGGTGCTCGTGCACCGCGAGCCATCGGCCGGCGGCATCACGCGAAAAAACGATGGTCTCTCGCTCGTTGTTCGTCATGGTTTCGCCACCCACCGAAACGTCGGTCTCCACGGCATGTGTGAAGATCGCCACGTCGCCGACGAGCCGGACTTTCCGGTCCGTGGAACGGCAGCCCAGCACGCGAAAGCCGTCGCGCGTCTCCCACAGCGCCCACTCCGCTTCATAGGCGGCGCGGTCGTCGAGCGTGCGGTCGAGATTGTAGAAGAGGAAGGTCGCTTCCGGCGCGAAGGCGGCAAAATAGGCCGCGCGGTCATGCCGGGCGAAGGCGCTCACCAGGGTATCGGCGGCGGTGAGGACGGCGGTTTCCATATCGGTCATGGCATTTACCTGCGGCTCAGACGATCTTGATGCTGCTGATGAGGGCGGCGATGGGCTCGTGCTGGGCGTTCACGCGCGCCTTCAGCTCTTCGAGCGGCATGGCATCGACCTTGCAGAACTCGATGAACATCATGTTGAGATTGTTGAAGAAAACCTCGCCCATCGCCTTGGCGTCGACGCCGGCCTGGATCACGCCGCGCGCCTTCAGCGTCTCGACGAGCTGGACAACCTGGGCGCAGAGCTGTCCGTCCAGCTCGGTATAGCGCCGCGACAGCGGCGTTTCCGGCTGCTGGATGGAGATCGCCATGGCGGTGCGCCACATCTCCTTGGAGAGGTAATAGAGCGAGTGGTCGTAATATTGGTCGATCAGCGTGCGCAGCGCTTCCGCCACGTTGAGCGGCGGATTGGCGACGATGCGGGCGCCGCCCTCCAGCACTTCCGTCACTTCCATCGCGACGGTGGCGACGAGGATGTCGCCCTTGTTCTGGTAGTAGTTGTAAAGCGTGCCAACGGAAACCTCCGCCATCTCGGCAATGTCCTCGATGCGGGCGCTGTCATACCCCTGCTCGCGGAACAGCGTGGTCGCGGCTTCAAGGATGCGACGGGTCTTGTCCGCCTTCTGTTTTGCACGCAATCCAGCCATGGAATCCTCCGTTGGAATCTCCTCAAAAATGAGATTGACTTAAAAAATGAATTCGTTCAATCTTTTTCTCAAGGCACCGGAATGAGTGCCATTCGCCTGGGCCAAAAGCCTTCAGCCAGAGGGAAAGATGATGACGAAAACCGTTTCAAGCGGGTTCTCCCGCCGCATGCTTCTTGCCACCGCAGCCGTGTTCGTTCTCGCTCCTGCCGGCGCGCAGGCGCAGGATGAGCTGAACGCGCTCGTCTGGTGCGACCACACCGATCCGGCGCTGGTCGAGCCCTTCGAAAAGGCCAACAACGTCAAGGTCAACCTCAAGGAATATGAGGGCACGGGTGCCGCGATCTCGATCATCGAGCAGTCCCGCCCCGGTGACTGGGACGTGCTGGTGATCGACGCCGTCGACGTGCCGCGCGCCATCGACATGGATATTCTGGGCGAAATGCCGGCCGACAAGCTGCCGCTCGGTGATCTCTTCCCAGAAGTGCGCATGGAAGAGACGACGACCAAGGACGGCAAGGTCTACGCCGTCACCGAAAAATTCGGCTACAACACCATTTCCTTCGACAAGACGAAGGTCGATCCGGCCGACATGGACGATCTTTCCGTCATCTGGTCGGACAAGTACAAGGGCCGCATCGCGCTCTATGATTATTACCTGCCGATGGTCGGCCTCACGGGTGTCGGCATCGGCAAGAAAACCGCCGACCTCAAGCAGGAAGACCTGCCGGCGATCAAGGAAAAGCTCTTCGAGATGAAGAAGGTCGCCCGCCAGGTGAGCGACGTCGTCGCCTCGCAGACGGCGCTAGCGACCGGTGAAGTGGACATCGTCGTCGGTGGCGGCGAGTGGCTGACGGCCGGTCTTTCCGGCGAAAAGCCGAACCTCGACTGGACGATCCCCAAGCAGGGCGCGCTGCGCTGGGCGCAGTCGATCGGCGTCTTCAAGGACTCCGAGAAGCAGGATCTGGCGCTGAAATTCGTGCAGTACATCGTCAGCCCCGAGGGCCAGGCGCGGCTTGCTACCTCGTCCTGCTACTGGGCGATGCCAGCCAATGCCAAGGCGGGCGGGCACCTCACCGACCCGCAGAAGGCGGCGCTGCGCTGGGACAAGCAACCGGACTACCTGAAGAATTCGCAGCTCTACCCGGTCGCCGACGCCGACATGGATGCGGCGATGCAGGATGTCTGGACTGAGATGTTGCAGCAGTAAGGTTCGGGGGATGCGTGGATCCTCGGGTCAAGCCCGAGGATGACAGTGGGGAGGGTGTGAGCCTGCCCCATCGAACGGCGCTGCATGCTTTGTCGTCGCTTTAGTCGCCAAACCTCTATTCTTCCGTCATCCTCGGGCTTGACCCGAGGATCCACGCCCCGAGCACTGACGAGGACCAACCCCCATGACCGCCACTGCCTATGAGCGCGCGGAGCGCCGCAAGGCCTGGGCTTTTGCCCTGCCGGCCCTGCTCTGGACGGGGTTCTTCTTCCTCGTGCCCTTCGCCTATATGGCGGCGATCAGTTTCTGGACGCGGCAGGGGCGCGAGATCGTCGCTACGTGGACGCTCGACAACTATGTCGCCTTCTTCGAGAAGGCGCATCTCTTCAAGGGGCTCGTCGTCTCGCTGGAGATCACCGCGGCCGTCACCGTCATCTCCATCCTGCTTGCCTATCCGCTCGCCTGGATCATCGCCGAGCGCGTGCCGAAGAAGTGGCAGCGTTTTGCCCTCATCATGGCGATCCTGCCCTTCTGGACGTCCTATGTCGTGCGCTCCTATTCCTGGCTGCTGGTGCTCTCCAAGGGCGGCGTCGTCAACCAGGCGCTGCTCTGGCTCGGCGTCATCGCCGAACCGCTGGAGCTATCCGCCAACCGCACCGGCACGATCATCGGCTTCGTGCACTTCTTCGTCATGCTGCTGACGCTGACGATCTACGCCAACCTCATTCAGCTTTCGCCGAACTACCGCCGTGCCGCGGCCGACCTCGGCGCGAACGCCTTCCAGACCTTCTGGCACGTCGTGCTGCCGCTGACGCTGCCCGGCATCATGGTCGGGGCGTTTCTCACCTTCGTGCTGTGCATCGGCGACTACATCACGCCGCAGATTCTCGGCGGCAACAACGAGCTGGTTCTGCCGCAGGTCATCATGCTGCAACTCGGAAGGCGGGCGGATTTCCCGATGGCGGCCGCGCTCTCGCTGGTTCTGATGGTCGTCGTGACCATCGCCTATATCGCCTGCGCCCGCTGGCTGAAGATGGAGAGGACGTAACATGCGCCACCTCACCACCGCCCTTGCCGCGCTCTATGCCGGCCTCATCTACCTCTTCATCTTCCTGCCGGTCGTCGTGCTGGTGCTCTTCTCCTTCCAGGATGGCACGCTGCCCGTGCCGCCGCTGAACGGGCTCACGCTGCGCTGGTACGAGGCGATCTTTTCCGACGGCAAGCTGATGGCCGCGCTCGGCAACTCGCTGATCGTCGCGGTTGCCTCCTCAGCGGTCGCTTGCGTGCTCGGCTTCCTCGCGGCCTATGCCTTCGCGCGCTACACGCTGCCCGCCTCCGGTCTCCTGCGCGGCCTCATCGTTGCACCGATGACGGTGAGCACGCTGATCATCGGCCTCGGCCTGCTCTCCGTGCTGAACCTTACCGGGCTCCGGCTCTCGCTCGTCACCGTCGGTATCGGCCATGTGGTGATCAACCTGCCGCTGTGCTTTGCGATCATCTATGCCTCGATGGGTGGGCATCAGGTGAATATCGAGCGGGCGGCGCGCGATCTCGGCGCGAAGGACTGGCAGGTCATGCTGCTGATCACCGCACCCATGCTGCTGCCGTCGATCCTCGCCGCCTTCTTCCTCTCCGTCACCTTCAGCTGGGACGAGTTCATCGTCGCCTTCCTGCTGTCGCGCTTCGACGTGACGCTGCCCGTCGAGATCTGGAGCATGCTGCGCTCCGGCCTCGACCCGAGGACCAACGCCATCGGCAGCGTCGTCTTCCTCGTCTCGGTCGCGTTCCTCGTCGTCATGGAACTCACCGTCTTCAGAAAGAAAGCCTCATGACCGCCGACGTTTCCATTCGCAACGCCACCAAGGTCTTCGGCGCCTTCCGGGCACTCGACGACGTGTCGCTCGATATCGCCGCCGGCGAGTTCATCGTGCTGCTCGGCCCGTCGGGCTGCGGCAAGACGACCCTGCTCTCTATCCTCGGCGGCTTTATCGAGCCGACTTCCGGCACGGTTTCGATCGGCGGGCGCGACATGACCCATGTCTCGCCGGCAAAGCGCCCGACCACCACCATGTTCCAGGACTACGCGCTCTTCCCGCATATGTGCCTGCGCGACAATGTCGGTTTCGGCCTGCGCATGCGCGGCATGGGCAAGGCGGAGCGCTACAAGAAGGCGTTCTCCCTGCTCGATCTAGTCGGGCTCAGGGCGTCCTCCGCCAAGAAGCCGCACGAGCTTTCCGGCGGCCAGCGGCAGCGCGTGGCGCTCGCCCGCGCGCTGGCGGTCGATCCGGACGTGCTGCTGCTCGACGAGCCGCTTGGCGCGCTCGACTTGAAACTGCGCCGCCAGATGCAGGATGAATTGAAGGCGATCCAGAAGCGTGTCGGCACCACCTTCGTGCATGTAACGCACGACCAGGAGGAGGCAATGGCGATTGCCGACCGCATCGTCGTGATGAACAAGGGCCGCATCGAGGATGTCGGCACGCCGGCCTCGATCTACATGCGTCCGCGCTCGCTGTTTTCCGCCGGCTTCATGGGCGAGGCGAATTTTTTGCCGGCAAAGGTGCGCGGCACGGCGGCAAACGAGGCGGAAGTGGAAACCGCCCTTGGCCGCGTTGCCCTGCCTGCCTCCGCCTTCGTGTCCGGCCTTCCGGCGGCGGGCCGCGATGTCACGCTCTGCATCCGCCCGGAGCATTTTCGGAGCGGGAACACGGATGTGCCGACCGTCTCGCTCGGCCGCGGCCGCATCACCGGCAGCGCCTTCTTCGGCACGCACCACCGCTGCCACGTCGCGGCCGAGGGCACGTCCTTGACCGCCCATCTTCCCCAGACCGACAATCCGCAAGTTGGTGCCGAGCTTGACCTTCGGCTAAAGGCGGATAGCATCGTCGTGCTTCAGGACGGAGCGGGAGTCGTAGAATAAATGCAGCGCATCCGCCCGGAGGATTGGTACAGCGTTCGTCGCCTCGACGACGATGTGACCTATATTTCCGAGCCTTACATCCAGGAATTCTACCGCTGCAACATCTGGCACATACGCGGGCGCGACCGCGACATGCTGGTGGATAGCGGCATGGGCGTCGTTTCGCTGCGCGAATGGGTGCCCGTCGTCACGGAGCGCGAGCTGATCGCGGTGGCGAGCCACACCCATTTCGACCATATCGGCTGCCATCACGAATTCGAGTGCCGCGCCGTGCATTCCGCCGAGGCGGATCTGCTCGCCAATCCGACGCGGGAAAACACGCTCGCCGACCCCTATGTTACCGACGACATCTTCGACGCGCTGCCGCCCGAACCCTATTGCTCGAAATGTTACGCGGTGAAGCGGGCGCCCGCGACGCGCATCCTTGAGGACGGCGACGTCATCGACCTCGGCGACCGGCAGTTCGAGGTCATCCACACGCCGGGACACTCCCCGGGGGGTATTGCGCTCCACGAAAAGGCAACCGAAATTCTCTTCTCGGGCGACATCGTCTACGATGGCCCGCTGATCGAGGACACCTACCATTCCGACTTGGGGGATTACATCGCCTCGATGGAACGGCTCCTGACCCTGCCCGTGCGGCTGGTGCATGGCGGCCATTTTCCAAGTTTCGGCGGAGACCGCTACCGCCAGCTCATCAAGGGCTGGCTTGATGAAAAACAGAAGTGACGGGAGAAAAACATGCTCGACAAGCGCAAATTCTACATCGACGGCCAGTGGGTCGATCCGCTGAAGCCCAACGACCTTTCGGTGATCAACCCGGCAACGGAAAAGCCGATTGCGGTCATCTCCATGGGCACCGCCGCCGATATCGACCGCGCCGTCGCTGCCGCCAAGAAGGCCTTTGCGACCTATAGCCAGACCAGCGCCGAAGAGCGCCTGGCGCTGCTCGAAAAGCTGCTCGACATCTACAAGCGCCGCTATGAGGAGATGGCCCGCACCATCACGCTCGAACTCGGCGCGCCGATCACCATGAGCACCGAGCAGCAGGCGGATGTCGGCGTCGGTCACCTCCAGGGCTTCATCGAAGGCCTGAAGCGCCTGAAGGGCCGCGAAGTGCTGCCGAACGGCGACGTCGTGCGCCGCGAGCCGATCGGCGTCTGCGGCCTCATCACGCCGTGGAACTGGCCGATAAACCAGATCGCGCTGAAGGTCGTCCCGGCGCTCGCGACCGGTAGCACCTGCGTGCTGAAGCCATCCGAGTTCACGCCGCTCAACGCCCTGCTCTATGCGGAAATGGTGCATGAGGCCGGCTTCCCTGCGGGCACGTTCAACCTCGTCAACGGCGATGGCCTCGAATGCGGTGCGGCGCTTTCCAAGCACAAGGACGTCGATATGATGTCCTTCACGGGCTCCACCCGCGCCGGCATCGCCGTCAGCAAGGATGCGGCCGAGACGGTCAAGCGTGTCACGCTGGAACTCGGCGGCAAGTCGCCGAACATCGTCTTCGCCGATGCGGATCTCGAAGACCGCGTCGCCGGCAGCGTGCGGGAATGCTTCAACAATTCCGGCCAGTCCTGCGACGCGCCGACCCGCATGCTCGTCGAACGTTCGGTCTATGACAAGGTGGTCGAGATCGCCGAGCGCACCGGCAAGGAAGCCAAGGTCGGCAACCCGGAAGAGGAAGGCGTCCACATCGGTCCGCTCGTCTCGCACATCCAGTTCGGCCGCGTGCAGGCGCTGATCGAGGCGGGTGTCGCGGAAGGCGCGCGCGTTCTGGTCGGCGGCCCCGGCAAGCCGGAGGGTTTCGAGACCGGCTATTTCGTCAAGCCGACGATCTTTGCCGACGTCAACAACGACATGCGCATCGCGCGTGAGGAAGTGTTCGGCCCGGTGCTCTCGATCATCCCCTTCGACACCGAAGAGGAAGCGATCGCGATTGCCAACGACACCGCTTACGGCCTTGCAGCCTACCTCCAAACCGGCAATCCGGACCGCGCCGAGCGCGTCGCCGCCCGGCTTCGCGCCGGCATGGTGCACATCAACGGCGGCCCGCACCGCTACGGCAGCCCCTTCGGCGGCTACAAGCAGTCCGGCAACGGCCGCGAGGGCGGCATCTTCGGCCTTGAGGATTTTCTTGAGGTGAAGACGGTTCACCGGCCGGATGCGGCTTGAGGCAGCCTGGCGACAACCCCTCCTCCGTCATGCTCGGGCTTGACCCGAGCATCCATGCCTCACCCGCGGCATGGGTCCTCGGCTCAAGGCCGAGGATGACGTGGAGAGGGGGCGAGGTTTGCTGAACAACATGGGCGGCGCTCGAAAGGGCGCCGTCATGGATGCAAAGTTTTCCGCTAAATTAGCGGCGCCCGTCTGGTTCAACCCGGTGCAGTCTGATAGCTCGCTGGCATCCTGATGCCCGGACCGCTGCCTTGTTCCCGATTGCCGTTTCCACCCATCGCCGCCTTGCGCTCGCAGCCCTTCTGATCGGGGGCGCGGCCATCGGCGGCTCGCCGATTTTCGTCCGCCTGTCGGAAGTGGGGCCGTTGGCAACGGCGTTCTGGCGGGTCTCTCTGGCGCTGCTGCCGTTCTTCCTGATATCGCGCGTTGCCAGGGAAGCGGATGAAGAGCCGGCCGGACTGCGCGACTATGTCGTGCTTCTGCTGCCCGGCATCTTCCTGGCCATCGATCTCGTCGCCTGGCACCTGTCGCTGCACATGACCTCCGTCGCCAATGCGACGCTGCTGGCCAATCTGGCACCCGTTTTCGTGACGCTCGGCTCCTGGCTGATTTTTCGCACGCGCATTACGCCGATCTTCCTGGCGGGGCTTGCGCTGGCACTGGTCGGCGTCATCGTGCTGAAGGGTGGGCCGGCGGCAATTGGCGGCGGGCAGCTTGCGGGCGATGCGACCGCCATCGTCGCCGCCATCTTCTATGCCTGCTACATGCTGGCGCTCGGCCATGTTCGCTCGCGTTTCTCGACGCTGCGCATCATGGTCTGGACGACGTTTTCGGCCGCCGTCTGCATGTTGCCGATCGCCTTCTTCTTCGAGGGCGGCATGTTGCCCATCACCCTCTTCGGCTGGGCGATGGTTGTCGGCCTCGCCTTCATCAGCCATGTCGGCGGCCAGGGTCTCGTGACCTATGCGCTCGCCTACCTGCCGACGGCCTTCTCGTCGCTGACCTTGCTCTTGCAGCCCGTGGTCGCCGCCATCCTCGCATGGATACTGCTTGCCGAACCGGTGGGCGTGATGCAGGCGGTGGGCGGCGTCATCGTGCTAGCCGGGATTCTGGTCGCCCGGCGGGGTTGAGGCCTGGGCTTCGGCCTGCTTTGCCTGCATGACCGCCCTTATGCCGGAAAAAAGGATCAGGCCGTTGATGGCGATCCCGAACAGGAAGCGGCCCGGCGCGAGGCCGAAGCTCAACGGTGCGTCTGGATTGTAGCCGAGGCTCGCAAGACCGCCCATATCGTTCATCAGCAGGCCGGAGGCCAGCCACCAGGCGCCGGCGACGATCATCACCCAGCCCCACACCTTGCCGTTCTTCATGCTGCACCTCCGTTGACATGGCCATGCTCCTGCGAAGAAGACGGCTGGATGCCGCGCAATATTCCGCCGGGCTGATCAGTGGTTGTGCCGCGGCGGCGCTCTGGCGATTTCGCGGAAATCGGCGGCCCCTTCGATGACCGCGCCGTCCGAAAGTTGCGTCACCGTCTTGCGGTAGAGCCGTTGCCACGGCGTCGCGTCCGCCGGCACCGGCGGAATGCCGTCGCCCTTGCGGCGTTCGATTTCCGACGTCTCCACCAGCATGTCGCACCGCCCGTTTTCGAGGTCGATGCGGATCACATCGCCGGTGCGAAGCCACGCAAGCCCGCCGCCGGCGGCACTTTCCGGCGAGGCGTTGAGGATCGACGGGCTGTCGGCGGTGCCGGACTGGCGCCCGTCGCCGATGGTCGGCAGGCTGGTGATGCCGCGTTTCAAGAGATGATCCGGCGGCTGCATGTTGACGACCTCCGCCGAGCCCGGCCAGCCGAGCGGCCCCGCACCGCGGATGACGAGGATGGTGCGCTCGTCGATGCCGAGCGCTGGATCGTTGATGCGCCTGTGGTAATCCTCCGAGCCATCGAAGACGACGGCCTTGCCCTCGAACGTGCCTTCCCGGCCCGGCTCGCTCAGATAACGCGCGCGAAACTCCGGCGAGATCACCGAGGTCTTCATGATGGCAAAATCGAACAGATTGCCCTTGAGAACGAGGAAGCCCGCCCGCTCCTTGAGCGGTTCGGCATAGGGCCGGATGACCTCGCGGTCGCTTGCCGCACGCCCTTCCAGATTTTCCGCAACAGTGCGCCCCGTCACGGTCGGACAGCCTCCATGAAGCTTTCCGGCATCCAGCAACTCGCTCATGATCGCTGGCACGCCGCCGGCGCGGTGAAAACGCTCGCCGAGGAAACGCCCGGCCGGCTGCACATCGGCGAGCAGCGGAATGTCGTAGCCGTGCACCTGCCAGTCCTCCGGCTTCAGCTCGACGCCTGCATGTTTCGCCATCGCCATCAGATGCGGCTGCGCGTTGGTCGAGCCGCCAATTGCCGAGTTCACGCGGATCGCATTGAGGAAGGCTTCGCGCGAGAGAATGTGCGAGGGGCGGATATCCTCCAGCACGAGCTCCACCGCACGACGGCCGGTGCGATAGGCCATCTGGCCGCGCTCGCGATAGGCGGCCGGGATGGCGGCGCAACCCGTCAGGGACATGCCGAGCGCTTCGGCCAGCGCATTCATCGTCGAGGCGGTGCCCATCGTGTTGCAATGGCCGATGGAGGGCGCGGAATCCATTGCCGCCTGCAAGAACTCCTCCTCATCCATCGTGCCGGCCGCAAGCTTGCGGCGCGAGCGCCAGATGACGGTGCCGGAGCCGGCGAGGTCGCCTTCGTGCCAGCCATCGAGCATCGGCCCGCCGGAGAGCACGATCGCCGGAATATCGACCGTCGAGGCCGCCATCAGAGCAGACGGCGTGGTCTTGTCGCAGCCGGTGGTCAGCACGACGCCGTCGAGCGGATAGCCGTAGAGAATCTCGACGAGGCCGAGATAGGCGAGGTTGCGGTCGAGCGCCGCGGTCGGCCGCTTGCAATTCTCGAAAATCGGATGCGTCGGGAATTCGATGGGGATGCCGCCGGCATCGCGGATACCGTCGCGCACCCGCTTGGCGAGGTCGACGTGATGGCGGTTGCACGGCGTCAGGTCGCTGCCGCTCTGCGCGATGCCGATCACCGGCTTGCCGGAGCGCAGTTCCTCCGGCGTGATGCCGTAGTTCATGAAGCGTTCGAGATAGATCGCCGCCATGTCGATATGGTCGCGGTTGTCGAACCAGTCCTGCGATCGCAGCCGGCACTTGCCTGTCTTTTCGTCCGTCATGAAATGACCCTTGTAAACAATATCCACCCGCACTGTTCCATCCCTCTCGTTCGGGATCAACAGATGCTTGATGCAGCTATCAAAATTGCTGACTGGATCGGCCCCGTGGAATGTGTCACAGCCCTCCCATCCCGAGATCCGAGTTTCCGCCATGACCGATATCACCGCTTCCTCGCCCGCCTCCGGCACTGCCCGCCTTGGCGTGATGCTGATGCTGCTCGGCATGGCCATGTTTTCGCTGAACGACGTGCTCGGCAAGTGGCTGGTGGCCACCTATTCCGTCAGCCAGCTCATGCTGATCCGCAGCGCCGCTGCAATGCTGGTGCTGACGCCCTTCCTGTGGCGCACGGGATGGCGGCAGCTCATCGATGTCGATCGCCCGAAACTGCATTTCCTGCGCTCTGCCCTCTATGCGTTCGAGGCATCCGCCTTCTACTTCGCCGTCGCCTACATGCCGCTCGCCGATGCGATGACCTACTGGCTTGCCGCGCCGATCTACGTGGCGGCGCTGTCGCCTCTTCTGCTGCGCGAAAAGGTCGGCTGGCGGCGCTGGACGGCGATCATCATCGGCTTCGTCGGCGTGGTCATCGCGCTGGAGCCGTCGAAGGACACGTTTACGCTGCCCGCCCTCATCGCGCTTGCCGGCAGCCTCGCCTTCAGCGTGGCCATGGTGCTCGGCCGGTCGCTGCGCGCCGCGCCGGATACCACGCTCGTCTTCTGGCAGATGGGGGCGGCGGTGATCTTCGCGGGTGTCTGGTGTCTCGCCGATCCGTCCGGCTGGGCGCCGGTCAGCGGCGCCGGTCTCGGTCTGCTGAGCCTGCTCGGCATCGTCGCGATGAGCGCGCACATGCTGGTCAACCGCTCGCTGAAGCTGGCGGATGCCGCAACCGTCGTGCCGCTGCAATATACGCTGCTGCTCTGGGCCGTCATTTTCGGGTGGATTTTCTTCGGTGATCTGCCCCGCCCCGCCATGCTGATCGGCGCCGGCTTCATCGTCGCCTCCGGCCTCTTCATCTTCTTCCGCGAGCAGCAGCTCAAGCGCCGCGCCCGCGGCTGAGGCCGTCAAAGCGGCAGTTCGGTCGTGTATTTCACGCTCTTCAGTGCGAAATGCGAGGACGAGTTCGCGACCGCCTCATGGGTCAGGATCGCCTGCATGAGAAGCTGCTCGTAATCCCGGACGTCCTTGACGACGACGCGGATCAGGTAATCCCATTCGCCGGACATGGAATAACATTCCAGCACCTCCTCGTGCGTCTGCACGAAGCGCTCGAAATCCCGCCGCGCGATGGGGTCATGCGACTTCATGCGCACCTGGCAGAAGACGTTGAGGCCGCGGCCGATGCGGTCCGGATCGAGCAGGCGAACGGTTGGCCCGAGAACGCCCGCCTCTTCCAGCGCCTTGATCCGCCGCCAGCAGGAGGCGCTGGAGGCGCCGACCTCCTCGGCGAGCGCCGCGTGGCTGATATCGCCACGCCGTTGCAGGACCTTCAGGATTCTCCTGTCGATGGCGTCAAGCTGAATGGGATTCATCGTAAAACCTAAAAATTAGATACGTACGTTTCATTTGTACCGCAAACTGCGCGCTGTTTGAAACGCTTTTTCGCCTGCCGCGTCCTACACTTTCCATCCATGC
This sequence comes from Shinella sp. GW821-FHT10F02, assembly GCF_058809275.1. NCBI lineage: Bacteria > Pseudomonadati > Pseudomonadota > Alphaproteobacteria > Hyphomicrobiales > Rhizobiaceae > Shinella > Shinella sp. GW821-FHT10F02. The sequence goes on along the minus strand of NZ_JBXASL010000002.1, from coordinate 530,536 downwards.
ACATGCGGGAGGAAACCATGGCACAGGCCGCTCTCAAACCTATCGCCCGAAACGCGCCGGACGAAACCGTCGACTGGAAACGCATCACCTATCTGATGCACCTGTCGCGCGCGCTCGACGAGATGGAGGAAACCCGCCTCGTGCCGGAGAAGAAGGTGCTCTACCAGTTCTCCGCCCGCGGCCACGACATGGCGCAGATCATGCTCGGCAGCCACCTCACCGACCGGCATGACGCGACCTGCGGCTATTATCGCTCCCGGCCGCTGTTGCTCTCGCTCGGCGTCGATCCCGCCGATGCGCTGGGTTCCGCGATGGGCCGCGCCGGCGGCTATTCCGACGGGCGCGACATCGGCGTCGTCTTCAACTATCCGAATCTCGATGGCGCATCGGCGCTCCCCATGTGCGGCGGCGTCGGCGCGCAATATACGCCGACAGCCGGCTGGGCGCAGGCGGTCAAATATTATGCCGACGTGCTGGGCAAGGCGGAGTATCGCGAGAGCATCGCCGTGGTGCTCGGCGGCGATGGCTCGGTCGCCTCGAACGGGTTCTGGTCGGCACTCACCATCGCCACCACCCAGGCCCTGCCGATGCTCTTCTACATCGAGGACAACGGCTACGGCATTTCGGTCCCCTCGACCATCCAGACGCCCGGCGGCAACATCGCCGCCAATTTGTCCGGCTGGAAGAACCTGACGATCTTCGAGGGCGACGGCACCGATCCCGCGGCCGCCGCGCGCCTCACCGGTGATGCGGTGGAGCATGTGCGCCGTAGCCGCGGCCCTGTCCTGCTGCGCCTCACCGTGCCACGCCTGCAAGGCCACAGTTTCCAGGATACCCAGGCCTACAAGAACGAGGAGACCGTGCGCAGCGAATGGGCGCGCGATCCGCTGCCGCGCCTGAAAGACTATATCGTGCCCGCCGTGCTCAGTGAGGCGGAGTGGAACGCCGCGGATGAGGACGCACGGCAGACAGCCGAGGCGGCGCGCATCGCAGCCGAAGCCCGCCCGACGGCCGTGCCCGAGACGGTGACCCGGCACGTCTTCTTCGACGGCGAGGTGCAGGTGATGGGCGGGCAGATCCGCCACGGCTATACGGCGCCGGAGACGGTCGCCACGGCGCAGGCGGACGGCCAGCGCATCAACATGGTCACCGCCATCCGCCGCACGCTCGACCATGAACTGTCGATCAACGAGCGCGTCGTGCTGTTCGGCGAGGATATAGGTCCGAAGGGCGGCGTGCATGCCGTGACGCTGGGGCTTCAGGAAAAGTTCGGCAGCGAGCGGGTGTTCGATACCTCGCTTTCGGAAGAAGGCATCGTCGGCCGGGCCGTCGGCATGGCGCTTGCCGGCCTGATGCCCGTGCCGGAAATCCAGTTCCGCAAATATGCCGAACCCGCCACCGAGCAGATCAACGATTGCGGCACGATCCGCTGGCGCACCAACAACCGGTTTGCGGCCCCGATGGTGCTGCGCATGCCGGGCGGTTATTTCAAATGCGGCGACCCCTGGCACAGCCAGACGAACGAGGTCGCCTTCGTGCACCAGCCTGGCTGGAAGGTCGCGGTGCCGTCCAATGCGGCGGATGCCGTCGGCCTGCTGCGCACGAGTCTCCGCGGCAACGACCCAGTGATCTTCTTCGAGCACCGCGCCATGCTGGACCACGCCTGGGCACGCCGTCCCTATCCCGGCGACGACTTTTCCCTGCCCTTCGGCAAGGCGAACTTCACGCGCCGGGGCGACAGGATCACGCTCGTCACCTGGGGCGCGATGGTGCATCGCTGCGAGGAGGCCGCGGACGGCGTTTCGGCCGATGTCATCGACCTGCGCACCCTGATGCCCTGGGACCGGGAGGCGGTGCTCTCATCCGTGCGCCGCACCCGGCGCTGCCTCATCGTGCATGAGGATCTCGGCACGGCCGGTTTTGGCGCGGAAATCTCGGCCGTGGTGGCCGACGAGGCCTTCATGGACCTCGACGCGCCGGTCTCGCGCCTCACCATGCCGGACATACCGAGCCCGCACAATCCGGTGCTGCTCGACTGGGCGGTGCCTTCGGTCGGGAAAATCCGCGCCAAGATCGACGCGCTGCTGGAGTTTTGAGTATGGCCGATCTGATCGATGTTCTTGCCCCTGAGGAACAGGAAGGCACAAAGGCGGTCGTGCGCAACTGGCTGAAGGCGGTGGGCGAGACGGTGGCGCTCGACGATCCGCTCGTCGAGCTCGAAACCGACAAGGTGACCCAGGAAATCCCCGCGCCCATCACCGGCACCCTGCACGAAATCCTCATGCAGAGCGGCGAAAAGACGGAGCCCGGCGCGGTACTCGGCCGGATCAAGCTCGCGGGTTCTGCGGAGGCGCGCGTGGTGGCCGCACCCGCCGCCGCGAAGGAGGCCGCGCCGGTCGTGACGCAAGCGATGCACCATTCCCCGGCGGTGCGGCGCGCGGCCGAGGAATACGGCATCGACCCGGCAACGGTGACGGGTTCCGGCAAGGGCGGGCGCGTGACGCGTGCCGACATGGATGCCGCGCATGAGGCGGCCCTTGCCGCGCCGCCGCAACCTGCCAAGACACCGCCGCCCCGGGTGGAAAAGCCGAGCGGCGACCTGCGCTCACGCTCGATCAGACACTCGCCCATGCGGTTCGCCATCGCCGAGCATATGCAGATGTCCGTCTCCACGGCACCGCATGTCACCGCGGTGTTCGAGGCCGATTTCAGCGCCGTGATGCGCCATCGCGAGAAGAACAAGGCCGCGTTTGCCGCTTCCGGCGTCTCGCTCTCCTACACTGCCTATATCGTCGCGGGCTGCGTTGCCGCCATGAAGGTCGTGCCGGCGGTCAACAGCCGCTGGTTCGACGATCGCCTGGAGGTCTTCGAGGATGTGAACGTCGGCATCGGCACCGCACTGGGTGACGACGGCCTCGTCGTGCCCGTCATCCGCGAGGCGCAAAACCTCTCGCTTTCCGGCATCGCCGCGCGCCTGCAGGATCTCACGTCCCGCGCGCGGGCGAAAGCGCTGACGCCGGCCGACATGCGGGGCGGCACCTTCACCATTTCCAACCATGGCGTTTCCGGTTCGCTGGTCGCCACGCCGATCATCATCAACCAGCCGCAATCGGCGATCCTCGGCGTCGGCAAGCTGGAAAAGCGGGTCGTGGTGCGGGAGGTGGACGGCGTCGACACGATCCAGATCCGACCCATGGCCTATGTCTCGCTCACCATCGACCATCGCTCGCTCGACGGCCACCAGACCAACACCTGGCTGACCCGCTTCGTCGAAACGCTTGAAAGCTGGCCGCAATGACCGCTTCCCATGACTATGATCTGCTGGTGATCGGCGGCGGTCCCGGCGGCTATGCCTGTGCCATCCGCGCCGCGCAGCTCGGCCTGAAGACAGCCTGCATCGAGGAGCGCCCGACGCTTGGCGGCACCTGCCTCAATGTCGGCTGCATTCCCTCGAAGACCTTGCTGCACGCAACAAACCTGCTCGAAGCCGCCCGTGACGGCCACATGGCCGACTTCGGCATCGACACAGGCCCCGTCTCCGTCGATCTCGCCAAACTGATGCAGCGCAAGGACGCGACCGTCGCCTCGCTGACCAAGGGCATCGATTTCCTGTTTCGCAAGAATGGCGTGACCCGCCTTGCCGGCAGGGCGCGCCTTGCCGGACCGGGCCGCGTGGAGATCGCCGGGAAGACGATTGGCGCGAAATCCATCGTGATTGCTACGGGTTCGCAACCGGCAACGCTTGCCGGTGTGACGGTCGACAATGCTGCCGGCATCGTCGTCGACTCGACCGGCGCGCTGTCCCTCGCCCGCGTGCCGGAGCGGCTCGTCGTCATCGGTGGCGGCGTCATCGGCCTCGAACTCGGCTCCGTCTGGCGCCGTCTCGGCGCCAAGGTGACGGTCGTCGAATATGCCGAGCGCATCCTTCCCGGCATGGACGAGGATATCCGCACGGCGATGATGAAGCTCCTCACCCGCCAGGGCATGACGATCCTCGCCTCGATCGCCGTCACCGGCGTCGAGACAGGAAGCAGCGGCGCGACCCTCACCCTCCGCGCCGCCGATGGCGGCACGTCGGAACTGACGGCGGACGTCGTGCTCCTTGCCACCGGCCGCAAGCCGAATACCGGTGATCTCGGTTTGGAAACAGTTGGCATCACCCCCGATGACGGTGGTTTCGTACCGGTCGATCACCGCGGCTGGACGGGCGTCGAGGGCATTCATGCAATCGGTGACGTGACGCGCGGCCCCATGTTGGCGCACCGGGCGGAGGACGAGGGCATCGCGGTTGCCGAACGGCTCGCCGGCAAGCCCGGCATCGTCAACCACGCCATCATCCCGGCCGTGGTCTATACCGATCCGGAAATCGCCGCCGTCGGCAAGACGGAACAGGCGCTGAAGGCCGAGGGCGTCGCCTACCGCGCCTCGACCTTCCCGATGCTCGCCAACAGCCGCGCCAAGGCAAACGGCAATACCGAGGGTTTCGTGAAGCTGCTGGCGGAGGAGAAGACCGGCATCCTGCTCGGCGCCCATCTCATCGGCGAAGTGGCCGGCACGATGGTCGCGCAGATCGCGCAGGCGATGGAATTCGGCGCGACGGCGGAGGACATTGCCTATACCTGCCACGCCCACCCGACGCACAGCGAGGCCATCAAGGAAGCCGCCCTCGCCTTCACCGGCGCCGCCATCCATATCTGAAATCGGGTGGCCTTCCACCGGATTTGAAAGCAAGGATCGGAGTGTGGCGGCCGCAGCTTGGAGGCATGGTGACCGCGATCCCTTCAGGAAGGCGAAGACGATGACCCGATCTGCATCCACGCAACCCACGTTATCCGTGGCGGACGATCCGCGCTGGGCGCGCATCGTCGCCCGCGACAAGGAGGCCGATGGGCGTCTTTGGTATTCGGTCGCGACGACCGGCGTCTATTGCCGCCCCTCCTGCCCATCCCGCAGGGCCAATCCGCGCAACGTGATGCTGCACGATACGCTGGAAAGCGCGCGGGCGACCGGCTTCCGGCCATGTCAGCGCTGCAATCCCGAAGGGCCGTCGCTCGAAAGCGAGAATGCGGCGCTCGTCGCGCGCGCATGCCGCATCATCGAGGACAGCGAGGAGGAACCGGCCTTGGAGGCGCTGGCGGAGGCGGTCGGCCGCAGCGCCGGTTATTTTCACCGGATGTTCAAGGCCGCGACCGGATTGACGCCGAAGGCCTATGCCGCCGCCGACCGGGCGAAGAAGGTTCGTGAGGGCCTCGAAACCGGCAACAGCGTCACCGCGGCGATCTACGATGCCGGCTTCAATTCCAGCGGGCGTTTCTACGAGAAATCGACCGGCATGCTCGGCATGACGCCGACGCAATATCGCGCCGGCGGCGCCGATGAGGCGATCCGCTTTGCCGTCGGCCAGACGTCGCTCGGCGCGATCCTCGTCGCCTCCAGCACGAAGGGCGTCGCCTCCATCCTGCTTGGCGACGACCCGGATGCGCTGGTCCGCGATCTCCAGGATCGTTTTCCGAAAGCCCGCCTTGTCGGCGCCGACCAAGACTATGAATCGCTGGTCGCCCGCGTCGTCGGCTTCGTCGAAAATCCCGGGATCGGGCTGGAATTGCCGCTCGATGTGCGGGGCACGGCGTTCCAGCGCCGTGTCTGGCAGGCGCTGCCGGAAATCCCGGCCGGCGCACGAACCTCCTATTCCGAGATCGCGCGGCGCATCGGGTCGCCGACGGCGGTGCGCGCGGTGGCGGGCGCCTGCGCGGCGAATGCGCTTGCCATCGCCATTCCCTGCCATCGCGTGGTGCGCACCGACGGCGCGCTCTCCGGTTATGCCTGGGGTGTCGAGCGTAAACGGGCGTTGCTCGAACGGGAGGCGGCGCCGTCGATTTAAGGTTATGGTGGTGGTTCGTGTGAGCCAGGAAGACGCCATGCCACTGCAAAATCGTGTCACGCCCTTCGGCGAGATCGTCGCCCTCCCGCAACGCGGCCTGTTTACCGGCAATCGCGGCATCATCCACGATCCGGCGACCAAAACGCTTCTCACCAAGCGCTGGTCAAGCAAGGCCTGGCTGATCTGCGTCTGCGAATATAAAGGCCGCCGCCGCGCGGTGATGGGCGGGCGGAGCTGGACCGAACTGTTCTTCCTCGACGAGGCCATAGCCCTCGCCGCCGGCCATCGCCCCTGCTTCTTCTGCCGGCGGGAGGCGGCGGAGGGTTTTCGGGCCTCTTGGGCCGCCGCGCGGGGCGAAGCGCCGCCCCTGGCCGGCGTGATGGACGCCGTGCTCCATGCCGAGCGCGTCGCCCGCCGCCGCAAACGCATGCATCCGATCGCCGGGCCGTTGGCGGCACTGCCCGACGGGGCGGTCGTTGCGCGCGGAACGGAAGCGTTTACGCTTCGGGACGGCCTTGCCTATCGCTGGACGGTGGAAGGATATGCCGCACCGCAGCGCCTCGCCAGCGCTGACGGGCTGCTGACACCATCCTCAACCGTGGGGGCACTCAGTGCCGGCTACCGGCCTGTCTTCCATCCCGCGTTGGAAAATTGCGGGCCGGCTGCCATCGTGGATTGCGGATTGCCGGAAGTTGAAGCATAGTTCTAATTCAACTTCACCTATCGTGACAAAGGGCCGTGTCGCATGCCGGCTTACCCGCTTGGTCCCGAGCATTCCGCCGCCCGCTCGACGGGGCCAGCGTCCTTTGCCGGCGCGCCGCTTGAGGCGCCCAACCAGTTCCTGCCGAACCCGCGCATCGCCCTCCTGCCCCCACTGACCCGCAAGGCGAAGGCCGCCGAGGTCGCACTCGCCCGTGCGCTGATCGACGATATCACCATGGGCTTGTGCGCCATGCGCACCGTTTCCGTCGTCGCGCCCCATACCGCGAGCTGCCTGCGCAACGAGCCCGACTGGCTCGACCATCTGGAGCGCAACAAGGTCCAATATATCCTCGACGCGCGCAGCACGCCGGAAGGCCTGCTCCTCCAGCTCGTCTTCCTGCCCTCCGACACGATGATCTGGGCGGCGCGGTACGCGCTGCACGTCGCCGTCCTTCCGGATCAGCGCCGGGAAATCGCGCGGGCGGTCACGGTGCAGCTCGCGCAGGAGCTTGAGCGCAACGAGGTGTTCTACGCCGATTATGTGCGAAACGCCCGCGCCTACCACCTCTATCTCCGGGGGCTGGACCGGCTGAAGGCCGTGACGCTCGCAGACAGCCTCTGGGCGCGCGAGGCCTTTTTGCAGGCGCTGGAGGAGCACAAGGATTTCGCCCCGGCACTGAGCGGGCTGTCGCGCACGTTCACCATGGAGTGGCTGCTGCGCGGGCGCGACGACCAGGCGCTGTTGCAGGCGGCGGAAAATGCGGCATGCGAGGCCATCCGGCAGAACCCGCTTTCGCCGCTCGGCCATCGCGAGCGTGGCGTCGCGCGTCTGTACCAGGGCGGGGTCGAGGAGAGCGTTGAGGCGCTTTCGACATCCGTCAGCCTCGGCCCGCACTATGCGGATGCCATCTACAGTCTCGCGGACTCCCTCGTGCACGCCTCCCGCCCGCTGGAGGGGCTGGCGACCATCGAGCGGGCGCTCGCGCTCAATTTCATCCCGCCGGACACCTATCTCTGGAGTGCGGCCGGCGCCTGCTTCTTCCTCGAACGATACGAGGAGGCGATCGACTTCGTCCAGCGCATGAAGGTTTCCGCCCCTGCCGCGCGCCTTGCCGCTGCCGCCTGGGGCATGCTCGACAATGTGCAGGAGGCCGCCGCCGAGCGTCGGCGCGTGCTTCAGCTCAATCCGGATTTCGACCTGGAAACATGGCTCGCCGCCATCCCGATCAAGGAGCGGTGGCAGAAGGACATGTACCGGACCGGCCTGAAGAAAGCAGGTTTCTAGCACTGGGTCGTGCGAGAAAACAAAGAGATGGAGCCTTTTCGCGATCCCGCGAAAAGCTTCGGCAACCCGAGAGAAAGGAAAGCAATATGGCAAATACCGTTGTGATCGGCGTGGAAGGCGATGCGGCTCTCTACATGATCGACCTCGATGCGAAGACCGTCGAGCCCATCGAGGCGCTCGGCCAGGACGCCCTGTTGAAGGCGAATGCAATCCGCTCGACGGGTGCACCCGTCATCAACGGCATCAATTTCGCCGTGAAGGTCGCGCAGGCCCCGGCCCTTTCGGCCGGCCATTTCGACGGTCACTAAGACCGGCGCGATCGGCGAACGTCCGGTCAGGATCGACAGACACCGAGGCGATGGGAGGGTTTTACGACCCTCCCATCGCACGTTTCTGGAGCATCGGTTTCGCCGGAGATGACGGTTACGGGGAACCGTAGCCGGACATTGTCGTTTCTTCCGCATCCAAAAGAGGAGAACGACGATGCAGACCAAGCTCATTCTTGCCACGGCGGCGCTTCTGACCCTGTCGGCAACCGCCTATGCGCAGGATACCGTCATCATCCAGCAGACCGACCCTGTGACCACGGAATCGACGGTCGTCGTGCCGGGTGAAGTTCGCACCTACGTACTGGAACAGCAGGTTCCCTCCGCCGCCTATGAAGGTGACGTCCTGATCGGCCGGGTGATGCCCGACACAGTGGAAATCCACAGCGTCGATGGCCATTCCGACTATGGTTATACGGTCGTCAACGAACAGCGGGTGATCGTGGACCCGCAGACGCGCACCGTCATCCAGGTGCTGGAATAATTGGCAAAGCCCGGCGGTCTCCGCCGGGCTTTTCTTCGTATTTTCTCACAAGCTGTCGGAAAGCCGTCCATGCGATCGTCCTTGGCCTTGAAGGACAAGGGAGGCGCCCATGCAGGGGACGGATGACGAGCTGTTGATGTTCGAGAGGGACGGCCCGCCGCGGCTCCCGGCCTCCACCGCAGAAGGTTTTGTCGCGAATGACGGTGCGCGCATCTGGTATGCCGTCCATGGCGCTGGACCGGCCGTCATCCTGCTGCATGGCGGATTGGGAAATGCCGGAAACTGGGGCTACCAGGTGCCGGCGCTCGTGCAGTCCGGTCGCACGGTCGTCGTGATCGACAGCCGCGGCCATGGCCGCAGCACTCGAGATGCCGCGCCGTTCGGTTATGTCCGCATGGCGGATGACGTGCTGGCGGTGATGGATTATCTCGGCCTTGAAACGGCGAGCCTCGTCGGCTGGAGCGATGGCGCCTGCACGGCGCTCATCCTTGCCGACGAGCACCCGCAGCGCGTCTCCGGCGTGTTCTTCTTCGCCTGCAACATGGACCCGAGCGGTGCGCTTCCCTTCAAGCCGACACCGGTGGTCGACCGCTGCTTCAACCGCCACCGGCAGGATTACCAGGCGCTGTCAGCAACGCCGGGCGACTTCGAGACATTCGTGGCCGACGTATCGCGCATGATGGAAAGCGAGCCGAACTACAGCGCCGAGCAACTCGGCGGTATCAAAGTGCCGGTCTGCGTGGTGATCGGCGAGAACGACGAATTCATCCGGCGCGACCATGCGGACTATCTGGCCCGCACCATTCCCGGTGCCGAATTGGTGGTTCTCCCCGCCGTCAGCCATTTCGCGCCGTTGCAACGACCGGAGTTGTTCAACCGCGCGGTTCTCGATTTTCTTGACCGGTTCGACTGAGGCTGACCTCACACCTGGCTCTGGAGCCATTGCACGAATTTGCGCAGCGCCTTTTCGTTGCCGCGCCGTTCCAGATGGACAAGATACCAGCCGCCGGGCTGCATGACGTCGGAGGCGAGCGGGGCGACGAGGGTGCCGCTCGCGATATCGCTTTCCACCAGGAAGGCCGGCACGACGACGAGGCCCTGCCCGTTGATCGCCGCCTCGATGGCGAGCAGGTTGCTGTCGAAGAGCGGCGAGGATTTTTGCGAGTGGGCGGTGGCACCAACGCTCGTTGCCCAGGTCGCGGCGTCCTCGGTGGTGCCGCTGACGGCGAGGAACGAGAAATGGCGCAGGTCATCCGGCGCCTTGATCGCCTTGGCGATGGCGGGCGAACAGACGCCGACGAGCCGCTCGCGGCGCAGAAGCGTATAGGTCAGGTTCGGCCGGTTGGGCGTGCGGGTGTAGATGAAGCCGATATCGGCGCGGTCGGGGTTGAACTCCCAGTCGAGCAGGCTCGCATCGAGGCTGACGGCGACTTCGGGCGAGGCTTCCTTAAAGGTCTGCAGCCGCGGGATCAGCCAGCGCACGGCGACGGTGACATAGACCTGCACCGTTAGCGCGGCCGGCGTGTTGGTCTGGCGGATGAGATCCGTGGTGAGCGCGATCCGGTCGAGCGCGTCCTGCACGACGGGAAAGTAGATCGCGCCCGCCTCGCTGAGTTCGACGCGGCCGGGCAGCCGCAGGAAGAGCGGCGTGCCGAGATTGCGCTCCAGCGAGGCGACCTGATGGCTGATGGCGGATTGCGTGACGCGCAACTCTTCGGCGGCCGCCTTGAAGCTCAAGAGCCGGGCCGCCGCCTCGAAGGCCCTCAGCGTCGTCAGGGGCGGCAGGATTCGCCGGACCATTTTTCGCAATCCACATGAATTTTACTCATGTAGACGTTAATTCTAATCGTTTGCAAGGCGGGCGCCCCGTTTTCATACTCCCGCCATAATCCGAAAACGGGGAACCGAAATGAAACGAGATCTTCTGAGAACCACGGCGCTCGCCGTGGCCATGGCCGGCTGCGCGCTTTCGACGGCGGCCTTTGCCCAGCAAAGCTGCGTGCGCGTGCTCGGCTACGAATCCGACGGCGAAAAGCAGACGATGGACCCGGCCGCACTGATCGGCACCGACAGCGTTTACCACATCCGCGCGGTCTACGAGCCGCTCGTCGACCGCAGCAACACGATGCAGCCGGTGCCGGTGCTGGCCGAATCCTGGGAAGCCAATGCGGACGCGACGGAATGGACCTTTCATCTCCGCAAGGGCGTGAAGTTTCACGACGGCTCGGATTTCGATGCAAAGGACGTCGTCTACTCCTATCGCCGCCTGCTCGATCCGGCGATCTCGCCGGGTGGTTTTTCCACCCTCGCCTTCCTCGATGCAGACGGCATCACCGCCGTCGACGACCATACGGTGCGCTTCAAGGTGAAGCAGCCCGTCGTCGAGCTGCCTATGCTGATCGCCACCAAATATGCGCTGATGGTGCCCGAGGGTGCCAAGGCCGAGGAGCTGCGCGTCAAGGGCAACGGCACCGGCCCGTTCGTCCAGCAGACCTTCACCATCAACGGCGCCGTGCGCGTGATGGCGCGCAACCCGGCCTATTGGCGCGCCGGCCTGCCGAAGGCCGAGTGCCTGGAGATCACCACCAGCCTGGAGCCGACCTCCCGGCTTTCCGCGCTGTTGTCGGGCACGGTCGACCTGTCGCTGACGGTCGATCCGGCGAGCCTCATCACGCTCAAGGACAACCCCGCCGTCGAGCTTGCCGCGACGCCGGGCGCGACCTCGCTTTATGTTGCGGTGTGGACCGATACGCCGCCCTTCGACGACGTCAAGGTGCGCCAGGCGATGAAGCTGGTGATGGATCGCCAGAAGATCGTCGATACCGTGCTGCTCGGTTACGGCGAGGTCGGCGGCGATACGCCGATCCCGCTCTCCTCGCCGCTCGGCATCGGCACGCCGGCCCAGACGGCGGATGTCGAGAAGGCTACGGCGCTGCTGGCAGAGGCCGGCCACGCGGGTGGCATCGATTTCGATCTCTACACCTCGGATTCCTATCCCGGCATGATGCTGCTCGCCCAGGTCTATGCCCAGATGGCTGCTCCCGCCGGCATCCGCGTCAACGTCATCACCTCGCCGGCGGAAGGTTATTGGGACACGATCTGGCTGAAGAAACCGGCCGTCATCTCCTACACCAGTGCCCGCCCGCCGGCCGAAGCCCTGACGCTGTCGCTGAACAGCAAGTCGGAATGGAACGAAACGCACTGGAAACGCGACGATTTCGATGCGCTCGTCGTCAAGGCCGGCCAGACGGCGGACGAGACGGAGCGCAACGCCCTCTACCGCGATGCCCAGCGCATCGTCGCCGATGAAGGCGGCATGATCCTGCCGGTCTTCACCTCCGTCGTCGCGGGCCTGCGCAAGGGCTGCACCGGCTACCAGCCGAATGTCGACGTGAACCGCATCGACTATGCGAACCTGAGCTGCGGCGAGTAACCGCCCTTTTTACCCAAGCCCAAGACAACCGCATCCACGGGGCAATCCGCCCCGTGGAAGAGGATAGCTGCATGACCACTTCCGCCCTGACCACATTCCTCATCTGTTTCGCCGATGCGCTTGAGCAGGACACGCAGCCCGTCTCGCGCTCGCACGCCGCCCGGCTCCGCCGCCTTGCCGAGCGCCTGCCGCCCATTCGCGACGTCGCGCCGGGCCGCGTGCCGATCCAGACGGCTTGCGAGGCCGAACTCGCAGCGACCGAAACGCCGCTTGCCCGGGCGCTTGCCGCCCTCCTGCCGGCCGTCCACATTACCCGCAGCACCAGCTATCTCGCCAACCCGCCCAGCAGCGATTTCGGCGCGAATTACGGCTACGGCGTCATCTGCGGCCCGCAGGGTGGCCCGCCGACGCTAATCGAAGATCCCGATATCGCCTTCGGGTTGATGTTTCTGGGGCCGAAGACGCACTATCCATTGCATCACCACCCCGCCGACGAGCTCTATTATACGGTCACCGCCCCTTCCTTCTGGCGGGCGGGCACGGCGGACTGGACCCGCCGCGGGATCGATGAAATCATCCACCATCCGCCGTGGCTGCCGCATGCGACGCTTTCGGCCGAGCGGCCCCTGGTGCTGCTCTACATCTGGGAGGGCGACCTCAAGACCGATGCCGCCTTCATTCCAGACACCGTGACGGCGGATGCCGCCCTCGTTTCCGTGGGATTGGATGCGACATGAGCGTTTTTCGCCTGCTTGCCAGCAGAATCCTCTTCTCGGCGCTGACACTGCTCCTCGTCTCAGTCCTGATCTTCCTGATCCTGGAGGCGCTTCCCGGCGATGTCGCCACCCGTATCCTCGGCCGTGACGCGACCGCCAGGGCGCTGGAAGTGCTGCGCAGCCAGCTCCATCTCGATCAGCCGGCGTTGGTGCGCTATTTCCACTGGCTCGGGGACTTCCTGCGCGGCGATCTCGGCGTGTCAATCGCCACCGGCCGGCCGATCGCCGACGTGCTCGGCCCCCGCATCGTCAACACGCTGCTGCTTTCGCTCTTCGCCTTCGTCATCTACCTCGTGCTGGCACTCGTGCCGGCCATCATCCAGGCGACGAACCGCGGCAAGGCTGTCGACAACGTCATCTCGGTCATCACGCTTGTCCTGCTTTCGTTGCCGGACTTTCTGCTGGCGACGATGCTGCTCTTCCTGTTTGCCGTCGCCGTGCCGATCCTGCCGGCACTCGCGACGATCTCGGAGGCCAGCACCTGGCAGGAGACGCTGCGCGCCATGGTGCTGCCCGCCGTGACGCTCGCCATCATGATGGCGGTCTATGCCATCCGCGTGCTGCGCGACAGCCTGATCGAGGTGCTGCGCTCGGACTATGTGCGCCTTGCGGAATTGAAGGGCCTGCGCCCTCGTGCCGTGCTCTTCCGCCATGCCTTGCCGAACGCCATCGTGCCGGCGCTCAACGTCACGGCGCTGAACCTCGGCTTCCTCATCGGCGGTGTCGTCATCGTCGAGCGGGTGTTTTCCTATCCGGGCTTCGGCACGCTGCTGATCGATGCGCTGCAACTGCGCGATATCCCGCTGATCAAGGCGACCGTGATGATCAGCGCCGCCGTCTATGTCGCTGCCAATCTCGTGGCGGACGTTCTCGCCATCCTGCTGCAACCGCGCCTGAGGGCAAGCCGATGAGCACGATCACCTCTCCCCCCGCCAAGCGCCTTGCCCGGTTCGAAGCCGCCCGCTGGCGCGCCACGCCCGGTCCCTTCAAGGTCGGCGCGGTCATCCTTCTCGCCCACGCGTTCTTCGCCCTCATCGGGGTCTTCTGGACGCCCTATGGCTTTGCCGAAATGGGCGCGGGCCTGCCGCTTTCGGGTGCGTCCTGGCAACATCCGATGGGCCTCGACCAGATCGGCCGCGACGTCTTCAGCCGCTTCATGCACGGCGCGCATATCGTGCTGCTGCTCGCCTTCGCCGGCACCATTCTCGGCATGGTCGCGGGCACCGCGCTCGGTCTCCTCTCGGGTTACATCGGCGGCTGGTTCGACGAAATCACGCAGCGCATCGTCGAGGCAATGATCAGCATTCCCTTCCTGGCGCTCGCCCTGGTCATGATCATCGCCGCCGGCCCGGCGCTTGCCGGCGAGCCGGTGCTGATCGTCTTCGTCGTCGGCCTCGTCTATGCGCCGCGCATCGCCCGCATCGCGCGCGCTGCCGCCATGGAAATCGCGACACGGGAATATGTCGCCGTGGCGGAGCTGCGCGGCGAAGGCACTTGGTCCATCGTCTGGCGCGAAATCCTGCCGAATGCCGCCAATGTGCTGCTCGTCGAGTTCTCGCTGCGCCTCAGCTATGCGCCCATCCTCATCGGCGCGCTCGGCTTCCTTGGTTTCGGCATTCGCCCGCCGACGCCGGAATGGGGCCTGATGATCAGCGAGAACCGCAACCTGCTGATCGCCTCGCCGGTGACGGTGTTCGGCCCGGGCCTCGGCCTCGCCTCCCTCGTCATCGGCTTCAACCTGTTCACCGATGGCCTGTCGCGCATGCTTGGCCAGCGGGCCGCCGCGGGAGCGTAAAATGCAAAACCTCATCGAAGTCCGCAATCTCAACATCGCCTATGGCAGCCCCGCCGGCTGGACCAATGTCGTCCAAGGCGTCTCCTTCGAGATCGCGCGCGGCGAGGCCTTTGGGCTCGTCGGGGAATCCGGCTGCGGCAAGTCCACCGTCGCCTACCGCCTGCTCGGCTACGGCACCGTCAACAGCCTGGTGCAGACCGGCGAGGTGCTGTTCGACGGCACCGACCTGCTGAAACTCGACGCAAAATCGCTCGGACGAATGCGCGGCAAACGCATCGCGCTGGTGCCGCAGAATCCGACGACCTCGCTCAGCCCCGGCATGCGGGTCGGCTCGCAGATCCGCGAGATGATCGCCACCCACAAGGCCTTGCCGCCCGGCATGACCATGCAGGCCCGCATCGCCGAGCTTTTTGCGCTGGTCGGCCTACCGGATGTCGGCCATCGCTATCCGCACGAGCTTTCCGGCGGCCAGCAGCAGCGGGTGACGATCGCCATGGCGGTTGCCTGCAATCCCGACCTGCTGGTGCTGGACGAGCCGACGACGGGCCTCGACGTCACCACGCAACGCCAGATCATCCAGCTTCTCGGCGATCTCAGAAGCCGCATCGGCATGGCGATGCTCTACGTGACGCATGACTTAGCGCTGCTCGCCCAGATCGCCGACCGGGTGGGCGTCATGTATGCCGGCCAGCTCGTCGAGGTCGCGCCCTGCGATCAATTGCTGGCGGCACCGGCGCATCCCTATTCGCGCGGCCTCATCGCCTCGATCCCGACCGTCGACGGCACGGAACGGCAGGCGCGCGGCCTGCGCGGCGTGCTGCGCCGCGACCAGATGTCCACCGGCTGCAAATTCGAGCCGCGCTGCGATTTCGCGACCGCCGCCTGTCGCAGCACGCCGCAGGTGCTGGAGCCGGTCGCGGACGCCCGCACTGTCGCCTGCATGAAATGGCGGGAGGCGGCGGTGCCGGAGACACCGGCCGTCAAGCCGCGGCTCGACGAAAGGGCCACGGCAAAGCCGGAGCGCCTGCTCTCGATCGCCGACCTCGATCTCACCTATCGAAAGCCGGGCCTTTTCGACAAACTCCTCGGCCGCATCAGCCCGTCCGTGGTGCGCGATATCGATCTCGAATTGCGCGGCGGCGAAGTGGTGGCGCTCGTGGGCGAATCCGGTAGCGGCAAGTCGACCATTGCCCGCGCTATCAGCGGCCGCCTGCCGCCGCGCGCGGGTTTGATCAGCCTCGATGGCGGCCTGCTTGATCCGGCGCTGAAGAGCCGATCCGTCGAGCAGTTGCGGCAGATCCAATACATCTTCCAGAACCCCGACGCCTCGCTCAATCCCCGCCGCCGCATCCGGGCGATCCTCGAACGCCCGCTCGACCATTTCGGCATCAAGACCGATGAGAAAACGTTGGAGGCCGTGCTGGGGAATGTCGGCCTGCATGCCGGTTATCTCGAACGGTTCCCGGAGCAGCTTTCCGGCGGCGAGCGGCAGCGCATCGCCATTGCCCGCGCGCTGCTGGTCAATCCGAAACTTTTGATCTGCGACGAGATCCTGTCGGCGCTCGATGTCTCGGTGCAGGCGCGCATCGTCGAACTGCTGCGCTCCCTCAAGGAGAAACACGCCGTCGCGATGCTGTTCATCTCGCACGATCTCGCCGTCGTACAGCAGCTCGCCGACCGGGTGGCGGTGCTCTATCGCGGCGAATTGATGCAGCTGGCAGAGACCGAAACCCTGCTCGCCGCACCGCTGCATCCCTATACCGAGATGCTGCTGGAGGCGGCACCCGGCCTCAGCAAGGACCATTACGTCTCCCGCCCGGCGGCCATGCCGGGTTCAAAGCCGGTGCCGGGCATCGGCTGCCCGCTCGCCGGCCGCTGTCCCCGACAGGTCGGCAGCGTCTGCGCCGAGACGCGGCCGCCGGTGCAGGCCACCGGCAGCGGTTTCATCCGCTGCCACGTTCCGGTCGGAAAACTGGCGACCCGCGCGGTTCCGCCGGCGGAAAAACGGCCGGTCGCCGCTCTCTAGGCGATGCGGGACGCGACGAGCCGGCGCAGGCCCTCGACCTCGCCGTCTTCCAGCGCCCGCACCGCGCCTTTTTCCAGATCGCCGAGCGCGAGATTGCCGATCGAGACGCGCACGAGCCGCAGGCAGGCGATGTTCATCGCCTCCAGCATGCGGCGGATCTGGCGGTTGCGGCCTTCGTCGAGTTCGATTTCGAGCCAGGAATTCTTGTCGCCTTCGCGCAGCTTCCGCACGCTTTTCGCGCGCAGCAATTCGCCGTCATGGCGCACACCGGCCTGCAGGGCGTCGAGAAGCGCGTTGTCGGCAAGGCTGTCCATCTGGACGTGATAGGTCTTTGCGACATGGGTTTCGGGATCGAGCAGCGCCTGGGCGAATTCCGTGTCGTTGGTAAAAAGCAGCAGGCCTTCGCTCGCCTTGTCGAGGCGGCCGACAGGAGAAAGATGGGCGTGGTCGAGCTGTTTCAGGCAGTCGTAGACCGTTGGCCGGCCTTCCGGATCGTGCCTTGTGGTGACGAGGCCACGCGGCTTATTGAGCATCAGGTAGACCCGCTCTTCCGCCGCGACGGCCTTGCCATCCACGGCGATCACCGCGTTCGAAAGATCGACCCAGGTGGCCGGATCGGTGACCACGCGGCCGGCAAGCGCCACCCGTCCCGCCGCGATCAGCTCTTCGGCCTGCGTGCGTGAACAATAGCCGAGCTTGGAGAGCGCGCGTGGCAGCGTGACGCGCTTGCCGCCCGGCGCCGGCTCTACCTTTCGAGGAGCGGCCGGTTTCTGCCGCTTGCGAATGTCCTTCATGACGCCGTCCTTGAAACCTGCCATATGTCCCGGGATCGGTTGACCCGCCGGCCTTTCTGATTCTAAAGCACCGTCTTAGCAAATAAGTGAGAGTGCGTTGACCCAGGACGATATTACCCGCGAACTCGTGACGCTGCGCGATTACTGGCGTTATGCGATTTCCCGCTTCAACGCCGCCGACCTCAGCTTCGGCCACGGCACGACGACCGCTGGCGACGATGCCGCCTTCCTGCTGCTCGATTCGCTCGACCTGCCGATCGACGCGCTCGATCCCTTCCTCGATGCCCGCCTGCTTCCCTCGGAACGCAAGCTGCTCGCCGAGCGCATCGAGACGCGCGTGACGACCCGCAAACCCTCCGCCTACATCACCGGCCGCGCCTATATCCAGGGCGTGCGGTTCCTTGTCGATGAGCGGGTGATCGTACCGCGGTCGCATATCGGCGAGATCCTATTTAACGAATATGTGAATTCGCCGGGCTCGTCCTTCCTGCCCGACCCGATGGCGGTGACCAGCGCCGTCGACATCTGCACCGGCTCCGGCTGCCTGGCGGTGCTTGCCGCAAAGTTCTTCCCCTATGCCGCGGTCGATGCGGTGGATCTCTCCGCCGACGCGCTGGACGTGGCGCGGCTGAACCTCGCTGAACACGAGGTGGAGGATCAGGTCACCCTGCATGAAGGCGACCTCTTCGCGCCGCTTGCCGGCCGGAGATACGACCTGATCATCACCAACCCACCCTATGTCGACCACGCCGCGCTGGGCGCTTTCCCCGCCGAATTCCGCGCCGAACCGCAGATGGCGCATGACGGCGGCGAGGATGGGCTCGATCTCGTGCGCCAGATCCTGGCAACGGCAGGCGATCGCCTCAATCCCGGCGGCGGCATGATCTGCGAGATCGGTTCGGGCCGGGAAATCCTGGAGGAGGAATTCCCCCATCTGGAATTCCTCTGGCTGGAAACGGCGGAATCCCAGGATGCGGTGTTCTGGATTTCCGCCGAAGCGCTGGGCGTGGCGTGATCGCTACGCCTTGACCCGCAGGCTCTTCGGGTCATAGGCCGGGGAAAGCCAGGCCGTGACCGCGAAGCGCTCGCCGGCAAGCTCGACCTCGAAGCGGCCACTGGTCAAAAAGTCCTTGTCGACGCCGGACGGATGTTCGACGAGGGCAAGGGCCACGGCGCGGCCGAGCGTGTGGCCATAGGCGGCCGAGCGGACTTCGCCGACCGGTTTGCCATCCCGCAGCACCAGCTCGCCGCCCCACAGCATGGGCGACGGATCGTCCACGGTGAACTGCACGATGCGACGCGCCGGGATGCCCTTCGCCTTGGCTTCCACAAGCGCTTTCCGGCCGATGAAGCCGCTCGGCTTGTCGAGCGAGACCGCGAAGGCGAGACCCGCCTCGTAAGGGTTGATATCCGGCGTCAATTCCCGGCTCCAGGCGCGAAAACCCTTTTCCAGCCGCAGCGCTTCCAGCGCGTAATAGCCGCAATCCACGAGCCCGACGTCGCGGCCCGCCTCCTGCAAGGCCTCGTAGACGCCGACGGTGAATTCCGTCGGCACGATCAGCTCCCAGCCGAGTTCGCCGACATAGGTCATGCGGTTGGCATAGGCCGTGGCATAGCCGATATCGATCTCGCGGACCGTCGCGAAGGGGAAGGCCTCGTTCGAAAGGTCCGCGGAGGTGAGGCGTCTGAGAATGTCGCGCGAGCGCGGCCCCATCAGTGCCAGGACGGCATAGGCCGAGGTGACGTCGGTCAGCGTGACATGGGCGTCGGCGGGAATGTTCTTGCGGATCCAGTCCGCATCATGCACCGCCTGCGCGGAGCCGGTGACGAGGAGAAAGCGGTCTGCCGCAAGGCGCAGCACCGTAAGGTCGCTTTCATAGCCACCGCGTGCGTTCAAGAGGCCCGTATAGATCGACCGACCGATGGCGACGTCGATTTCGGCGGCGCAGATGCGGTTCAGCGCTGCGGCGGCATCGCGCCCCTGCACGAGGAGTTTCGCGAAGGAGGTCTGGTCGAAGAGGCCGGCGGCCTCGCGCGTCGCGGCCATCTCGCGCTTCACGGCCTCGTGCCAGTTCTGCCGGCCGAAGGCATAGTCCGTCACCGGCGTCTCGCCTTCGCCGGCAAACCAGTTGGCGCGTTCCCAGCCCATTTTCGAGCCGAAGCAGGCGCCCTTGGCGGCAAGCCGGTCGTAGAGCGGCGAGCGGCGGAAGGGGCGTGCGGTGTCGAGCTCCCGGTTCGGCCAGGGCATGGCATAGTGCAGGCCGAGCGTTTCCTTGACGCGGTCGTGCAGCCAGCGCGGATTGTTGTTGAAGCCGGCAAAACGGCGGATGTCGACCGGCCAGAGGTCCATGGTCGGCGCGCCGTTGACGATCCACTCCGCCAGCGCCCGGCCGGCGCCGCCGGCACTCGCAATGCCCATCGAGTTGAAGCCGGCGCCGACATAAAAGTTCTTAAGTTCCGGGGCTTCGCCGAGGATGAAGTTGTTGTCCGGGGTAAAACTTTCGGGGCCGTTGTAGAACTTCTTCACCTCGGAGGTCGCAAGCTGCGGCACGCGTTCCAGCGCGCTCTGCATGAGGATCTCGAATTGGTCCCAGTCATCCGGCAAGAGGGCGAATTCGAAATCGTCCGGAATGCCGGCCATGCCCCAGGGCTTGGCCTCCGGCTCGAAACCGCCCATGACGAGGCCGCCGACCTCTTCCTTGAAATAGATATAGCCGTCCGGATCGCGCATGACCGGCAGGTCCGGATGCACGCCCTCGATCTTGCCGGTGACGATATACATGTGCTCGGCTGAATGCAGCGGCACCGGGACGCCGCACATCTGGCCGACCTTGCGCGCCCACTGGCCGGCGCAATTGACGACGATCTCGGCGGCAATCGTGCCGCGGTCGGTCTCGACGCCGGTGACGACGCTGTTCCTGGTCGTGATGCCGGTCACCCGCACGCGCTCGAAGATGCGCACACCGCGGTTGCGCGCGCCTTTTGCGAGCGATTGCGTGAGGTCGGTGGGATTGGCCTTGCCATCGCCCGGCAACCAGACGGCGCCGGCGAGATCGTCGATCGCCATGACCGGCCAGAGGTCCTGCGCCTCCTTCGGCGAGATCACCTCGATGTCGACACCCTGCGCGCGGGCCGAGGCGGCGGTGCGCTTCAGCACGGTCATGCGGTCGGCCGTGCGGGCAACGGAAACGGAGCCGCAATTCTTCCAGCCGGTGGCGAGCCCGGTTTCGGCCTCCAGCTCGCTATAGAGCTGCGTGGAATATTTGATGAGGCTCGTCATGTTGGCGTGGCTGCGCAACTGGCCGACGAGACCGGCGGCATGCCAGGTGGTGCCGCCGCTGAGCTGCCCCTGTTCGAGCAGCACGACATCGCGCCAGCCGAGCTTGCTCAGATGATAGGCGACCGAACAGCCGATGATGCCGCCACCGACGATGACGACCTGTGCCTGCGTTGGAAAATCCTGTGCCATGTGACGACCTCCCGGAACCATGGAAGGCCGTACTGTAACAAGGCACCGGCAGATAACAAGACAAAAAGTTACAAAAGATTACATTATCTCACGTCGAGACGATCAGGCTCGGCCCCTTTCGCTCCAGCGCCTCGCAGATCGCCTCCGGTGGACGGCGGTCGACGATCACCCCGGCAGCCAGTTCGAAACGCGGAATGCGCAGCGGCGTGAGCCGACCGAACTTGGAGCTGTCGAGCACGAAATAGGCTTTTCCCGCCAGTGCTGCCATGCGCGAGCGCTGCTCGGCGCCGCTGCGCGTAAAGTCCGTCACCTCGCCATCCGGCGACAGGCCGCCGCCGCCGAGGAAGGCGACATCCACCCGGAAATGGCTGATCGCCTCCAGCGCATCGATGCCGACCGCGGCCTCCTCCACCGGGTCGATCTCGCCGCCGAGCATGTGTACGCGCACCAGCGGCTGGCGGCACATCAGCAGCGCGATGGACAGCGACGTGGTGCAGATTGTCAAGTTCTTGCGCTCGGTCAGCGCCTGCGCGACGGCGAGCGTCGTGGTGCCGGAATCGAGGAAGACCACCATGCCGTCGCGTACCAGATCGGCGGCGGCGCGGCCGATTGCCGCCTTGGCCCCGGCATTCTCTTCGCGCCGCTCCGTGAAAGCCGCCTCGGTCGGTTCGAACAGGGTGGCGCCGCCGTGCACGAGATCGAGCTGGCCGCGGTCCGCCAGGCGTTTGAGGTCGCGGCGGATCGTCTGCCGCGACACGTCGAAGAAGTCGGCAAGCGCGGTGATGCTGACCGTTCCATCCGCAGCGAGGCGGCGAAGAATCTCGCCATGGCGGCGGGGCGCGAGGGCGCGGGTGTTTTGAGACTCTGACATGGTCCTATCTGCGATCATTTTTGTCGCTTTGACAAGCAGGGCGGGAAAATCGGCGTTTCATGGCTGCTTAGTGCCTTTGGAGCGCAGGAAATTCAGCCGAAAGCGCTCCCTCTATGTCCAAACATGTTGCAAAATGTAATTATTATTTGCATTCTTCGCCCACACCGCATTGGGAGGAAAACGATGCAACAGGCCTATGCACAGACCGGCAGCTTCACCTTCTATCTGCTCGATGGTTTTGCGCTGCATGCCTTTTCCGCAGCGACCGAAGCGCTGCGCCTCGCCAATGAAGCAGCCGGCCGCGCGGTCTATGACTGGCGGATCGTCACCGCGGATGGCGGGCCGGTCCAATCGTGCTGTGGCACGCGCCTTGCGGCCGACGGTTCACTCGCCGAGGCGCGCGACCGTCTGCACCAGGCCGGGCATCCGCGCGTCGTCATCTGTGGCGGACGCGCCGTGCCGCCGTCCGACCGGGCACTCGAAGGCTGGCTGCGGCTCTGCCGGCGCTGCCGGGTTCCGCTCGCAGGCCTTGCCGGCGGGCTTTACAGCCTGGCGCGGGCCGGCGTGCTCGATGGGCGCCGTTCGGCCGTGCACTGGGAGCATTTTCCGGATTTCTCCGAACGGTTTGCCGCGGTCGATGCCCGCCAGACGGCGTTCGAGATCGACGGCGATCTCTTCACCTGTGCCGGCGGCAATGCGCCGTTCGACATGATGCTCGGCATCGTCGAGGCCGATCTGGGGCAGGATATCGCCAACCGCATCTGCGAAATGGCGCTGTGCGAGCGCGTGCGGCCGGCCGGCGAGCGCCAGCGGCTACCGCTCCAGGCCCGCCTCGGCATCGACAATGCAGTGCTGATCGCCGTCATTGAGCAGATGGAGGCGAACCTGTCCGAGCCGTTGAAGCTCGCGGAGATGTCGCCGGCAACCGGCCTCTCCCGCCGCAAGATGGAGCGCCTGTTCCGTCGCGAAATGGGGCGGTCGCCGGCGCGCTATTATCTCGATATGCGGCTGGAGCGGGCGCACCTGCTGCTGCAGAATTCGTCGCTGCCCGTCATCGAGATCGCCATGGCTTGCGGCTTTTCCACTGCCTCGCATTTCTCGCGCACCTATCGGGAGCATTATGGCTGCACGCCGCAGCAGACGCGGATGGCGGAAATGGAACGGCGCCGGCTCGACCGGCCGGAGCGACGCGTGGCGTGAATGGGAGGGCGCCGGGTGCGCTCTCGCACCCGGCGTGGGCCTTGGCTATCGCCAGGCCTGGGTGCGGGCCAGCAGGCCGCGCGCGATCAGCGCGTGGATGAACTTGGCGGCGACATTCGTGTAGAAGATCATCATGCCCATGGCCGCTGCCGGGGCGATATCGCCGGCATCGTCCATGTTGAGCACGGCGACGGAGGCGAGCTTCGTATCCGTGGCGTAGAGGAAGACGACCGCCGAGACCGTCGTCATCGCATTGACGAAGAGATAGATCGCGATGTTAAGGATCGCCGGCAGGCAGACGGGCACGGTGACCCGGAAGAACAGCCGGTGGAAGGGCTGCTTGAGGGAGGCTGCGACGGATTCGAATTCCGGATCCATCTGCTTCAGCGCGGTCAGCGCCGTCAGGTGTGCGACGGTGTAGAAGTGCGTGACCGTTGAGACGACGAGGATCGTCATCGTGCCGTAGATGGCGTTGAGCGGATTGGCCGGATTGTTGAAGAAGAAGATATAGGCAAGGCCCAGCACCATGCCCGGCACGGCCATCGGCATCATCGCCAGGAAATGGAAGATGCCGCGGCCGAGGCGGAAACCATCCGCCTTTTCCACCATATAGGCGCCGGCGAAGACGACGAGCGAGCCGAACAGCGCCGTCAGGAGGGCGAGCTGGATGGAATTGCCATAGGCCGCCCAGCCGCCGCCATCCATCAGGTCGAAGGCGAAATTCTTCGTCGTCAGCGTCAGGTCATAGGGCCAGAATTTCACCAGCGCCGCGATCTGGCACATGGCGATCATGCCGAGGATGAACAGGCTGACGAGGCAGGCGAAGGCAAAGCAGATCGCGTCCAGCCGGGCGTTGGGCTTCGGCGAATAGGGCACGGCGCGCGCCGAGAGCAGCGCCACCTGGCGCTTCTGCATGCGGCGATCGACGGCGAAGGCGAGGATTGCCGGAACGAGCAGGATAACGGAGACGACGGCCCCCATTTCGAAATTCTGCTGGCCGATTACCTGCTTGTAGATATCGACCGCGAGCATGCCATATTGCCCGCCGATCACCTTGGGCAGGCCGAAATCGGTGATGACCAGCGTGAAGACGACGAAGGCGGCCGAGACGAGGCCGTAGCGCGCGCCCGGCACGGTGACGGTGGTGAAGGTGCGCCATTTGCTGGCTTTCAGCGAGGCGGCGGCCTCGTAATGCCGTGCGTCGGCGACGGAGAGCGCGGTCAGGATGATCAGGAAGGCATGCGGCAGGGTGAAGAAGACCGAGCCGATGACGATGCCGATGGGACCATAGATGGAGTAGCCCATCAGCCAGTCCTTGAAGACACCCTGGTTGCCGAAGAGATAGACGAGCGCGATGCCCGGCAGCAGCGACGGCACGAGGATCGGGATCGTCAGGATGCCGCGGAACAGGCCTTTCAGCGGCATGCAGCTTCGCGTCAACCCATAGGCGAGCGCGAAGGCGATGGAGATCGTCACCACCGTGCTGATCGCCGCCATCAGCACCGAATTGTAGATGGAACGGGCAAGGGCCGGCGTCGAGAAATAGGTCTTGAAGTTTTCAAGGCCGAGGCTGCTTGCCGGCCGGAGCACGACGCGCCGGAACGTGCCGGAATCGTATTCCCGCCATTGCGTGCCCTTCTCCAGCGTGGAGCCCGCGAGGAAGGCCGTATCGGCGGTCGTGCCGCGGATGCGGTAATGGACGGAGCTGCGGAAGCTGAAATCCGGGAAGAATTTCGTGGCGGCGAGCCGGCCGTCGGAGCTGCTGTCGAGCTCCTCCTGCGTGACGGCGCCAAGCTGTTGGTTGAGCGCCTCCGCGGTGACGATCGGCCCCCAGTTGGCGCCCGTTTCGTCGCTCACCTGGAATTGGAAGGCCGTGAGATCGAAGCGGTAGGTCGATAGCGATTTCGATAGCATGACGGCGAGCGGCGCGCCAAGGGCGATGATCAGGTAGAGCCCGATGACGGCCATGAAGCCGAGCTTGATGCGGTCGTCGCGCGAGGATTCCTGCCGGACGCGCTTACCGGGCGGGGCGAAGTCGAGTGCAAGTGTCATCGTCACGCCCCCCTCGGAAAGAGCAGCAGGCGGTCTTGCGGGATCTCCACCTGGATGACGCCGCCCGTCTCGATCTGCAGCCGGCGCACCGCATTGACGGAGAAATCGGCGACAAGCGTGCGCTCGCCGAGCCGCGGTGCCGTCAGCCGCGTGCGCCAGAACATGCCGAGGAATTCCATCTCCCGCACTTCGGCATCGATGAGGTTCTGCGGCGTCGTCGGCCGGTCGACGGCATTGACGGCATGGGCATAGGCGCCATGCGGGATGATATCGACCGGGCGCACGACGGCTGTTGCGGTGTCACCCGTCGCGAAATCCTCCGTCAGACAGCAGAAGGCCGAATGGCCGATCTCGACCTGGCCATCGTGCAGGACCTTTGCGGGAAACTGGTTGGTCTCGCCGATAAAATCGGCAACGAACAGGGTTTTCGGATGGCGGTAGATTTCGGTCGGCGAGCCGACCTGCTCGATGACGCCGTGATTCATGACCACGATGCGGTCGGCCATGGCGAGCGCTTCTTCCTGGTCGTGCGTCACCATGATGGTCGTGACGCCGAGCTTGCGTTGCAGCGACTTGATCTCGTGGCGCAGGTGCACGCGCACCTTGGCATCGAGCGCCGAAAGGGGCTCGTCGAGCAACAGCAGGCCGGGGGAAATGGCGATGGCGCGGGCAAGCGCGATGCGCTGCTGCTGGCCGCCGGAAAGCTGGGCAGGATATTTTTTGCCATGCGCCGACAGGCCGACCGTTTCCAAGAGTTCCGCGACGCGCGCGGTGATCTCCGCCCGGGAGCGGCCGGTGTTTTCCAGGCCGAAGGCGATATTCTGCTCGATCGTCAGGTTCGGGAACAGCGCGTAGGACTGGAAGACGATGCCGTAATCGCGGCTGGAGGCCGGCAGGCTCGAAATGTTGCGGCCACCCTGCAGGATTTTCCCGTGGGACTGGAGGTCGAGGCCGGCAATGGCCCGGAGCAGGGTCGTCTTGCCGCAGCCGGAGGGGCCGAGGAAACAGACGAACTCGCCCTTGGCGATGCTGAGCGAAATGTCGCGTAGGGCTACGAAATCACCGTAGCTCTTCCAGAGATCGGAGATTTCCAGATAGGAAGCCGCCTCTCCGGGCGCGCGGTGAATGCTCGTGGGTGTCGGTTCGATCGACATGGCATGTCTCATCTGCAAGCTCCGCTGGCTGTCAGGCACGTTTCGAGAATGCGAAGGGCGGAGCGCTTGGCGCCCCGCCCTGCCGATCGATATCAGCTCTTCGGCTCCGACTTGGCGTCGTAGCGCTTCTGCCATTCCTTCAGGATGGTGGCGCGGTTGTTCGCGGCCCATTCGAAGTCGTTCTCGATCATCTTGGAGGCGATGTCGGACGGCAGGTGTTCGACCGCCTTGGCGACGCCCGGATAGGCGACAACGGCGTAACCGACATTGTACATCTCGTTGGCTTCCTTGGTGACGGACCAGTCGACCAGGGTCTTGGCGGCCTCGAGGTTCGCCGTGCCGGCGATGATCGCCGTCGCCTCGGCTTCCCAGCCCGAACCTTCGGACGGGAAGATGATGTCGATCGGCGCGCCGGCGCTTTTCGCCTTGGCGCCGGGGAACTCGAAGGACACGCCGATCACCGCTTCGCCAGCACCCGCCATCTTGCAGGGTTTCGAGCCGGAATGGGTATAGGCCGAGATGTTTTCGTGCAGCTTGTCCATGAAGGACCAGGCCTTCTCCTCGCCCCACATCTGCACCCAGCCCGAGACGTCGAGGAAGCCGGTGCCGGAGGAGGCCGGGTTCGGCATGACGATATGGCCCTTGTATTCCGGCTTCGTCAGGTCTTCCCAGCTCGTCGGCGCCTTGAGGCCAAGCTTTTCGCCCTCAACCGTATTGTAGCAGAGGGCCGCGACATAGGCGTCCATGCCGACCCAGCTCGGCGGGTTGTCCTTGTCGACGAATTTCTTGTCGAGCGCCTCGACGCCCTTCGGCGCATAGCCTTCCAGCATGCCCTCGGTCTTGAGGAGAAGCAGCGATGTCGCAGCCAGCCCCCAGACGACGTCGGCCTGCGGATTGTCCTTTTCGGCGAGCAGCTTCGCCGTCATGACGCCGGTGGAATCGCGCACCCAGTTGATCGTGATGTCGGGATGCGCCTTCTCGAAGGTCGCCTTGTAGCGGTCGAGATCGACGGCCTCGACGGCGGTGTAGACGGTGAGTTCGCTCTGGGCGAAGGCAATGGTCGGAAGCACGGCGGACATGGCGCCGGCAAGCAGAAAAAGCATGCGTCTGTTCATGATTGAAAATCTCCTCTGAAGGCCTGGAAAAACCGGGGAAGCGCGGCGGGTGATCTAGTTGTCGCCCTTTGATGATCGGCTTCGAGAGGCATTCTGCGCAGGGGTTTTCGGTAAGTAAAATTTATTATTCTTATCGTTCGGAAGGTAAAATCTATAGGTTTCGCGCGCGAAAACAGGCCTTTTCAGCAACGAAAAAAAGGGAGCCGCGCGAAGGCAGCTCCCAGAAAGGGTGATCCCGCAGGGGTTTGCCTAGATCACCAGGGCAGGGAAAACGTCTTGACGTTGGTAAAGCTCTTCATCGCCTCGATGACACCTTCCTTGTAGCCGTTTCCGGAATCCTTGATGCCGCCGAAGGGGGACATCTCGATGCGGTAGCCGGGCACTTCCCAGATGTTCACCGTGCCGACCTTGAGCCCCGCTATGTATTTCTGCATGCGGCGGAAATCGTTGGTGCAGACACCGGAGGAGAGGCCGAAGGCCGTGGAGTTGGAAAGCGCGATCAGCGCATCGTCGTCATCCGGCGCGCGGACGATCGGGATGATCGGCGCGAAGGTTTCCTCCATCACGAGTTCGCTCGAATGCGAGACGCGGTCGATGACGATCGGCGGCAGCAAGGCACCCTGCCGGCCCGGATTGTAGAGGATCTCCGCCCCCTCCTCCGCGGCCTTGTGCACGCGGCGCTCGAAGACTTCCGCGGCCTTGGCATGCACGACCGTGCCGAGATCCGTCGTGCGATCCATCGGATCGCCGAACCGGAGCTTCTTCGCCCGCTCCAGCGCCAATGGCACGAAACGATCGGCGACGCGCTCCTGGCAGAGGATGCGTTTGACGGCCGTGCAGCGCTGGCCGGAATTTTTCGTGGCCCCTGCGACAGCCAGGTCGGCGGCTCTGGCGAGATCGTCGTCCGACAGGTCGTTGAGGATGATCAGCGGGTCGTTGCCGCCGAGTTCGAGGATCTGGCGCTTGTAGTGGGCGTGCGCGGCGATCAGTTTTCCCACCGGCACGCTGCCGGTGAAGGTGATGAGGTCGAAATTCGGGTTGGTGATCATCTCCATGCCGATATCGCCCGGCCAGCCGGTGACGACGGAGAGCATTTCCGGCGGCAGGCCGGCCTCATAGAGAATATCCGCCAGCACCAGCGCCGTCATCGGCGTCAGTTCCGTCGGCTTCAGGACTACGCAATTGTTGGTGGCGATGGCCGGCGCCACCTTGTGCGCCACCATGTTGAGTGGGTGGTTGAAGGGGGTGATCGCCGAAATGGCGGTCAGCGGCTCGCGGGTGGTGAAGATCTTGCGCGCCTTGCCGTGCGGGGTGAGGTCGCAGGAGAAAATCTCGCCATCGTCGTGGATGCACATCTGCCCTGAGAGCGTGAAGACATCGAAGGCGCGGCCGACCTCGTAGAGCGAGTCCTGCTTGGAAATGCCGAGCTCCAGCGTGATGAGATCGGACACCTCCTCCTTGCGGGCGACCAGCAGGTCGGCCGCCTTGAGCAGGATGCGCTGGCGCTCATAGCGCGTCAGCTTCGGCTGGTAGGCGGCGGCGATCTCGAAGGCCTTGCGGGCATGCTCCGCATTGCCTGCCGGAACGGTGCCTATGACGGCATCGTTCCAGGGATAGTGCACCTCGACCACGCCCTCCGTGTCGACCTTCTTGCCGGCGATCCGCATCGGTTCGTGGCGGATCGCGAATGTCGTTTCGACCTTGGTCATCATCCGCTCCTTATTGCGCCGGCTGCGCGGCTGCGACGAGCGCGTAGTAGAAGGCATCGAAGTTGCGCAGCGTGCCGGCGGAAAGAAGCTCCGGCAGCGTGCGGTTGGCGATGAAGGGCACTTCCTGCTCGGTGAGGCCGCCATGGGAGCGCAGCGGCTCGTTGAGTGCGGCAAGATCATGCCGGTGCTCGCTGGTGCCGAGCGTCTTGTTCTCGGAGGAGACGAGCACAATGTCGCCGATGCGGTCGTCCGGCAGTTCGAAGCGCACGCAGGCTTCCGGGCGCGACAGCACGACGTCGATGCCCTCGATCGCCTTCAGCCGCTCGATGATCTCCTCCTTGTCCGTGCCTTCCGGCAGGTAGGCAGTGGCGAAGGAGCCGAGCGCGCCATGATGCACGACATAGGGATCGGTGATCGGCAGGATGACGCGGGCGGCATCCTTGCCGAGCCATTGGTCAAGCAGGTCCTGCACATAGATCACGTCCGGCGAGCCATCGGCCTTGTGCTTCGGCTTCATGCCATGGTCGGCGGTGACGATAATAGCGGCACCCAGCGCGTCGAGTTCGGTCAGGTACTTGTCGAACATCTCGTAGAAGGCATTCGCCTGCGGCACGCCGGGGGCATATTTGTGCTGCACATAGTCCGTCGTCGTCAGGTACATGACGTCCGGGCGGAATTCCTTGAGGAGCTTCACGCCGGCCGCAAAGACAAACTCGGAGAGTTCCGCGGAATAGACCTCCGGCACCGGCCGGCCGAGCCAGGCCGAAGCATTGTCGATGCCGTGTTCCGCCTTGGTCGTCGTGTCGGACTTTTCCGAGGAAAAGCAGATCGCCCTGCCCTCATCGAACTTCAGGCCATGGCCGAGCAGTGCCCGCAGCTTGTCCTTCGCCGTCACGACGGCGACCTTGGCGCCGGCATCGTAGAAGGCCTTGAAGACGGTCGGTGCGCGGAGGAACCGCGGGTCGTTCATCATCACTTCCTTGCCGGTCGCCGGCTCATAGAGATAGTTGCCGCAGATGCCGTGGATCGACGGCGGGCGGCCGGTGGCGATCGACAGGTTGTTCGGGTTGGTGAAGCTCGGGATGACGCTGAGCGCGGTACGCTCGGTTCCCGTCTTGCGGATGCGGGCGAGCGTCGGCATCAGGCCCGCCTTGATGGCCTCGTCGAGATAGGCCGGCTCGCAGCCGTCGAGGCAGATGGCGATGGCCGGAACATTCGGCCAGGGATAGGTGCGCCGGTTGGCGGTGACGGTGAGCTTGGACATCTGGTTCATCGGAAATTCCATCCTTATTCAGGCCGCGAGGCGGCTGCGTTCTTCAAGTGCAATGGCCGGGGGCGCGGCATTGTCGACGCCCATTTCGGCAAGGGAGGAGCGGGCGGCATCCACCACGCGGCGCATGACATGTTCGTCCATGCGGCCGATGCAGCCGACGCGGAAACTGTCGACGACCGTCAGCTTGCCGGGATAGATGATGAAGCCCTTGTCCTTCATCAGCGCGTAGAAGCGGTCGAAGGCGAAGGCCGGATGGGCCGGGCTGAAGAAGGTGACGATGATCGGCGACAGCCAGCGGTCGGCGAGCAGCGTCTCGAAGCCGGCCTCGCGCATGCCGGCTACCATGACATCGCGGTTGCGGGCATAGCGGGCGCCGCGGGCGGCAACGCCGCCTTCTTCGCGATGCAGGCGCAGCGCCTCCAGAAAGGCGGCGACCACATGGGTCGGCGGCGTGAAGCGCCACTGGCCGGTCTTGTTCATGTAGTCCCACTGGGCGTGGATATCGAGGCTCAGCGAATGGCTGCGGCCCTTGGCGGCTTCCAGCTCGTTCTTGCGGGCGATGACGAAGCCGAAGCCCGGCACGCCCTCGATGCACTTGTTGGCGGAGGAGACGATCGCCTCGTAGCGGAAGTCGGCGATGCCGGCGGGCACGGCGCCGAAGGCGCTCATCGAATCGACGATCAGCTTGCGGCCGCGGGAATAGACGGCGTCGGAGATTTCCTTGAGCGGGTTGAGGATGCCCGAGCTCGTCTCGCAATGCACGACGACGACATGGCTGATGGCCGGGTCGGCATCCAGCGCGGCAACGACTTCGGGGCCGCGCGGCGGCATGTAGTCGCCCTTGTCGATCGTCAGATGGTCGCGGCCGAGATAGGCGAGCGTCTGGGCGATGCGCTTGCCATAGGCGCCATTGCTCAGCACCAGCACCTTGCCGTCGCGGGGAACGAAGCTGCCGAGCATCGCCTCGACCGAAAATGAGCCGCTGCCCTGCATGGGTACGCAATCGAACTCGCCGGCCGTATCGCCGGCGATGTCAAGAAGCTGGCGGCGCAGGTCCGCCGTCATGGCGCGGAAATCGGCATCCCACGAGCCCCAGTCCCGCAGCATCGCTTCCTTGACCGAATAGGCTGTCGTCAACGGGCCGGGCGTCAGGAGATAGGGTTCGCCGAGCCTTGGCGTTTCCAGCGGCGCGATGGTTCTGTCAGAAGCGGTGTTTGGCATGGTCCGTCCTCGCATTGGCGTCTCTGGAGCGACAATGAGGCGGGCAGACATATATGTAAAATCGTTCTTTTGTATGAAAATATAGATTCAGCTTATGATGATGCAGGCGGCTAAAGCTGGATGCGCCTTTTGCCCTTTACATAAGAGGAATCGTTCGGTCTGATGATTGCATCACCTTGATCGATCGAAAGACGGCTCCATGCGCTATGTCCAGCTTCGCGCTTTCCATAACGTGGCCATCCACGGCGGCTTTTCGCGTGCGGCCGAAGCGCTCTTCCTCACCCAACCGGCCATTTCCGACCAGGTGCGCAAGCTGGAGGAGGAATACGACGTCCTGCTCTTCAACCGCAACAAGAAGCAGGTGACGCTCACCCAGGCCGGCCAGCAGCTTCTGGAAGTCACCCGCCGCATGTTCGACGTGGAGCAGCAGGCGCTCGATCTTTTGTCGGAATCGCGGGCGCTCCGGGCTGGCAAGCTGCGGATCGTCGCGGACGCCGCCCACCATCTGCTGCACATCCTCGCCGCCTTCCGCCGCGCCTATCCGACCGTGCAGGTCTCGATCGACGCCGGCAATACCGAGACGGTCATCACCAGCCTGCATGCCTATGAGGCGGATATCGGCGTTCTCGGCGAGATCCCGCAATCCAGCGACTTCGAGATCCTGAAGCTCAATTCGACGCCGATCATCGCCTTTGCCAGCCGCGATTATCCCCTCGCCGGCCAGACGGAGATCACGCTTGCCGAACTCGCCAAGCACCCCCTGGTCTTTCGCGAGCGGGGCTCCAAGACCCGTCAGAAGCTGGAAGCGATGGCGGCGCAATGTGGCGTCACGCTGACGCCGCTCATCGAGGCGGAGGGGCGCGAGGCGGTTCGCGAGATCGTCGCGGCAGGCGGCGGGGTCGGTTTTGTCTCTTCCGCCGAATTCGGCCAGGACAACCGGCTTGTCCCGATCCGCATCGATGCGCCGGAAATGCTGATGGACGAGGCGCTCATCTGCCTGCGCGAGCGCAGCAACGGCAAGCTCGTCAACGCCTTCTACGAAGTCGCCCGCAAGCTGGCGCAAACGGCGGGTTGAGGGCCCCACCAGCCGCGCAGTGCGGCTTCTCAAGAAAAAGCCGAGGGTTTTTCGCGAGGCGATCGCCGCTTTTTCGTGGTAGCGTTATGGCGGTTTCATCGATCGGGTGGCGTAAAATCAATCTATACAATCTCTATAGAATGTGATCTTTTTGCCCCGGTTAAGCCTGTGCGCCTGAAACGGCATCCGCAAGGAGAGACGACATGGGTATGATCTCGTCAGCACTCGACCGCCCAACGCGAACCGCCGCCGTCATCAGCACCGAGGACGAGGCGCTGACCGTCGTCGGCACGATTGCCGGCATTTTCAGTGCCGCCGCGGGCGGCACGCTGGCAACGGCGGAAGCCCGCCTGGACCTTCTGTCCCGTTCGGGCCTGTTCGGCATTTCCGTGCCGACGGAGTATGGCGGCATCGACGTTTCCAATACGGTGCTGGCGGATGTCTGCGCCGTGGCGTCGGCGCAATCCGCCACGCTGGGCGAGATCCTTGCCGCCCATTTCGTCGTGCTCGAAGAGCTTCGCAGCCACGGCACGGACGGCCAGCGCAGCGGGGTTTTCTCCGCTGCCCTTTCCGGCGCGCGGCTTGCCCGCGCCGTCCCGCGGCGCAATGGCGAGGAGGCCGAAACACTGCCGCTCGCCGCAAGCGGCCTTGCCTGGCGGCTCAGCGGTGAAGCGCTCTGTACGCCGTGCACCCGCCACGCCGACTGGCTGCTGGTGCCGACCCGCAACGACGGAGGCAAGGCCGCAAGCCTGCTGCTGCCGACGCGTATCGACGGCCTGCACTATGTCGCCAACAATTGCGAGCCGGCAAACGGCGCACCGCAATCGGCCGAACATGTGCTGTTCAAGGACGTGCTGGTCGATGGCGATGCCCTGCTGCATGCGCCCGGCGAGGTTGCGGTGCCGCATTCCCTCAGCCTGCTCTTGGGGGCCGCAAGGCAATTGGGCGCCGGCCAGCGGGCACTCGGCCGTGTGCTGGACAAGGCGGATGGCGATGTTTTCGAGGCCGGCCTGCTTTCCGCCCGCCTCGCCGCCGCGCAGGCCATGGTCGCCGAGGCGGGTCGCGCCATAGACGCGGCGCAGATCGGGATTGCCGACCAGCACAGGACGAACGCCTTCCTGGCCGCCACCGCGGCCCGTACCGTGGCGCAGGAAGCTGCCGATCATCTTCGAGCGGCAGGCGGCGGTGCGCAGCAGGAGGGCCTGCCGGCGAATCTCGTCGAGGCGCTCAGGCAAAGCGGCCGGCTGCGCCGCGAAGCACACCGCAACCCGCAGGATGAAGAAAACTAGGGTTTTTCGCCGGTTTGCGGGCGTGGCTTCAGCCGACCCGCTTTTCCAGCTCTTCGTCGTCGATCATCGCGGCAGCGCCCGGCACGGCGACGAACTGTTCGAGCGTCATAGTGTCGAGAATGGCGGCGATGGCGTCGCGCACGTCGGTCATGGCGCGGCGGACCTGACAGGTTTCCGGATCGGCACAATCCTCGCAAGCCTCATAGGCGGTGCGGCTTGCGCAGCGGATGGGCGCCAACGGTCCGTCGAGCACGCGGATGGCGTGGCCGATTCGGATTTCCGAGGCCGGATGGGAGAGCGAATAGCCGCCGCCTGGCCCTTTCTTGGAGCGCAGCATGCCGGCATTGCGCAGTTCCAAGAGAATCGTGTCGAGGAACTTTTTCGGAATGTTGTTTCGAAGCGCGATCTCGCTGACGAAAGCGGTTTGGCCCGGCGCCAGCCGTGCGAGGTCCACCAAGGCCTTCAGTCCGTATTTTCCCTTTTTCGTCAGCATTTCAGCCTGCTTTCCATCAGCATATGTGCATTACCCGGATATGCCCGGCAGCGCGGACGCGCACGCCGCGTCCCGCTGTTTCCATCCGTCGTCCTCGGGAAGATCGATCGGCTCACCTTTGACGGGTGATTCTGGCTCATTCTTGGCACCGGAGTGCGAAAAACATATAAAAACAATATAATTTATTTATGAGCATAACGCCATGGAAATTGGCATTCTCCGTCAACCCCTTATGCCGATTTTTGGCCCCGGCGTGCCCATTTCGCATCATTTTTCGCGACAATCGGTATTTCTTCTGCTCGCCATCAATTTTGCACCAGGCGCGCCGTTCCACCCGAACCGCAGAAAAACGCAAAACCAATTGCGGCAAGGCCGGCAAATTGAGGCAAATATTTCTCTACTAAATTTATGGAATGGATAGCCTGAATTACCGGCCCGCGGCAGACCGCGGCAACGGCAATTTGAGGAGAGGACCATGACCATCAACCGCAGAACCCTGCTTGCCGCGACCGCCGCCCTTGCCATGGCCGCGTCGTTCGGCACCGCCTTTGCGCAAGAGGTGACGCTCAACATCGGCTACCAGCCGATCGTCGAGCCGTCCCGCGTGCCCCAGGCCGACGGCACCTATGAGAAGGTGACCGGCGCCAAGATCAACTGGCAGAAATTCGACGGCGGCGCCGACGTGATCGCGGCGATCGCCTCCGGCTCGCTCGATATCGGCTATGTCGGCTCCTCGCCGCTGGCCGCCGCCTCCAGCCGCGAACTGCCGATCGAGCTGATCTACATCGTCGGCCTGATCAGCGAGGCGGAAGCGCTCGCCGTGAAGTCGATCGAGAAGCCGGAAGATCTCGTCGGCAAGAAGATCGCCACGCCCTTCGTCTCCACCGCCCATTACAGCCTGCTGACGGCGCTGAAGCACTGGAAGGTCGATCCGAAGTCGGTCGAGATCCTCAACCTGCGTCCGCCGGAAATCGCGGCCGCCTGGGAACGCGGCGATATCGACGGCGCCTATGTCTGGGATCCGGTTCTGGCGCAGCTCAAAAAGAGCGGCACGGTGCTTGCGACCTCGAAGGATGTCGCCGATTGGGGCGGCCCGACCTTCGACGCCTGGATCGTCAGCAAGAAGTTTGCCGAAGAGCATCCGGACGTCGTGACGGCCTTCGTGAAGGTGACGGGCGATGCGACCGCCGCCTATCGCGCCAATCCGGACGCCTGGAACGCCACCTCGCCGGAAGCCGAGAAGATCGCGCGGCTGACCGGCGCCAAGCAGGACGAGGTTCCCGCGCTCCTCAAGGGCTACGTCTTCCCGACGCTGGAAGAACAGGCCGGCGAGGCGCTGCTCGGTGGCGGCACGGTGAAGGCCGTGGCCGATACCTCCGCCTTCCTGCTGGAACAGGGCAAGATCCCGTCGGCGCTCTCCGACTACAAGCCTTACATCTCCACGCGCTGGGTCACGGACGCGACGAAGCTGTCCTACTGACCGGCGACAAATCCTGCGGCGGAGGTGGCCCGGCGGCGTGAAAGCGCTGCCGGGCCATCGCCGACAGATAGGCCAAGACACTCCCGGAGGTTCCATGAGCATCCTGACATTCCGCAACGTTTCGCTGCGTTATCCGCCAAGGGCGGGACGGGGCGGCGCCGCTGAAAAACTCGTCCTCGACGGCATCAACCTGCAGGTCGCCTCGGACGAGCTGGTCGCCATCATCGGGCGTTCCGGCTCCGGCAAGACGAGCCTGCTCAACCTCGCCGCCGGGTTTCTGGAACCGACCTCCGGCTCCATCACCGTCGACGGCGTGCCCATCAAGGGGCCGAATGCCGACCGAGCGGTGGTCTTCCAGGACGACGCGCTCTACCCTTGGCTCGACGCGCGCGACAACATCGCGCTTCCCTTCAAGCTCAAGGGCGTTCCGCTCGCCGAACGGCGCGAGAAGGCCCAGCAGCTTCTCGAACGCGTCGGGCTTGCGGATGCCGGCGACCGGCGCATCTGGGAGCTTTCCGGCGGCATGCGCCAGCGTGTGGGCATTGCCCGGGCGCTTGCCGCCGAGCCGCGCTTCCTGCTGCTCGACGAGCCGCTCGGCGCGCTCGATGCGCTGACCCGCACGCGCATGCAGGCCTTCCTGCTGCGCATCAAGGCGGAAAGCGGTGCTGGCGCGCTGCTCATCACCCATTCGATCGAGGAGGCGCTGCTGCTCGGTACGCGCGTCGTCGTGCTGTCGCCCAATCCGGGGCGCCTGACGGCGGAAATCGAGGCCGGCTTCAATGCGGAGGTGCTGAACGGTACGCCGGTCGCCACCGTCAAGGCCTCGCCGCTCTTCAAGCGTATGCATGCCGGGCTCAACGGCCTCATCCAGTCCACCACTGACGAGGAGTTGGCCGCATGACGCTCTCCACCGATATCGAAGCCCTGCCGCAGCCGGTCGAGACCACCACGGAGGACGCCCTCCCCCGTGCATCGCGCCCTGTCCCGATCGCCGTCATTTCGACCATCACCGTCGTTGCGATCATCGGGCTGTGGGGCCTGGCCTCCGCCTATGCGCTGGTCTCGCCCGTCTTCCTCCCCTCGCCGCGGCAGGTCGTCATCGCTCTCTATAACCTCGTCGTGACCGGCTTCGTCGATTCGACGCTGGCCGAGCATGTCGGCGCCAGCCTCTACCGCATTTTTGGCGCGCTCATTGCGTCGATCCTGATCGGCATTCCGGCCGGCATTGCCATCGGCACGAGCCGCGTCGGCCGCGGCATCCTCGATCCGATCGTCGAATTCCTGCGTCCGCTGCCGCCGCTCGCCTACCTGCCGCTCGTCATCATCTGGGTCGGCATCGGCGAGGCGTCGAAGATCACGGTGATCGCGCTTTCCATGCTGCCCTCGATCATCCTGTCGACCTCAGCGGGCGTGCGCGGGGTCTCGAAGGACCATGTCAACGCGGCTCGCTCGCTCGGCGCCAGCAAGCGGCAGGTGCTGACGGAAGTGGTGCTGCCGAGCGCCGTGCCGTCGATCCTCACCGGCATCCGCATCGCGCTCGGTGCGGGCTGGACGACGCTGGTCGCGGCGGAACTGGTGGCGGCGACGAGCGGCATCGGCTTCATGATCCAGTCGGCGGCGCAATTCCTCGTCACCGACATCGTGATTGCCGGCATCATCGTCATCGCGTTGATCGCCATCCTGCTGGAATTCATCGCGCGGCTGATCGAGCGCCGCCTGGTGCCCTGGGCCTCGCACCGCTGAAAGCGATGCCGGCGCTCAGTTGAGCGCCAGCCCCATGCTTGCGACGGCCGCCGTGAACAGGCGGCCGTCCTGCGTTGCGGCGAAGGGATCGCGCTCCGCCCGCGCCTTCAGAAGCTCCAGGAAATCGTAACCCGCTGTCCAGCGGCCGAAGCCGCTCGCGATGTTGATGTGGCCGGCATTGCCGATATCGACGAGATCGCTGCCCCAGGCCTTGGCGCTCTGGCGCAACCGGTCGACCGGCATATAGGGATCGTCCAGGCTGCCGACGACGAGCGAGGGAAACGGCAGGCGCTTTGCCGGCATGGCGCCGAACCGGACCACGCAAGGGTGCAGGGTTTCCGTCGTGTCGAGGTCGCAGGGGGCGACGAGCAGCGCGCCGCGGATGCGCGCGGCAAGCGGGCTTTCGGCGAACTGCGCCGCCAGCACGCAGCCGAGGCTGTGGCCGACGAGCCAGATGTCCTTGCCGATCATGTCGACCTGCCGTTCGAGCTGCACAAGCCAGCTCTGGCGGTCCGGGCAGTTCCAGTCGAACTGCTCGACGACCCGGCTTTCGGGATTGTCGCGCGCCCAGTGACGCTGCCAATGGTCGCTCGCGGACCCGTTGAGGCCCGGCAGGATCAGCGTGTCGACGGGGATATCGAGTGACGGCATGGCGGCGGCCTTCCTTCGCAAACCAGATCTGTCCGGAAGCATGCTCGACACAACGCGAAATGGTAAGGAAACCGCTGCTAAACTCTTCAAAATCCATAAAAATTCTTTGCATCATGGCGATGATGCGAAGCATCGGGCGGCAAGCGCGCCCGATGCCTTTTTGAGGTTTCTCAGCCGCGATGATCGAGGCGCGCGACGAGCCGGTCGCCGAGCCACTGGATGCCGCAGACGAGCACGATCAGCACCGCGACGACCGCCACCATGACCGTCGTTTCGAAGCGCTGGTAGCCATAGCGGATCGCGAGGTCGCCGAGACCGCCGGCACCGATCGCGCCCGCCATGGCGGAGGCGCCGATCAGCGTCACGAGCGTCACGGTGAAGCCCGCGACGATGCCCGGCAGCGCCTCGGGGATCAGCACCTCGCGCACGATCGTCCAGCGGTTGCCGCCCATGGCGCGCACGGCCTCGATCAGCCCGCGGTCGACCTCGCGCAGCGACACTTCGGCGATGCGTGCATAATAGGGTGTCGCAGCGATCGACAGCGGCACGATCGCTGCCCAGGTGCCGATCGACGTGCCGACGATGAGGCGCGTGACGGGGATGAGCGCCACGAGCAGGATGATGAAGGGCACGGAGCGGAAGCCGTTGACGATGGCGCCGAGCAGACGGTTGGTCCAGAGGTTTTCCGCAATCCCGCCGCGCGCGGTCGCCACCAGCGCCAGGCCGAGCGGCAGGCCGAAGGCAAGGGAGATGACGCCGGAGGCGGCCGTCATCACGACCGTTTCCCACAGCGAGCGGACGAGAAGCTCAAGCATGATCGGCGACATGGCCGAGGACCTCCACCTGTGCGCCGAGGCGCTCTGCAAACGAAACGAGGCGCGCGGCGGCATCTGCCGGCACCGCGATGAAGAAGCGGCCGACGGCCTGTTCCTGGATATGATCGACGCCGCCATGGACCAGGCGGTAGCCGCCCGGAAATTCGTCCGACAGCTTCTGGAACAGCGGACCGGTGGCGGCGGGGCCGGCAATGTCGAGGCTGAGAATGGCCTCGCCTGCGATATCGGCCGTGAGGCTTTGCGCGATATGGGCGGGCAGTTGCGGACGGATGCCGCTGAGCAGGCTCTTCGTCGTCTCCGCCTGCGGCCGTGAAAACACCTGCCAGACGGGGCCTTCCTCCACGATGCGGCCGGCATCGAGCACGGTGACGCGGTCGGCGATGTTTCGCACCACTTCCATCTCGTGGGTGATGAGGAGGATGGTGAGGCCGAGCTTGCGGTTGATGTCCTTGAGCAGCGCCAGGATCGAGCGCGTCGTTTCCGGGTCGAGCGCGGAGGTCGCCTCGTCGGAGAGCAGCAGCGCCGGGCTTGCCGCAAGCGCGCGGGCAATGCCGACGCGCTGCTTCTGGCCGCCGGAGAGTTCCGAGGGATAGGCCTTCGCCTTGCCGGTTAGGCCGACAAGGTCGAGCAGTTCGGCGGCCTGCGCGAGGCGTTTGGCCTTGGTCCAGCCCTCGATCTTCAAGGGCAGCGCGACATTGTCCTCCACCGTCTTGGCCGAGAGCAGGTTGAAATGCTGGAAGATCATGCCGATGCGGCGGCGCAGCGGCTGAAGCTCGGCCTCGCTGAGGCCGGTAATCTCGCGGCCCTCGATCTCGATCGTCCCGCTGTCCGGCCGTTCCAGGCCATTGAGGCAGCGGATCAGCGTCGACTTGCCGGCGCCGCTGCGGCCGATGATGCCGAGGATCTCGCCGCGGCGCACATCGAGCGAAATGCCGTCCAGCGCCGGCGTCGCGCCAAAACGGCGTCGGACGTCCGACAGGCGGATGACATCTTCTTCGCTGGCCGCATCCTGCGCCGGCTTGCCTGTCACATGTTTGTTCATGCGCGGTTCCCTTCCGGAAACGGAAAGACAGCCCGCGGCGGCTGAGCGCATCGCGGGCTGTCTCTGCTGGTTGTCGAATGCCTTAGTAGGCGCTGATGCCCGTGCCCTTGTAGACGCGGTCGAACTCGGCCTTCACGACGTCGTTCTGATAGGCCTCGACCAGCGGCTTGACCCAGGGCTCGTCCTTGGATTCCTCGCGAACGGCGATGAAGTTGCGGTACGGATTGTCGGCGACCGGCTCCTGCGCGATGCGGTTTTCCGGA
This sequence comes from Shinella sp. GW821-FHT10F02, assembly GCF_058809275.1. Lineage (NCBI taxonomy): Bacteria > Pseudomonadati > Pseudomonadota > Alphaproteobacteria > Hyphomicrobiales > Rhizobiaceae > Shinella > Shinella sp. GW821-FHT10F02. Next base: position 490,098 of record NZ_JBXASL010000002.1, on the reverse strand, counting down.
GTGAGGCCGCTTTTCAGCGCCCAGTCGGTGTTGACGATCGCCGCATCCAGGTCATCGACCGAGCGGCCGACGATGCCGGCGTCGAGTTCCTTGATCTCAAGCTTCTTCGGGTTTTCCGAAATGTCGGCGATGGTGGCGAGAATGCCGGTGCCGTCCTTCAGCTTGATCAGGCCTTCGTTCTGCAGCACGCGCAGCGCCCGGCCCTCGTTCGACGGATCGTTCGGCACGCCGACGACGGCGCCATCCGGCAGTTCCGCGACCTTGGTGTGCTTCTTGGAATAGAGGCCGATCGGCCAGACCGCGGTATAGCCGACGGGCACGATCTTGTAGCTGTGCTGCTGGATCTGGTTTTCCAGATAGGGCAGGTGCTGGAAGGCGTTGGCGTCGATCTCGCCGCGGGCAAGCGCCTCGTTCGGCTGCGTATAGTCGTTGAAGACGACCGTTTCGATGGTCAGGCCCTTTTTGGCCGCCTCGGCAACGACGACGCGCCAGACATCCTCGTCCTCACCGGAAATGATGCCGACCTTCAGGTCCTTCTTGTCTTCGGCGAAGGCGGGCGCGGCGATAGAGAACGTGGAGACGGCGACGGCTGCCACCGCGAGCGCCGCAAGGGCGGAGCGGCGGGAGAAAAGCGCGCTTTCGAGGAGTTTCTTGCTGATTTTGGACATGCTGGCCTGCTTTCGCGATGGGGAGGATCGACTGCGAAACAACGTTGTTTCTACCCCTAAAATCGCAAATGCCGCTTTTGTGGACAACGAATGGCGGTTTATTGGGCAGGCCGTATGGGAACTTTCGCTCTCTGATATCGAAGCAAGGCGGAAAATATTTTCTACTGTTTTAGTGGAATACAGTGGAGGCGCCTGGAACGGCAATCCGGACCTCTCGGGAGAGGTCCGGATTACACTGCGGCGGGCTACGCGGGCGCGAACATTGCGCGCATGCGATCGCGATAATGGTCCTCGGAGGTCGACCAGCGCAGGGCGGCGAGCATCTTTGTGTCGGCACCGGCCGGATAGCGCAGCCGATTGCCTTCGTCGGTTGCGGCGGCATAGGCAGCTTCGGCGACTTCCGCCTCCGTGCAATAGGCCGTCGGATAGTCGGCCATCCGCGCGAATGCGGCCTGGGCGAAGGCGCCGTAATCCTCCGGGATCAGGCCCTGCATGCGCGGGCCGCCATTTGCGGTGAAACTGGTCGTCGGCGCATAGCCGGGTTCGACCAGTCGCATCCGGATGCCGAATTGCTCCAGTTCGTAGGAGAGCGATTCGGTAAAACCCTCGACGGCGAACTTGCTGGCGGCATAGGCCGCGACCAGCGGCATGACGCCGATCGTGACGCTGGAGGTGACGTTGATGATGACGCCATTGCCTTGCTTGCGCATCTGCGGAATCACTTCCCGGCACGCATTGAACACGCCGAACGTATTGGTTTCGAAAAGTTCGCGGATCGCGCTGTCCGGCGTCGCTTCTATCGCAGACGCCATGCCGATGCCGGCATTGTTGATCCACACGTCGATGGATCCGAAGGCCGCGACGGCTGCGTCGATCGCGGTACGGATCGTCTCGGGGCGGGTGATGTCGAGCGGGACGATCTTCAGCCGTTTGGCCGGGCCTTCGATAAGGCCGGCTTTCGGGGTGCGCATCGTGGCGACGACGTTCCATCCCCGTTCGAGGAAGAGTTCCGCGGTTGCCCTGCCGTAGCCGGACGAGGTTCCGGTGATCAAAACCGTGTTTGTCATCTGTATCTCCTGTCTGAATGATCCGATGATATCGGTTGGTGGGAGATGTTGAATAATTCAAAGTCCATTTTGCGTTACTGATCGTCCAGATGATATAGTCAACCAAACCCACGTTATGGATCGTGCAAAATGGATGCTTTCACCGATGTCGTGCAATTGCTGCGCCCGAAAACCGTGCTGATGGGCAGCATGGTGGCGCATGGCACATGGGGCGTGCAGGTGCCGCCGCAGCCGGGGCCGATGCTCTATTTCATCACGGCCGGCCAATGCTGGTTCCGAGCGGACGGCGGTGCTGCCCTCCAGGTCGGGGCGGGTGACTTCATTCTTTCGGCTAGGCCGGTGATGGATATATTCTCCAGCGCGCCCGGGCAGAAGACCGTGCTTTCCGATGATGGTTTCAAGGCGCGGCACATGGTCGACGGCGAGATTCATATCGGCGACGCGCGTCGGGGCGACGCGACGCGTGTCCTCGGCGGCGTCATCCTGTGCGATCCGACCAATGCGGATCTGCTGGCGGAGATGATGCCGCGGCTCGTACATGTCTCGGCCGAGGACGGTGTCGGCGCGCGGCTCGGCACGCTCGTCAGCCTCATCCGCGGCGAGGCGGCGCTGGCGGGACCGGGCAGCGATCTCATCCTGTCCCGGCTGATCGAGGTTCTGCTGATCGAGACGCTGCGGCGCGAGGCGGCGACGCTGCCGCATCCCGGCATGCTGCGCGGCCTCGCCGATCCGCAGCTCGCCCGGGCACTCGCCGATATTCACGCCGATGTTTCCCGGGACTGGACGATCGCCGAACTGGCGCAGAAGGCGGGCATGTCGCGCTCGGCCTTCGCGCGGCGCTTTTCCGAGGCCGTCGGGCTTGCGCCGGTCGAATATCTGCTGCGCTGGCGCATGGCGATCGCCAAGGATGCGCTGCGCCATCGCCAGGGAACGCTGGAGGAGATCGCCGAGCGGATCGGCTACCGCTCCGCCAGCGCCTTCAGCACGGCCTTCAGTCGCAAGGTCGGCTGCCCGCCGAGCGAGTTCGCGCGCAGCAGCGCGGTCTAGAAGGTCGGCGGGGTGTTGATCCATATCAGGACCGTCTCGCCGTCATGGCGGTTGCGCCAGGCGTGGCGGCGGCAGCTTTCGAAATAGAGACTGTCGCCGGGGCCGAGGTCGTGGAACTCGTGGCCGTCGAGCACCATCTCGATGCAACCGGAGAGAACGTGCACGAATTCCTCGCCCTCATGTTTATAGGCGCCGTCGCTGGAGGCGCCGGGGGCGAGCACGAAACGGTGGCAATCCATCATGTTGCGCCCGTCCGCCAGCACCTGCACGGTGACGCCCGGCGAGGTTTCCGGCCAGAACTTCCACTCCCCTGCCCGCACGACCGAGCGGTTGGCCTCTTCCTCTTCGCCGGAGAGTTTCGAGACCGTCGTGTCGTAATAGGCCGCGAGATCGTGCAGCACGCGGAACGTCACGCCCTGCGAGGTGCGTTCGAAGGTTGAGAGCACCGAGGTCGCAATGCCGATATCGCCGGCGACCTGCTCCAGCGTCTTGCCCGTGGCATGGCGCAGGCTGCGCAGCTTGCGGCCGACACCCTGCGGTGCGTCGCCTTCGGAAACCGTAGTTTCGCCGGCGGGTTCCTCCGCTTCCAGCGCCTCGCGAATGGCGGCGGGGTTCAGGCCGCGCTCGGTCCTGTACCAGGCGATGCGCTTCAGCCGGGCGACGTCGTCGCCGCTATATTGCCGGTGGCCGGTCTCCGAGCGCCCCGGCACGACGAGCCCCTGGGTTTCCCAAAGCCTGAGCGTGGACGCGGAAACGCCGGCAAGCCGCGCGGCCTCCGCCACCTTGTAGTGCACCGGTTCTTCCGAACCCATCGCGCCAATCCCTGATTCTGGTTATAGTTTCTTATAGCATTCCCGGCGGACAGCGCCCGACTTCGCGCCCCTGAAAATCCGTCGCATTCCCGTCTTAAAATGACCGTTGCATTCTTGCAGAAAAAATGTAGGAATTCCACTCAAGGCTTGCAGAAAAAATGCAAGTTATTAATTGAAGCCTCCAGACCCAGGATAGCGCCATGACCGCAACGCCCCTCACAGACCGCAAGAACGCCGCCATTTCGCGCGGTGTCGGCATGACCACGCAGATCTACGCTGACCGTGCGGAGAATGCGGAGATCTGGGACAAGGAAGGCAATCGCTATATCGATTTCGCCGCCGGCATCGCCGTCGTCAACACCGGCCACCGCCATCCGCGCGTCATCGAGGCCGTCAAGAACCAGCTCGACCGCTTCACCCACACCTGCCACCAGGTCGTGCCTTACGAAAACTACGTCGAGCTTGCCGAGCGTCTGAACGCCATCACCCCCGGCAACTTCGCCAAGAAGACGATCTTCGTCACCACCGGTGCCGAAGCCGTTGAAAATGCCGTGAAGATTGCCCGCGCCGCCACCGGCCGCCAAGCCGTCATCGCCTTTTCCGGCGGTTTCCACGGCCGTACCTTCATGGGCATGGCGCTGACCGGTAAGGTCGTGCCCTACAAGGTCGGCTTCGGCGCCATGCCGGCCGACGTCTTCCACGCGCCCTTCCCGGTCGAGATGCACGGCACGACCGTCGAGCAGTCGCTCGGCGTGCTGAAGAAGCTGTTTGCCGCCGACGTCGATCCGAACCGCGTTGCCGCGATCATCATCGAGCCGGTGCAGGGCGAAGGCGGCTTCTATCCGGTCCCGGTCGCCTTCATGAAGGCGCTGCGCGAGATCTGCGACCAGCACGGCATCCTCTTGATCGCCGACGAAGTGCAGACCGGCTTTGCGCGTACCGGCAAGCTCTTCGCCATGGAGCATTACGGTGTGGTGGCCGACATCACGACGATGGCCAAGGGCCTCGGCGGCGGCTTCCCGATCGCAGCCGTCACTGGCCGTGCGGAAATCATGGATGCACCCGGTCCGGGCGGCCTCGGCGGCACCTATGCCGGTAGCCCGATCGGCGTTGCAGCGGCCCATGCCGTGCTCGACGTCATCAAGGATGAGGACCTCTGCAATCGCGCCGAAAACCTCGGCGCCCGCCTGAAGCAGCGCCTCGCTTCCCTGCAGGACAAGGTTCCGGAAATCGTCGACATCCGCGGCCCGGGCTTCATGAATGCCGTTGAGTTCAACGACGTTTCGACCAAGCTTCCGAGCGCCGACTTCGCCAACAAGGTGCGCCTGAAAGCCCTCGAAAAGGGCCTGATCCTGCTCACCTGCGGCGTGCATGGCAACGTCATCCGCTTCCTGGCGCCGATCACCATCCAGGACGAGGTTTTTGCCGAAGCGCTCGACATCCTCGAAGCGGCAATGGTCGAAGCCCGCGCAGCCTGATCGGCGACGCTAAAAACTGAAAAACATCCTCCCAAGGAACACCCGGAGCACATGCTCCGGGTGAACGACCTTCCACGTCCGAAAGGAACGAAATCATGGCCTTCTACGATGCGCTCACGAAGCACCTGAAGTCGACCGACTTCCTGCGCGATGCAGGATATGTCAACGGCAACTGGATCGGCGGCAACGGCGCCGAGACCTTCGACGTCTTCAACCCTGCGACCGGCGAAAAACTCGCGACGCTGCCCGAAATGGGCGCGACCGAGACATCTGCGGCAATCGACGCCGCCTATAAGGCGCAGCAGGTCTGGGCCGCCCGTCCGGCCAAGGACCGCAGCGTGCTGCTGCGCAAATGGTTCGATCTGATCGTTGCCAATGCGGACGAGCTGGCCGCCATCCTGACTGCCGAAATGGGCAAGCCGCTGCCAGAAGCCAAGGGCGAAATCCTCTACGCCGCCTCCTATGTCGAATGGTATGCGGAAGAGGCCAAGCGCATCAACGGCGAGACGATCCCCGCACCTTCCATCGACAAGCGCATGCTGGTCATCAAGCAGCCGGTCGGCGTCGTCGGCACGATCACGCCTTGGAATTTCCCGGCCGCGATGATCGCCCGCAAGGTTGCCCCGGCGCTTGCCGTCGGCTGCACGGTCGTCTCCAAGCCCGCCGAGCAGACGCCACTTTCGGCAATTGCCCTTGCGGTGCTCGCCGAAAAGGCCGGCCTTCCGGCCGGTGTCTTCAACGTTATCCTCGGCACGGACGGCCCGGCGATCGGCAAGGAGCTTTGCTACAATCCGAAGGTCCGGAAAATCTCGTTCACTGGCTCGACGGAAGTCGGCCGCATCCTGATGCGCCAGTGCTCCGACCAGATCAAGAAGGTGAGCCTGGAACTCGGCGGCAACGCGCCCTTCATCGTCTTCGACGATGCGAACCTCGACGCCGCCGTCGAAGGCGCCATGGCCTCGAAGTACCGCAATGCCGGCCAGACCTGCGTCTGCGCCAACCGCATCTACGTGCAGTCGAACGTCTATGACGCTTTTGCCGAGAAGCTCGCGAAGAAGGTCGCCGAACTTTCCGTCGGCAACGGTTTTGACAAGGGCATCACGATCGGCCCGCTGATCGAGGAAGCCGCCATCGAGAAGGTCGAGGCGCATATCGCCGACGCCGTGTCGAAGGGCGCGACGGTGGTTGCCGGCGGCAAGCGCGTTGCGGGCAAGGGCACCTTCTTCGAGCCGACGGTCCTGAAGGGTGTTGCGCGTGGCATGACGGTCGCGCGGGAAGAAACCTTTGGCCCGGTCGCCCCTCTTTTCCGCTTCGACACGGTCGAGGATGTCATCGCCCAGGCGAACGACACCGAATTCGGCCTTGCCGCCTACTTCTTTGCCGGCGATCTGAAGAAGGTCTGGCAGGTGACGGAAGCGCTGGAATACGGCATGGTCGGCGTCAACACCGGCATCATCTCCTCCGAAGCCGCCCCCTTCGGGGGCATCAAGCAGTCCGGCCTCGGCCGCGAAGGCTCCGCGCATGGTGCTGACGACTATCTGGAGATGAAGTACGTCTGCATGGGCGACGTTGCCTGACATTCTTTGAATCGCCCCGCTTCGGCGGGGCGGCTCTCATGCGGTTTCGATATCCGTCTGCGAAAAGTCGTCGCCCTTGTAGAGCAGCGGGACGTTGAGGTGCCTTGCACAAGCATAGGCGAAACAGTCGCCGAAATTGAGCCCGGCCGGATGGCGGCCTTTGCCGTAGCGCTGGTAAGCCTCGACGGCGGCAGCGGTCGCTGCCGGCGAGATCGCGATGACCTCGATTTCAAGCGGTCGAATATAGGCTTCCACCTCACGCAAGGCAGCCTTCGGTTCGACGCCGGAAACGCGGCTGTAGGCGACAGAGGCCTCCCAAAGTGCCATTGGTGACGTCAGCCGCAAAACGGCGGTCGACAAGCGCTCGGAAAGCATACCGGCGTCACTCTCATTCGTCATCATGGCGACGAGAACTGAAGCGTCGACGAACATCAGTCTTCGTACAAGCTGTCGATGAAAGCTTTGTCAGCCGCAGGGCCGACACGCGGGTATTTCCTGTTCAGCTCGCGCGTCATCGCGATAGCCTTCTCCACCAGCGTCGGCTCGTTTTCAGCCCGCTCCAGCTCGTGCGTCAGCGCCTGGCGCACCGCCTCGGTCTTGCTGACCTTGCGCAGCGTGGACAGCTTTTCCGCAAGCCGGTCGACCTCCTGGTCCTTCACGTAGAGCGGCATGGTATATCCTTCCTCTTGTGAAGGTATATATAGCATCCGACCCCCGCAAATGAAAGCTCAGCCCAGCTTTGCCTTGTCCGGATGCGCCGCCTGGAAGGCCGGGAGGGCGCGGCAGTTGTCAGTGATGCGGCGCACTCTTTCAAGCGCGCTGATGTCGGCGCCCCAGCGTTCGGCGTTGTAGACTTGCGGCACGAGGCAGAAGTCGGCCATGGTGGGCGTATCGCCATGGCAGAAGGCACCGGTCGCCGGATTGTCGAGCAGGGTTTCGACGGCGGCGAGGCCTTCGCCGATGAATTTTTTCATCCAGTCGGCGCGCACCGCCTCCCCGTCCTCGATCAGCGTCATGAGATGGCCGACGACACCGGTGTTGCAGACGGCGTGGATTTCCATGGCGATGGCATAGGAAATCGCCCGCACCCGCTGCCGTCCAAGCGGATCGGCGGGCAGGAAACGCGCCTCGGGGCGCGTCTCCGAAAGATATTCGATGATTGACAGCGATTGCGTCAGCATGTGCCCATCGATCGCAAGCGCCGGCACGAGGCCCTGCGGATTGCGGGCGCGGTGCTCCGGCGAGCGCTGTTTCCCGTCGAGCAGATCGACGGATTCGCGCCGATAGGCGAGACCGAGGTTTTCGAGCGCGATGCGCACGCGGTAGCTCGCAGACGAGCGCCAGTAGTCGAAAAGCACGATCTCCCCGCTCATCGGTTCAATCCTTCTCGTAGGCTTTGACGGTCTGCTCGATCGCACCGAAGATCGAATGGCCGGCCTTGTCCTTCATCTCGATGCGCACGGTGTCGCCGAATTTCATGAAGGGCGTTTTGGGCGCGCCGGTGGCGATCGTCTCGATGGTCCGGATCTCGGCGATGCAGGAATAACCGGCGCCACCCTCCGCGACAGGCTTGCCCGGGCCGCCGTCGAGCTTGTTGGAGACGGTGCCGGAGCCGATGATCGAGCCCGCGACGAGCGGCCGGGTCCTCGCCGCATGGGCGACGAGCTGGCCGAAATCGAAGGTCATGTCGACGCCCGCATCGGCCTTGCCGAAGGCCTTGCCGTTGAGCGAAACGAGGAGCGGCAGGTGCAGTTTGCCGCCGTCCCAGGCCTCGCCCAGTTCATCCGGCGTCACGGCGACGGGAGAGAAGGCTGAAGAAGGTTTCGACTGGAAGAAACCGAACCCCTTGGAAAGCTCGGCCGGGATCAACCCGCGCAGCGACACGTCGTTGACGAGCATGACGAGGCGGATCGCCGCGCGCGCTTGCTCAATGCTCGCGCCCATCGGCACGTCGTCGACGATGACGGCGATCTCGCCTTCCATGTCGATGCCGAAGGTCTCGTCAGCCGCCAGGATCGGGTCGCGCGGGCCTAAAAAGCTGTCGGAGCCGCCCTGGTACATCAGCGGATCGGTCCAGAAGCTTTCCGGCATGTCGGCATTGCGGGCCTTGCGCACCAGCTCGACGTGGTTGACATAGGCCGAGCCGTCCGCCCACTGGTAGGCGCGCGGCAGCGGCGAGGCGGCGTCGTGCTCGTGGAAGCGGGTGGTCGGCTGCGCGCCGGTTTCCAGCCCCTCGGCGACCCGTTCCAGCCGCGGCGCGACATGCGCCCAGTCGTCCAGCGCGGCCTGCAGCGTGCGGGCGATGTGCCCGACTTCCGAGCAGAGCGTCAGGTCACGCGAGACGACGACCAGGCGGCCGTCGCGGGTGGAATCCTTCAGTGTCGCAAGCTTCATGCGTCTCTCTCCCGATCTTGTTTCCGGCCGCAAGGATGTGTCATCTTCCGGCCGCCTGTCTCCACCCTCGTGCGCCGCTTTGCGCGGCGCATCGTTTTTTCAAGGAAATCCCGCGTGAACCGCACGGTCCTGAATTCCCTGCTGCTCGCCGCCGGCTTCATCGGCGCGACGGCGCTTCTCCTTTATACGATGGGTCAACCGCTCATCTGCAAGTGCGGATATGTCAAACTGTGGCATGGCGTCGTCGTTTCCTCGGAAAACTCGCAACATCTGTCCGATTGGTACACGCCGAGCCACATCATCCACGGCATTCTGTTCTTCGGCCTCTTCACGCTGATCCTGCCCAAGGCCGGCATCAACCTGCGCCTGACGCTCTCCCTTGTGCTCGAATGCGCCTGGGAAATCCTCGAAAACACCGACATGATCATCAATCGCTATCGCGAGTCGACGATCTCGCTCGATTATTTCGGCGACAGCGTCATCAATTCGAGCGCCGATATTCTGGCGATGGTCGTCGGCTTCTTCCTGGCCTCGCGCCTGCCCGTCTGGGCAAGCATCGCGATCATCGTGGTTTTCGAGGGCGTGACCACTTATCTCATCCGCGACGGCCTGGCGCTGAACATCCTGATGCTCGTCTGGCCGCTCGAAGCGGTGAAGGCCTGGCAGGGGGGCTGAGCGGTCGATCACTTGATGCCCGGCGTGCCATCGAATTTGCGCTCCAGGCCGTCCCAGCATTCGAGATAATTGTCCTGCAGCGTGTCCAGCTCGGCGGCGAATTTGGTGAGCTGCTGCGGGTAGCGGGTCTCGAACATGAAGGCCATGGTGTGGTCAAGCTTGACGGGCTTCAGCTCGCTGTTCGACGCCTTGTCGAAGCCCGTCGCATCCGGTCCGTGCGGCAGCATCATGTTGTGCAGGCTCATGCCGCCGGGCACAAAGCCTTCCTCCTTTGCGTCGTACTGGCCATGGATCAAGCCCATGAATTCGCTCATGATATTGCGATGATACCAGGGCGGGCGGAAGGTGTGTTCGGCCACCAACCAGCGCGGCGGGAAGATGACGAAGTCGATATTCGCGGTGCCCGCCTCTTCCGTCGGCGCGGTGAGCACGGTGAAGATCGACGGGTCCGGGTGGTCGAACAAGATAGCGCCGACCGGGGAGTAGGTGCGCAGGTCGTATTTGAACGGCGCATAGTTGCCGTGCCAGGCGACGACGTCGAGCGGCGAATGGCCGATCTCGGTGACGTAGAACTTGCCGCACCATTTGACGTGGACCCGGCAGGGCGTCTCCTTGTCCTCGTAGGCGGCGACCGGCGTCTTGAAATCGCGCGGATTGGCAAGGCAGTTGGCGCCGATCGGGCCACGGTCCGGCAGGGTGAATTTCGCGCCGTAGTTCTCACAGACGTAACCGCGCCAGACATCGCCCTCGCCGAGGCGGGAGACCTTGAACATCATGCCGCGCGGGATGAGGCAGATTTCCAGCGGCTCGACATCCATGATGCCCATTTCGGTGAAGACGCGGATCGCGCCCAGTTGCGGCACGACGAGCAATTCGCCATCGGCATCGAAGAAATAGTCGTCCACCATGTCGGCGTTGAACGTATAGGCGTGCGCCGCCATGCCGACCTGCGTCAGCACATCGCCCGCCGTCGTCATCGTGCGCATGCCTTCGAGGAAGGTGAGCGTTTCCTTCGGCGCGGGCAGCGGGTTCCAGCGCAGTTGCCCGAGCGGCAGGGAATGATCGTCGAGGCAGGGCGCGCTCTTCCAGTGCGGGTAGCTGGCATTGGAGAAGCGGCGGGTGTGGCGCACGCTCGGGCGAATGCGGTAGAGCCAGGAGCGCTCGTTGGTGCCGCGCGGCGCGGTGAAGGGCGAGCCGGAAAGCTGCTCGGCATAGAGGCCGTAATTGCACTTCTGCGGGCTGTTCTGTCCTTGCGGCAGTGCGCCGGGCAGGGATTCCGTCTCGAAATCATTGCCGAAGCCGGGCATGTATTTCAAGCTGTTGGCGATCTCCGCGGCATGGTCCGGCATGGCTTGGCCTCCTCTTGCAAAGCACCCTTGTCGTCAGGTGGTTACAGATGTAACTGTCCATTTTGTAACCATCAAGGCGCCGCCCATGGACTTCCGGCTCGAAACCTTCCTGCCCTACCGCCTCAACCAGGCGGCGGAACTGGTCAGCCAGCGTTTTGCCGCGCAGTACCGCGCGCGATACCGCATGACCCGGCCGGAATGGCGGGCGCTCGCCGCGCTCGGCGCCTACGGCCGCATGACCGCGACGGAGATCGGCGCCAATTCCAGCATGCACAAGACGAAAGTGTCGCGTGCCGTCAGGGCGCTGGAGGAAAAGCGTTGGCTGAAGCGCAGCGAGGATGCCGCCGACCGCCGGATCGAGCATCTCGACCTGACACCGGCGGGCCGCCGCATCCATGGCGAAATGATCGCGCTGGCGCATGAATACGAGCAGGAACTGGCCCGGCTTCTTGGCGCAGACGGCCTGGAGCAACTTGAGGCAGGCCTCGCCACGATCGAAGCGGCGCTGGCGGTGCAACCGGCGCGGCGCGGGCCAAGCGACTGACGATCCATCACGCGGATGAATCGATCCGCCCGGATCGATTCAAAGCTTTCGTTGGACGGTGATTCGGGGTTTCGGCAGAATCCCGGACATGCCGAACACCACCCCTTCCCCCGCCTATCGCTTCCGCCGCATCGACGCGACGCGCAACATGGCGCGCTTCTACATGCTCTCACTGGAGCCGACGCTGTTCGGTGAGATCGCCGTGCTGCGCCACTGGGGCCGTATCGGCACGCGCGGCCGCCAGGTGTCGAGCCTGCATGCGACAACGGCCGAGGCCGAGACGGTACTCGCCCGGCAAATCGCTCGACGGCGGCGGCGCGGTTACACCGAGGCGTAGGAGTGCGGAAAAGGTTAATTTTCCGGAGTTTTCCCCAATCGAATCGGGGCATGCCGATAGGCGTGCGATGGTCAATACGCTAAAGTCTCATTCATGGACGTACCAGCGCCGGTCGAGCGCGGTGCGTTAACCATTATTGCCTTGCCCTCGATTCAGAATCGGTTCTAAATGCGGTTTAAACCCCAAGGTGGGCTTGAAATCGCATTTTGAGATTCTCGACATGAATATGGCCGCAATGTTCGGACAGGCAATTTCCGAGGTCGATCAGCTGATCATCGGGCAGGCGCACGAACTGTCAGACAAGCTGAAGCAGCATCGGCTGGAGATGTTTCCGCCTGTTGCCCAGAAGAGCCTGCGCCAGTTCCAACTGAGCGAGGCGGCGCATTTTCTCGGGGTCACCAGTGGCTACCTGCGCAATCTTTCGCTGGAATCCAAGGGGCCGCTGCCGCAGGTGACGCCTTCCGGCCGCCGTTCCTACTCGGCGGAGCAGTTGCAGGAAATGCGGGAATATCTGGAGCAGAACGGCCGCGGCGGCCAGCGTTACGTGCCGCGCCGGCGGGGCACCGACCATCTCCAGGTCATCGCCGTGGTGAACTTCAAGGGCGGCTCCGGCAAGACGACGACGACGGCCCATCTCGCCCAGCATCTGGCGCTTACCGGCCACCGGGTGCTCGCGGTCGATCTCGACCCGCAGGCGAGCCTTTCGGCGGTGCACGGTTTCCAGCCGGAATTCGACGTCAACGAGAACGAGACGCTCTACGGCGCCATCCGCTACGACGACCAGCGGCGACCGCTGAAAGAAATCATCCGCAAGACCAATTTCCCCGGCCTCGACATCGTGCCCGGCAATCTCGAACTCATGGAGTTCGAGCACGACACGCCGCGCGTTCTGGCGCAGGGCGACCGGAGCGATTACGGCCGGATCTTCTTTGCGCGGCTCGACGAGGCGCTCTCCTCCGTCGCCGACGATTACGACGTGGTGGTGATCGACTGCCCGCCGCAACTCGGCTTTTTGACGATGAGCGCGATCTGCGGTGCGACGGCGGTGCTCATCACCGTGCATCCGCAGATGCTCGACGTGATGTCGATGTGCCAGTTCCTGCAGATGCTGGGCGAGGTGCTGAACACGCTGAAAAGCGCTGGCGGCAACATGAACCTCGACTGGCTGCGGTATCTGGTTACCCGCTATGATCCGGCGGATGGCCCGCAGACACAGATGGTCGCCTTCATGCGCTCGCTGTTCAAGCAGCATGTTCTCACCAGTCCCATGGTGCGCAGCGTCGCCATTGCGGATGCCGCGCTCACCAACCAGACGCTCTATGAGGTCGACCGAAGCCAGTTCACGCGTGCCACCTATGACCGAGCGCTGGAATCCATGGAGGCGGTTAACGCGGAAATCGTCGAACTGATCCACAAGGCATGGGGGCGTTGATCATGGCGCGCAAGAACGTTCTTTCCAATCTGATGTCGCCGAGCGCAGAGAAGTTGACGCCGGTAAACCCCGTTCCCGACGAGCATCGCCATCATGTCACCTACAAGGGCATCGGCGCGCTTGGCGCCGTGACGCGCAGCATCGATGCGCTCGCCGCCAAGGCGGATGCCGCCAAAGAGATCGAGGCAAAGCTGACGGCCGGCGAAATCGTCATCGAGCTTGAGCCTGATGAAATCGAGGAATCCTTCATTTCCGACCGCCTCGCCCATTCGGACGAGCAATTCCAGGAACTGGTCGAGGCCATGCGCGTGCGCGGGCAGGATTCGCCGATCCTCGTGCGCCCGCATCCGGCAAAATCCGGCGTCTACCAGATCGCTTTCGGCCATCGCCGCGCGCGCGCCGCGCGCCTGCTCGGCCGCCCTGTTCGCGCGGTCGTCAAGGCGCTCACCGACCGGGACCACGTCATCGCACAGGGCCAGGAGAACAGCGCGCGCGCCGACCTCTCCTTCCTTGAGCGGGCGACCTTTGCCGGAGAGCTGGAAACGCGCGGCTTCGATCGCGAAACGATCATGGCAGCACTGAGCGCCGACAAGACGACCGTGTCAAAAATGCTGTCGGTGGTGAACCGCATCCCCAAGAGCGTGCGCAGCGCAATCGGCCCGGCGCTGAGCATCGGCCGCGACCGCTGGCATGAGCTCGCGACCCGTTTCGACGAGCCGTCCAACGAGGACAAGGCCGTGGAGTTTCTCGCCCGCGAGCGGGTGAAGAGCCGCCCACCGGAAGACCGCTTCAACCTTGTCAGCGGCCATCTTTCGAAGAAGGAGGCCGCGGGAACCGCCAAGCCGGCGCCGGCGGAATGGTCGCGCAAGGACGGTGCCGTCAGCGCCAGCATTAAGACGAACGGCCGCCAATACACGATTGCTCTGAAGGCCGCCGAAGCGCCCGCCTTCGGCGCCTACATCACCCAGAACCTGGACCGTCTCTACGAGGCGTTTCGGACTGAAAACAAACAGAAATCGGGAGATTGATCCGCAAAAGAAAAAGGCCCCCTCAACGTTACCGTCGTGGAAGCCCTTCTCATCGTTTAGCAGCCTGAGAATCGCACTTCCCCGAATCACAGTCAAGCCTTTTCGGCGCCGGTTTCGGTGATGGGGTCTCTTTTGCCTGTTGAAAGGTGGAGAGAGATGGAGACGGACGGCATAACGACGCCTTTCGGGCGGCGGGCTATGACGCTTGGCATGTTGGCAAGCCAGGCGGTAGCCAAGACGGTCTCGCCGGAGGCGAGCGTCGACAAGTGGAAGCTTTATCGCTGGCTTTGCGAGGCCCGGGTCAAACTCGGCATCAGCGACCGGGCGCTCTCGGTGCTCAACGCGCTGATGAGTTTTCACCCGAAGACCGAACTCAGCGGCAGCGACGGCCTGGTGGTGTTTCCTTCCAACACGCAGCTTTCGCTGCGTACGCACGGCATGGCCGAAACCACGCTGCGCCGCCATCTTGCAGCCCTGGTGGAAAGCGGCCTGCTCACGCGCCGCGACAGCCCGAACGGCAAGCGCTATGTGCGCCGCGACCAGCAGGGCACGATCGGCGAGGCCTTCGGCTTCTCGCTGGCCCCCTTGCTTGCCCGGGCAGGGGAAATCGAACAACTCGCCGCCGCAGTCACCGCAGAACGCGTTTTGCTGCAGCGCCTGCGCGAGCGGGTCACGCTCGTCCGACGTGATATCGCCAAGCTGATTGAGACGGCACTGGAAGACGGCCTTGCCGGCGACTGGATGCGCTATGAAGCCGAATACCGCCGCGAGGTCCAGGCCTTGCCGCGTTTGCGGACGCCCGAAAACCTGACACCGACGCTTGCCGCACTCGAAGCCTTGCGCTTGGAAATCCTCAAGTGCCTGGAACAGCAGATTATTTTACAAGAACCGGACGGCAATGGCAGCCATACTGAGCGGCACAAACAGAATTCAAAACCCGACTCTACTTCTGATCTTGAACCAAGCTTCGAAACGAAGCAGGGCGGCAAAGCTGAGGCCAGACCGGACCGTTCGACCCCGCGGCAGATGGAGCAGGACGAAAAACCGGATGCCCGGTATTCGCAATGGCCTGTCGATGTGCCGACGGCGGCCAAGGGGGCCTATCCCCAGCCGGCGAATGCTTCGGATCCGCAAAAACCCTATCCGCTGGGACTTGTGCTGCGGGCTTGCCCGGAAATGGTGGCTTTCGGTCCTGGCGGTGCGATTTCGAGTTGGCGTGACCTGATGACGGCGGCGGTGGTGGTGCGCTCGATGCTGGCAATCAGCCCCTCCGCCTATGAACAGGCCTGCGCGGTGCTCGGGCCGGAAAATGCCGCGACCGTGATCGGCTGCATCCTGGAGCGATCCGGCCATATCAACTCCGCCGGAGGCTATCTGCGCGACCTCACCCGCAGGGCGGAGCGTGGCGAATTTTCACTCGGGCCGATGCTGATGGCGCTGATGCGGACGAACGGCGTTCCGGCGAAGCAGGCGGGATGAGAGTCGCAGGTTGGCACAGCGAAATTCGCCGTGGAAACCGCACGTTAACCATGGGGCTCCTAATCATGGGGGGAAGATAAGGAAGCCCGAATCAATGCCCCCTCACGCCTCGGTCCAGCCGCGCCGCCGTTCCATTTCCGTCGAGACCGGACCGGTCGTCCCGTTTCCCGCCGAGCGCCGCACCGCCCATGTGCGCCGCTGTGCCGGAGAACTTGGCGGCTTGCATGGCGAGGATGCACGGCTTTACTGGCTGAAGGTCTGCCGGGAACTGGCGGAGGAATTGCGCAAGCTCGGATCGAACGAGAACCAGGCACGCGCCGCCGTTTTCGCGTTCCAGGATGAGGTCCAGCAGGAACTCATGCGCCAGCACGAACCGAACGATGTCTGATTTCAGATAAGGCCGGATGCGCTGCCGGCAAGACCAAGTGAAAAGACTACAAGGAAGGCGGCCGCGACCCTGTAGACCAGGCGCGGCGACAGAAGCGGCGCCCGCCCGACGAGGCTGCCCAGCACGAGAAAACTCGTGCCCGCACCCGCAACCAGCAGACTGAAAAGACCAAGCGCCGGCGCGATCTCCATCAGCGGGCCATGCGGCATGATGACGAGGCCGATGATCGGCGCTTTCGGATTGAGAACGGTCGTCAGGAAAACCTGGCCGATCGTGACGGGCGATGAGGCGTCCCGGTTCTCCTGGGTGGATGACAGGCGCCAAAGCCGGAACGCCAGAAACAGCACCCAGCAGGCGGCGGCCAGGCGAAGGGCAATTGCAAGCGCCGGGCGCCCATCCAGCAGCGCGGCCGCGATCGTCGCAAGTGGCACCACCACGGCGAGATAACCGGCGAGTTCTCCCAAAAGCAGCGGAAGGCTGGCGATGAAACCGCGCGCTGCCGCCCCGACCGTCAGCAAGGTGTTGGTCGGGCCGGGTGTCAGCAACAGCGCGAGGATGGCGAAGACGAAAAAGCTGTCCGGCATGATGACCCCGGGAACGGATGATTTGATCTCCCCTACCCTATGGCTTCCCCTCCCCGCAACCTTGATCTCCATCAAGTGGAAGACGCCCTTCCCCTTGCACGAGACTCCCGATAAGGATCGATCACGACAATCCGGATGGGGGACATGATGGCGGAGACGATTGCAGAAGATATCCGGCGGTTGGAAGAACAGGAACGGCTTCTGCGCTTCAGCCGGTTCAGCCCCGACGACGCCTGGGCGCTCGGCAATCGCGTGCGCGAAACGGCACTGGCTTTAGGCGCCGGCGTGGCGATCGATATTTCGTTGCGCGACCGCCCGCTCTTTCATTGCGCCCTGCCCGGCACGTCGACGGACAATGTCGAGTGGATCCGCCGCAAGCGCAACACCGTGTTGCGGCTCTGGCACTCCTCCTATCTCGTCGGGCGGCGGCTGGCACTGTCCGGCCGCGAGCAGCAGGAGGCGCACAATCTCAGCCTCACCGACTATGCCGTGCACGGCGGCGGTTTTCCGCTCTTCGTCGCCGATCTCGGCTGCGTCGGTGCGGTCACGGTTTCCGGCGTGCCGCAGCGCGTCGACCATGCGATCGTCACCGATGCGATTGCCGCATTCCTGAATGTCGACCTCGGCGAAAGCCGGCTGACCGACTAGCCCCCTCCCCTCTAGGAAAGAGGCAAGCGGCTGATTAGGATAGGCGGCGGCCAGCCGGCCGCGAGGAAGCGGAGAGGAGCCGTCGTTCCGTGAAGCTGCGTCATGCCCTGGCCTTCGCGATCCTGCCGGTCGTGGTCGTGCTCGCCATCCTGCAAGGGGGCACGCTGCTGACGCGCAGCTATATGGATGAAGCGTCGTCGCAGGCGGGGTCCGCTTTGCGTCTCGCCGTGGCTGCACTCGGTGGTCATCTCAGCCGCTACGAGCCCCTGCCCGCGCTGATCGCCGATCACGACGACATCGAGGCGCTGCTGCAAGCACCAAACGATCCGGCGCTGCGTCGTGTCGCAAACGAATATCTGAAGGAAATCAATGGCCTGCTGGAGTCCTCCGACATCTATGTGATGACGCCGGACGGCAATACGATTGCCGCCAGCAATTATGAGATGCCCGGCACCTTCGTCGGACAGAATTTCGATTACCGCCCCTACTTTCAGGACGCCATCGCGGGCCGGCAGGCGCGGTTCTATGCGTTGGGCACGACCTCGCTGAAACGTGGTTACTACTTTTCTTCTCCCGTGGATGTCGACGGCAGGATTCTCGGCGTCATCGTCTTCAAGGTCGATATCGATTCCATCGAGAGTTCCTGGCGCGGCGGTGAATACAAGATTTTCGTCGCGGATCCGGAAGGCATCATCTTCATGACGGGTAGCCCGGAATGGCTCTATTCCGGAATCCTGCCGCTCGACGCCGCGCGCCTTGCCCGCACCCAGGCCTCGCGACGTTATGCCGAGGCTGAGCTCAGGCCTCTGCCGGTTGCCGAGAGTGTTTACTACGGTCAACATCTGATGCGGATTGCCGGCGAGGGCACGACGCGGGAATATCTTCGTCTGTCGCATTACATGCCGGAAGCGGACTGGACGGTGAACGTGCTGCTCGACACGGCGTCGGTCCGAACCCAGGCGCGCACCGCACTCATCGCCATCCTGCTGTTCATCTGCCTCGCCACTCTTGGTCTTGCTGTCTTGTGGCAGCGCCGCGCGCGCATCGAAGAGCGGCTGCGCCTCCAAGAGGAGACGCGCAACGAGCTGGAACGTCGGGTTGACGAACGCACGGCGGACCTCGCCCGCGTCAACGAGCAGATCGAGCTGGAAATCGCCGAGCGGCGTTTGACCGAACAGGAACTGCGCAAGACCCAGGCCGATCTCATCCAGGCTGGAAAACTCGCGGGCCTCGGCCAGATGTCGGCGGCGCTTTCGCACGAATTCAACCAGCCGCTCGCCGCGGCAAAAACCTATGCGGATAGCGCCGCGCTGCTGATCGACCGCGGCCGCGTGCCGGAAGCGCAGGACAATGTGCGCCGCATCTCCAGCCTGATCGACCGCATGGCCTCGATAAGCCGGCACTTACGCAATTTTGCCCGCAAGCCGAACGAGAAACTTGGTCCCGTCCCCCTTCCCGACGTGATCGTCGACACGCTGGAAATCGTCGCGCCGAGACTGAAGGCAGCGGATGCGAGACTCGTGGTGCAGCTTAGCGAAGAGACGCTGATCGTGAAAGCCGGCCCGGTTCGCCTGCAACAGGTGCTGGTCAATATCATCAGCAACGCGGCCGATGCGGTGGAGGGGTTGGATGACCGGCGCATCGTACTGTCGGCATGTCGTGAAGAGGATCGGGTGATTGTCGAAGTACGGGACCACGGGCCGGGCGTGCCGGCGGCGATCGCCGAACGCATCTTCGATCCCTTCTTCACCACCAAGGGCGTGGGCAAGGGGCTTGGCTTGGGCCTTTCGATTTCCTATAATATTATCAAGGACTTCGGCGGAAACCTCTCCGTTGAAAACCATCCGGAAGGCGGCGCTGTTTTCCGCGTCGTGCTCGATATAGCGGCCTCCGTGCGGGCGGCGGCGGAATGACGGGGCCGCGCATTCTGCTGATCGACGACGAGGAGGAGATGCGGCGCTCCTCCGCGCAGGCGCTGGAATTGTTCGGCCTGGAGGTCGATACCTTTGCCAGTGCCGAACCGGTGCTCGAACTCATCGGCTTTGCCTTCGACGGTGTCGTGGTCAGCGATATCCGCATGCCGGGCATGGATGGCATGACGCTGCTTCAGCGCATTCGCGATGTGGATCCCGAAGTGCCGGTCATCTTGGTGACGGGCCATGCGGATGTGCAGCTTGCGGTAAGCGCCATGCGGGCGGGTGTCTATGATTTTCTCGAAAAACCGTTCACGGCGCAACACCTCGCCGGCATCATCCGCCGCGCCATGGACCGGCGGAGCCTGGTGCTGGAAAACCGTCGCCTGCGCGCCGTGGCCGGCAAGCGGGACGACATCGAGGCGCGCCTGCCTGGCCGCACCCAGGTCATGGTGGACCTGCGTTATAGACTGCGGGCAATCGGCGCGACGGACGCCGATACGCTGATCATCGGCGAAACGGGGGCCGGCAAGGAGGTGGTGGCGCGGGCGTTGCACGATATCAGCGCCCGGGCAAACCGCCCGTTCATCGCCATCAACTGCGCAGCGCTGCCGGAAAATCTCATCGAGAGCGAGCTTTTTGGCCATGAAGCCGGCGCGTTTCCGGGGGCGCTCCGGCCCCGTTACGGCAAATTCGAACATGGTCGCGGTGGCACGATCCTGCTCGATGAAATCGGCTCGATGCCCTTTGATCTGCAAGCAAAATTTCTACGCGTGCTGCAGGAGCGCGTCATCACCCGGCTCGGTTCCAACGAGCCCGTGCCGCTCGATGTGCGCTTCGTCGCGACCAGCAAGGTGGACCTGGAGGCGGAGGTCGCCGCCGGCCGTTTTCGCGCGGACCTGTTCTATCGGTTGAATGTCGCCACGCTGCATGTGCCGTCCTTGGCGCAGCGGCGGGCGGATATTCCCCTGCTCTTCCTTCAGCTCGTCCGAGAGGCCGCGGCGCGCTACGTCCGCAACGACGTCGAAGTTCCGCCGGAACTAATGACGGAAATTGCCGGCCGAAGCTGGCCCGGCAACGTGCGCGAGCTGCGCAATTCCGCCGATCGGCTGGTGCTCGGGCTCGATACTTCGCCGGAGGATGGTTCACCGGAGACCGGCCCGCAGCGGCTTGCGGACAAGGTGGCGGCCTATGAACGGGGGCTGATTGCCACTGCTTTGGCGGCTCATGGGGGCAGTCTCAAGCCGGTTTACGAGCAACTCGGCGTGTCGCGGAAGACGCTTTACGAGAAGATGCAGAAATACGGACTCGATAAAAACATCAGCGCGTCGGCCTTTCAGGACGATCTCTGATGCCTCAATGGGTGGATTTCCACCCATGGCTCGTCCGCTTTGTCCCCCATCCCACCCATCCGGCGCGGTTTACCGCCGTAAACTGGCCCGTAAATCCCCCTCGCCGCTTGCCGACCCGGCCTGCTGAGCCCCTTCTAGGCCATCCAGAACCGGCGCGGGAGGAGCCACGTCGGCTGGTCATTTCATCGGGAGGATTTGATGAAGACCTTGAAAACCCTGTTCGGCATCTCGGCCGCATTCGCCGTGTCGCTGCTTGCTACCTCTGCGCTTGGCCAGACCTATCCGGAACGCACCATCACCATGGTCGTACCCTTCGCTGCCGGCGGCCCGACCGATACGGTGACCCGCCTCGTCGCCGAAGCCATGTCGAAGGATCTCGGCCAGCAGATCGTTGTCGAGAACGTCGGCGGCGCCGGTGGCACGCTGGGTGCCGGCCGTGTGGCGAGCGCCGATGCGGATGGCTACACGCTGCTGCTCCACCATATCGGCATGGCGACCAGCGCGACCCTCTACCGCAAGCTCGCCTACGACACGCTGAACGCCTTCGAATATGTCGGCCTCGTTACGGACGTGCCGATGGCGATCGTCGCCCGCAAGGATCTGGAGCCGACCGATCTCAAGGGCCTGATCGAATATATGAAGGCCAACAAGGACACGGTGACGGTCGCCAATGCCGGCATCGGCGCGGCGTCCCATCTCTGCGGCATGATGCTGATGAGCGCCATGCAGACGCAGTTCGTCACGGTTCCCTACAAGGGCACCGGCCCGGCCATGACCGACCTGCTCGGCGGCCAGGTCGACGTGATGTGCGACCAGACCACCAACACGACGAAGCAGATCCAGGGCGGCACGATCAAGGCCTACGCCGTGACCTCACCGGCGCGCCTCTCCAACCTGCCGGATCTTCCGACGGCGGAAGAGGCCGGTCTTGCCGGTTTCCAGGTCGGCATCTGGCACGGCATCTACGCGCCGAAGGGCACGCCGGCTGAGGTGACCGAACGTCTCTCCAAGTCGCTGCAGGGCGCGCTGAAGGACCCGAACGTCATCGCCCGCTTCGCCGAACTGGGCACGGTTCCCTCCGCCGAAGCCGACGCGACGCCGGCCGCCCTCAAAGCGAAACTCGAAGGCGAAATCGCCCGCTGGAAGCCCGTGATCGAGGCTGCCGGCCAGTACGCCGACTGAGGTTCGCGCGGATCGGATCGTGACGGCGGTCAACGCCGTCACGATCCCTGACCGCCTGCGCGGCCCATTCCGGCCGCAGGATTAGGGGGATCCCATGAAACAATTCGAGTTCGACAGCACCAATGCGATATGCGGCCTGACCTTCATCGCACTTGGCGGCTTCTTTGTTTATCAATGCCTTAACCTTGAACTTGGCACGGCGTTTCGCATGGGGCCTGGCTATTTTCCGCTGGTTCTGGCGTCGATCCTGACGGTGCTCGGTGTCGTCGTGCTGGTGCAGGCGACGCGGGTCAAGGGCGAGCCGATGGGGCCGCTTGCGTTGCGCGGCATGCTCTTCATCCTGCCCGCGCCCGTCTTCTTCGGGCTCACAGTGCGCGGCCTCGGCTTCGTGCCGTCGCTGTTCTTCACCGCGCTTATTGCGGCTTTTGCCTCCAGCCGCATGACGCCGCTGATGGCGCTTCTGCTCGCTATCGCCATCACGGTGTTTTCCGTGGCGGTATTCAGCTATGCCCTCGGCCTGCCGTTCGAGCGGTTCGGCCCCTGGACCCGGCTGTAGGAGGCGACGATGGATCTTATCAGTAATCTCGCCCTCGGTTTCTCGACGGCCGCATCGCCGGAGAACCTGTTCTTCTGCCTCATCGGCGTCTTGCTCGGCACGCTGATCGGCGTGTTGCCCGGCATCGGCGCCACGGCGACCATCGCCATGCTGCTGCCCATCACCTTCCAGCTCGAGCCGGTCTCCTCGCTGATCATGCTCGCCGGCATCTACTACGGCGCGCAATATGGCGGCTCCACCACGGCCATCCTCATCAACATGCCGGGTGAATCCTCGTCCGCCGTGACGGCGATCGACGGTTATCAGATGGCCCGCAAGGGCAGGGCAGGGGCCGCCCTTTCTATCGCCGCGCTCGGCTCGTTCTTCGCCGGCACGGTCTCGACCTTCCTCGTCGCGGTGTTCGCCATCCCGTTGACTGCCGTCGCGCTGGAATTCGGCGCGGCTGAATATTTCTCTCTGATGGTCGTCGGCCTCGTCTCCTCGATCGCGCTGGCGCATGGCTCCATCGTCAAGGCGCTGGCCATGGTGGCGCTCGGGCTGCTTCTCGGCCTGGTGGGCACGGATATCTATACCGGCACGCCGCGCTTCACCCTGGGCATCCGGGAATATGCCGACGGGCTGAACTTTGTGGCGGTGGCGGTCGGTGTGTTCGGCATCGCCGAAATCCTGCGCAACCTCGAAGGCGAGAAGACGCGCACGGTGCTGATGGCGAAGGTCAGCGGCCTCTGGCCGACGAAGGACGACTTCAAGCGCATGGTGGGTCCGGTGCTGCGCGGCACGGCGATCGGTTCCGCGCTCGGCATCCTGCCGGGGGGAGGGGCGATCCTTGCGGCATTTGCGTCCTACACGGTCGAAAAACGCGTTTCCGATCACCCGGAAGAGTTCGGCCATGGCGCCATCGCCGG
Organism: Shinella sp. GW821-FHT10F02; assembly: GCF_058809275.1. Classification (NCBI taxonomy): domain Bacteria; kingdom Pseudomonadati; phylum Pseudomonadota; class Alphaproteobacteria; order Hyphomicrobiales; family Rhizobiaceae; genus Shinella; species Shinella sp. GW821-FHT10F02. Next base: position 466,683 of record NZ_JBXASL010000002.1, on the reverse strand, counting down.
CGTCGCAGGACCGGAATCGGCCAACAATGCCGGCGCGCAGACCTCGTTCATCCCGCTGTTGACGCTCGGCATTCCGGCCAATCCGGTCATGGCGCTGATGGTGGGCGCGATGATCATCCAGGGCATCGTGCCCGGCCCGAACGTTGCGACGGAGCAGCCGACGCTGTTCTGGGGCATCATCGCCTCCATGTGGATCGGTAATCTGATGCTCGTGGTGCTGAACCTGCCGCTGATCGGCCTGTGGGTGAAGCTGCTGACGGTGCCCTACTACGTGCTCTTCCCGATCATCATGGCCTTCTGCTCGATCGGCGTCTACAGCGTGAACTCCAACGTCTTCGACCTCTATGCGGTCGCGATGTTCGGCCTTGGCGGCTACCTGCTGGTCAAGCTGCGCTGCGAGCCGGCGCCTTTGCTGCTCGGCTTCGTGCTCGGGCCGCTGCTGGAAGAGAACCTTCGCCGCGCCATGATCCTGTCGCGCGGTGACCCGACGACCTTCTTCACGCGCCCGATCAGCGCGGTCCTGCTGGCCATAGCGCTTGCGGTTCTCCTCGTCGTCTTCCTGCCGTCCGTCAAGGCCAAGCGTGAACAGGTTTTCCAAGAAGAAGACTAACTTAAGAAAAAACCTGCGGGGGAGGGAGGGGTGGCGCAAGCCGCCCCTCCTGCATTTTGGCGATATTGCAACGCCGCGAGATTCGGGTTACAAAACTTGACCAAAAACAGAAGGAATAGCCGGTAGGGAAGATGACGTTCCAGCCGCGCATGCAGAACAGGATCGAGGGCTTCTCCGTCGTCGGCGACCTTAGCCGCCGATATTGGAACGGCATCGTCGCCGATGTCTGGGACGTGGAATGCGCTGCCAATGCCGGTGGGTACTATGTTGGACGGGACCCGCGCCTCTTCATTCTGCTCGACAAGCGCGGTCCCGGCGAATCCCGCATCCGCCTGGCGCCCCGCGGCGAGGAGACCGTGGAGGACTGGCGGCATTGCCCGATCGCCTATATTCCCGCCGATTTCGAGCTCTGGGCGGATCTCGCGGACCACCAGTTCCTGCGCCATCTCGATCTGCATTTCGACGTGGAGACGATCAGCCGGCGGCTGGCGGAAGACCTCGATCCCGAACGGCTCGCCACGCCGCAGCTGTTCTTCTCCGACAGTCGCCTGCTCTCGCTGGCGCAGCTCATCGCCGCCGAATGCACCAATCCGCAGCCGCTGCACGACCTCTACGGCGACGGCCTGTCGCTGGCGCTGATCATTGACGTGATGAAGCTCGCCAAGGCGCCTAGCCGCAAGCGCAGCAAACTTGCCGGCTGGCAACTGCGCCGCGCGACCGATTTCATTGAAGAAAACTGCTTGCGCAATATCCGGCTGGAGGAGCTTGCGAGCCTCATCGGCCTGTCGCAATCCCATTTCAGCCATGCCTTCAAGGCCTCGACGGGTGTCGCCCCTCACCAATGGCAGGTGAATGCCCGGCTCAGGCGTGCCAAGCAGTTGCTTTTGAATGGTAATCAGCCACTGACGGAAATCGCCGCCGAAACAGGCTTCGCCGACCAGGCGCATTTCACTCGGGTTTTCCGGAAGAATTTCGGCACGACGCCGGCCCATTGGCAGAAGGCGCAGCTCGCCTGAGCGTGAGCCGCCGGGCGAATATTCATTATCCGGAAAATTGCCCAAGAACGTTCTATTTTCGGGGAATGTGACAAGCCCGACCATTAAAACTGAGTTAAGCACTCATCTTATCTTTGGAAGACCGTCCAGGCAGGCGGGCGGGTGAGTGGGGACGCGCAGATGATGATGAAGTCGAAGAACCAGCGGCGGTTGAGGCTGGCGCTTGCTTGCGGCACGGCGGCCATTGGCCTCCTGGCGCCACTTTCCACCTTCGCACAGGACGCGGAAGGCACGACGCGGCTGGAAGAGGTGCGGGTCGAGCAGGGCGACCCCAACGCGGTCGCCGATACGGGTGTCGAGCCCGTGCGCGGCGTCGTGGCGAAGACCACGCGCACCGGCAGCAAGGCGGCGACCGACCTCAACGAGATCCCGCAATCGGTCTCCGTCGTCGGCCGCGAGCAGATCGACGACCAGAGCCCGCAGAAGATCGACGAGGCCCTGCGCTACGTAGCGGGCGTGAATGCGTCCACCTACGGCACGGATTCCGACACGGACTGGCTCTTCATCCGCGGCTTCCAGGCCGAGCAGACCGGCGTCTTCCTCGACGGGCTTTCGCTTTTCCAGACCGGTTTCGGCACCTTTCTCGTCGATCCCTTCTTCCTGGAGCGCATCGAAGTCATCAAGGGGCCGAGTTCCGCGCTCTATGGCGGCGCCAATCCGGGCGGTTTCGTCAACTTCGTCAGCAAGCGTCCGACGGATGATCCGCTGCGCTATGTCGAGACAGGCATCAACAGCTTTGGCAACGGCTATCTCGGCCTCGATTTCAGCGACAAGCTCGGCAGTGACGATGCGCTGAAATACCGCCTGACCGGCAAGATTTCCGGCGGCGGCTGGGAGACGGACAAGTCGAACGATTTTCGTGGCACGATCGCGCCGAGCCTGACATGGCAGCCTGACGAAGATACAAGCCTCACAATTCTCAGCTCGTACCAGCATATCGACCTGACCCACACTAGCACGGGCTTCCTGCCGTATTTTGGCACCGTCAAGGATCAGCCGGGCGTCGGGCGCATCCCGACCGACCTGTTCTACGGCGATAAGAGCATCGATGAATATGATCGCCGGCAGGCCATGATCGGCTATGAGTTCGAGCATACCTTCGACAACAACTGGACGGTCCGTCAGAACCTGCGCTACGCCAGCGTCTCTCTCAAGGAAGACGCGCTGTACGCGAACGGATGGTCGCTGGCCGACCCGACGAAGCTCGCCCGTTACCGGTTCGCGCATGACACGGATGTCGGTATTTTCACGGTCGATAACCAGCTCGAAGGCGAGTTCGCGACTGGCGCGCTCGACCATAATCTTCTGCTTGGGCTGGACTACCGGCGCTATTCCATCGACCAGGCGCAGGCTGTCGGGTTCGGCGACCTGGACCTCGATCCGCTCAACCCCGTTTACGGCGTCGATCCTCCGGCGCTCGCAGCACCGTACCTGGATCAGGACCTGACACGCGACCAGCTCGGCCTCTACGCGCAGGACCAGATCAAGTTCGGCGGCGGGTGGATTGCGACGCTCAATGCCCGCTACGATTTCGTGAAGACCGAACTGGATGACAACATCAACGCGGCCAACTCCACGGAAAGCGACGAGGGCGAATTCACCTGGCGTGCAGCGCTCGCCTATGAGCTTGCAAATGGCCTGACGCCCTATGTCAGCTATTCGACTTCGTTCAACCCGACGACGACGACGGACAATGACGGCGACCTGCTGAAGTCGGAGACGGCAAAGCAGTGGGAAGTCGGCGTCAAGTATCAGCCGGACTTCATGGATGCCCTGATCACGGCGGCCTATTTCGATATCACGCGTGAAAACGTGCCGAGCACGATCACGGTCAATGGCATTCCGGAGACGGCGGCCATCGGCGAGGTGGAGGCCCGCGGCTTCGAAACCTCGATCCAGGCGAATGTCACGGATGGCCTGAAGATCATCGGTGCGCTGACCTATCTCGACCTGGAAGTCACCAAGGCGACGGGCGGCGCATTCGACGGCACGCCGGCCGGCAACACGCCGATCCAGGTTCCGGAACTCACGGCATCGCTCTGGGCGGACTATACCTTCCAGGACGATATGCTCCAGGGCGTCAGCGTTGCTGCGGGCGTGCGCCACATCGGCAAGTCCTGGGCGGACCGCGAGAACACGCTACGGGTACCCTCGGCCACGCTGGTCGATGCGGCCATCCGCTACGAGAAGGACAATTGGGGCGTCGCGCTGAACGTCTCCAACCTGCTCGACAAGGAATATGTCGCGACCTGCCAGGGCGCGAATTCCTGCGGCTATGGCGCGGGCCGCACGTTCATGCTGAAGGCAAGCACGTCGTTCTGATCCTGCCCGAAGGGCACAAGACAAAAAGCGCGTCAGGGGCTCCCTGGCGCGCTTTTATCGTTTTTGGCTTGTCGTGTAGCGTTCGAGCTCGAAAACGCGCCTAGCGCCAGCCCAGGGCCGGTGCGACGTGTTTCAGGATCGCCTCGATGACATGCGCGTTATATTCGACGCCCAGCTGGTTCGGCACGGTCAGGAGCAGCGTATCGGCTTCCCGGATCGCCTCGTCGGCCGCAAGCTGCTGGATCAGCTTTTCGGGCTCGTCGGCATAGGAGCGGCCGAAGATCGCCCGCGTCTGGTCGTCGATATAGCCGATCGAATCCGCCTCCTTGCCGCCGCGGCCGAAATAGGCCCGGTCACGGTCGTCCACGAGGGCGAAGATGCTGCGGCTCACCGAGACGCGCGGCGTGCGGGCGTGGCCTACTTCCTTCCAGGCTTCGCGATAGGCGCGGATCTGTGCCGCCTGCTGAACGTGGAACGGCTCGCCCGTCTCGTCGTTCTTCAGCGTCGAGCTTTGCAGGTTCATACCGAGTTTCGCCGCCCAGACGGCGGTGGCATTGGAGCTGGCACCCCACCAGATGCGCTCGCGCAGACCCTCGGAGTGGGGTTCGAGACGCAGCAGGCCGGGCGGGTTGGGGAACATCGGGCGCGGGTTCGGCTGTGCGAACCCTTCGCCCTTCAGCACGTCCAGGAACACCTCGGCATGGCGGCGGCCCATGTCGGCGTCGTTCATGCCTTCCTGCGGTTCGTAGCCGAAGTAGCGCCAGCCATCGATGACCTGCTCGGGCGAGCCGCGGCTGATGCCGAGCTGCAGGCGCCCTTGCGAAATGAGGTCGGCGGAGCCGGCGTCTTCCGCCATGTAGAGCGGGTTTTCGTAGCGCATGTCGATGACGGCCGTGCCGATCTCGATCTTGCTTGTGCGTGCGCCCACGGCGGCGAGCAGCGGGAAGGGCGAGGCGAGCTGGCGGGCAAAATGATGCACCCGGAAATAGGCGCCGTCGGCACCAAGCTCTTCAGCCGCGACGGCAAGGTCGATCGACTGGAGCAGCGTGTCGCCGGCCGAGCGGGTCTCGGATTGCGGGGAAGGGGTCCAATGTCCGAAGGACAGGAAACCGATTTTCTTCATGGATATGGGCCTCGACGCGGGAGCGTCCGTTGGAGAGGGTCTCACCGCCGAACATGGGATATCGAGGCAGGCTTGAAAAGGCGCGGAACAAGAACGCAGCGTTCACAGTTTGAACCCGTCCCGCGCCGGACCGCGTCAGACGCCCCTCGCGACCATCGTGTAGATCTTGCGGGTCCGCTCGTGGATCGTCCATTCGCCGCGCCAGCCGAGCGGCAGCACGAACATCTCGCCCGCCCCGATATCCCGGCTCGTGCCGTCGGCATTGTGCAGCGTCACCCGGCCCGCGAGCAGGTGGCAGATTTCCGCATTGTCGCTGCGGTCGGCGGTGAAGCGGCCGGGCGTGCATTCCCAGATGCCCGTTTCCATCTTGCCGTCCGCGCTTTCCCACAGGGGCAGGGTGGCCTCCTCCTGGTTACCTTCGATGGAGGTAGGCTTCGATGCGAAAGCGCCGATGTCGAGGGCGATGAGATCGCCGAAAGTCTCAAAACTGATCATGATCTATCCTTAAAGGGCTCAGTGGCCGGTGATGCCGTCGGCAAGGGCCGCGAGCTTGGAGGTCTTCGGCAGGCCGGCGAATTCACGTTCGTCGGCCATGCGGTAGAGCTGGTACATGGAATGCACACCGAGCCAGCGGAACGGCTCCGGCTCCCATTTGCGCACCGTGCGGTTGACCCAGGGCAGGCCCGTCAGCGCCGTCTCGCGGTTCAGCACGAGGTCGGTCAGCGTGCGGCCGGCGAGGTTGGAGGAGGAGACGCCGAGGCCGACATAACCGCCGGCCCAGCCGATACCGGTGGAGCGGTCGAAGCCCGCCGTCGTGCACCAGTCGCGCGGCACGCCGAGCACGCCGCACCAGGCATGGTCGATCTTCAACGATTTGGTCTGCGGCAGCAGGCGCGTCAGGATGCCGTGCAGCGCATCGATCGTCGCCTGCTGCGTCTGGCCGTTGACGTCGGTCTTCGAGCCGTAGCGATAGGGCACGCCGCGCCCGCCCATGGTGATGCGGCCCTCGCGGGTGCGCTGGGCATAGCAATAAGCATGCGCCGCATCGCCGAGCAGCTCGTGGCCGTCCCAGCCGATGTCCTTCCACAGCGCCTCCGGCACGGGTTCGGTGACGATCTGGGCGCTGTTCAGCGCGAGCCAGGTGCGCTCATAGCCCGGCAGGCCGGCGGAAAAGCCTTCCGTGGCGCGGATGATGGATTTGGCGCGCACCGTGCCGCGGTCGGTGTCGACGCGGCCCTTTTCGAACGAGGTGACGCTCGTTCCCTCGTAGATTGCCACACCGAGGCTTTCGACCACCTTGGCAAGGCCGCGCACCAGCTTTGCCGGCTGCACGCGGGCCATGTTGCGGTAGAGCACCGCGCCCTTGACGTCCGCGATGTTGATGCGCTTGGCGGCGTCTTCTGCCGAGAGCAATTGCAGGCGCTCCGGCGGCATCTGCCAGTCGAGGGCGAACTGGTATTCTTCACGCACCCGCGCAAGCTGCGCCGCATTTGTGGCGGCGACGAGCTTGTCGACCCGGATGAGGTCGGCATCGATACCCTCGGCCCTGGTGACGCGCTCGACCTCGTCGACCGTCCCCGCCATGGCGTTCTGCATGTCGACCACCGCGCCGCGGCTCGAGGTTTTTGCATATTTCTCCCGCGACCAGCTGAAACCGCCGGAGAGCCAGCCGCCATTGCGGCCGGAGCCGCCGAAACCGGCGAATTCGCGCTCCAGCACGACGATGTTCAGCGTGGGATCGGCCTTCTTCAGGTAGTAGGCGGTCCACAGGCCGGTATAGCCGGCGCCGATGATGCAGACATCGGCCTCGCGGTCGCCGGGCAGGGGAGGGCGCTTTTGCGGAATGCCGCCGATATCGGCATACCAGAAGGAAATGTTGCCGTTGGTCTTGACGTCCATGGGATGTGCTTTCGGTGGGTTCAGGTCAGCGTCACGTCGGCGCTGGCATCGTCGGGAAGGAGGGTGAGGTCGGCGGGCGTGAAGGTGACGTCCACCGGATCGCCGATCCTGAAATCGGCGCCGCCAAGGGGGCTGCGCACGACGGCGGTGGTGCCGTCGGTCAGCCGCACCTCGTATTTCGAGCCGGAGCCGAGATAGATCGCCTCCTCGACCGTGCCGGACAGGCGGTTTTCGCCGGTGACGGCGTCTGCGCCGGGGCGTTTCAGCGCCGTGCGCTCGGGTCGGAGCAGGATCACCGGTCGCGCATCGCCGGGCAGGCGACCGTGCGCCACGACCTTGTCTTTGCCAATGGTCATTACCGTGTTGCCGTCCACGGTCTCCGTCGGGCCGCGCAAAACGGTGGATTCGCCGACGAAACGGCCGACGAACAGCGTTGCCGGGTGGTCGTAGAGTTCGCGGCCCGTGCCGATCTGCTCGATGCGCCCTCCGTTGAACACGGCGATGCGGTCGGAGAGAACGAGCGCCTCCTCCTGGTCGTGCGTGACATAGACGAAGGTAGTGCCGAGTTCGCGGTGGATGCGCTTGATTTCGAGCTGGAGCCATTCGCGCAGCTTCTTGTCGAGCGCGCCGAGTGGTTCGTCCATCAAAAGCAGCGGCGGGTCGAAGACGAGGGCGCGGGCAAGCGCCACGCGCTGCTGCTGGCCGCCCGAAAGCTCGTTCGGGTAGCGATGAGCGAAATCGGTCATCTTCACCATGTCGAGTGCGCGTTTCACCCGGCGCTCACGGTCCTCGCCCTTGATACCGCGCAGCGTCAGCGGATAGGCGACGTTCTTGCCAACCGTCATGTGCGGAAACAGCGCGTAGTGCTGGAAGACGACGCCGATATTGCGCTTGTGCGAGGGCAGGCCGGTGACGCTCTTGCCGCCGATTTCCAGCGTGCCGGAGCTGATATCGGTAAAGCCGGCGATCAGGTTCAGCGTCGTCGTCTTACCCGAGCCGGAGGGGCCGAGCAGCGTCATGAACTCGCCGGGGCGGATGTGCAGGTCGATATCGTTGAGGGCCGTGAAGGCGCCGTAGCGCTTGGAGGCCTTGCGGATTTCGATCGCGGCGCCGGCGGAGCGTTGGGGTGCATTCATGGTCATGTCCTTCCGCGGCGCATGCCGAAGAGCAGGCCGGCAACGATGATGAGCGAGGTCGCGATGAAGAGCAGCGTGCCGACGGCGGCGACCGTCGGGTCGGCGTCGCGGGTGATCGAGGTGTAGATCTGCACCGGCAGGGTCTTCAGGTACGGGCTCGTGATGAACAGCGCGACGATGATCTCGTCGAACGAAGTGATGAAGGCGAAGAGCGCGCCGGAAAGGATGCCCGGCAGGATCAGCGGCAGCGTCACCGTGCGGAAGACGGTGAGCCGCCCGGCCCCGAGGCTCGATGCGGCGGTCTCCAGCCGGCGGTCGAAGACTTCGAGGCTCGCTTGTACGGCAATCAGCACGAAGGGGATGGCGAGCATGGTATGCGCCAGCACGAAGCCGACGACCGTGCCGACCAGATGTGCATCGAGATAGACCGCATAGATGCCGATCGCCAGCACCACGCCCGGCACGACCATTGGCGTGATCAGAAGCGCCCTGAGCAGCCCGCCGGTGCGCGCCGCGGCCCTGGTGACGCCGAAGGCGGCGAGCGTGCCCACCACGGTTGCGACGACGGCGACGATGAGCGCGATGATCAGCGAATTGGTGAAGCTCGTCGTCCAGTCGGGATTGCTGAAGAAGTTGGCGTACCATTGCCAGGAGAAGCCGACCGGCGGGAAGGCCAGCGACTTGTTGCCGTTGAACGACATCGGGATGACGACCAGCGTCGGCGCGAGCAGCAGCACGGCGACGAGCAGGCAGAACAGGCCGAGGAAAACGCGCGGGAAGGAGGGCATCGTCGTCAGGCCTCCCTGCGATTGCTGGTGTGTTTCTGGCGCATCAGCGGGGCGGCGATGGCGAGCAGCAGGAAGGTTGCGACCAGAAGCACGACACCCATGGCGCCGCCGCGGCCCCAGTTGAGCAGGCTCAGCACCTGGTTCTGCACCAATGACGACAGCATGGTGCTGCGCGGTCCGCCGAGCAGGGCCGGCGTGATGTAGAAGCCGAGCGACAGGATGAAGACGATGATCGCGCCGGCATAGACGCCGGGCAGCGACAGCGGCACGTAGATCTGCACGAAGGCGCGCCAGGGTTTCGCACCGAGGCTGCGGGCGGCCTGCAACAAGCGCGTATCGATGCCCCGCATCACCGAATAGATCGGCAGGATCATGAAGGGCAGCAGCACCTGCGTCATGCCGATGATGACGCCGGGCAGGGTGCGGATCAGCTTGACGGGAGGAAGACCAATGCCGCGCAGGAAAGAATTGATGACGCCGGAATCCTGCAGCAGGATGACCCAGGCGAGCGTGCGCACCACGCCGCTCAGCCAGAAGGGCACGAGCACGCAGAGGATGAGCGCCAGCCGCACGTTCCGGCCGACGATGGTCATGGCATAGGCATAAGGATAGGCGCAGATCAGCGAGGCGAGCGTCACCCAGGCGGCGACGACGAAGGTCCGTTGCAGCACGTTCCGGTTCACCGCGGACTGGAAGAACCAGACGTAATTGTCGATGCCGAGCGCCGGATCGGTGAAGCTGCGCACCACGACGATCGCCAGCGGATAGGCGAGCGCCACGAGCAGCACCAGCACGGCAGGTGCTGCCAGCCACACCGCGCCGCGCAGCTGAAAGCGCGACAGGAAGGTGGGTCGTTCGGAGCCGGTGTGCGCGCCTTGGTCGGGTATCGCTGTCAAGGAAACCTCCCGTGCTGGGGAAGCAAGTCCGGCATCACGCCGGACTTGCATTGGATCACGCTCTTAGTTGCCGGAAAGAAGGGCCGACCACTTTTCCGCGGCAAGATCGAAGTTCTTCACCCAGAACGGGATGTTCTGCTGGTAGCCTTGGCCGATGCGCTCGGGCGTCGAGGTGAGGAAGGCGGCGGTCACGTCGTCGACCTTCGGCTTGGCGTCGAGGTTGATCGGCGTGTAGGAAGTCTTTTCGGTGAGGATCGCCTGGGCGTTTGCGCCGAGATAGGCGTTGAGCAGCGCATAGGCGGCGTCCGTGTCCTTGACGCCGACCGGAATGGTCATCTGGTCCATCACGACCAGCCAATCCTGCCAGACGGGCGTATAGGCGGCGCCGTTCTTCACCGCGGTCATGGCGCGGCCGGTCCACATCATGACCATGTCGGCCTCGCCGGATTCGGCAAGCTGCTGCGATTCAGCACCGGTCTTCCAGTAGATCGTGTCGGGGCCGAGATCGCGCAGCTTCTGGATGCCCTTCTCGATATCGTCCGGCGTCATCGCCTTCGGGTCGCCGCCGGTTGCCTTGAAGGCCTGTTCGATCAGGCCGCCGGTCGGATCGCCGCTGCCGTCGATGGCGCGGATGCCCGGGAATTTCTCCGTATCGAAGAAATCGACCCAGTTCTTCGGCGGATTGTCCTTGTAGGTCTCGTTCTTGTACATCAGCACGACGCCGTAGTTCATCGCCGGAACCGAGCACTCGCCGACCTGGCCGGGCGGGATTTTCGAGACGTCGAGCTTGGAGAGGTCGAGCTTCTGGAACAGCGTGCCGCAATGCACGTAGGGCGGCAGGTCGGCGGTATCGACCACGTCCCAGGTGACGTTGCCGGCATCGACCTGCGCCTTCAGCTTGGCGATTTCCGTCGGGCCGTCATTCAGCAGCGTCACGCCGGATTTCGTGACGAAATCCTGAAGGGCGGCGACCTGGCCGTCCTGGTAGATGCCGCCGTAGGAGACGAAGGTCAGCGTCTTGCCCTTGAGCGAGCCTTCCTTCACTTCGCCGGCGACCGGCTTGTCCTGTGCGAACGCCGGCAACGCCAGGGCGCACGTCATCGTCAGGGCGAAAGCCCTCGCAAAATTCTTCATCGTCATTACTCCCAGTAGCGCTCGCGTGCGTTGTTCCTGCCGCGGTTACGAGCCCGGCCGTGGCAGGTATTTGTCGAGGTCATCCGCGACGCTGGTGGGCGGCGCGATCATCCAGAGGACTTCAGCCGTTTCCGTGCCGATATTGACGGTCTTGTGCGGAACCGAGGTCGGATATTCGATGCTGTCGCCGGCCGACAGCACATGGCGTTCGTCGCCGAGGGTGAGTTCCACCTCGCCCCGCAGCACGAAGAAAAGTTCATGCGAATCCCCATGGCTGTAGGGCTTTTCACCCGTCGAGCCGCCGGGGTCGAATTCGCCGATATAGACTTCCATATCGCGGATCGGGCGCCGCGACAGCAGCATCTTTCTGTAGCCCTCGGCCGGCGGCAGAGCGGGGCGCTCGTGCTTGCGCAGGACGCGGCCGACGGGCGGGGCGGTCTCTTCGAACAGGTCGGTCAGGCTGATGCCGAGCGCGCCGGCAATGCGCATCAGCGTGCTGATGTTGACGCCGCTCAGCCCCCGCTCCAGCTGGCTGAGGAAGCTCGCCGTCGTTCCCGTGGCGTCGCCCAGCGTGCGAAGCGACATGCGGCGGGAAGTGCGGAAAGTCTTCACCTTCTCGCCCACAGCAGCCTGATTCTTCGTCGCAACCGCGATGTCGTCCATGGCCTCACCCTTCACTTAACAGCGTATTAAGTGAAGGGCACTTTGGCAACTGCTAAAATCACCAGCCGGCTATTTTGTGTGTCCTACAGCGCCGCGCCGACCTTCAGCCCGTCATAAACCGCCTCTTCCGCCGTGCGCGGGGCAAGACAGTCGCCGATGAGGTGGATTTCGGGCACGAGGCCCGCCAGCTCGGCCTTGAGCGCGTCCACCGGCTCGTGCCCGAGACAGAGCACGAGCGTATCGATATTGTCGAAGACGATCGGCTGCTCGCTGACGGTGTGTTGCAGGTAGACGGTGCCGCCATCGCAGCCGTAGAGCCGGGCATAGGGCGTGATGCCGATGCCCTTCTTGTGCAGTTCAGCGGCGATGTTGTCGCGCACATAGAGCGGCAGCAGCTCGCCGGGATGGGTGCCGTTGACCGCGAGCTCGACGCTGCACCCGTCATTGACCAGCAATTCGGCAATGCCGGGGCCGATCCAGTCGCAGCGCCAGTCGGCGACGACGACGCGGCTGCCGGTCTTCACCTCGCGGCGCAACACCTGCCAGGCATCGACCACCTGCACGCTGTCGTCGGCGGGGATTTCCGGCAGATAGGGTCGTCCCCCGGTCGCGAGCACGACCACATCCGGCTTTTCGGCTTCGACAAGCGCCGCATCGACGCGCACGCCCTTGACCACGCGCACTTGCGCCAGTTCGAGCTCACGCGAAAGGTTGGTGATGATGCCGCCGAATTCCGCGCGGCGCGGCAATTGCTGGGCGAGCAGCGCCTGCCCGCCGAGCTGGCCGGCCGCCTCGTAGAGCGTGACCTGATGGCCCCGCGCGGCAGCGATTGCGGCGGCCTTCATGCCGCCCGGCCCGCCGCCGATCACCATGACCTTCTTCGGCCGTGCGGCGGGGATGAGCGTGCCGAATTTCAACTCGCGGCCCGTTTCCGGGTGCTGGATGCACGAGATCGGCACGCCGCGATGGAAATGGCCGATGCAGGCCTGGTTGCAGGCGATGCAGGCGCGGATGTCGTCGGTGCGGCCTTCCTCGGCTTTCACCGGCATGTCGGGATCGCAGATCAGCGCGCGCGTCATGCCGCAGACATCGGCGGCGCCCTCGGCCAGCAAGGCTTCCGCCTCGTGCGGCTGGTTGATGCGCCCCGCGACGAAGACGGGGACGTTCAGCGCGCGGCGGAAGCGGGCCGCATCGCTTGAGAGATAGGCGTTGCGATAGGCCATCGGCGGCACGATATGCACGGCGCCGCCAAGCGAGGCCGAGGTGCCGGCCGTGACGTTGACATAGTCGACGAGCGGTTCGAGCAGGCGACAGCTTTCCAGCGCCTCGTCGGAGGTGAGGCCGTTTTCATCCCGATCCCCGGCGCTGATGCGCAGGCCGACGACAAAATCCTCCGAAGTCGCCGCGCGGATCGCCTTCAGTGCCTCGGCAGCAAAGCGCAGCCGGTTTTCCAGCGGTCCACCATAGGCGTCCGTGCGCACGTTGACGCGCGGGTTCAGGAACTGCGCCGGCAGGTAGCCGTGGCTTGCCACCAACTCCACCCCGTCGAGGCCCGCGTCGTGCATGCGCCGTGCCGCCGCACCATAGCCGGCGACGATTTCATCGATCATCGCCTGGTCGAGTGCCCGCGGCATGACGCGAAAACGCTCGTTGGGCGTGACGGAGGGCGCATAGGCGACGGTCAGCAGCCCGTCGCCGCCTTCCATGATCTCCCGCCCGGGATGGAAAAGCTGCGAAAACAGCGCGGTGCCATGGGCATGGCAGGTCTCCGCCAGCCGTCGATAGCCGTCGATGCAATCGTCCTCCGTCGCCATCAGCATGTGCGAGGTATAACGCGCCGTCTCGTGCACGCCGGCAACCTGGGAGACGATGAGGCCGACGCCGCCCGCTGCCCGCGCCTCGTGATAGGCGATGAGCGCCTCGTTGACGAGGCCATTGGTCGGCAGCGTCGTATCGTGTCCGGTGGACATGATGCGGTTCTTCAGCCGCACGCCGCGGATCTGCAAGGGCTGGAAAAGGTTCGGAAAGGGGGAGGCCGTCATGCTCACGCGACACCTCCCGTCTTCCGACAGAGGCGCACGAAGCGCTTGAAAGGTTCGATCCCGGCCATCCAGTCCTCCCATCCTGAGCGAGCGAAACGAGACAGCTTCTATTTTATCTTCAGTAAAAAATCGACTGATTTTTTTACTACTGGCAAAATCTGTTGCCATTACCCGCATTCTGAACGACTTTGCCGGGGACACGAAGGATGAGATGATGGCAGACGAAAACGCTCCGGAACCCGTTGTAGATGCCGCAGCCGGCGAGGATCCGGTGCTCGGCGAGCGCATCCGCGGCCTGCGCAAGCGGCGCAGGATGACGCTTGCGCAGCTTGCAGACAGTGCGGGCCTTTCGACCGGCTATATCAGCCAGATCGAGCGCAACCTCGCCTATCCGTCCATCCCCGCACTGGTCGGCATTGCCCGCAGCCTGGGCGTGACGGTGCAATGGTTCTTCGGCGGCGCGGCGCCCGTGCCGCAGGCCGAACACGGTTATGTCATCCGTCGCGGCAATCGCCTGAGGATCCAGTACGACCACGGCATCGTCGACGAATTGCTGACACCGAAGATGAGTTTGCAGGTCGAGATGATCTACACGCGCCTGCCGCCAGGCACCGAGAGCGCGGAGAGCTACAGCCATGCGGGCGACGCGGTGGGCTTCGTGATGGCGGGCGAACTCGAAATCTGGATCGGCGAGCGGCATTTCCACCTGCGCGAAGGCGACAGCTTCTCCTATTCCGCCGGCGAACCGCACCGCTACCGCAATCCGGCAGAGCGTGAGGCCATCGTGCTCTGGGCAATCAGCCCGCCGAGTTTCTGAGGGCCTTTCAGAGGAAAAGGTGGACGATCAGGGACGTCAGGACGGCGTTCAGGCCCATGGCGATGCCGGAAAACAGCCCCGCGACAGGATCCACCGAATAGGCGCGCGCCGTGCCGATCCCGTGCGAGGCAAGTCCCACGGCAAACCCGCGGGCGCTAAAATCCTTGATGCGCATGGCGTTCATCATCGGTGTGACAACGATCGCGCCGCAGATGCCGGTGAGAACGACGACGGCCGCCGTCAGGGCCGGGTCTCCCTGCAAGCCGGAGGAGATCGCCATGGCGACGGCGGCCGTCGTGGATTTCGGCGCCATCGAGGCGACGACTTCGGGCGAAAAGCCGAACAGGTCGCTGAAGAACACCGTCGAGCCGACCGCCGTGAAGCTGCCGACGACGAGGGCGCTCAGCATGGGCACGAGATTGCTCTTCACCAGCGACAGCTTTTCGAAGAGCGGGATGCCGAGCGCCACGGTCGCCGGCCCCAGCAGGAAGTGGATGAACTGGGCGCCCTCGAAATAGGTGGCATAGTCGATGCCGGTCACGCAAAGCACGGTGGCGATCGCGGCGATCGAGATCATGATCGGGTTCAGGAGCGGATTGCCGGGGGCGAGCCCGGAAAGGCCGGTGGCGGCCAGCCAGACAACCAGCGTTCCGGCAAGCCACAGCAGGGGCGAGGTGGCGAGATAGACCCAGAGCCCGTCAGTCATTGGCATAACCTCCGGAGAGCCGCTTGACGAGGATGAAGACCCAAACGGTCACGGTCAGCGTGATGACGGTCGACAGCAGCACGATCGCCATCAGCGCGAAGCCGCGATCGCGGATGAGATCCAGATGCTGGATGATGCCGACGCCCGCCGGCACGAAGAGCACGCCGAGATTGGCGAGGATCGCCTTGGACGTGTCGATGGTGCGTTCGTGGGTCGGTTGCAGAAAAGTCGAGCCTTTTGTCAGCGTGAGCACGATGGCGGCCATCGCCATGCCGATGACGGGACCGGGCACGAAGCCGCCGAGGAAATAGGCGGTTACTTCGCCAACAAGCTGAAAAACAAGAAGAATCGTTATTCCGACGAGCATGTGCGCACTCCCGTGCCTGGCATTGTTTCGTAGGCGGCACGGGGCCGCTTTCTGGCAGGATTAAAGCCGTTCCGCCGTTAAATCCATGGCCATGCCCGGCCTGTTGCGCTTGCGCGGCGTCCTTTCCTCGACCGCGAAGACGAACATCGCGTCGCAGGCTGCACGATCTATTGACACCGGCAAATTTTCACAATTAATATTGCTGATAGTTGATGGCCGCAATTTTTGATCTGCGCTTGCGGCTCGCGGTGCCCGAGGAGGGGTGCCGCGAGAAGGATGCATGCCGCCATCAAACCGGGTTTCACGCATCGGGTAGGAGGATTTCGATGAACGATATTGCAACGGTGATCGACCTTGCGCAATTCCGGCGTCAGGTGGAGACCGAGACCACCATGGCAATGTGCCCGACGGCGATTGCCATCGAGAAGAACATTCCGATCTACGACGGCGGCTCTGTCAATGACGAAATTGGTCCGGAATGGGCGTCGATCATCGGCGAGGGGCCGGGCGTCTTCGTGGTGAAGCGTGCCTTCACCGATCCGGGCGCCATCGATGCGGCGAGTGAAGTGTTTCGCCAGATCATCGCCGACGAGCGCGCGGCCGGCACGGCTGCAGGCGACCACTTCGCCAAGGCCGGCGCCAATGACCGCATCTGGAACAGCCTGCAAAAGCTCTGCCTGCGCGATCCGGCCGTTTACGCCCGCTATATGGCCAATCCGGTGATCGACATCGCCTGCCGCGCCTGGCTCGGCCCGGGCTACCAGATCGCCACGCAGGTCAACCAGGTCCGCCCCGGCGGCAAGGCGCAGGCCCCGCACCGCGATTACCATCTCGGCTTCATGAAGCCGGAGCAGATGGCGGAATATCCGACCCACATCCACGCCACCGGCCCCACCCTCATCCTGCAAGGCGGTGTCGCCCATTGCGACATGCCCGTCGAGAGCGGCACGACGAAGCTGCTGCCGCATTCGCAGCGCTACCTGCCGGGATACCTCGCCGCCACGCGGCCGGAATTCCGGGATTATTTCGAGGAAAACTACGTCCAGCTCGCCCTGGAGAAGGGCGACGCGATCTTCTTCAGCCCCGCGCTGTTCCACGCCGCCGGCGAGAACCGGACGGCGGATGTCGTGCGCATGGTCAACCTCATCCAGACGGCATCGGCCTTCGCACGCCACATGGAAAACCTCGACCGCACCGCCATGGCCCGCGCCGTCTACCCGCATCTGGCGGCGCTTTCGCCGCAAGGCCGGCGCGCGGTGATCGCC
Source organism: Shinella sp. GW821-FHT10F02 (assembly GCF_058809275.1). Classification (NCBI taxonomy): domain Bacteria; kingdom Pseudomonadati; phylum Pseudomonadota; class Alphaproteobacteria; order Hyphomicrobiales; family Rhizobiaceae; genus Shinella; species Shinella sp. GW821-FHT10F02. The sequence goes on along the minus strand of NZ_JBXASL010000002.1, from coordinate 449,860 downwards.
GCGACCGCCGATGGCTACCCGTTCCCGACCAACCTCGACACCGATCCGCCGCTCGGCGGTCTTGCCCCGGAAAGCCAGCAGGAGCTGCTCGCCCGGGCCGTCGCGGAAGGCTGGGACCAGGCGAAACTGGACGCCGCCTTGTCTGCGCAGGGCGCCAAGCGCGCGGCCTGACAGTTACCCGCAACGGCTTCGGGCGGGGAGGAACAGGAAGCCAATTTCGGGAGGAAATCGTTCATGAAGAAAATTCTGCAATCGCTCGCCCTCGGCGCGCTGCTCGCCACGACGGCCTTTGCCGGTGTGGCCAATGCGGATGGCGAAAAGTTCGTCTGGATCAGCCATGGCCCGGATAGCGACAGCTGGTTCAACGTCATCAAGAACGCCATCAAGGTCACGAACGAGCAGATGGGCGTCGAGACCGAATATCGCAACCCGCCGACGGGCGACCTTGCCGACATGGCGCGCCTCGTGCAGCAGAGTTCCGCTGCCGGCGTCGACGGCATCATCGTCACGATCGCCGACTTCAACGTGCTCGAAGGGCCTATCAAGGACGCCATCGCCAAGGGCATTCCGGTCGTCACCGTCAATTCGGGCACGGTAGAGGAAAGCCAGAAGCTCGGCGCGCTGATGCATGTCGGCCAGCCGGAATATGAAGCGGGCCTCGGCGCCGGCAAGCGGGCGAAGGAAGCCGGTATCAAGAGCTTCCTCTGCGTCAACCACTACATCACCAACCCGGCCTCCGTGGAGCGGTGCCGCGGTTTTGCCGAAGGCATCGGCGTGGAACTCGGCAACCAGATGGTCGATTCCGGCATCGACCCGTCGGAAGTGCAGAACAAGGTGAAGGCCTATCTGACCGCCAATCCCGATACCGGCGCGATCCTGACGCTTGGCCCCAACTCGGCCGAACCGTCGATCCGGGCGGTCAAGGAAATGGGCCTCGACGGCGACCTCTATTTCGGCACGTTCGACCTCTCGGCCGAGATTTCCGCCGCCATCAAGGACGGCACGATCAACTTCGCGATCGACCAACAGCCGTTCCTGCAGGGCTCGATCCCGATCCAGGTGCTGACGAGCTATGTGCGCTACGGCGTGGCGCCGGCCAACTCCATCTTCACCGGCCCCGGCTTCGTGACGAAGGACAATATCGCGCTCGTCGAGTCGCTGGCGGGCCAGTACCGTTGATCTGACGGTTTTTTTGGCGCGCCGGGCGGCCTGCCCGTGCGCGCCAAAAGTCTTTTTCGAGGGAGGAGAATGCATTCATGACGGACGTCATTCCGGACGCGCTGAAGGACGAGCGCATCAAACCCGTCTCGCCGCTGCGGCGCGCGCTGATCCGGCCCGAGCTCGGCGGCATCTGCGGCACCATCCTGGTCTTTCTGCTGTTTGCCGTCATTGCCGGCGATAGCGGCATGTTCGCAGCCGAAGGCGTGATGAACTGGACGGTGGTTTCGGCCCAGTTCATGGTGATCGCGGTCGGCGCCTGTCTCCTGATGATCGCCGGCGAGTTCGATCTTTCGACCGGCTCGATGATCGGCTTTTCCGGGGTGATGATCGCCATTCTCTCGGTCCATATCGGCGTGCCGCTCTGGCTCGCCATCATTGCGACCTTCGTCTTCTGCATCCTGCTTGGCGGCGTGAACGGCTGGCTCGTCATCCGCACCGGCCTGCCATCCTTCATCGTGACGCTCGCCTTCCTCTATATCCTGCGCGGGCTGACCATCTGGGGCTCGATCTACTTCACCCGGCAGACCATCATCGGCGGCGTCGCGGAAAAGGCGGCGACCGACTGGCTCGCCCCGATCTTCGGCGGCAAGGTATTGGGCTGGCTCTTCACCTGGATGGGTGAGGCGGGCTGGATCGCCACCTTCAGCCGCGGCAACCGCGCCGGCCAGCCCGTCATCGACGGCATCCCGATGCTGGTCGTCTGGGCGATCGTTCTGGTGATCTTCGGCCATTGGCTGCTGACCCGAACCAAGTTCGGCAACTGGATCTTCGCCGCGGGCGGTGACGCGCTCGCCGCGCGTTACGTCGGCGTACCGGTCAATCGCGTCAAAATCCTGATGTTCATGTTCTCCGCCTTCTGCGCCTGCGTCTTCGCCACCTGCCAGGTGATGGAATTCGGTTCGGCGGCGGCCGACCGTGGTCTGCTGAAGGAATTCGAGGCGATCATCTGCGTGGTCATCGGCGGGGCACTGCTGACCGGCGGTTACGGCTCGGTCATCGGGGCGGCACTTGGCGCCATCATCTTCGGCGTGGTGCAGCAGGGTCTGTTCTTCGCCAATGCGGAAAGCTCGCTCTTCCGGGTGTTCCTCGGCCTCATTCTGCTCACGGCCGTGATCATGAACACCTACATCCGCCGCATCATCACGGGAGAACGCTGATGTCCGCCATCGTGGAGATGAGAAACATCACCAAGCACTTCGGCCATGTCATCGCGCTGGCCGGCGTCTCCTTCGATATCCGCGCCGGCGAATGCCATTGCCTGCTCGGCGACAACGGTGCGGGAAAATCGACCTTCATCAAGATCATGTCCGGCGTCTACAAGCCGAGCGGCGGCGAGGTGCTGGTGGAAGGCACGCCAACGCTGTTCCAGAGCCCGCGCGACGCCATGACGGCCGGCATCGCGACGGTCTACCAGGACCTCGCGATGATCCCGCTGATGAGCGTTAGCCGCAATTTCTGGATGGGGCGCGAGCCGGAGCGCGGCGTCTGGCCCTTCAGGACCTTCGACACGGCCAAGGCCGACGACATTACCGTCAAGGAAATGCGCAAGATGGGCATCAGCCTGCGGGGTCCCGACCAGGCGGTGGGCACGCTGTCCGGCGGCGAGCGCCAGACGGTGGCGATTGCGCGTGCGGTCTATTTCGGCGCCAAGGTGCTGATCCTCGACGAACCGACCTCGGCACTCGGCGTGCGCCAGACGGCGAACGTGCTGAGCACCATCGACCGCGTGCGCAAGCAGGGCATCGGCGTCGTCTTCATCACCCACAACGTCCGCCACGCGCTCGCCGTCGGCGACCGCTTCACCGTGCTGAACCGCGGCCAGACGCTGGGGACCGCCGAGCGCGGCACGGTGGACGCGGCGGCGCTTCAGGACATGATGGCCGGTGGGCAGGAGCTGGCGCTGCTGGAATCCTCGCTCGGCGGGACGATCTGAGAAAGGCGTGCCGGACAGACCATCCGGCGTGCTTCGCATCGCATGTGAGGGTCTGGTTTTTGGGATTGCGAGCCTTCCTACACTCCAACGTCATCCTCGGGCTTGACCCGAGGATCCACGCAGCACCCGCGGCATGGATGGTCGGGTCAAGCCCGGCCATGACGGAGGAAAGGGCGGAGTCCGGAGGTTCTCGCGCTCAGCAGACAACCTCGTAACCGGCGGCAGCCATCACGCGGAGGAGTTCCTTATGGCCGATCTTCGCCATGTCGAGCGGCGGATTGTAGGTGGGGTCCTGCTCCGCCTCGACGACGAACCAGCCCTCGTAGCCGTAGGAGGCGAGGCGCTTGACGATGGCCTCGAAATCGAGGCTGCCGTCGCCGGGGACCGTGAAGGCGCCCTTTATGACGGCGTCGAGGAAGCTCTCCCGCGTGCGGTCGAGCGCGTCGATCACCGGCAGGCGCACGTCCTTGGTGTGCACATGGCTGATGCGCGTGTGGTGCCTGTCGATGACGCGCAGCACGTCGCCGCCGGCGAAGGCCATGTGGCCGGCGTCGAAGAGCAGGGGCAGGCCCTCGCCGGAATGCTTCATCAGCAGGTCGAGCTCCTCCTCAGTCTCGATCGGGGCGGCCATGTGATGGTGGTAGGAGATCGGCATGCCCTGCTCGGCGCACCATTCGCCGAAGGCCGTCATCTTGCGGCCATAGGCCTTGATCTCGTCTTCGGAGAGCTTGCGCTTCGTGGCAAGCGGCGCCGTGCGGTCGCCCTGGATGGTGCCCGCCGTCTCGCCATAGACGATGCACGGCGCGCCGACGGCCTTGAACAGGGCCATTTGCGCTGCGATGCGGTCCTTCTCGGCCTCGATGTCGCCATCGAGCAGCAGTCCGGAGAACCAGCCGCCGCACACGCTCATGCCGTGCTGGTCGAGGATCGGACGCAGCGTTGCCGCGTCCATCGGGAAACGGCGGCCGGTCTCCATGCCGGTAAAACCCGCTTCGCGCGCTTCGGCAAGGCATCCTTCCAGCGAGATATCGCTGCTGATTTCCGGCAGGTCGTCGTTCCACCAGGCGATGGGCGCAATGCCGAGTTTGGCTTTCATGGTCGGGCTCCAGGTTCAAGGGAAGGTGTCTTTTAAAACAAATATTGACACTTTCATATTTTTGCAACGATAATTGCATTCAACAAACTGCGCATCATCCGAGGAAACACAGAGAATGAAAAAGAAGCTCCGTCTTGGCCTTATCGGGTCGGGTTTCATGGGCAAGACGCACGTCTTCGGCTTTGCCGCCGCCGAGCGGGTCTTCGATCTGCCCTATGACGTGGAGCTGGCAACGATTGCCGACGTGACCCTGGCGCAAGCGGAAGCCGCACGCGCCGCCTTCGGTTTCGCACGGGCCACGGATGACTGGCGCAGCCTGGTGGCGGATCCGGAGATCGACGTGATCGACATCACCGCGCCCAACGCCCTGCACAAGGAAATGGCGCTCGCAGCAATCGCCGCCGGCAAACACGTCTATTGCGAAAAGCCGCTCGCCCCGCTTGCAAGCGATGCGCGCGAGATGGCCGAGGCCGCGGAAAAGGCCGGCGTCAGGACACAGGTCGGCTTCAACTATCTCTGCAACCCGATGCTCAGCCTCGCGAGGGAGATGATCGCCGGCGGGGAACTGGGCGACATCCGCGGCTATCGCGGCCTCCATGCGGAGGACTACATGGCCGATGCGGCCGCCCCCTTCACCTTCCGGCACGATCCGGCCGGCGGCGGGGCGCTGGCGGATCTCGGCAGCCATGCGCTGGCGACGGCCGAGTTCCTCGTCGGCCCGATCACCAGGGTCATGGGCGATTGCGTGACGGTGATCGCGAGCCGCCCCGATGGCAAGGGCGGCGTGCGGGCCGTCGAGACGGACGATATCGGCCGCGCCTTCCTGCGCTTCGAAAACGGCGCGACGGGCTCGATCGAGGGTAATTGGGTCGCGACCGGCCGCAAGATGCAGCATGATTTCGAGGTATACGGCACCAAGGGCGCGCTCGCCTTCTCGCAGGAGCGCTTCAACGAACTCCACTTCTATTCGACGGGCGATGCCAAGGGCCGCCAGGGTTTCCGCCGCATCGAGGCGGGTCCGGACCATGTGCCCTACGGCCGCTTCTGCGTCGCGCCCGGCCACCAGCTCGGCTTCAACGACCTGAAGGCGATCGAGGTCGCCGGTTATCTCGACGCGATCGCCGGCCTCAGGCCCGAGCCGTTCAATTTCCGTGCCGGCCTGCGCATCCAGACTCTGGTGGAGACGATCCAGACATCGTCGCGCACCGGCGCCTGGCTTGCGGTTTGACGCGGATGGGAGGAGGAGCCATGAAAAGCATCGGAATTGGCGTCATCGGGGCGGGCGTGATGGGGGCCGAGCATGCGCGCATCCTCGCCAGCGATATTTCGGGCGCGCACCTGGTTGCGGTGGCGGATGCCGATCCGGCGCGTGCCGAGGCGGCCGCGCGCGGGGCGAGGGCGACGACGGATGCCGAGGCGCTGATCGCCGATCCCGCCGTCGAAGCCGTGCTCATCGCCTCGCCGGATGCGACGCATCACCGGCTCGTGCTGGCGGCGATCGCGGCGGGCAAGCCTGTCCTTTGCGAGAAGCCGCTGGCTACCAGCACCGCCGAATGCCTGGAAATCGTCGCCGCCGAGGCGCGATCCGGCCGGCGGCTGGTCCAGACCGGCTTCATGCGCCGCTTCGATCCCGCCTATCGCGAAATGAAGGCGGCGATCGACGACAACACGCTCGGTGCCGTGCGCATCCTGCATTGCCAGCATCGCAATGCGGAAGCACCTTCGTGGTTCACCGGCGCGATGGCCGTCACCAATTCTCTGGTGCACGAGATCGACGTCTGCCGCTGGCTGCTCTCGACGGAATACACCGCGGTCACCGTCATTCCCTGTCCGTCGCAAGAGAGCAACGACCCCGCCATGTTCATCTTCGAAACGGCGGCGGGCAGCCTCGTTTCCGTGGAACTCTTCATGAATGCCGACTACGGCTACCACGTCCACGCGGAAGCGGTCTGCGCGGGCGGCACGATCGGCATGGCGCATCCCGCGCTCACCCGCACACGGCGCAACGGCGCGGAGGAGGGGTCCTTCCCGGCAAACTGGGTGCCCCGCTTCCGCGATGCCTATCGCCTTCAGAATCAGGCCTGGATCGACGGTATCCGCAGCGGCACGCCGGCGGCGGATGGCTCGACGGCCTGGGACGGGCTCGTCGCCACCTGCCTTGCGGACCAGATTGTCATCGCGATGACGACGCGCGAGCGCACGCGGCTGACGCTGCCTGAAAGGCCTAGCTGACGGTGGATGGGAATGCGTAGTCGCACCAAAAGTTGCGGATAAATCTTGACTTGCAATAAAGATTGCTTCTTTTGTGAATGGAAATGCTGCTTGCGGATGCGGCCTTTTGCACCGCCGGCATGGAGGAGGTGACATGTACGGTTCCTACGGTTTGTTCATTGACGGCGCCTGGTCGGGGCCGGCGCGCGGGGCCTCGACGGAGATCACCGATCCCGGCAATGGCGAGGTTCTCGGCGTGGTGCCCGCCGCCGCCGTCGAGGATACGGAACGGGCGATCGCCGTTGCCGAACGCGCCTTCCGCAGCTGGAAGGCGACGCCCGCCTGGGCGCGTGCGGATGCACTGCACAAGGTCGCCGACGTCATGGCCGCGCGTGCTGCGGAAGCGGCTCGCCAGATCACGCTGGAAACCGGCAAACCGCTGGCGCAGGCCGGCCGCGAATGGGGCCTCGCCGTCGACCAGTTCCGCTGGTACGCCGAGGAAGCCCGCCGCATCTATGGTCGCATCGTCGAAAGTCGTGCGCCGGGCGGCCGGCTGGAGGTGTCGCACGAGCCGGTCGGCGTCGTCGCGGCCTTCACGGCGTGGAATTTCCCGGCGGCGCTGATCGCCCGCAAGGTCGCGCCCGCGCTTGCGGCCGGCTGTGCCGTCATCGTCCGGCCTTCGGTCGAGGTGCCGGGCGTGGCGATGATCCTGTTCGACTGCCTGCACGAGGCCGGCCCTCCCGCAGGTGTCGCCAATCTCCTGATCGGCCCGACCGGCAACACCTACAAGCCCATCATGGCCTCACCCCTCGTGCGCAAGGTTTCGCTGACGGGATCGACCCGCGTCGGCCAGCAGATGATCCGCGACAGCGCCGAGACGGTGAAGCGCGTCAGCATGGAGCTCGGCGGCAATGCGCCGATGATCGTTTTCGACGATGCCGATCTCGACCGGGCGCTCGACCTCGCGGTGCCGACGAAATACGCCAATGCCGGCCAGGTCTGCGTAACGCCGGATCGGTTCTACGTGCACGAGTCGCTGCATGAGCGCTTTGCAGACGGTTTCGCGGCGCGGGCAAAGGCGTTGAAGCTCGGCCATGGCCTCGACGAGGCGACGCAGATGGGATCTCTGATCAACGAGCGCCGCAGGCTGGCGATCGAAGAGATCATCGCTGACGCCAGCGACCGCGGCGGCAAGATCCTTGCGGGAGGCCGCCGCCCGACCGATATGAATGCCGGCTTCTTCTTCGAGCCGACCGTCATCACCGGCCTGCCGGATGACGCCAAGGCGATCGCCGAGGAGAATTTCGGCCCCATCGCCGCCATCACGCCTTTCTCAACGGCGGACGAGGTCTTCGAGCGGGCGAACGCCTCCGAGATGGGCCTTTCCGCCTATGTCTTCACCCGCGATGCCGGACGCGCCCGCGAGGCGGCGGCGCGGCTGGAGGCGGGCATGGTGGGCGTCAACAGCTTCGCGCTCGCGGCCGCCGAGGCGCCTTTCGGCGGCATCAAGGCGAGCGGCATGGGCCGCGAGGGTGGCACCGAAGGCATTCTGGATTATTCCAATGTCAAACTCGCGCAGATGACGGTTTGAGGAGAGAGCCATGATCAGGAACGGTGTCAAGCAGCGCTGGGCGGAGGGCAAGCCCGTCATCAACGGCTGGCTCTCCATCGGCAATTCCTTCAGCGCCGAAATCATGGCCGGTCAGGGCTACGATTCGCTCACCATCGACATGCAGCACGGTATCGTCGGTTATGACGGCACGGTGCCGATGTTGCAGGCGATGCGGGCAAGCGGCGTGACGCCGCTGGTCCGCGTGCCCTGGCTCGATCCCGCCGATATCATGAAGGCGCTCGATGCCGGCGCCTATGGCGTCATCTGCCCGATGATCAACACGCGCGCCGAGGCTGAACGGCTGGTCTCCTACGTGCGCTATCCGCCCGCGGGCGTGCGCAGCTTCGGGCCGAGCCGGGCGCTCTTCTCCGCCGGTCCGGGTTATGCCGCGGAGGCTGACGACGAGATCATCTGCCTCGCCATGATCGAGACCGCGCAGGCCTATGAGAACCTCGAAGACATTCTCGCCACCCCCGGCCTCGACGGCGTCTATATCGGCCCCGCGGACCTGACGCTCGGCCTCCAGGGCAAGCGCTATGCACCCGGCTTCGACCGCCGCGAGCCGGAGATGATCGAGGCGATCAAGCGGATCCTCCATGCGGCGCACAAGGCCGGCAAGCGTGCGGCCCTCCACAACGGCACGCCCGAATATGCGGCCGAGGCCGTCGGCTGGGGCTTCGATTTCGTCACCGTCTCCAACGACGTCCGCCTGCTCGCCGCCGCCGCCGATGCGAGCGTGCGAAAATTCCGCGAGCTCGTGCAGGAGGTCGCTCCCGAAAACAAGATCGATACGGGAGGCTATTGAATGCCGAGGATCCTGGTGGCCGGCAAGATCCATGCGGATGGGCTTGCGGTCCTGCGCTCCGCGCCGGGCGTGACGGTCGATTATGTCGAGGAGGTTTCCGCGGCGAGCTACCAGCCGTTCCTCGCCACCGCCGATGCGCTGCTCATCCGCACCCAGCCGCTGCCGGCGGAGTTCATCGCCGGCGCGCCGCAGCTCAAGATCGTCTCGCGCCACGGCGTCGGTTACGATTCCGTGGATGTCGAGGCGCTGAACGGCCGCGGCATACCGCTCGCCGTCGTGGGTGACGTGAATTCGCGCGCGGTGGCCGAACATGCCGCGATGCTCATGCTTTCCGCCGCCCGGCGCACCGTGCTCTTCGACCAGAAGATGCGTGCGGGCGACTGGAACTACCGCAACACCCTCGATGCCGACGAACTCGACGGGCGGACCCTGCTGGTCGTCGGTTTCGGGCGCATCGGCCGGAGACTGGCGCAGATCGCGATGGTGCTCGGCATGGCGGTGCTGGCCTATGACAAATTCCAGGACGCTGCCGAGATCGCGGCGGCGGGCGTTACGCCGGTCGCCGACCTGCGCGATGGCCTCCGGCAGGCCGACGTGGTGTCGCTGCATGTGCCGAAATCCGGCGCCGAGCCGCTGATCGGGGCGGCGGAACTGGCGGTGATGAAACGCTCCGCCATCCTGGTCAACACGGCGCGTGGCGGGCTGATCGACGAGGCAGCGCTGCTCGCCGCGCTCAACGAGGGGCGCCTGTCCGCGGCCGGTCTCGACGTGCTCGATTCCGAGCCGCCGGCGCGCGACGACCCGATGCTCGCCTGCGAGCGCGTGGTGCTTTCGCCGCACAATGCCGGGCTGACCGAAGCCTGCGGGCGGCGCATGGCGATCTCGGCGGCGACCAACATCCTCGATTTCTTCAAGGGCACGCTCGATCCGGCGCTCGTCGTCAACCGCGACGAGATCGCGGCGCATGCCCGTTCGAGCGTCGGCGCCTGACGCTTTTGAGTGCTGTTTCCCGGCTTCGGCCAAAACGTTGCAGACTTTTGATTTATGCAATACTGCACGGTTTCTGAAATGACACGAACTCTGGGGAGTGGAGGCTCAATGCCGCGGGTAAAACAGTCCGACCAGCCGCCACCGAAAACGGCGAATTACGAGACCTTCTTCAACATCGTCACGGAAGCCTATCCCAATCTCAGCGACCGGTTCCAGCAGGTCGCGCGTTTCATCACGCAGAACCCGAACGTCGTGGCCATGCAGTCGATCAATGCGATTGCCGAACAGTGCGGTGCGCATCCGTCCATCCTCGTGCGATTCGCGCAGAATTTCGGCTTTTCCGGCTTCAAGCAGCTCCAGTCGGTGTTCCAGAGCCGGTTGTCGACGGCGGCACCCGGCTATCGCGAACGCATCAGCGCGCTCGACGTCGATCTGGAAAAGACCAAGCGCAAGGGCAATCTCGGTTTCCTGCATGATCTCGTGGTGCGCGATATCGCGACCTTGCAGGAGCTGTTGAACACGACGACGGAGGAGAGCCTTTCGCAGGCCGCCCGCGCGCTGAAGAACGCCAACACGATCTTCATCGCCGGCCAGCTACGTTCCGAGCCGATCGCGAAATTCCTGCGCTACGTGCTCTCCATGCTGCAATGCCGCGTCATTCTGCTCGATCCGGCCGGCGGGCTTGCGCCCGAAATGGCGAAGGTGATGGGCAAGAAGGACGTGCTGGTCGCTATCGCCTTCCGGCACTATGCCAAGGAAGTGGTGACGATCGCCGATGTCGCGGCGGAAAACGGCACGCCGATCGTGGCGATCACCGACAGCCAGCTCTCGCCGCTCGCCAAGAATGCGACGGTGCTCTTCACGATTCCCGAAGACGAATATTCGTTCTCGCGCTCGCTCGCCGCACCCATGTGCCTGACACAGACGATTGCGGTGGCACTCGCCGCGCTACTTCAGGAAGACAAGAAGGGCTCGCCCGAGATCCCGACGGTCACGGGCAAGCAGCGGCGCAAGCATTGAGGTCAGCCGGTAATCTCGCCGACCTTCACGAAGCGGCCTTCCGCCTTGGAGCGAATGGCCGCCTCGGCCAGCACCAGCGCCTTCTCACCATCCTCGAAGGTGGCGTCCGGCGTGGTGTTTGAGGCGACGCAGGCGAGGAACGACTGGAGGCCGAGTTCGAAGGCTTCGACGTAGCGTTCGATGAAGAAATCGAGATAGGGCTCGCCCGCACCCGTCGTTGTGGCATTGAAGCGCTCGACATGGTGCGCGCGGCGGTTGCCGGAGATCAGCATACCCTTCGAGCCGAAAAGCTCGACGCGCTGGTCGTAGCCATAGGCGGCGGCGCGGGAATTGTTGATGTGGCAGAGCTTGCCGCTGGCGGTGCGCATGACGATCATCGTGGAATCGACGTCGCCGAATTCCGCAAGCGTCGGATCGACGAGCGTGCTGCCGGTGGCGAAAACCTCGACGGGCTCTTCGCTCAGCATGAAGCGGGCGAGGTCGAAGTCGTGGATGGTCATGTCGCGGAAGATGCCGCCGGAGACTCTTAGGTAGTCGCGCGATGCCAGACCGGGATCGCGCGAGGTGATGATGACCTGCTGGAGATCGCCGATCTCGCCGGCGCGGGTCGCATCGTGGGCGGCGCGGTGGCCGGGGTCGAAGCGGCGGTTGAAGCCGATCTGCACGGGCCGTTCGAAGCCCGCGATGGCCTTGCGGCAGGCGACGACGCGGTCGAGTGAAAGGTCGATCGGCTTCTCGCAGAAGATCGCCTTGCCGGCCTTGGCGGAAGCTTCGATGAGGTCCGCATGGGTCGCCGTCGAGGTCGCGATCAGCACGGCGTCGGCGAGCGCGATCGCCTCCTCGGCGCTGGCGGCGACGGTGCAGCCGTAGCGCTGGCCGATCTCTTCGGCGGCGGCGCCGACCGGGTCGTAGACGGCGGTGAGTTCGGCGCCTTCGGCGCGCACGATGGTGGCCGCGTGCATTTTGCCAATGCGGCCGCAGCCGAGCAGGGCTATTCTCGTCATCGGTTCCTCCCGGAAGATCGGAATGCAAAATTCGTTGCACTTTTGATATTCTCTCAATAATAATTCTGCAAGCCCGTTTTCGGGCCAGCGAGGATTTTGAGGGAGGTGACAATGGCAGAGGGTTCCGACAAGGCAGAATTCCCGTTGGCGGAGCGCCGCTTGCGGCTCGGTGTCGTCGGCGGCGGGCAGGGCAGTTTCATCGGAAAGGTGCATGCGCGCGGCGCGCGGCTCTCCAACCGCTGGGATGTGGTTGCCGGCGCGCTGTCGTCCCGGCCGCAGGTCGCAAAGGAATCCGGGCGCGCCTGGCTGCTCGCCGACGATCGCATCTATACCGACTACCGCGTGATGGCCGAGCGCGAGGCGGCGCGGCCGGATGGCATCGATGCCGTCGCGATCACCACGCCCAACAATTCCCACCATGCCATCGCGTGTGCCTTCATGGAAAAGGGCATCGATGTGATCAGCGACAAGCCGCTGACCACGACGCTCGACGATGCGCTCGATCTGGTGCGCCGGCAGAAGGAGACGGGCCTCGTCTTTGGCGTCACCTATGCCTATGCGGCCTCCGCCATGGTGCGCCAGGCCCGCCAGATGATCCGCGAGGGCGCGCTCGGCAAGTTGCAGCAGGTGCATGTCGAATATTTCCAGGAATGGGCGCTGACGCCGCCGAAGGATGCCGGCGCCGGCGCGCAATGGCGTGTCGATCCCGCGATCGTCGGCCCCACCTTCACGACCGGCGATATCGGCACCCATTGCCACCATCTCGGCGCCTTCGTCTGCGGCCGCCCGGTCACGGCGGTGCGCGCCGAATTCCACACGCTCGGGCCGCCGAAGGCGCTGGAGGACACCGCCTTCATGCATGTGCGCTACGAGGGTGATATTCCCGGCACGATCATGATCTCGCAGGTCGCGCCCGGCGCCCATTGCGGCCTGCGCATCCGCGCTTTCGGCGACAAGGCGAGCCTGGAATGGAACCAGGAAGAGCCGGAGCTCCTGCATTTCCGCCGTTTCGGCGAGCCGGCGCGCATTCTCACGCGCGGCGAGGGCGCCGGCATCGGCGTGCATGCGGCGCGTTTCGTGCACATGCCGCGCGGTCATCCCGAGGCGCTGAGCGATGCCTGGGGCAATCTCTACGAGGAATTCGCCATCGCCGTTGAGGCGCGCCGTCTTGGCCGGACCTTGCCGGAGGGCCTGCTGGAATATCCGACCGTGGAGGACGGTGCGCTCGGCGTGAAGTTCATCGAGGCGGCGCTGGCGTCCAGCCAGTCGGGCGGCGCCTGGGCGGATTGCACGCTGCGGTTCTGATCTGCAATAAGTATTGCAAAAAGTAATTATATGAAATAAAAGTTTCTCAATAGGAGCTGGCGCCGGAGGCCGGCTCAGGGAGGTTTACCATGTCCACCATCCGCCTGACCATGGCACAAGCCCTGGTGCGCTACCTCTGCAACCAGTTCACCGAGATCGACGGAAAACGCGAGCCGCTGTTTCCCGGCGTCTTCGCCATCTTCGGCCACGGCAATGTTACATGCCTTTCGGAAGCGCTGGAAGCGGTCAAGGACACGCTGCCGACCTGGCGCGGCCAGAACGAGCAGTCGATGGCGCTCGCCGCGATCGGCTTTGCCAAGGCGACGCGCCGCCGCCAGATCATGGTCGCGACCAGCTCCATCGGTCCCGGCGCGCTGAACATGGTGACGGCCGCCGGCGTGGCGCATACCAACCGCCTGCCGATCCTGCTTCTTGCTGGCGACAGTTTTGCCAACCGCCGGCCCGATCCGGTGATGCAGCAGGTCGAGCATTTCGGCAATCCGACGATCACCGTCAACGACGCCTTCAAGGCGGTGACGCGCTATTGGGACCGCATCGTCCATCCCGAACAGATCCTCTCCTCGCTGCCGCAGGCCGTCGCCGTCATGCTGGACCCGGCCGATTGCGGTCCGGCCTTCATCGGCTTGCCGCAGGATGTGCAGGAAATCGCCTGGGACTATCCGGAAAGCTTCTTCGCGCCGACCCTCCACAGGGTGCCGCGCCCGCGCCCCGATCGCGACAGCCTTGCGGAAGCCGTCCGCGTGCTGAAGGCGGCAAAACGGCCGCTGATCATCTCCGGCGGCGGCGTGCGCTATTCCGGTGCGGAAACGGCGCTCGCCGCCTTTGCCGAAAAACATGGTATCCCGCTCTGCGAAACCATTGCCGGCAAGGGCACGGTCACCCATGACCACCCGGCCCATGTCGGCCCAATCGGCATCGTCGGCTCCACCTCGGCCAATGCGCTTGCCGCGGAAGCCGACGTGGTGCTCGCCGTCGGCACGCGGCTCATGGATTTCACCACCGGCTCCTGGACGGCTTTTTCGCCGGACGCCCGCTTCGTCTCGATCAACGCCGCGCGCTGGGATGCCAAAAAGCACCGCGCCGTCGCCGTCGTCGGTGATGCACTGGAAACGGTAGGCGAGCTGGAAGCCGCCCTCGGCGACCACAAGGCCCATGCCGGCTGGACGGAAAAGGGCCGGCTGGAATTCGCAAAGTGGAACGATGCGCTCGACGGCTACCAGAAGCCCACGAATGCGCCCGTGCCGACCTACGCCCAGGTTGTCGGCATCGTCAATTCCAAGGCGAAGGACCGGGACCTTATCATCACGGCCGCCGGCGGCCTGCCGGGCGAGGTGATGAAGAACTGGCGCGTCAAGGCACCGAACACCTTCGATTGCGAGTTCGGCTTCTCCTGCATGGGCTACGAGATCGCCGCCGGCTGGGGCGCCGCCATGGCCGACCCCACCCGCACGCCCATCGTCATGATCGGCGACGGCACCTATATGATGATGAACTCGGACATCTACTCGACCGTGCTCTCCGGCCACAAGATGATCCTCATCGTCTGCGACAACGGCGGCTATGCGGTGATCAACCGCCTGCAGAACGCCAAGGGCACGCCGGGCTTCAACAATCTCATCAAGGATTGCCGCGTCAAGGAACCCTTCGCCGTCGACTTCGCCAAACATGCCGAGGCGATGGGCGCGCTGACGCGCCGCGTCGAAAGCCTCGCCGATCTCGGCGACGCCGTCGAATGGGCGCAGACCACCGATCGCACCACCGTCATCACCATCGTCTCCGACGCCTTCACCTGGACCCCGGGTGACGCCTGGTGGGATGTCGGCGTGCCGCAGGTGAGCGAAAGGGCGGAGGTCAACGCCGCGTCGAAGGACCAGTTGGAGGGCCGCAGGAAGCAGCGCGTCGGCGTCTGATCCTTGCCTTGGCCGGCGTCGGCGGCGCCGGCTTGAAGCGGACTTGCCGGTCCGTCGCGGCAAACATTACGAAAATATAATGATCACAAGGGCTTCTCCTTTGGCGGTTACGGTGCCACCTTTCTTTTAAAGGGACGGCAGAGGCATGGCCTCGACCTATGGGAAGCCGATGACCAAGACCGCACGACCGCAAAAGGACGACAAGCCCGCCGACGAGGGGGGCCGGACCAATGTGACCTTCATGCCCGGCGCGACCCCGCCCGCCCGGCGCAAGCGGCGCTCGCGCGCCTGGGTTTGGCTGCCGGTGATCGCAATCCTCGCCGGCGCCGGCTATTATGGCTGGACCCGTTATGCGCCGGCCGAGACGACGACCGCAGTCATCACGCAGCCCGTCGTGCGCGGCGATATCGAGAATGCGGTGACGGCGGTCGGCACGCTGGAGGCGGTGAAGTCCGTCGATGCAGGCGCGCAGGTTTCCGGCCAGCTCAAGGTGCTGCATGTCGAGATCGGCGACACGGTCACGAAGGATCAGCTCGTCGCCGAGATCGACCCCGCGACCATCGAGAACCGCATCGAGATCAATCGCGCCGAACTCGCCAATCTCCAGGCGCAGCTTCAGTCGCGCAAGGCGCAGCTCGTCTTCAAGCAGGCGAACATCACCCGCCAGCGCAACCTCATCGCCGGCAATGCCGTGGCCCAGCAGGCGCTCGATCAGGCCGTGGCCGATCTTGCGGCGGCGGAAGCCGACGTCAACGCCATCGACGCGCAAATCCGCAAGCAGCAGGCGACGCTGGCCGGCGACGAGGTCGATCTCGGCTATACCAAGATTTTTGCGCCTATGGCCGGCACCATCGTTGCCAATCCGGTGAAGGAAGGCCAGACGCTGAATGCCAGCCAGACCGCGCCGACCATCGTCACCATCGCCGATCTCTCGACCATGACGGTGCGCGCCGAAGTGTCCGAAGCCGATGTCAGCCGCCTGAAAGTGGGCATGGAGGCCTATTTCACCCTGCTCGGTCAGCCGGGAAAACGCTTTGCCGGCAAACTCCGCCAGATCCAGCCCTCGCCGACCGTCGAGAACAATGTCGTGCTCTACAACGCGCTGTTCGACGTGCCGAACCCGGAGGGCGAGCTGATGATCTCGATGAGCGCGCAGGTGTTCTTCGTGCAGGCGGCCGCCCGTGACGTGCTGGTCGTGCCGAGTGGTGCCATCAGCCTCAAGCGGAACGAGGCAGGCGGCAAGCCGGAAACCGAGGTGACGGTCGTCACCGCATCCGGCGCCACCGAGGTCCGCAAGGTGGAGACCGGCATCCGCAACCGTGTCAGCGTGGAGGTGAAGAGCGGGCTTGAAGAGGGCGACCGCGTCGTCATCGGCGCAGGCGCCGATAGCGGGCGCCCGGCCGGCGGCAACCGGGGGCAGCGCCGCGGCATGCGCATGCCGCCGATGTTCTGAGGGCGATGCCATGACCGCACTCCTCTCACTTCGGGACGTCACCAAAACGTTCTTCAACGACGGTTTTGCCGTGGAAGTCCTGCACGGCGTCACGCTCGACATCGACGCGGGGGAATTCGTCGCGATCATCGGCCAGTCCGGTTCCGGCAAGTCGACGCTGATGAACATCCTCGGCTGCCTCGACCAGCCGACCTCCGGCCACTACCGCATCGACGGCGAGCCGGTCTCGGATTTCGAGACCGACGAGCTTGCGGCGCTGCGCCGCCGGACCTTCGGCTTCGTCTTCCAGAGCTACAACCTCATCCCGACCGCGAGTGCGCGCGAAAATGTCGAGGTGCCGGCGATCTATGCCGGCCTCCCGGCGCGCGACCGGCAGGAGCGGGCGGAGGGGCTGCTTCAGTCGCTGCGCCTCGGCGATCGGCTCGACCATCGCCCGAACCAGCTTTCCGGCGGCCAGCAGCAGCGCGTCTCCATTGCCCGCGCGCTGATGAATGGCGGCCGCGTCATCCTCGCCGACGAGCCGACCGGCGCGCTCGACAGCCAGAGCGGCGAGGAGGTGATGGCGCTGCTGCGCAAGATGCACCAGGACGGCCATACGATCATCCTGATCACCCACTCGCGCGAAGTGGCTGAAGCTGCCGACCGGCTGATCGAGATCCGCGACGGCCGCATCGTTTCCGACCGCGCCCGCAAACCGCGGCCTTCGTCCGAGGCCGCCGCGGGCCTGCATGCGGCGGTGAAAGAGGGTTCCGCGGCAATCGCCGA
Source organism: Shinella sp. GW821-FHT10F02 (assembly GCF_058809275.1). Taxonomy (NCBI): domain Bacteria; kingdom Pseudomonadati; phylum Pseudomonadota; class Alphaproteobacteria; order Hyphomicrobiales; family Rhizobiaceae; genus Shinella; species Shinella sp. GW821-FHT10F02. Next base: position 432,514 of record NZ_JBXASL010000002.1, on the reverse strand, counting down.
TATTTCCGAGGCGATCAAGATGGCGCTGCGGGCGCTGCACGCCAACCTGTTCCGCACGGTGCTGACCCTGCTCGGCATCGTCATCGGCGTCGGTTCCGTGGTGGCGATGCTGGCGATCGGCACGGGCGCGCAGAATTCCGTGCTCGACCGCATCTCCTCGATGGGCTCGGACCTGCTGCTGGTGCGGCCCAACATGGCGAATTTCCGGGGAACCGGCCAGCCGGTGACGCTCATCCCGTCCGATGCCGACGCGATCCTCACCGTGCCCAACGTCAGCTTTGCGGTGCCGGAAATGACGAGTTCGGTGACGCTGCGCTCCGGCAATATCGACTACCAGACGACGGCCAACGGCACGGTGCCGGACTTCCCGCGCGCCAAAAGCTGGTCGGTCGCTTCCGGCGAATTCATCAATGCCGACGACATGGACACCTATGCCCCCGTCGCCGTGCTCGGCCAGACGGTGGCGAAGACGCTGTTTCCCGATGGCGGCAATCCGCTCGGCCAATATGTGCTGGTCAACAAGATCCCCTTCCAGGTGATCGGCGTGATGAGCGAGATGGGCGCGAGTGCCGGCGGCAACGACCAGGACGACGTGATCCTCGTGCCGCTGTCGACCGGCAGCATGCGGCTCTTCGGCGAGCGCAACGTGCGCACCATCACCGTGCAGGTGGAGGATGCGGCTGCGATCGACCAGACGCAGGAGGCCGTGCAGGCGCTGCTTAACGAGCGCCACAAGGCCGAGGATACGCAGATCACCAACATGTCCTCGGTGCGCGAGGCCTTTACCGAGACCTCGAACACGATGAAGCTCTTCCTCGGCTCGGTCGCCGCGATCTCGCTGCTCGTCGGCGGCATCGGGGTGATGAACATCATGCTGGTGAGCGTGCGCGAGCGCACCCGCGAGATCGGCGTGCGCATGGCGACGGGCGCGCGGCGGCGCGATATCCTGCTGCAGTTCCTGATCGAGGCGCTTGTCGTCTCGGCGATCGGCGGGGCCATCGGCGTGGTGCTGGGGCTGTCGGTCGGCGGGCTGGCGCAGGCCTTCGGCATGCCGGTGAGCTTCACGATCGGCCCGGTCGTGCTCGCCTTCGCCTGCTCGTTCCTGACCGGGCTGGTCTTCGGCTACCTGCCCGCCCGCAACGCCTCGCACCTGCAACCGGCCGTGGCGCTCGGCGCCGATTGAGTGGCCCGACGAGATGGATTGTCGTCAAGCGCCTCCTGTGCGACCATGCGCGCGGGAGGATGGATGCATGGTGTCGACGCTGTCGCACATTCGTGAGATCGAACGCGTCGCAATGGGCGCGGTCAGCCCGCGTGATGCGCCCGTCATCCAGTCCTGGCTGCGCTGCCTGCACGATTACAAGCTCGATCCGACCGTCGCGCAGGAAGCCTATATCGTTCCGGAAGTGAAGCTGCGCGAGCATCGCGAGCAGGCGGAAGAGCTGATCCGCATCGGCCGCTCCGGCCTTGAAACCCTGTTCAACCAAATCGCGGAGCAGAACTACGTGCTGCTTCTGTCGGATGCGCGCGGCGTCACCGTTGATTTCATGGGCGATCCGACCTTCGACAACCAGTTGCGCCGGGCCGGGCTCTATCTCGGCTCCGAATGGTCGGAAAACCGCGCTGGCACCTGCGCCGTCGGGGCCTGCATCGTCTCGGGCGAACCCGTCATCATCCACCAGGACGATCATTTCGATACCAGCCATATCGGACTGACCTGTACTGCGGCCCCGGTCTTCGACACGCTGGGCGCCCTGACGGCCGTGCTCGACATATCGCAACTCCGCTCGCCGACCGCCAAGGCGAGCCAGCAACTGGCGCTGCATCTCGTCGCCTCGACCACGCGGCGCATCGAGCTTGCCAACCTGATGACGCGCACCCGCAACGACTGGGTGCTGCGCCTTGCCCGTTCGCCGGAATTCCTCGATGTCGATCCGGATGCGGCCATCGCGCTCGACGGCAGCGGTCGCATCACCGGCATGACCCATGGCGGTTTCGGCGCGCTCGCCCGCTCGATGAACATGCACGGCGTCGCAACGCGCGATTTTCTCGGCCAGCCGATTTCCGAGGTCTTCGACATGGATGTCGACGACCTGCCGCGTTTCATGCGCGGGCGGCCGAATGGCGAGCGGCTGCTGCGTGCCCGCAACGGCCTGGTGCTGTTCGCCAGCGCCATCGCGCCCGCCGTCAGCATCCGCGCGCCGGCGGTGCCGGAGCCGCGCCTGCCGCGGGCGCTGCGCGACTTGAGCAACGGCGATGCCGCGATGGAAAGGGTGCAGGCGCGTGCGGCAAAACTCGCGGCACGCGATATCCCCATTCTCATCCAGGGCGAAACCGGCAGCGGCAAGGAGTTCCTGGCCCGCGCGATCCATGACAGTTGCGGCGATCCCGGCAATTTCGTCGCCGTCAATTGCGCGGCGATCCCCGAACATCTCATCGAATCCGAACTCTTCGGCTACACGCCCGGCGCTTTCACCGGCGCCAGCCAGAAGGGAAAGCGCGGCCTCATCGAGGAGGCGAGCGGCGGCACGCTATTCCTCGACGAGATTGGCGACATGCCACTTGCCCTGCAAAGCCGGCTGCTGCGCGCGCTCTCGGAAAACGAGGTACAGCCGGTCGGCGCGCTGAAGGCGCGGGCGGTGCGCCTGCGGGTGCTCTCCGCCTCGCACCGCGATCTCGCCGAACTGGTGAAGGAAGGCCGCTTCCGCCAGGACCTCTATTATCGCCTCAATGCCGCGACGCTGACCTTGCCGTCGCTGCGCGACCGGCAGGATCTCGGCTGGCTGCTCGACCAGTTGCTTCGCCGCATCGAGAAGGAAAACGGCCAGACCTACCGCATCGACAAGGCGGCGCGGGCAGCGCTGCTGTCGCATGACTGGCCGGGCAATCTGCGCGAGCTTTCCAACGCCCTGCGCGTGGCGGCAGCCCTTGCGGAGGGCGATCTCATCGACCTCGATTGCCTGCCGGAGCATCTCTTTGCCGAACCGGCCGCACAGGATGACGACGAGTTGCGCCGCGCACTCAGCGACTGCGGCAACAACGTCTCCGCGCTCGCCCGCAAACTCGGCGTCAACCGCTCCACCATCCACCGCCGCCTGAAGCGCCTCAACTGACGCAACAGCCGCAACACCTGTTGCGCGCGACCTGTTGCATCGGCTTTGCCTGCCAAGCCGCTTCTTTCGTAAATCATTGAAAAAGCGAAAAGAACGAGCCGCTTGCCGTTCTGGCACGCCGCTTGCTGACCTCCTGTGCAAGAACAACAGGAGGAAAACCAATGAAGGCTTTGCGCTTTCACGCCGCCAAGGATCTGCGCATCGAGGAGGTCGATACGCCGCCCACGCCCGGTCCGGGCGAGGTGCTGGTCGAAAACAGGTTCTGCGGCATCTGCGGCACGGATCTGCACGAATATGCCTATGGACCGATCTTCGTGCCGAAGGAGCCGCATCCCTTCACGGGCGCGCATGGGCCGCAGATCCTCGGCCATGAATTCGGCGGTGTCGTCAAGGCGGTGGGTGAGGGGGTGGCCCATGTGAAGGCCGGAGACCGGGTGTCGATCCAGCCACTGATCATGCCGCGCAGCGGCGACTATTATGCCGATCGCGGCCTGTTTCACCTGAGTGGCAATCTCGCGCTTGCAGGTCTCTCCTGGCATTCCGGCGGCATGGCGCAGGCGGCACTTCTCAACGACTACAACGTCCAGCCCATTCCGGATGCATTGAGCGATCAGGAAGCCGCCCTGATCGAGCCGACGGCGGTTGCCGTCTATGCCTGCGATCGCGGCGGGGTGACGGCCGGCAACAGCGTGCTCGTCACCGGTGCCGGGCCGATTGGCATTCTCGTCGCCATGGCCGCGCGCGCCGCCGGTGCCTCGCAGCTCTTCCTCTCCGACCTCAACGATACCCGGCTGGCGCTGGCACGGGAGGCGCTCGGTGAGGTGCGCACGATCAATCCGAAGACGGAAAAGGTCGGCGATGTCATCCGCGCCGAGACGGAGGGCGGCGTCGGCTGCGACGTCGCCATCGAATGCGTCGGCAACGAACATGCGCTGAAGAATTGCGCCGATGCGGTGCGCAAGCAGGGCGTCGTCGTGCAGACCGGGCTTCACCCCGGCGAAAACCCGCTGAACTGGTTCGACGTCACCTTCAAGGACATCGATATCCGCGGCTCCTGGGCCTATCCGACCCACTATTGGCCCCGCGTCGCCCGCCTCATCGCCAGCGGCCAGATCCCGGCGAGCCGGATCGTCACCAAATATGTCTCGCTCAGCGAGGCCGTCACGGAAGGGTTCGACCAGTTGCTCGACCCCGCCGGCAAACACCTGAAAATCCTGATCGACCTGTCCCGATAGGCGATCCGTCTTGCGGGGCGGTTGAGGAGCCGTCCCGTTTTTGAAACTGAGCAGGAGGAGAAACTATGCTCGACAAGACCCCCACCACCCGCATCCAGGCGCTTCTCGATAGCTTTGGCGCGGCACTCGAAGCCGGCCGGATCGACGACGCCGTCAGCCTGTTTGCCGAGGAATGCTACTGGCGCGACCTCGTTGCCTTCACCTGGAACCTCAAGACCGTCGAGGGCCGAGACCAGGTGCGCGACATGCTGCAGGCCCAGCTTTCCACCGCCAAACCGTCGAACTGGCGCGTCGCTCCCGGCGAGGCGGCGACGGAAGCGGATGGCGTGCTCGAAAGCTGGATCACCTTCGAGACGGCGACCGGGCGCGGCTATGGCCTCGTGCGGTTCAAGGACGGCCTGATCTGGACGCTGCTGACGGCCCTATCCGAGCTGAAGGGCCACGAGGAGAAATCCGGCTTCACCCGCCCGCTCGGCGCCAAACACGGGCAGAATCTCGGCGCCAAGACCTGGAAGGAGGAGCGCGAGGACGAGGCCCGTACGCTCGGCTACGAGACGCAGCCCTATACCGTCATCATCGGCGGCGGGCAGGGCGGCATCGCGCTTGGCGCGCGACTGCGCCAGCTCGGCGTGCCCACCATCATCCTCGAAAAGAACGACCGGCCGGGCGACAGCTGGCGCAAGCGCTACAAGTCGCTCTGCCTGCACGATCCCGTCTGGTACGACCACCTGCCCTATATCGATTTCCCGAAAAACTGGCCGGTCTTCGCGCCTAAGGACAAGATCGGCGACTGGCTGGAATTCTACACCAAGGTCATGGAGCTGAACTACTGGACCCGTTCCACCGCCAAATCCGCCAAATGGGACGAGGCGGCGAAGGAATGGACGATCGTTGTCGATCGCGACGGCGAGGAGGTGGTGCTCCGGCCGAAGCAGCTGGTCTTCGCCACCGGCATGTCCGGCAAGGCGAACATCCCGGATTTCAAGGGCCGCGAGCGGTTCCAGGGCGAGCAGCACCATTCCTCGCAGCATCCGGGGCCGGATGGCTACAAGGGCAAGAAGGTCGTGGTGATCGGTTCGAACAATTCGGCCCATGACATCTGCGCCGCGCTCTACGAGGCGGGCGTCGATGTCACCATGATCCAGCGCTCGACGACGCATATCGTGCGCTCCGACACGCTGATGGATATCGGCCTGGGCTCGCTCTATTCCGAACAGGCGTTGGCCAACGGCGTCACGACGGCCAAGGCCGACCTGATCTTCGCCTCGCTGCCCTACCGGATCATGCACGAGTTCCAGATCCCGCTCTATGACAAGATGCGCGAGCGCGACGCCGACTTCTACGCGGCGCTGGAAAAGGCGGGCTTCCAGCTCGACTGGGGTTCGGACGGCTCCGGTCTCTTCATGAAGTACCTGCGCCGCGGCTCCGGCTACTACATCGATATCGGCGCCTCGCAGCTGATCATTGACGGCAGGGTAAAGCTCGCCGCCGGCCAGGTGGAGGAGATCACGGAGAATTCCATAAAACTCTCCGACGGCAAGGAAATCCCGGCCGACGTCATCGTCTATGCCACCGGCTACGGATCCATGAATGGCTGGGTGGCCGATCTCATCGACCAGCAGACGGCGGATGCGGTGGGCAAGGTCTGGGGCCTCGGCTCGGATACGCCGAAGGATCCGGGGCCGTGGGAAGGCGAGCAGCGCAACATGTGGAAGCCGACGCAGCAGGAAGCGCTGTGGTTCCACGGCGGCAACCTGCACCAGTCGCGGCACTATTCGCAATATCTGTCGCTGCAATTGAAGGCACGCATGGAAGGCATCCCGACGCCGGTCTATGCCCTCCAACCGGTGCATCACCGGAAGTAGGCCGGCAACGGCGGGCAGCGTTGGTCGCTGCCCGCCGATTTCTATAGGTTAGCCGAGAACCGACTTGATCGCGTCGGCGGCAGCCTTCACCACGACATCGGCTTCGTCCTTCGTCAGGCAAAGCGGCGGCGCGAAGCCGAGGATATCGCCCTGCGGCATGGCGCGGCCGATGACGCCGCGTTCCAGAAGGGCGGTGGAGACCTGCGGGCCGATCTTCTTCGAGGGATCGAAGAAGGCCCGGTCGTCCTTGTCCTCGACGAATTCGATCGCCGCCATCAAACCATCACCGCGCACTTCGCCGACATGCTTGTGGTCGCCGACGGCTTTCGCCAGCTCGCTGCGGAAATAGGCGCCGGTGGAGCCGGCATTCTCGACGAGGCCGAGTTCGTCGATCAGTTCGAGGTTCGCGACGCCGGCAGCGGCGCAGATCGGGTGCGAGGAATAGGTCCAGCCATGGCCGATGGCGCCAAGTTCGTCCGAGCCCTTGACCAGCACTTCCCACATCTTGTCCGAGACGATGGTGCCGGAAAGTGGCGCATAGGCGGAGGTGAGGCCCTTGGCGATGGTGATGAGGGCAGGCTTCATGCCGTAGTGGTCCGAGCCGAACATCGTGCCGAGGCGGCCGAAACCGGTGACGACCTCGTCGGCGACGAGCAGGATGTCGTACTTGTCGAGTACGGCCTGGATCTTCTGCCAATAGCCCTTCGGCGGCGGTACGATGCCGCCGGTGCCGAGGATCGGCTCGCCGATGAAGGCGGCGACCGTGTCCGGCCCTTCGGCAAGAATCATCTCCTCCAGCTTGTCGGCGCAATATTGCGAGAACTGCTCCTCGTCCATCGAGCGGTCCGGACGGCGGAAGAAGTAGGGGGCTTCCGTGTGCAGGATCGGCGCGCGCGGCAGGTCGAAGGCATTGTGGAAGAGCGCGAGGCCGGTCAGCGAGCCGGTCATGACGCCCGAGCCGTGATAACCGCGCCAGCGCGAGATGATCTTCTTCTTCTCAGGCCGGCCGAGGATGTTGTTGTAGTACCAGATCAGCTTGATGTTGGTTTCGTTGGCATCCGAGCCGGACAGGCCGAAATAGACGCGGCTCATGCCCTCCGGCGCGCGGTCGATGATCATCTTGGACAGCGTGATCGAGGCTTCCGTGCCGTGACCGACATAGGCGTGGTAATAGGCGAGGTTCTTCGCCTGCTCGGCGATCGCATCGGCGATCTTCTGGCGGCCGTAGCCGACATTGACGCAATAGAGGCCGGCGAAAGCATCGAGGCTCGTCTTGCCGTTGCTGTCCGTGATGTAGACGCCTTCGCCGCCCGCGATGACGCGCGTCGGTGTTTCGCCGCGGGCGTGCATGCCCATATGCGTCGAGGGGTGGAAGAAGTGATCGCGGTCCCAGGCGGTCAGTTCGTTGCGTTGGTCGAGCATGGTCTTTCCTTTCAAGCAGCCGTATCGATGCAGAGATATTTGAGTTCGGTGAAGGCCTCCATGCCGTGGCGCGAGCCCTCGCGGCCGAGGCCGGATTGTTTCCAGCCGCCGAAGGGGATCGGGCCGCCGGTGATCTTCACCCGGTTGACCGCCACCATGCCGTATTCCAGCGCACGGGCAAGCCGCATCTGGCGGGCGCCGTTTTCGGTGACGACATAGGCGACGAGCCCGTATTCGGTGTCGTTGGCGCGGGCGGTCACCTCCGCCTCGCTGTCGAAGGCGGTGACGGCGGCGACGGGGCCGAAGGTTTCTTCGCGCATGATCAGCGCATCGTCGGAAACGTCGGCCAGCAGTGTCGGCTCGTAGAACAGCGGACCGGCCTTGTGGCGCTTGCCGCCGGTCAGAAGCGTGGCGCTATGCTTCAGCGCATCGGCCACCTGTTCCTCCACCTTGGCGATGGCGCGCTCATGCATCAGCGGGCCGATCTCCGCGCCGGCTTCAAGCCCGGCGCCGACCTTCAGCGCCTCGATGCGCGCCTTGAAGGCCTTGGTGAAGGCGGCCAGCACGGGGCGCTCGACATAGATGCGGTTGGCGGCGAGGCAGTCCTGGCCGGAAGTGGCGAACTTGGCGTTGATCGCGATGTCGGCCGCCTTGTCGATATCGGCATCGGCGAAGACGATCAGCGGCGCATGGCCGCCGAGTTCCATCACGAGGCGCTTCATGGTCGGCGCACACTGGCCGGCGATGAGCTTGCCGATCTCCGTCGAGCCGGTGAAGCTCAGCGCCCGTACGCGGGCATCGGCATTCATGCGGCCGACGATTGTCGCCGCATCGCCCGTCACCACGTTGAAGACGCCGGCCGGAATGCCGGCCCGCTCGCCGAGTTCCGCAAGGGCGAGCGCCGAAAGCGGCGTCTCGCTGGAGGGATGCGCGACCACCGTGCAGCCGGCGGCGAGCGCCGCGGCGGCCTTGCGGGTGATCATCGCGCAGGGGAAATTCCACGGCGTCACGATGCCGACGACGCCGAGCGCCTCGCGGCGCACGATCATCTCTGCGCCGGGCAGGTGGCTGGTCACGCTCTCGGCATTGAGCCGTTTGCCTTCCTCGGCATACCACTCGATAAAGGAGGCGGCATAGTCGATCTCGCCGCGGGATTCGGCAAGCGGCTTGCCCTGTTCGAGCGTCATCAGCAGCGCGAGGTCTTCGCGCGCTTCGAGGATCAGCCCATGCCATTTGCGCAGAATGACGGCACGCTGCTGCGGCAGCAGGTCCCGCCAGGCGGGAAAGGCCTGCGCCGCGGCCGAAATGGCCTCCGTCGTCTGCTCGGCATCGAGCGAAGCGACCCAGGCGAGCGTCGCGGACGAGGCGGGGTCCGTCACGGCAAAACTGTTGCCCTCGCGGCCCGCCACCCAGCGGCCGCCGATGTAGGAGAGTTCACGCAGCAAATGAGGGTCGGCGAGGCGGGCAAGCGCGTCGTGGAAAGTCGTCCGGGCGAATACGGCGGTCATGGCGGCCTCCTCTGGCTTCAGTGGCCGGGAGTCTGCCAGAGGCGGGGCGACAGATTGTCTATTGCCGGGGTGGCAGGCAGAGACTTTGGCCAAATGGGTGACGTGCCGTAGACAATCTCTCTATTCGGGGGAGGGCAGCAGCGTCGTCAGCGGCAGCACGGTCTCCTCCTTCACCGTCTTGGTGACGATGTAGGTGAAATAGCGGTCGATGCCGAGTTCGCGGTCGAGCAGGCTGTCGACGAGGCGCTGGTAGGCATCGATGTCCGGCGCCATGATCTTCAGGATGTAATCCACACCGCCGCCGACCGACCAGCAGGCGACGATCTCCGGCGTCGTCGCCACCGCCCGCTCGAAACGGTCGAAATCCGCCTGCCGGTGGTTGGCCAGCGTCACCTCCATCATGACGCTCGCGACCGGCGCCAGCCGCCGCACCGCGACCCGCGCGTGATAGCCCGTCACGATGCCCGCCTTCTCCAGCTTGCGCAGACGCAGCCAGCAGGGCGTGGGCGAGAGGCCCGCCTTTTCCGCCAGCGCCAGCTTGGTGATGCGCCCGTTCTCCTGGATCGCCTCCAGGATGCGCAGGTCGATGGCGTCGAGTTTCATGCGGTCGCCCTCCGGGCGGGTATCATGTCAAAGCTGGGAAAAGACAATGGAAAGGCATTTTGGCGTTGTCAATTGAACTGAATTTGAGCACTGTTGAAATCATGACAAATTGGCGTCCCGATATATCCCAATTGCGCCGGCCGGCCTACCTCTCCCTTGCCGAGCAGATCGCCCGCGCCATCCAGGAAGGGCTGCTGCCGAACGGTACACGCCTTCTGCCACACCGCAAGCTCGCCGACGACCTCAAACTGTCGGTGCAGACCGTCAGCCGCGCCTATGACGAGCTGATCCGCCGTGGCCTGATCTCCGGCGAGATCGGCCGTGGTTCCTTCGTGCAGACAAGGCCGAAGGAGCCGGAGCCGCCTTACCTGCCCGAACGCCTCGGCGAGCTGGTGGATCTGTCGATCCTGAAACCCGTCTGCGAACAGCTCCACCTGGAGCGCATGCGCGAGGCCTTCGGCTGGCTGGCGGAAAACCTGCCGTCGAGCTCGGCGCTGTCTTTCCGGCCGAACATGGTGTTCCCACGCCATCGCGCCGTCGCTGCCGAGTGGCTCGCCCGCTGCGGCCTCGACATTTCGCCGCTCAACATCAGCCTCACCAACGGCGCGACCTCCGGCATGACCGTGGCGCTGATGAGCGTGGCTCCCCCCGGCGCGACCGTCGCGACAGAGGCGATCAGCCACCATACGCTGGTGCCGCTCTCCACCTATCTCGGCCTGCATCTGGAAGGCCTGCCGATCGACCATGACGGCATGATCCCAGAGGCGCTCGACGAGGCCTGCCGGAAAGGCGTGATCCGCGCCGTCTTCCTTCAGCCTTCCGTCATCAACCCGACCGCCACGCTGATGAGCGCCGAGCGCCGGCAGGCGCTGGCCGAGGTCGCGCGGCGCAACGATATCGCGATCATCGAGAACGACATTCTCGGCCCGCTGGTCGAGAACAGGGCGCCGCCGCTGGCGGCTTACGCGCCGGAGCGCACGCTCTACATCACCAGCTTCACCAAGATCACGGTGCCGGGCCTGCGCATCGGTTATCTCGCAGCCCCCGATCGCTATGTCGCCGCCGTCGCCAACCGGCACCTCGTCTCGAACTGGATGGCAACGCCCTCGATTGCCGAGATCGCAACGCGCTGGGTCAGCGACGGCACGGCGATGGAACTGGTCAACTGGCAGCGCCGGGCGCTGGCCACGCGCCACGCCATTGCCGAGGAAACCTTCGCGGGCCTACCCTATCGCTCGCATCCGCAAAGCCTGCATGTCTGGCTGCCGCTGCCGGAGGGGCACACGGAGGAGGGCTTCGTCTCGCAGGCGCGCCTGCGCGGTGTGGCCATCGCGCCCGGCTCCTCTTTCCGCACCGCCGATCAGGGCTGGCACCCGGCCGTGCGCATCTCGCTCGGCTCGACGACCGAACAGGAACTTCGCACGGGGCTCGGCATTCTAGCTTCATTGGCCAGTGGAAATCCGGAGGCGTTGCTGCTCGCGATTTGAGGCAAATGCCTGCCAAAGAGGCGGCGGGACAATAATTGTCATGATATTATTATTCGGATTGACATGATTTAGATCGCCGCGCATCGTTAGGCCATCACGTCTCAACAGGGAGAGACATGCATGGCTGCACCGATCATCCGCATCGACAACATCACGAAGCGCTACGGCCCGCTGACCGTGCTCGACGGGTTGTCGATGGAGGTGCTGCCGGGCGAAAAACTCGCGCTCATCGGCCCGTCCGGCTCCGGCAAGACGACGATCCTGCGCATCCTGATGACGCTGGAGACGATCAGCGGCGGCCATATCCAGGTCGACGGCGACCAGCTCTACCACATGCCGAAGAACGGTGGCCTCGCGCCGGCCGACGAGCGTCACCTGCATCGAATGCGCGAGAAGATCGGCATGGTCTTCCAGCACTTCAATCTCTTCCCGCACAAATGCGTGCTCGACAATGTCACGCTCGCGCCGATGCTGACCAAGGGCGTGGCGCGGGCGGCGGCCGAGAAGCGGGCGATGGAGCTTCTCGACATGGTGGGCCTTGCCGACAAGGCGAAGAACATGCCCGCCCAATTGTCCGGCGGACAGAAGCAGCGTGTCGCCATCGCCCGCGCCCTCGCGCTTTCGCCGAAGATCATGCTGTTCGACGAGGTCACCTCCGCGCTCGATCCCGAGCTTGTGGAGGAGGTGCTGAACGTCATGCGCAAGCTCGCCGCCGAGACCGACATGACCATGCTGCTCGTCACCCACGAAATGGGTTTTGCGCACGATTTCGCCGACCGCGTGCTCTTCTTCGATCGCGGCAAGATCGTCGAGGAAGGCAAGCCGGACGACATTTTTACCCATCCCAAGCAGGAACGCACGCAAAGCTTCCTGCGCAAGATCATCGCGGCAGGGCACCGCGTCTGAGGGCTCAGAAACCTCAAGAGAATTGCTCCAAGCAACAACCAGAGGAGTTCGGAACAATGAAGACCAGACATTTTTGGACCATGGCCGCGGGTGCCAGCGCACTGATGGCAATCGTCGCCGCAGCACCGGCCTCGGCCGATGACGGCAAGCTCGCGGAACTGAAGGAACAGGGTTTCGCCCGCGTCGCCATCGCCAACGAGCCGCCGTTCACCGCGGTCGCGGCCGACGGCAAGGTTTCGGGTGCAGCCCCCGATGTCGCCCGCGAGGTCTTCAAGCGCCTCGGCGTTGCGGACATCGTCGCGTCGATCTCGGAATACGGTGCGATGATCCCCGGCTTGCAGGCCGGCCGTCACGACGTTATCACCGCGGGCCTCTTCATGAAGCCGGAGCGTTGCGCGGCCGTCTCCTATTCGGAGCCAATCCTCTGCGACGCCGAAGCCTTCGCGCTGAAGAAGGGCAACCCGCTGGGCCTCAAGAGCTACAAGGACATCGCCGACAATCCGGATGCCAAGATCGGCGCGCCGGGCGGCGGCACGGAAGAAAAGCTGGCGCTCGAAGCCGGCGTTCCGCGCGATCGCGTCATCGTGGTGCCGGATGGCCAGAGCGGCCTGAAAATGCTGCAGGACGGCCGCATCGACGTCTATTCGCTGCCGGTGCTCTCCATCAACGACCTCGTTTCCAAGGCGAACGACCCGAATGTCGAGGTCGTGGCACCGGTCGAAGGCGCCCCGGTCTATTGCGACGGCGCTGCCTTCAAGAAGGGCGACGAGGCACTGCGCGATGCCTTCGACGTGGAGCTCGCCAAGCTGAAGGAATCGGGCGACTTCGCCAAGATCATCGAGCCCTACGGCTTCTCCGCCGCCGCCGCCATGTCGACGACGCGCGAAAAGCTCTGCGCGGCGCAGTAAAGCTCGGGTTGGTGAAACAGCCCCCTCATCCGGCCTGCCGGCCACCTTCTCCCCGACGGGGAGAAGGGATTTGCTGCACCGGACTGCTCAACAGTCAAGTGTGAAGAAACCGGTGGCCACACGTCCCTTCTCCCCAGCGGGGAGAAGGTGCCGGCAGGCGGATGAGGGGGATACCCCAATGAACGGAACGCAACGATCATGACCGACTGGTCCGGCTATATAGGGCTGATCCTGCAAGGCGCGCTCGTGACGCTTGAGCTCACCCTCATGGGCTCGGTGCTCGCCGTCATCATGGCGTTTGTCGCCGGGCTTGGCCGCGTCAGCCGCTTTATGGCGGTCCGGGCACTCGCCACCACCTATATCGAATTCTTCCGCGGCACCTCGATCTTCGTGCAGCTCTTCTGGGTCTATTTCGTGCTGCCCTTTGCCGGTGTCACGCTGTCGCCGCTCCAGGCCGGCGTGCTGGCGCTGGGGCTGAACGTTGGGGCCTACGGAGCGGAGGTCGTGCGCGGCGCCGTCAAGGCGATCGGGCGGGAGCAACGTGAGGCCTGTGTGGCGCTCAACCTGACGCGTGGGCAGGCGATGCGCCATGTCATCCTGCCGCAGGCGCTGCCGCTGATGCTGCCGACCTTCGGCAACAATGCGATCGAGCTTCTGAAGGGCACGGCCGTCGTCTCGCTGATCTCGCTCACCGACATGACCTTCCAGGCGCAGGTCGTGCGCGCCCAGACCGGCAGCACGCTGATCCCCTTCGCGGTGATCCTCGTGCTCTATTTCCTGATGGCGCTGGCGATTTCCACCGGCATGCGCTGGCTGGAGCGTCGCGTCACCCGCGGCCTCGATGGCGTGAGGACCTGACGATGGAATGGGATTGGAATTTCGTCTGGGAAATCATGCCGACCCTTCTGGAAGGGTTGAAGATCACCATTCTCGCCACCGTGCTGGGTGCTGCCGTCGCCGCCGCGGTCGGCCTCGTCTTCGCCATCCTGCGCATGACCGCGCCGAAGCCGATCGCGCGCACCACAAGCTTCATCGTCGAGTTCATCCGCGGCACGCCGCTGCTCGTGCAGCTCTATTTCATCTTCTACGTGCTGCCGGATATCGGCATCCGCCTGCCGGCGCTGCTGGCCGGCGTCATCGGGCTCGGCGTGCACTATGGCACCTATGCGGCCGAAGTCTACCGCGCCGGCATCGAGAATGTGCCGCGCGGCCAATGGGAGGCGGCGAAGGCGACGAACCTTTCCGCCCGCCAGACCTGGATCCACGTCATCCTGCCGCAGGCGCTTCCGCCGATGATCCCGGCGCTCGCCAACTACCTGATCGCCATGTTCAAGGAGACGCCGCTGCTCTCCGCCATCACCGTGCTGGAACTGATGAACCAGGCAAAGAGCGTCGCCAACAGCAGCTATCGCTATATCGAGCCGATGACGATGGTCGGCATCTTCTTCCTGATCATGAGCCTGATCTCCGTCGTCTTCCTGCGCTGGCTGGAAGAGCGTTACGCCCGGGTGGAGGAACGCTGATGCAGACCCTGGACCTGACACTCGCCTCCCGTGCGCCAAAGCTTGACGACCGCCCGCTCGAAAAGCGGATCGGCCTGATCATTCTTGCGACCGACCACACGACGGAAGTGGATTTCCAGCGCATGGTGGCAAATGAGCGGATCGGCGTCTATGTGACCCGCATCCCCTACGCCAATCCGGTGACGCCGGAGAACCTGCGTGCCATGCAGCCCTCGCTGACGGCGGGTGCGGCGCTGATCCTGCCGGACGAACCGCTTGACGTTGTGATGTATTCCTGCACCTCGGCCTCGGTCGTCATTGGCGATGCCGCGGTAAAGGCTGCGGTGAAGGCGGCCAAGCCGACGGCCGCCGTGGTGACGCCGACGGCCGCTGCGGTTTCCGGTCTGAAGGCCTTCGGTGCGAAGCGGATCTCTGTCCTGACGCCCTACACGATCGAAACCAGCAAGCCGATGGCGGACTATTTCATCGCGCTCGGTTTCGACATCGCCCGCTTCACCTGCCTCGGCCTGACGGACGATCGCGAGATGGCGCGGATTTCCCCCGCGGAGATCGTCGCCTTCGCGAAGGAGGCGACCGCGCCCGACTGCGATGCGCTCTTCATCTCCTGCACCGCCGTACGCGCGGCGGGTGTTGCGGCCGAAATCGAGGCCGCCATCGGCAAGCCGCTCGTGACCAGCAATCTCGCCACGGCCTGGGCCTGCCTGCGGCTGTGCGGCGACGACGCAGCTCGGCCGGAGCTCGGCCGGCTGATGACGCTCGCCTATCCGGGTCGGTAAGCCATGACAAACCTTCCCGTGACATTGGCCGATATCGAACAGGCTGCCCGGCGCATCGAGGGTCGCATCCTGCGCACGCCCTTCGTGCTGTCGGCATCGCTTTCCGAACGCTGCGGCGTGCCGGTGGGCCTGAAGCTCGAACACCACCAGACGACCGGTAGCTTCAAGTTGCGGGGCGCGACCAATGCGGTGCTTTCGCTTTCGCCGGAAGAGCGGGCGAGGGGCGTTGTTGCCGCCTCGACCGGCAATCACGGCCGCGCGCTTGCCCATGCGGCGAAGGCCGAAGGTTCGGTCGCGACGATCTGCATGTCCCGGCTCGTACCGGAAAACAAGGTGGCGGAAATCCGCCGGCTCGGCGCGAATGTGCGCATCGTCGGCCGGTCGCAGGATGAGGCGCAGGTCGAGGTGGACCGGCTGGTCGCCGAAGACGGCCTCGTCATGGTGCCGCCCTTCGATAATCCCGCTGTGGTGGCGGGGCAGGGGACGCTTGGCCTGGAGATCGTCGAGGCCATGCCGGATGTCGCCACCGTGCTCGTGCCGCTTTCGGGTGGTGGGCTTGCTGCGGGTGTGGCGGCAGCGGTGAAGGGGCGCTTGCCGAAGACGCGCGTCATCGGCCTCACCATGCAGCGCGGTGCGGCAATGAAGGCGAGCCTGGATGCCGGGCGGCCGGTGCAGGTCGAGGAGGTGGCAAGCCTTGCGGATTCGCTCGGCGGCGGTATCGGCCTCGACAATGCCGTGACCTTCCGCATGTGCCGCGATCTGCTCGACGGGGTGATCCTGCTGTCCGAAACCGAGATCGCGGCGGGCATGCGGCATGCCTATGCGGAAGAACGCGAGGTGATCGAGGGGGGCGCTGCGGTGGGCATCGCGGCGCTGCTTTCCGGCCGTCTCGGCAAGCTCGGCGGCCCCGTGGCCGTCATTCTTTCCGGCCGCAATGTCGATATGGGCCTGCACCAGCGGGTCATCAACGGCGAGGCCGATCCGTTTGCGGAGGACGCGGCGTGACGAAGATGAAGATACTGACCGAAGCGGACCTGCGCCGCATCGTGCCGCTCGACCTTGAGGCGATCGCCTGCGTGGAGGATGCGTTCCACGCGCTCGCCACCAAGGCTGTCGTCATGCCGCCGATCCTGCGGCTCGACATGCCGGAGCAGCGCGCGGAGGTGGACGTGAAGACCGCCTATGTGCCCGGCCTCGATGGTTTTGCCATAAAAATCAGCCCCGGCTTCTTCGACAACCCGGCGATCGGCCTGCCGAGCACCAATGGCCTGATGGTGCTGTTTTCGACGAAGACCGGCCTCGTGCAGGCGGTGCTGCTCGACAACGGCTACCTGACGGATGTGCGCACGGCCGCGGCGGGCGCCGTTGCGGCGCGATATCTTTCGCGCACCGATGCCTCGGTCGCCGCCATCTTCGGCGCCGGCATGCAGGCAAAGCTGCAACTGGAGGCGCTGAGCCTGGTGCGCCCGATCCGCGAAGCCCGGATCTGGGCGCGCGATACGGCAAAGGCCGAGGCGGTTGCGGCGGAGTTGACGCTGAAACTTGGTTTCCCCGTCCGTGCGGAAACCGATGGCCGGGCGGCGGTCGATGGGGCCTACATCATCGTCACCACCACGCCCTCCGAAACGCCGGTCCTCAAGGCCGAATGGCTGCAACCGGGCCAGCATATTACCGCCATGGGCTCCGATGCCGAGCACAAGAACGAGATCGAGCCGGCGGTCATAACGGGTGCCGCGCTCTATGTTGCCGACAGCCTGAAACAGACGCGCCGGCTCGGCGAGTTGCACCATGCCATCGAGGCGGGGCTTGTCACCGAAGGCACCACCTTCCCCGAACTCGGCGAGATCATCGCCGGGCGCAAACCGGGCCGCAGCGGCCCCGAGCAGATCACCGTGGCGGATCTCACCGGCACGGGCATCCAGGACACGGCCATCGCAACGCTTGCCGCCGCCCGCGCGGCTGCGGCGGGTGCGGGCACGACCTTCGACAGTTGAGACCGGCTTTTCGCCGGGTATAGAGGAAACACCGATGAAACAAGCGAACCTGAAGTTCTCACTTCCGGAGTATGAAGCACGTCTTCAAAAGACGCGGAAGGCCATGGAAGCCAAGGGCATCGACGTGCTGATCTGTAGCGATCCGTCGAACATGAACTGGCTGACGGGCTATGACGGCTGGTCCTTCTACGTGCACCAGTGCGTCGTCGTGCCGCCGACCGGCGAGCCGATCTGGTACGGCCGCGGCCAGGATGCCACCGGCGCGAAATTCACCGCCTATCTGAAGCACGAGAACATCATCGGCTATCCGGACCACTACGTGCAGTCCACCGAACGCCACCCGATGGATTACCTCTCTGCCAAGCTCACAGACCGCGGCCTCGACAAGCTGACCATCGGCGTCGAGATGGACAATTACTGGTTTTCCGCCGCCGCCTTCGCCTCGCTTACAAAACACCTGCCGAATGCCCGCTTTGTCGATGCGACTGCCCTCGTCAACTGGCAGCGCGCGGTGAAAAGCGAGAGGGAAATCAAATATATGCGCAACGCCGCGCGCATCGTTGAGGCCATGCACCAACGCATCTTCGACAAGATCGAGGTCGGCATGCGCAAATGCGATCTCGTCGCCGAGATCTACGATGCAGGCACGCGCGGCGTCGATGGCATCGGCGGCGATTATCCGGCGATCGTGCCGCTGCTGCCGTCCGGCGTCGAAGCCTCCGCGCCGCATCTCACCTGGGACGACCGGCCGATGAAATCCGGCGAGGGCACCTTCTTCGAGATCGCCGGCTGCTACCATCGTTACCATGTGCCGCTGTCGCGCACCGTCTTTCTCGGCAAGCCGACGCAGGCCTTCATCGATGCCGAGAAGGCGACGCTCGAAGGCATGGAGGCGGGGCTTGCGGTGGCAAAACCCGGCAATACCTGCGAGGACATCGCCAACGCCTTCTTCGGCGTGCTGAAGAAATACGGCATCGTGAAGGACAACCGCACGGGCTACGGCATCGGCGTCTCCTATCCGCCGGACTGGGGCGAGCGCACGATGAGCCTGCGCCCCGGCGACAAGAGCGAGCTCAAGCCCGGCATGACCTTCCATTTCATGACCGGCCTCTGGCTGGAGGATATGGGCTTCGAGACGACGGAAAGCATTTTGATCACCGAAACCGGTGTTGAGTGCCTGGCCAATGTGCCGCGCAAGCTTCTCGTGAAGGACTGAGCCATGCGTGTCTCTCCCATCAGCCCCACGGTCGATTTTTCGGCCGAGGGCGTGCAGCACGGCTTTTTGCGCTTGCCCTACAGCCGGGACGATTCCGCCTGGGGTTCGGTGATGATCCCGGTGACGGTGGTGAAGAACGGGGAGGGGCCGACGGCCCTTCTCACCGGCGGCAACCATGGCGACGAATATGAGGGACCGATCGCGCTCTTCGATCTCGCGCGTACGCTGAAGGCGGAGGATGTTTCCGGCCGCGTCATCATCGTTCCGGCGATGAACTATCCTGCCTTCCTCGCCGGCACGCGCACCTCGCCGATCGACAAGGGCAACATGAACCGCAGCTTTCCGGGCGCGCCGGATGGCACGGTCACGCCGAAGATCGCCGACTATTTCCAGCGCACGCTGCTGCCGCTCGCCGATATCGTGCTCGACTTCCATTCCGGCGGCAAGACGCTGGATTTCCTGCCTTTTTGCGCCGCGCATATCCTGCCCGACAAGGCGCAGGAGGCAAAAGCCTTCGACCTCGTCAGCGCCTTCGGCGCGCCCTGGTCGATGAAGATGCTAGAGATCGATGCGGTCGGCATGTACGACACGGCGGCCGAGGAGATGGGCAAGGTCTTCATCACCACCGAACTCGGTGGCGGCGGTACGGCGACGGCGAAGAGTGCAGGCATCGCCAAGGCGGGTGTCGCCAATGTGCTGAAGGCGGCCGGCATCCTGAAGGGTGCGGTCGACGCCACGGACACGACCTGGCTCGACATGCCGGACGGCAATTGTTTCTCATTTGCCGAGGACGGCGGGCTGATCGAGCCGCTTTACGATCTCGGCGAGCGGGTGAAGAATGGCGACGTCGTCGCTCGCATCTACCCCGTAGGCCGCACCGGCGTGGCGCCTCTGGAGGTGAAGGCGAAGATGGACGGTATCCTCGCCGCTCGCCATTTCCCCGGTCTCGTCAAATCCGGCGACTGCGTCAGCGTGCTGGCTGATATCGTCGACTGACGGCTACCAGCCGGCAAACTCTGCGAGCAGGCTTTCGTCTACGCGCCCCGCCGCGACGTCGGCGAGCGCCTGGTCGAGCATGGCAACACCCTCCTGCGCCTGGTTTTCGCTGAGCGTCAGGGGCGGGGTGAATTCCAGCACGTTGGAGCGGACCCCGACGTAGTAGAGCACGAGGCCGAGCTGGAAGGCGCGGTAGACGGTGAGCGCCGTCTGTCGCGCGGCCGGTTCGCGGGTTGCGCGGTCGGTGACGAGCTCGACGCCGAGCGCGAGGCCACGGCCGCGTACATTTCCGATGAGGGAATGGCGGGCGGCGAGGCGGTTGAGCGCTTCGCGCAGTACATTGCCGGTTCGCTCTGCGTTCTGCACCAGATGGTCGCGCTCGATCGTCTGCAACACGGCAAGCGCCGCGGCGGCGCAGACCGGGTTGCCGTGCACCGTTTGCAGCGAGAAGGCGACGGCGTGGTTCATGATCGCCTCCGGGCCGACCACCGCCGAGATCGGCAGGCCGCCGCCGAGCCCTTTGCCGAAGACCACGATATCCGGCTCGATGTCGGAATGCTCGAAGGCGTTGAAGCGGCCGCTGCGGCCGAGACCGACCTTCACCTCATCGGAGACGAGCAGGATGCCATGCTTGCGGCAGAGTGTTTCCACCGCCTTGAAGTAACTGTCCGGCGGCACCAGCATGCCGCCGTCCGACTGGATCGGCTCGATGAAGAAGGCGGCAACCTCTTGCGGCGGCACCTCCGTCGAAAAGAGCTTTTCGAGATGAGCGAGGGCGTCGTCCTTCGCGGCCTCGGGGCTGCCGGCCGCGTAGCTGTTCGGGTAGGGAACGAGCGTCAGGCCCTCGGCTCGCGTGCCCTGCTGCGCCGGATGGCCGGAGACGGCCATTGAGCCGACAGTGCCGCCGTGATAGGCACCGCTGAAGGCGAGGATGCGCGGCCGGCCGGTGGCGGCGACGACCATGCGGGCGACTGTCTCATTGGCATCCGAGCCGGAATGGCCGAACCAGACGCGGCCGCAGGCACGCTCGGGCACCAGCGAGAGCAGTTTTTCGGCGAGCAGCACGCAGGGCTCGTTGGCGGTCGAGAGGTAACTCGCGCCCGCCTGGTCGGAGAGCGCGCGGTTAACGGCTTCGCGGATGGCGGGGTGCGAATGGCCGAGGCTAGCCGCCCCCCAGGAGGCGGCGAAGTCGAGAAGCTGCCGCCCGTCGTCGCCCGTCAGATAGGCGCCGCTGCCGCCGACGACCGCCTGCGGAAAGAACCGCAGGTGCGCCATGGTGGAGACGGATCGGCTTTCGCGGGCATAGAGACCGGACATGGCGCGTTTCCTCGTTTATTTGAAGAAGGTGATGACCTCGTCGAGCTGGACGACATGGCAGTAGATCATGTTGATGATCTCCAGTTCCCGCTTGTGCAGTTCGTCCGTCGCCGCCGCACCGCAATCGTCGACGACGACCACGCCGAAGCTTTCGTCGGCGAGGCTGCGCACGGTGGAGGAGACGCACTGGTCGGTGAAGATGCCGCAGCAGATGACGTCCTTGATGCCCATATTGTGCAGGATCAGGCGCAGGTTCGTGCCGGTCAGCGCGCTGTCGGTCGTCTTGGTGATGACGATCTCGTCGGCGCGCGGCTCCAGTTCCGGCACGACCTGCCCTTCCGGCAGTTCCTTCGGCAGCAGCAGGTAGTTGAAACCCGGCTTTTTCTGGCTCAGCGACCGGTCGCGGCCGTCCGGCTTCTGGCAGGCGATGCGGGCGTAGATGACCTCCACCTTGCGCTTGCGGCATTCGTCGATCAGGCGTGCGGTGTTCGGGATCACCGTGCCGCGCATGCGATCGTAGAAGGGCTGCCAGCGGGCGGTTTCCTCCGGCGTGTCCTTCGGGTCGAGATAGGTGTTCTGGATGTCGATGACGAGGAGCGCGGTCGTTTCCGGATCGAGTATGATGTCGTCCGGCTCGTCCGCATTGGCGTAGTAGAAGGAACGGTAGGCGGTCTTCCAGGTCATGGGGCGGTTTCCTTCTTGCGGCGGGCGCGGGTGAGGATGTGGCCGATCTCGCGGTTCGGGAAGAGACCGCCGGGTTTCAGGATCATCACGGCGATCATGGCGAGCGCCAGCACGATTTCGGTAAGGCCGATGACCTGGCCGGCGCCGAAGGAGGTGGCGTTTAGCGCGCCCTCGGTGCTGCGCAGGCCCTCATAGGCGACGGTGATCAGCACCGTGCCGGCGACGGCGCCGGTGACGGTGTTGGCGCCGCCGATCACCAGCATGGTGATGATCAGGAACGTCTCCTTGAGGTAGAAGGCTTTTGGCGCAAAGGATGTGATGAAGTGGCCCCAGAGTGCGCCGCCGATGCCGGCGATGAAGGCGGCGAGGATGAAGGCGCGCCAGCGCAGGTGGGGGATATTGGCGCCAAGAGCTGCGGCTGCCACCTCGTCCTCACGCGATGCGCGCAAAAGCTTGCCGGTGCGCGATTCCTTGAAGAGCAGGGCGACGACGACGACGATGCCGGCGACGATGGCGGCGATCGGCATGTCCGTCGTCTTCGGCAGGCCGAAGAGCGTGCGCGGGCCGTTGGTGAAGGCGCTCCAGTTGTTCATGACCGTGTAGAGCACGACGAGCAGCGCGAAGGAGGTGATGACGGATGCCGCATCCGAAAGCCGCATCAAGGGGTAGGCGACGACGGCCGCCACCGCCGCCGCCAGCACGCCGGCTGCCAGCATGGCAAGCAGCGGCGAGACTTCAACGACCTTCATGAACTCATAGAGATCCGGCAGCGCCATGCCCTTCATCTGCGCCGGAATGGTGAGCACGGCGGAGGTGTAGGCGCCGAGCCCCATGAAGCCGATATGGGCGAAGGACAGCAGGCCGGAATTGCCCATGAAGGTCTGCAGGCCGACGACGAGCACCAGCGATATCAGCAGGTTGGTGGCGATGCGGTCGTAGAGGCGGATGCCGAGCAACTGGCTGCCGACACCGATGACGAGGATGACGGCGATGAGGATGAGCGCGGTGAGATAGGAATGTTTCATGGGTTCCGCTCCTCAGGTCCGCTGGCCGCTTGCCGGACCCTTGATGAGGCCCTGCGGGCGCCAGAGCAGGATCAGGATGACGAGGCTGAAGGTGAAGGCGTCGCGGAATTTCAGGAGATCCTGCGACAAGGTGTAGTTGAGCGTTGTATCGATCAGCGCCAGCAGGAAGCCGCCGACGACCGCGCCCGGTAGGCTGCGCATGCCGCCGATCACGGTGGCGATGAAGGCGACGAGCAGTGGTTCCAGCCCGACGCCCGGCACGACGGTGCCAATGCGGCCGATCCACAGGATGCCGACGACGCCGGCCAGGAAGCCGGAGAGTGCGAAGGCCGACGAGATGATGAGGTTCGCCGGCACGCCCAGCATGCGGGCCATGGTGAAGTTGGTCGCGGCCGCCCGCATGGCGATGCCGAGCGTCGTCTTGCGCATCAGGAAGGCGACGGCGGCGAGCAGCACGATGGAGGCGGCAATCGTGATGAGGTTGCGCACCGGGGTGATGGCGCCGCCGATCGTGACAGTCTGCGAGAAGATTTCCGGCAGCGGCACGTTGCGCGGGCGCGGCGAGATGAAGAGCAGGGCCGCGTTCTGCAACAGGTTAGAGAAGGCGAAGGAGGTGATCAGCACGGCGGTCACCGACTTGGCGCGCACCGGCCGGAAGGCGACGTAGTCGGTGAGGATACCGAAGACGATCGCCATGACAACGGCGAGCACCGCCATGATGATCCACGGCAGGCCAGAGCCGCTGGCGAGGAACATCGTGTAGCCGGCGACCATGATGAGTTCGCCATAGGCGAAATTCACCAGCCGCAGGATGCCGTAGACGATGACGAGGCCGAGCGCCATCAGCGCGTAAGCGCCGCCGAGGCTGAGCACATCGATGATGAACTGGATCGCGAAAGCCATGGGTCAGCCTCCCAGATAATGTGCGCTGAGATCGCTCGTCGCGCGGATCTCGTCGGCGGTGCCTGACGTGACGATCGCGCCGAGGCGCATGACATAGGCACGGTCGGCGACGGCGAGCGCCTGGTTCACGTTCTGCTCGACGAGCAGGATGGTGAGGCCGGATTTTTTCAGCGTCTCGATCATTTCGAAGATGCGCTCGACGATGGCCGGCGCAAGGCCGAGCGAGGGCTCATCGAGCAGCAGCACGGTGGGCCGCGACATCAGCGCGCGGGCGATGACCAGCATCTGCTGCTCGCCGCCGGACAGCGTGCCGGCTGGCTGTTGCGAGCGTTCGGCAAGGCGCGGGAACAGCGTATGCAGGCGGTCGAGGTTTTCCCGGTTGCCGGCCTGGTCGCGGCGGTGGATATAGGCGCCGAGCATGAGATTTTCGGCGACCGTCAGGTCCGGGAAGACGTCGCGGGTTTCCGGCACGGTGGCGAGGCCGGCGCGCACCACCTGTTCGGGGCTCGCCGACGTGATGTCCTTGCCTTCGAGCATAATGGAGCCGCCGGACGCCTTCAGCGCGCCGGCGATGCATTTGATGGTCGAGGATTTGCCCGCGCCGTTGGCGCCGAGCAGGCTCACCAGCTCGCCCTTGCCGACGGTGAAGCTGATGCCGCGCACCGCGCGGATCGTGCCGTAGTTGACGGAGAGGTCACGCACATCAAGCATGGACCGCTCCCTTGCCGAGATAGGCCTCGATGACGGCCGGGTGGCTGCGCACATGCGCGGCGTCGCCTTCCGCGATGGTGCGGCCGGTGGCAAGCACATGCAGCCGGTGGCAGAGGCGCATGATCAGCCCCATGTCGTGGTCGATGATGAGGAGGCCGAGGCCGCGTGTCTTCGGCAGCTCGGACAGCGTGTGCAGCAAGGTCTCGGTCTCCGCGTCGTTCATGCCGGCGGCCGGTTCGTCGAGCAGCAGGAAACGGGGCTCGGCGGCGAGTGCACGGGCGATTTCCACGCGGCGCTTGTCGCCATAGCTGAGGCTTTCGCCGAGCTCGTCGGCCTTGGCGGCAAGGCCGAGTTCGTTGAGCACTCCCTTTGCGCGCTCCGTGGCAACGGCAAGGGAGGCGCCCTTCGCGAGGGCTGCGGCCTCGACATTTTCCAGCACCGTCATCGTGTTGAACAGCCGCACGATCTGGAACGAGCGGCTGACGCCTTGCAGCGCGATCTCGCGCGGCGAGAGGCCGGAGAGCCTGGTGTCGCCGGCGGTGATCGTGCCGCCTGCTAGTTTCACCTGGCCGGTAATGGCATTGATGAGCGTCGTCTTGCCGGAGCCGTTTGGCCCGATGAGGCCGACGACCTCGCCGGTCGAGACGGAGAGGGACACATGGTCGAGGGCGCGAAGGCCGGTGAATTCCACCGACACGTCGTTTACCGCGAGGCGCGTTTCAGACATGGCTTTCCCGATAGTAATGGGCCGGCCACAAGGCCGGCCCGCAGGCAGGGGCGATCAGGGCTTCGGCAGGGATTCCGGCTTGCGCCATCCGACGAAGGTCGGCTTGCCGCCCTTGAGCTCGATGAGGGCCGCCGCCTTGTTCGGCACATGGCCTTCCTCGTTGGTGCCATAGTCGAGATCACCGGTGAGCAACTTGAACTGGCCGTCTTCCAGCGCCTTGGCAACGGCGGCACCATCGGTCGAGCCGGCCGCCTTGATCGCCTGGGCGATCATCATGATCGTGTCCCAGCCGGTCGAGACGAAGGAGGTGTCCGGGTCCTTGCCAAACATTTCCTTGTAGAGGCCGATGAACTTCTCCATTTCCGGATCCGCGCCTGCGCCCATCCAGGTATGCGTGACGAAATAGACGTCGTTGCCGAACTTTTCGCCGAGCGCCTGGTGCATGGCCGGGTCGTCATAGGCATCGCCGCCGAGGATCGGCGCATCGTAGCCGACTTCGCGCAGCGCCCGGATGATCACGCCGATATCCGTGCCGTAGGACGAGACGAAGATCACGTCCGGCTTCTTGCCGAGCGCCTGGAGACGCGCGAGCTGGGCGGAAAAGTTGTTGTCGCCGTTCGTGTAGGTGTCTTCGAGGATGACCTCGCCGCCATCCGCCTTGAACTGCTCGACGAAATATTTCGACAGCGACTTGGTATAGGCGATGAACTGGTCGGTGACGACATAGGCCGTCTTCCAGCCCTTTTCCTTGAAGGCGAAGTCGGCGGCCGTTGCGCCCATCGTGGTGTTCCACATGGAGAGCGTGAACTGCTTGTCGCCGAGCGACCAGGAGGAATAGAGCGGATCGGAGGCGCAGGTCGAGATGCCGACGAGGCCGGCGGACTGTGCCTCGCGGCTGGCCGGCGAACCGAAGTCGAAGTCGCAGGGTGCGACGATGACCTGGGCGCCCTTGTCGATCAATTCGACGGCGACATTGCCGACCGTCACCGGATCGGACTTGCCGTCGATGTTGATGAACTCGATCTGCTTGCCGAGCACGCCGCCATTGTCGTTCAGGAATTTGACGGCGACCTGCGCGCCGTTATAGCCGGGCGTGTCGAGCGGGGCCTGGATGCCCGTCATCGACAGCGCGCCGCCGATCACGATCTTGTCGTCGGCGGCAAGGGCCGCAGTAGAGGCCAGCGCGAAACTCGTCGCCGCCAGAAGCAGTCTGGAAGTCTTCATCATGGTCGTTCCCCTTTTGTGGTGCCTTTTCGGCAGTGAATGGATCGGCGGCCCGGCCTTTTTGTTTTGTTCTGCGGCCCGCCCTGGAATGCTCCTTGTGTCCGTCCCGTCGGTTCCGTGTGCGGGCTTACTGCCCGATTTCGTTCAGCAGCGCGTCGGTCGAGATCTGCCGGCAATAGCCCTTGATCGTGCGCAGCGAATTGTCGTGGCGCTCCTGCGAATAGGTGCCGCAGGCATCCGGCACGAGGGTCACGAGATAGTTGAGGTCGCAGGCGTCGCGCACGGCCGATTCCACGCACTGGTCGGTCAGCAGTCCACAAAGCACAAGTTGTTTGACGCCGAGATTGCGCAGCACATAGTCGATATGCGTGGAGACGAAGACGCTGGACGAGCTCTTCGGGAAGACGATCTCGTCCTCGAGCGGCGCCAGTTCGTCGATCACCTTGCCGTCGGAGGAGCCCTTCGGCACGTTGAAGCCGGTGATCTTGTAGTCGAGGCCGCGGTCGCGGCCGTCCGTGGTGAGGCTCTCGATCGTGGTGTGCAGCACCTCGATTCCGGCCTTGCGGAAGCCAGCGAGCAGGCGCTGCATGTTCGGGATCGCCACCTCGTGGATGCGCTTGAAATAATAGCCGTACTGGCCCGCAATATCCGCGTCGGAAACATCCTTGAACTCGCCGCCGTCGCGCCGCACGGAGAAATTCTGCACGTCGATGAAGAGGATGGCGGAGGCGGCCGGATCGAGCGGCACGTCGCGGGTGGTCAGATGGTCAGCGGCCATCGGTAGGTCCTTCAAGGGTTTCTGCTGCGAGAAGCAGGGGGCCGGCCAGCCGGTCGGCCCATTCCTGCTGCCCGCGGGCGTCGTTGATGAGGTCGTTGCGCACTTCGAGAAGCACATGCGGAATGCCGCGCCGCTCGCCGTGCACGGGGATCGTGTAATCGGAGATGTCGTCGACGTGATAGGGCGCGTTGAGCTTGACGGTGACGTCCGGATTGGCGGCGTGGAAGGTTTCCGCCAGCCGCTCGGCAAGGCGCGCATCGTGATTGTAAAGCAGGCCCAGTTCGAAATCCCGCACCGCGCCGGTGGCGCGCATCACCGGCGTGAAACTGTGCACCGAGACCAGGAGAAGCGGCTTGCCGCTCGCCTGCCTCTGGTCGAGGGCCACCGCGATCGCCTCGTGCAGCGGCTGGTGGATTTCAACGTAGCGGCGCTGGCGCTCCTTGTCGGTCACGTCGGCATTGACCGGTACCACCGTGCCGTCGCTGGTCGTAACGATGCAGTCCTTCGCCTCGAAAGGCCGGTTGCAGTCGATCACAAGACGGCTGTAGCGTTGCAGGATGAGCGCCGCATCGAGCCGTTCGGACAGCGCGCGGGCCACGCCTTCCGCACCGACGTCATAGGCGATGTGGCGGTCCATTTCGTCCGCCGCAATGCCGAGATCGCCAAGCGCTGCTGGAATCGCACGGCCGGCATGCTCGCAGGTGAGGAAAATCGCCGACCGTCCCGTGGAATTGATCCATTCCACGGGATCGGGGTCTCCCGCCTGCAGCAATCTCGTCGTGTCGCGGTCTGCGAACCTCAGCATGAAATGGGATCCGTCCTGCAGCCCGAGGCGCGGGCTTCTATGGCCAGCAGTCAAAGAAATTTTCCGATCATAGTCAATCGACTTTTTCCATTTGACTAATTTTTTTCAAGGCGTGAATATTCGTTTCAGCAAAGGGAACGAACGCCAATGAGCGATGGTAAGTCGTCGACGACGATCCGCACGAGAATCCGCGATGCCGCAGCGCAGCTGACCGCCAGCGAGCGCAAGATCGCCAATGCCATCCTTGCGGACTACCCGTTCACCGGGCTTGAAAGCATCCAGGAGCTGGCGGCGAAGACCGGGGTCAGCGCGCCCTCCATCACCCGCTTCGTCAGCAAGATTGGCTGCGGCGGCTTCCAGGACCTGCAACGCCAGCTCATCACCGAGCTGAAGGAAGGGCAGCGCTCGCCGCTCGACCTCAAATCCAGCCAAAAGCCGGTCGGCCATTCGGAATTCCTGTCGGAATATGTGGCACGCGTCTCGGCCGTCATGCAGGAAATGACGGCGACGGTGTCGCAGGCGCAGTTCGACATTCTCGCCGACCTGCTTGCCGATCCGTCGCGCAACATCTTCCTGCTCGGCGGGCGCGTCAGCGACAATGTCGCCTCGTTCCTGTCGATCCACCTGCGCCAGATCCGCAGCGGCATCTACCATATGGCCGACAACCCGGAAATGTGGCCGGAGCACGTATTGCGCATGCGCAAGAAGGACGTCGTGCTGCTGTTCGATTTCCGGCGCTACCAGCTCAGCCTCTCGCGCCTTGCCGAGACGATCGCGGAAAAACGCGGCGCGACGATCGTCGTCGTCACCGACAAGTGGATGTCGCCGGCCGCCCGCAGCGCCGATCATATCGTGGCGCTGCCGATCGATGCCGGCACGGCCTGGGATACGGTCGCCGCCGCCATGGCGCTCGTCGAGGCGCTGATCGTGCGCGTCTCCGAGGCCGATTGGGAGGCGACGCAGAAACGCATCAAGGATTGGGACGGCATCCGCTTTTCGATGCCGGGTTATGACCAGATCAACGGGGACGCAGATGAAACGTGAGGAAATGATGGTCGCCTGCTGCGGCGACCTTTCGGGCAAGGTGCGCGGCAAGGCCTTTCCGCTGGCGCAGATGGAAAAGCGCCTGAAACGCGGCGTCGGCTGGACGCCGACCAATGTGCAGATCACCTGCTTCGACAATATCGCCGAAAGCCCCTTCGGCTCGCTCGGCGACCTCGTGCTCATCCCCGACGCTGCGACGAGCGTCAGCATCGAGAGCGAGGAGGGGGCACCCAACGAAAACTTCGTCCTCGGCAACATCCGCTATACCGACGGCCGGCCGTGGGAATTCTGCACGCGCTCGATCCTCGAAGCCGCCCTTGAGCGGCTGGAGAGGGTGGCGGGCGTCACGCTCTACGGCGCCTTCGAGCACGAATTCCAGATCAAGCATCTCGTTTCCGAGGTCGGCAAGGCCTTCACGCTCGGCGGTTTCCAGGAGGAGCGGCATTTTTGCGAGGCGATCGTCGCCGCCATGCGCGCGGCGGGCGTGACGCCCGATACGATCCTCAAGGAATTCGGCGCCGGCCAGTTCGAGGTGACGATGGGGCCGCAGAAGGGCGTCACCGTCGCCGATCATTCACTGATCACCCGCGAACTCGTGCAGCTTGTCGCCCGCGAACTCGGCTACGACCCGACCTTCACGCCGATCCGCGATCCGGCCGGCGTCGGCAATGGCGTGCATGTGCATATCAGCATGCTGGATTCCGCCGGCAATCCCGTGACCCACGACCCGAACGGCAAACACGAGCTTTCCGACGTCGCGGGCAAATTCGTCGCAGGCATCCTGAAATATCTCGACTCGATCATCGCCATCACCGCGCCCAGCGTCGTGTCCTACCTGCGGCTTACCCCGCACCGCTGGAGTGCGGCCTTCAACAATCTCGGTTTCCGCGATCGCGAGGCATCGGTGCGGATCTGCCCGGTCTCGGACATCAGCGATATCGCGCGCGCCGCCCAGTTCAACTTCGAATTCCGCGCCGCCGACGGCGCCGCCAATCCGCACCTGGCGCTCGCCGCGATCGTCCATGCCGGCGTGCAGGGCATCGAGGAGGGGCTGGCGGTGCCGGAGGCGACGCAGGAGGACCTGTCGCTGCTGAATATCGAAGCGCTGGCCGCCCGCGGCTACGTGCGCCTGCCGCAGACGCTGGAAGCTGCACTCCAGCGTTTCCGGGGCAATGCGACGGTCTGCGGCTGGTTTCCGGAAGGGTTCGCCGACGTCTACGTCAAGCACAAGGAGGGCGAGATCGCCTATCTTGCCGGCAAGACGCAGGCCGAGATCTGCGCCGCCTACGAGGCCGCCTACTAGCACAGCGGGCGCGGGAACCACGCGAGGGTCCCCGCGTTTCTTACGGGTGACGTTTCACCTGAAAGGAGAAGTCCCATGGTCGCTGCAAGCGAAATCCGTGAACATATGGAAGTCCGGGCCGCCGATGGCGGTCACATCGGCACCGTCGACCATATGGAGGGCGAAAGCCGCATCAAGCTCACGAAGAGCGATTCGAAGGATGGCCGGCATCACCTGATCCCTCTCGACTGGGTCGATCATGTCGATGCGCATGTGCACTTGAACAAGGACGTCGAGGAAGTCGAGCGGCAGTGGTCGACGATGAACTGACGTGATTTGGAGCGGTCCGGCGGGTCTTCTGCCGGGCCGCGTTGCGTTCAGCGCGCCAGGACGACGTTGACGCCCGCGGCCTTCAGCGACGACGAGACGTCGCGCGGCGGGGCCTTGTCGGTGAAAAGGTCGGTCAGCGCGCTAAACTCGCACACCCGCACCAGCCCCTGCCGGCCGAATTTCGTGTGGTCGGTGACGACGATCGCGCGCTTTCCGCGCGACACCACGGCGCGCGCGAATTCCGCTTCCTCCAGATCGTAGTCCATCACACCGATCCCGGCATCGATCGCGCCTGTGGAAATCACCGCATGGCCGACGGTGAAATGGCTGATGAATTCGATCGCCGAGACGCCGAAGGCGGCCCCGTTGTCGCTGCGCAGCTCGCCGCCGGCCATGTAGACGCGGTTGTCGTTGACCGTCGAAAGCGTGCGGGCGATGTCGGAGGAGTTGGTGACCACGGTCAGCCGTCGGTGTCCCAGCAGCTCGCGGGCGAGATAGCTCGTCGTCGTGCCCGTATCCAGCATGATCGAATCACCGTCGCGGATCGTCGCGGCCATCGCGATGGCGATCGCCTTTTTCGCCTCGCTGTTTTCGCGCATGCGCTTTTCGAAGGGCGCTTCGCCCACCACGGAGGGCAGCGCGACCGCGCCGTGCATCTTCAGCACGGTGCCGTTGGTCGTCAGCGGCTTGATGTCCCGCCGCACGGTTTCCAGCGAAACCTCGAGTTTCTTTGCGAGATCGGCGATCGTCACCGTGCCGTCCT
Organism: Shinella sp. GW821-FHT10F02; assembly: GCF_058809275.1. Classification (NCBI taxonomy): domain Bacteria; kingdom Pseudomonadati; phylum Pseudomonadota; class Alphaproteobacteria; order Hyphomicrobiales; family Rhizobiaceae; genus Shinella; species Shinella sp. GW821-FHT10F02. The sequence continues at coordinate 401,369 of NZ_JBXASL010000002.1, read as the reverse complement.
GCTGGAGCAGGCGGAGAATGTCGTTGTGGCGCTTGGAGTGGTTCATCGTCGTCGTGTCCGCATGCGTTCTCCTGCTTCATAATCCTAGACGGATCATCTGGCAAGAAAGCCGCAAAAGCAGGCATAAAGACATAAAAAGCCACAGTGCAGGATTGACAGGCGCTTTCATCCCGCGTGAGATTGGCGGCGTGCACGGGTCGACAGATACAAAAGTACGGGGAACGACCTCCTGCGCACGCAGAACAGCATCGACTTCAAAGTGCGACCGGGAGATCACGCATGTTTCAACCTATTCGCCTGTCAGGAATGCTTGCCGCGACGCTCTGCCTGTCCGCGGCCCTCACGATGGCGCCCGCAAGCGCCCAGGAATCCACCGATCCCATCAAGCTCACGCTGCATGACTGGACCGGCCAGCTCATCACCACGGAAATCATGGGCGAGGTGCTGAAGAAAGCCGGCTATTCCGTCGAATATGTCCAGGCCGACTATCTCGCGCAATTCGCGGGCCTGGAGACCGGCGACCTGCATGTCGCCATGGAAATGTGGGAAACCACCGGCCGCGACGCGATGGATGCCGCGACGGCCACCGGCAAGGTCGAGAATTTCGGCGAGACCGGCATGCAGGCCAAGGAAGAGTGGTGGTATCCGGAATACATGAAGGAGAAATGCCCCGGCCTGCCGAACTGGGAAGCGCTGAAGAGCGAAGCCTGCGCCGAGGCCTTCTCCATTCCGGAAACCGCGCCGAAAGGCCGGTATCTCGGCGGCCCTGTCACCTGGGGTGGTTTTGACGACGAACGCGTCGAGGCGCTGGACCTGCCCTTCGAGGTGATCCATGCCGGCACCGACGCCGCCCTCTTTGCCGAGCTCGAAAGCGCATACCAGCGCCAGGCGCCCATCCTGCTCTGGATCTACGCGCCGCACTGGGCGCCGGCCAAGTACAAGGGCGAATGGGTGGAGTTCCCGCCCTATTCGAAGGAGTGCTACACGGACCCGGCTGTCGGCGTGAACCCCGATGCCGCCTATGACTGCGGCAAGCCCTTCGGCCCGATCTGGAAGGTCGGCTGGTCGGGCGTCAAGGACAAGTGGCCGGGCGCCTACGCGGCCATCAAGGCGTTCAACATCAACAATGACGAGATGGGCGCGATGATCACGAAGGTGGACCTCGACGGCAAGAAGGTCTCGGAGGTGGTCGCCGAATGGATGGCGGCCAACGAGCCGCGCTGGTCCGGCTGGATCAAGAAGTAGAAGCGCCAGGCCCGGCTCCCGCCAGCAGGGGGCCGGGTCGTTTCCTTGAGCGTGCGGCCCCGGAAGGGCTGCGTTTCGATTACGCGACCGGAAGAACGATGGCTTCTCACGAACCGAAACTTGTCTGCCGCGGCGTCTGGAAGATTTTTGGCGCCGGCGGCAAATCCCTGATCGGCACGGCTTCGCGGCCGACGAGCGCGGACCTGCGCGCAGCCGGCGCCGTCGGCGCGGTGCGCGACGTCAATATCGAGGTTCGCGAGGGCGAGATCTTCGTCATCATGGGCCTGTCGGGCTCGGGCAAGTCGACGCTGGTGCGCTGCCTGTCGCGCCTCATCGAGCCGACCTCCGGCGACATCCTCTTCAACGGCGAGAACCTGCTGGCGGCCAGCGAAGCGCGGATGATCGAAATCCGCCGCCACCAGATGGGCATGGTGTTCCAGCATTTTGCGCTTCTGCCGCACCTGACGGTGCTGGCGAATGTCGCCTTTCCCCTGGAAATCCAGGGCATAGAGCGGGCGGCGCGCGAGGAGCGGGCGCGGCGCATGATCGACCTCGTCGGCCTCTCCGGCAAGGAGACTGCCTTTCCCCGCGAACTTTCCGGCGGCCAGCAGCAGCGCGTCGGCATTGCCCGCTCGCTGGCGGTGGAACCGGAACTCTGGTTCCTCGACGAGCCGTTTTCCGCGCTCGACCCGCTGATCCGCCGCGAAATGCAGGACGAATTCCTGCGCCTGCAATCCGTGCTGAAGAAGACCATCGTCTTCATCACCCATGATTTCGACGAGGCGATTCGCCTTGCCGACCGCATCGCCATCATGAAGGACGGCGAGATCGTGCAGGCCGGCACGCCGGAAGACCTCGTGCTGAACCCGGCCACGCCCTATGTGGCGGAGTTCACGCGCAGCGTTGCGCGGGCCAAGGTCGTCAAGGTGGCCTCCCTCATGCGGCCGCTCAACGGCGTGCTGCCGCCGGCCTCCATCCGGGCCGCTGCACCCATCGCAGAGGCGGCGCCGCTCTTTTCCGCTGGCAACGAGGCGCTGGCTGTGCTGGACGGCGCGGGAAAACCCGTCGGCCTGATCGACCGCACCGCGGTCGTCGACGTGATGATGCGGGGTTGACGGCATGAGCGCCTCCTTTCCCTTCCTCCAGCCCGTCTCCGAACCGATCCCGGAAAACCCCTCCATCGCAACGGCGCGGGCGCGCTGGCTGTGGCCGGCGGCGCTCGCGGTCTTCGTCCTCTTCTGGCAATTCGGCGATGGGCTGGCGAAATGGGCCTTCTCCTACCCGCGTGCCCTCGAAATCCCCGCCGCACGCTGGATCGGCAAGGCAACGAAATGGCTGCTGGACGAGGCGAGTTTCGGGCTCTTCACCTTCACGGACCTCACCCGGTTCGTTGCCGAAATCATCGACCTGCCCTACCGTGTGGCGCTCGGCCTGCTCTCGACCGGGCTGCTTTCCGGGCAGGGGTCGAGCGCGGTGCAGCAGGTGCCGCCGCTCTCCTGGCTCGCGGTGCTCGCTATCGTTGCGCTGATCGGCCATCACGCCGGGGGTGTCCGGCTGGCCGCCCTCGTCACCGCCTGCTTCGGCTTCCTCGTGCTTTTCGGCCAGTGGACGAGCGCCATGGTGACGCTCGCCTCCATCGTCGTCGCCGTGCCGATCGGCGTCTTGGTGGGCCTGCTGCTCGGCCTTGCCGCCTGGCGTTGGCCGCTCTTCGAGCGCGTGCTGGTGCCGGTGCTCGATCTGATGCAGACGATCCCGGTCTTCGCCTATCTCGTGCCCGTGCTCGTCTTTTTCGGCTTCGGCCCGACATCGGCGATCGTCGCGACGCTGATCTACGCCCTGCCGCCGATGGCGCGTGTGACCATCCTCGCCCTGCGCTCGGTGCCATCGGAAATCCGCGACCTCGGCAACATGGTCGGGTGCAGCCGGCGGCAGATGACGTGGAAGATCATGGTGCCATCCGCCAAGGACAGCCTGATGGTCGGCGTCAACCAGGTCATCATGCTCTCGCTCAACATGGTGATCATCGCCTCGATGATCGGCGCCGGCGGCCTCGGCTTCGACGTGCTCGCCGCCCTTCGCCGCCTCGATATCGGCGCCGGCCTCGAAGCGGGCCTAGCGATCGTCGCGCTCGCCGTGGCGCTCGACCGGTTGAGCCAGGCCTATGCGGAAAAAGCGGGAAAACCGGCGGCCGGCATCCCGGCAGCAAGCGGCTTCGTCTCCCGCTACCCCTATCTCGTCGCTGCACTGACGATCGTTTTCGTTACCTTCGTTGCGGGCCTCGCCGTGCCCGCGCTGCAATCCTTCCCCGAAGCCTGGCAGGTTTCCACCGGCACTTTCTGGTCCGAGGTCGTGCGCTGGATCAACATCAACTTCTTCGACGCGCTGGAGGCGATCCGCAACATCATCCTGCTGAACCTACTGGTGCCCCTGAAACGCCTGCTCGCCGACCTGCCCTGGGCTGGCGTCGTCGCGCTGCTGGCTTTGGCAGGATATACGCTGGGCGGGCTGCGCCTCGCCTTGCTGGTCGGCGTGTTGGCCTTCCTGATCGCGGCGACCGGCCAGTGGGAAAAGGCGACGGTCACCGTCTATCTCTGCGGCGTCTCGGTCGTCTTCGCCTGCCTGATCGGCGTGCCGCTCGGCATTCTTGCGGCCGAGCGCGACCGGCTCTGGCGCTGGCTGCAACTCGTCATCGATACGCTGCAGACGCTGCCCTCCTTCGTCTATCTCATGCCTGTTGTCATGCTGTTCCGCGTCGGCGACTTCACCGCGATGATCGCTGTCGTCGCCTATGCCGTCGTGCCGGCGATCCGCTACACGGTGCTGGGCCTCCACCGCGTCGATCCGCGCGTGGTAGAAGCCGGCCGCGCCATGGGCTGCACGCCGCGCCAGATTCTTACCAAGATCAAGCTGAAGCTGGCGCTGCCGGAGATCCTGCTCGGGCTCAACCAGACCATCATGTTCGCGCTCTCCATGCTGGTCATCACCGCGCTGGTCGGCACGCGCGACCTCGGGCAGGAGGTCTATATCGCGCTCACCAAGGCCGATACCGGCCGCGGCATCGTCGCCGGCCTCTCCATCGCCTTCATCGCCATCATCGCCGACCGGCTGATTTCCGCCGGCGCCAACCGCATCCGCGAGAGGGTGAGCTGATGGAGGGACATATCGAGATCAGCCGCGCCGTCGAGGACCGCATTCGCGCTCTGCCCTGCTGGACAGGCCGCATCGAGATCGCACCGCTGAAGGGCGGCATCAGCAACGAGAGTTATCTGGTTAGCGACGGGGCGGGGCGCCATGTCGTGCGCTTTGGTCGGGATTATCCCTTCCACCACGTTTTTCGCGAGCGGGAACTGATGACGGCGCGGGCTGCCCATGCCGCCGGCTTCGGCCCGCAGGTGCAATATGCCGAGCCGGGCCTCATGGTCTCGGCCTTTCTCGGCGCAAAAACCTTTGGCGCGGAAGACGTCGCCATCGAACGCCGGCGCGTGGCGGCGCTGCTGCGCCGCTTCCACACCGAGATGCCGGCGGAGATCAGTGGTGCCGCCTTCCTCTTCTGGCCCTTCCATGTGGTGCGCGACTATGCCCGTACCCTGAAGGCCGGCGGCAGCCGCATGAAGCCGCATCTGCCGGGCTACCTTGCGCTCGCCGAGGAGCTGGAGGCGGCGCAGGCACCGTTGCCGATCGTCTTCGGCCACAACGACCTCCTGCCGACGAACATTCTCGACGATGGCGACCGGCTCTGGCTGATCGACTTCGAATATGCCGGTTTCTCCACCGCCATGTTCGATCTGGCCGGCGCCACCTCCAATGCCGGACTTTCGCCGGAGGAGGCCGAGGATTTCCTCGATGCCTATTTCGGCGGCGCGCCGGACCCCGCGATCCGCCGCTCGCATGCCGCCATGCAATGCGCCTCGCTGTTGCGCGAGGCGATGTGGAGCATGGTCTCCGAACTGCATCTCACCGCGCCGGGCGCCGACTATGTCGGCTACACGGCGGACAATCTCGACCGCCTCGACAGGGCGCTTGACCACTACAGAACAAAATACGGGAAACACACCAAATGACCCTGCCATCCCATGCTGAGATCGTTGTCATCGGCGGCGGCATCATCGGCTGCTCGACGGCCTATCATCTCGCCCGCGACCACAAGGCGGATGTCATCCTTCTGGAGCAGGGCACGCTGACCTCCGGCTCCACCTGGCATGCCGCCGGCCTCGTCGGCCAGCTTCGCTCCTCCGCCTCCATTACCCGCGTGCTGAAATATTCCGTCGATCTCTACAAGGGCCTCGAAGCCGAGACGGGGCTTGCCACCGGCTGGAAGATGACGGGCTGCCTGCGCCTTGCCACCAACCAGGATCGCTGGACCGAGTTCCGCCGCCTTGCCACGACCGCGAAAAGTTTCGGCATGGACATGCACCTGCTGACGCCGCAGGAGGTGAAGACCATGTGGCCGCTGATGGAGGTTGGCGACCTCGTCGGCGCAAGCTGGCTGCCGACGGACGGGCAGGCGAGCCCGTCGGACATTACCCAGTCGCTCGCCCGGGGTGCCCGCATGCACGGCGCGAAGATCGTCGAGAACGTGCGCGTCACGGGTTTCGATATCGAGGACGGCCGCATCCGCCGCGTGCGCACCACGCTCGGCGATATTTCCTGCGAAAAGGTCGTCAATTGTGCCGGCCAATGGGCGCGGCAGGTGGGGGCCATGGCGGGCATCAACGTGCCGCTCCAGCCGGTCAAGCACCAATATATCATCACCGAAACGGTGCCGGGCCTTGCCACCGATGCCCCGACGATCCGCGATCCCGACCGCCGCACCTATTTCAAGGAGGAGGTCGGCGGGCTGGTGATGGGCGGCTACGAGCCGAACCCGCAGCCGTGGACCACCGGCGACGTGCCCGACGACTTCGCCTTCCGCCTCTTCGACGACGATTTCGACCATTTCGAGCAGCATATGGAGCAGGCCATCGCCCGCGTGCCGGCGCTGGAGAAGGTCGGCGTCAAGCAGATGATCAACGGGCCGGAGAGCTTTACGCCGGACGGCAACTTCATCCTCGGCGTCGCGCCGGAATGCAAGAACATGTTCGTCGGTGCCGGCTTCAACGCCTTCGGCATCGCGTCCGGCGGCGGCGCGGGCTGGGTGCTGGCGCAATGGGTCGTCGACGGCGAGGCGCCGCTCGATCTCTGGGTGGTCGACATCCGCCGCTTTTCCGGCATGCATCGCGATCGCCAATGGGTGCTCGACCGCACGCTGGAAGCCTATGGCAAACACTATACGATCGGCTTCCCGCATGAAGAATATGAAAGCGGCCGCCCGCGTGTCGTCTCGCCACTCTATGAGCGGCTGAAGGCGCATGGCGCGGTGTTCGGCTCGAAGCTCGGCTGGGAGCGGCCGAACTGGTTCGCGCCCAAGGGAGCCGAGCCGAAGGACATCTATTCGATGGGCCGGCAGAACTGGTTTTCCGCCGTCGGCGACGAGCATCGCCATGTGCGCGAGGCCGTCGGCATCTTCGACCAGTCCTCCTTCGCCAAATATGAGATGACGGGGCCGGATGCATTGAAGGCGCTTGACTGGATCTGCGCCAACGATGTCGGCAAGCCGGTCGGCCGGCTCACCTATACCCAGCTTCTCAACACCCGCGGCGGCATCGAGGCGGACCTGACGGTGGCGCGGCTTGCCGACGAGACATTCTACGTGGTCACCGGCACGGGTTTCCGCACCCATGACCTCGGCTGGATCGAGGACCATATCCCCGACGACCTCGACGTGACGCTGCGCGACGTCACCGAGGATTTTGGCACGCTCTCGCTGATGGGGCCGAAGGCACGCGATGTGCTCGCGGCCGTCACGGATGCCGACGTTTCCAATGCCGGTTTCCCCTTCGGCCATGTGCGGGAAATCGCGATCGCCGGCCATGTCGTACGCGCCTTGCGCGTCACCTATGTCGGCGAGCTCGGCTGGGAGCTGCATGTGCCGATCGACGCCATCGGCACCGTCTTCGACGCGCTGATGGCGGCGGGCGCTCCCTTCCATATCCGCCCGGTCGGCTACCGCGCGCTGGAATCGCTGCGCCTCGAGAAGGGCTATCGCGCCTGGGGTTCCGATATCACGCCGAACGATACGCCGCTCGATGCCGGCCTCGGCTGGGCCGTGAAGCTGCGCAAGAACACCGACTTCCTCGGCCGCCGCGCGCTGGAGGCCCTGCAGGGCGAAAAGCGCAAGAAGGCGCTCGCCGGCTTCACGGTCGACAACCCGGATGTGGTGCTCGTCGGCCGCGAGACGATCCTGCGCAACGGCGAGCCCGTCGGCTACCTCACCAGCGGCGGCTACGGCTATACGCTCGGCAAGAATGTCGGTTACGGCTATGTGCGCCGCGCCGAGGGCGTGGACGACGATTTCCTGACGGGCGGCGACTACGAACTCGTCGTCGCCATGGAACGCACGCCGGCAAAAATCCACCTCGAACCGCTCTACGATCCGGCAGCCGTGCGCGTCAAAGCCTGAGCGCACGGCCCGGGGAGGCCTACGGGCCTTTCTTGATCGTGGAATCTATAGTATAGGGGGGTATACTATAAGGCCGAAGGTGACGACGTGAGCCATACCATCCAGCAGAAGGACAAGCTGATCGCCCGTGTACGCCGCATCCGCGGCCAGCTCGATGGCATCGAGCGGGCGCTGGAGGGGGAGGCGGGCTGCGGGGAGATCATGCGCCAGCTCGCGTCCGTGCGTGGCGCGCTCGGTGGGCTGACGGCGGAGGTGATGGAGGATCATTTGCGCCACCACGTTATTGCCGCGGAAACCAAGGCGGACTGTCTTCAGGGCGGCGAAGAGCTGATCGGGGTCATCCGGACCTATCTGAAATAGCGCCGCCCACAACGAAAGGGGCAAACCATGGCCACGCATGACCATGTCTTTCTCGGTTCCGATCACAGCCGCAACGAACGCAAGGTCTGGCTCGTCATCTCGCTGACGGCAAGCATGATGGTGGCGGAAATCGTCGCCGGCACGCTCTACGGCTCGATGGCGCTGGTGGCGGATGGCTGGCACATGTCCACCCATGCCGGCGCCATGCTGATCGCGGCGCTGGCCTATGCCTATGCCCGCCGCCATGCGCGCGATCCGCGCTTCACCTTCGGCACCGGGAAACTCGGCGATCTCGCGGGCTTCGCCAGTGCGATCGTACTGGCGCTGATCGCGCTGCTCATCGGCTGGGAAAGTTTTGTGCGGCTCGCCAATCCGGTCGCGATCGGCTTCGAACAGGCGATCGCCGTCGCCGTCGCCGGGCTTGCCGTCAATCTCGTCAGCGCCTGGCTGCTGCGGGACGACCATACGCACCACCACCATGGCCACGATCATGACCATCACCATCATGAACACCACGCGCAGGACAACAATCTGCGCGCCGCCTATCTGCATGTGCTGGCCGATGCGCTGACCTCGATCCTCGCCATCGTCGCGCTGCTGCTCGGCCGCAGCTACGGCTGGCTCTGGGCCGATCCGCTGATGGGCATCGTCGGCGCGCTGGTCATCGTGCGCTGGTCGTGGAGCCTGATCCGCGAGACGGGCGGGGTGCTGATCGATGCGGCGCCGGAAGGGGCGGGGCTTGCCGACGAGATCCGCGCGACGCTGGAGCGTGGCGAGGAGCACATCACCGACCTGCATGTCTGGCAGGTCGGCCCCGGCCATCACGCCGCCATCGTCGCGCTTTCCTCGCCGCATCCCAAGGCGCCGTCCGACTACAAGGCGCGGCTTGCCCATCTCGGCGCGCTGTCGCACGTCACCGTCGAGGTCCAACCGGCCTAGTTCTGCCGCTCAGGCGTGGCGCAGCACTTTCAGCACCACGCCGCGGCTCGGCACGGTGCCGGTCTCGCCGGGCATGGAGACGTAGGGGACGGTTTCCTCCGCCCGCAGCAGAATGCCCTCCCGCTCCAGCGCGGCTAGCCGGTCGGCGAAGCCGTCGTTCCAGAGCGTGTTCTTCACCGTCAGCACGATGACGCCGCCCGGCTGCGTGATGCGCAGGAGTTCCGGCAGCCCTTCCACGCCGACATGGCCGGAGGTGAAGACGCCGGCCGAGACGACGCCGGCAAAATGCCGGTCCGGGAAGGGCAGGGGATTGCCCAGCGCCGCGCGATGCAGGGCGGCATAGACGTTCTTCGCCGCTGCCCGCGCCAGCATGCCTTCGGAAATGTCGAGGCCTTCGACATGGGGATAACCGAGGATCGACAGCCATTCTCCGATCAGCCCGGTGCCCGCACCCGCATCCAGCAGCGGTGCCGCGCCCCGCGGCAGGTGGCGCGCGATCAGGCCGAGGCAGATCGACGGGTGGCGATAGCCGGCGCTCGCCATGTCGGCGTCGTAGGTCTCGGCCCAGCGGTCGTAGAGGGCCGCCACCTCTTCCGTGCCGCTTGCATTGTAGACTGCGCCGAGTGCACCCTCATGATGTCCGTTTGCCATGGCCTTCCCTCGTGTTTTGATGATGATAGCGAAAGGGCGAAATCTGTGGAACCGTCATCATCGGCCAAAAGGAGGTGTTCATGAACGAAGAGCAGCAGGCGATGGAGGCGATTGCAGGAATCCCGCTCCTGGAACGCTACGACGGCCCTATCGAACGGCTCGGCGGCCTCACCAACCTCGTCTTTCGTGCCGGCGAATGGTGCCTGCGCGTGCCGGGCAAGGGCACGGAGGAATATATCGACCGCGGCAACGAGGCGATCGCTGCGAAGGAGGCCGCGCGCGTCGGCGTCGGCCCGGAGGTTTTTCACGCGGATGCGGTGACCGGGCTGATGGTCACCCGCTTCATTCCCGGCGCGACGACGATGACGCCCGAAGGCTTCAAGGCCGTTTCCGGCGCCCCGGCGCGGGCCGGCGAGGCCTTCCGGCGCCTGCACGACAGCGGCGCCGTCTTCCCGGCGCGTTTCGAGCTCTTCGCGATGATCGACGACTACCTCGCCGTGCTCTCCACCAAGGACGTCGCCCTGCCGGAGGGTTATCACGAAGGATTGCGCGAGGCCGAGGCCGTGCGCGCGGCGCTCGCCGCCCACGCGCTGCCCGTCGTCGCCTGCCATTGCGATCCGCTCTGCGAGAATTTTCTCGATACGGGGGAGCGCATGTGGATCGTCGACTGGGAATATTCCGGCATGAACGACCCGATGTGGGACCTCGGCGATCTCTCCGTCGAGGCGGAATTTACCGGCGCTCAGGAGGAGGAGATGATCCGCGCCTATTTCGGCGGCGAGCCGAAGCCTGCCGAACGCGGCCGCATCGTCATCTACAAGGCGATGTGCGACCTGCTCTGGACGCTCTGGGGCCTCATCCAGCTCGCCAACGGCAACCCGGCGGCCGATTTCCGCGCCTATGCGGACGGACGGTTTGCCCGCTGCCGCGCGCTGATGGCCGATCCGGTCTTTACGGCCTCCGTGGCCGCGGTCGCGAAGGGCTGAAAGATATTTCACCTCGTGGGCTTGATTTCAGGCTATAATCCTGAAATATATTTCATATCATGAATTATATTGACAGGAGCTGCGTCATGCGGTTACCTGCCCATACCGGACTTCGAGGAGGAAATCCGGATTTCAACGCGATCATCGGCGTCGTTTCGGCGCCAACGGGTTTTTGGGAGGGGTCTTTGCCCCGAGGAGGACACTTGCGCACTTTTCTGAGCACGACCGCGATGGCGGTCCTCGCAGCAACGCTTTTTGCCGGTTCCGCGGCGGCCGAGACGGAAAACCCGTTCCGCTGCAAGCCGGGCGAAAAATACGTCATGAACGTCATGGTCTCGGGCGTCGAATACTGGTTCCCGGTCTATGAAATGTTCAAGCAGGCCGGCCAGCAGCTCGGCTGCGAGACGGAATATACCGGCACGCCGGAATATGACGTCAACAAGCAGATCGCCACCTTCGACCAGGCGCTGGCGCAGAACCCGGCCGGTATTCTCGTACACCCGATGAACTCCGACCCGTTCATCGAGCCGATCAACCGCGCCATCGACCAGGGGACGGCGGTCGTCACCTTCGCCGCTGACTCGCCGCTCTCCAAGCGCGTTTCCTTCATCACCTCGGACAACACCCGCGAAGGCACCTATGCCGCCGACGCGATCGCCGAGAAGCTGGGCGGCAAGGGCGAATATGCGGTCCTCGAAAATCCGGGCCAGGACAACCACGACAAGCGCATCGCCGCCTTCATCGCCCGCATGGAAGAGAAGTGGCCGGACATGAAGCTGGTCGGCCGCGCCGCTTCCAACCAGGATCCGACCAAGGCCTATCAGGGCCTGTCGAGCCTCATACAGGCCAACCCGAACCTCGGCGCCGTCTTCATGCCGGAAGCCAACTCCGCTATCGGCGCGGCGCAGGCCAACAAGGAAGCGGGCGGCAAGGTCCTCGTCATGTGCGCGGACGTCAACGCCAACATCCTCGACATGATCAAGGCCGGCGAAGTCTTCGGCTCGATCAACCCGAACCAGGGCATGCAGGGCTATATGGGCTTCATGCTGCTGTGGCTCGCCAAGCATCCGGAACTCATCGACCCGATGAACGACGCCAAGCGCTCCGGCTTCAACCCGATGAGCATCCCGGTCGTCGACAATGGCCTGTCGATCGTGACCGCCGAAAATGCCGACGACTTTTATTGGGACAAGTACCTGAAGCGTCGCGGCACCAAGGGCATCGAGGAGTAAGCTCCTAAGCGAACGCCATCCGCGCCTCGCGGCGCGGATGGTCTCGAAAGGAGAGGGAGGAAGACGATGGCGGAGCCGGTGCTCACCATTCACGGCGTGACCAAGCATTTCGGGGCAGTGAAGGCGTTGACCGACGTCGATTTCACGCTCGAACGCGGCGAGGTCCATGCGCTCTGCGGCGAAAACGGCGCCGGCAAGTCGACGCTGATGAACATCATCGCCGGTGTGCTGCAGCCGACCGAAGGCGAAATCCGCGTCGACGGCAAGGCCGTGCGCATCGCCTCGCCCGCTGCCGCCCAGTCGCTCGGCATCGGCCTGGTACATCAGGAAATCGCGCTCTGCCCGGATGCGACGGTTGCCGAAAACATGTTCATGGCCGCGACCAACCGCCGCCGCACGCCCTTCATGAATTACCGCGCGCTGGAACGCGATGCGCAGGCTGTAATGAACCGGCTTGCCGCCATCGACGTTCGCCGCAAGGTCGCCGACCTGCCGATTTCCAGCCAACAGCTCGTCGAGATCGCCAAGGCGCTGACGCTCGACTGCCGCGTGCTGATCCTCGACGAACCGACCGCCGCCTTGACCGAAACCGAGGCGCAGCAGCTTTTCTCGATCATCCGCGACCTCAAGGCGAATGGCATCTCGATCATCTATATCAGCCACCGCATGGCCGAGATTTTCAGCCTCTGCGACCGCGTTACCGTGTTCCGCGATGGCCGTTATGTCTGCACCGACCGCATTGCCGACGTGACGCCGGACGACGTGGTGCGCCGCATGGTCGGGCGCGAGATCACGCAGCTCTATCCGGACAAGCTCGGCGCGGACGAGGCATCCGGCACCACCATCCTCGAAGTGGACCGCATCGGCGACGATGCGCGCTTCCGGGATGTCAGCTTCAAGCTGCGCAAGGGCGAAATCCTCGGTATCGGCGGCCTCATCGGCTCCGGCCGCACCGAAATCGCCGAGGGCATCTGCGGGCTTCGGCCGCGCACGGAAGGCACGGTGCGCCTGCATGGCGATACGCAGAAGATCAAATCCTATTCGGATGCCGTGAAAGCCGGCATCGTCTACCTGTCCGAGGACCGCAAGGGGTCCGGTGTCTTTCTCGAACTGTCCATCGCACAGAACATTTCCGTGCTGGACCTGAAGGCGCTGACCAATCCGGCTGGCCTGCTGAAACGCCGTGCGGAGACTGCACTGGCGGAGGATTTTGCCAGGCGGCTCGGGGTGCGCATGAGCGGCGTCGACGCGCCGGTCAAATCGCTGTCCGGCGGCAACCAGCAGAAGGTGGCGATCGCCAAGCAGCTTGCGGTGAAGCCGAAGGTCATCCTGATGGACGAACCGACGCGCGGCATCGATGTCGGCGCGAAAACGGAAATTCACCGCCTGCTGCGCGATCTTGCGCGCTCGGGCATCGGCATCATCGTCATCTCTTCGGAAATGCCGGAACTGCTCGGCCTTTGCGACCGGGTGCTTGTTGTCCGCGAAGGCCGCATCGCAGGCGAACTCGGCGCGGACGAGATGACGGAGGAGGCCGTGATCCGCCTGGCCTCGGGCATGGGCACGGCAAAGGCGGCGAACCATGCCGCGTGAGAAGAAACTGGGAGAGACGGGAATGGCAATCGACACGATGGCGGCAGGCGCGCCGAAGACATCGTCCTTCAAGCGCATCGGCACGATGCGCGAGGCCGGGCTGATCGCGATCATCCTCGCGCTCTGCGTGATCATGAGCTTCGCCTCGCCGCACTTCCTGACGCTCGGCAATTTCCGCGCCATGCTGATGAGCTTTTCCGTCGAAGGCATCGTTGTCGTCGGCATGACGATCCTTTTGATCGTCGGTGGCATCGATCTGGCGGTCGGCTCCGTCGTCTGCTTCGCGATGGTGCTGTCCGGCTCACTGTTCCTCGCCGGGCTCGACCCGTGGACGGCCTCTCTGGTCGGCATTCTGGCGAGCAGCGCCATCGGTGGCATCATGGGCTTCTTCGTGACGGTCGTCGGCCTCAACCACTTCATCACGTCGTTGGCAGCGATGGTGATCGTGCGCGGCCTCTGCCTCATCATCACCAAGGGCACGCCGCTGTCGCTCTTCACGCTGCCGGCCGGCTTCAAGGCGGTGGGGCAGGGCACGTTCTACGGCGTTCCCTATGTCATCCTGATCTTCGTCGCCGTCGTCGTGCTGTTCGATTTCCTGCTGCGCCGGGCGACCGCCTTCCGCAAGGTTTTCTACACCGGCAGCAACGAGAAGGCGGCGCTCTATTCCGGCATCAAGACCAACCAGGTGAAGTTCTGGGTGACGGTCCTGTGCTCGACGCTCGCCGGTGTTGCAGGCGTCATCTACATGTCCCGCTTCGGTGCCGCGACCCCCACCTTCGGCGCCGGCATGGAGCTCAACATCATCGCCGCGGCCGTCATCGGCGGGGCCTCGCTCAACGGCGGCTCGGGCACCATTCTCGGTGCTATCCTCGGCATCGCGCTGCTCTCGGTCGTTACTTCGTCGCTGATCCTGCTCAATGTCTCGGTCTACTGGCAGGACATGATCAAGGGCTGCATCCTGCTCGCCGCCGTTTCCATCGACCATTTCATGCACAAGCGGAAGGCCGCCTGACATGCCGATCGCCAAGCTGAAACCCAAGACCACGGCGCCACGCGAAGAGATCGTCATCGCCCGCCAGATGCACCAGGCGCTCGTGCTGCACTTCCTGGAAGGCCTGACGCAGGCGCAGATCGCCGACCAGCTCGGCCTCTCGCACGCCACCGTCAACCGCCTCATCAAGCGCGGCCGCCAGCTCGGCCTCGTGGAAATCAAGATCAAGTCGCCCGTCGAGCCTCTGGTCGACATGGAAGAACGGCTTCTGGCGCTGGGCGGCATCAGCCGCGCCGTCGTGGTGCCCACGGTCTCCGACAATCCGCAGACGGCGCTGCAAGCGGTCGGCGAAGCCGCGGCCCGGCTGCTGCTCGAAGAAATCGCCGATGGCGACACGATCTGCATTACCGGCGGCAAGGGCGTCAGCGCCGTCGTCGCCGGCCTCCAGGCGCCGCGCCGCTTCGATGTCGAGGTCATTCCCGGCACGGGCTGCGTGCAGGGCAAACACTATACCGACGTCAACCACGTCTCGACGATGATGGCCGATCGGCTCGGCGGGCGCTCCTACCAGATCCATGCGCCGCTCTTTGCCGACGATGCCGAGCAGCGGGAAATGCTGATCAACATGCGCTCCGTCGCCGACGTTTTTCAGCGGGCGCGCGAGGCGAAGGTGGCGGTGGTCGGCATCGGCTCGATCCTCACGGACGATTCGAGCTATTACGACCTGCACCCGTCCTCCAGCACCGACCGTGCCGCGATCGAGCGCTCGGGCGCAAGCTGCGAACTGCTCGCCCACCTGCTCGACGATCACGGCCGGGTCTGCGATTACAGCCTCAACCGCTCGCTGGTCTCGCTGACGCTCAAGGAATTCGCCTCGATCCCGACGAAGATCGGCGTCGCGAGCGGCCCCAACAAGGCCGGCCCGATCCTCAGCGTGCTGCGCGGCAACCATCTCGACACGCTCGTCACCGACGAGGCGACCGGCGCACGCATTCTCGACATGGCATCCCAGGAAGGATTTTCCGCATGAGCGGCGAACAATTGACCCGTGACATCGGACGCTCCGGCGTCAAGGCATCCGCCGTCGGCCTCGGCACTTGGGCGATCGGCGGCTGGATGTGGGGCGGCACGGACGAGGCGGAATCGATTGCCGCCATCCAGGCCTCGCTCGATGCCGGCGTGACCCTCATCGATACCGCGCCCGCCTATGGCCTCGGCCGCTCGGAAGAGATCGTCGGCAAGGCGCTTGTAGGCCGCCGCGACAAGGCGGTGATTGCCACGAAATGCGGGCTCGTTTGGCACACGCAGAAGGGCAATCACTTCTTTGATCAGGATGGCAAGCCGGTCCACCGTTATCTCGGCCGCGATGGGATCATCCACGAGGTCGAGGAAAGCCTGCGCCGTCTCGGCACGGACTATATCGACCTCTACATTACCCACTGGCAGGACCCGACGACGCCGATCGAGGAGACGGTCGCGGCGCTGGAAGAGTTGAAAAAGGCCGGAAAAATCCGCGCGATCGGCGCGAGCAACGTCAACCGGTCGGAACTCGAACAATATATTGCGACAGGGTCGCTCGATGCGATCCAGGAGCGGTTCAGCATGATCGATCGCGAGATCGAGGCGGACCTGCTGCCGCTCACTATTGCCAACGGCGTGTCCACGCTCAGCTATTCCTCGCTGGCGCTCGGCCTGCTGTCGGGCACGATCGGACCGGACCGGGTTTTTGCCGGCGACGATCAGCGCAAGGACAATCCGCGCTTTTCCGTCGCCAACCGCCAGAAGGCCAAGGGTTTTTCCGAGGCCATCCGGCCGGTCGCGGAACGCCACGGCGCCAGCATCGCGCAGGCGGTGATCGCCTGGACGCTGGCGCAGGAAGGCGTGACCTTCGCGCTCTGCGGCGCACGAAACCCGGCGCAGGCGATCGACAATGCGCGGGCCGGCACGCTCAGGCTTTCGAGTGACGATCTTGCGGCCATCAACGCCGCCATATCGGCGCAACTCGCCACCATGGACGGATAACGGGCTGCCATCATGAACCGTGCAGAGACAATGGACGGGCTTCGCCGGAGCCCGAAGGTGGACGTGTGCGTCCTCGGCGGCGGCATCAACGGGCTCAGCGTCTTCCGCGAGCTGGCGTTGCAGGGCGTCGACGTGCTCCTCGTCGAGAAGGACGACTATTGCTCCGGCGCCAGTGCCGCCCTCTCGCGCATGGTTCACGGTGGTCTGCGCTATCTGGAAAACGGCGAATTCAGCCTGGTGCAGGAATCGCTCGTCGAGCGTGACCGGCTGCTGCGCAACGCCCCCCACTATGTCGCGCCGCTGCCGACGACGGTGCCGATCTTCGATGTCTTTTCCGGTCTCGCCAACGGCATCGTACGTTTCCTCGGCCTCACCCGCCGCCCCAGCCGCCGCGGCGCCATCGCCATCAAGACAGGCCTCGGCATCTATGATTTCCTGACGCGCAAACGCGCGCTGATGCCGAAACACCAGTTCCGCGGCCGCAAGGCGACGCTGGAAAAATGGCCGGCGCTCAATCCGGCGATCCGCAATTCCGCGACCTATTACGACGCCTGGGTCAGCCATCCGGAGCGCATCGGCATCGAGCTTCTGCGCGATGGCCTCTCCGCTGGTTCGAATGCCAAGGCCCTGAACTATGCGACGGTCGAGCAGGCCGGCGCGGGCGAGTTTTTGCTGCGCGATGGCGTGTCCGGCGAGACGCTGTCCATCCAGCCAAGGCTGGTCATCAATGCGACCGGCGGCTGGATCGATATTGCGAACGGCACATTGTTCCCGGAGGCGGCGCGTCCCGCGCCGCTGGTGGGGGGTACGAAGGGCTCGCATCTGATCATCGACAATGCCGGCCTGCGCGACATGCTCGACGGGCACATGATCTACTACGAGAACGAGGATGGCCGTATCTGCATTCTCTTCCCCTATCTCGGCAAGGTGCTGGTCGGCTCGACGGATATCCGTGTTGACGATCCCGGCACGGTGCGCTGCGAGGCGGATGAGCGGGACTATATCCTGCAATCGCTCGCCTTCGTGCTGCCGGGCGTCAAAATCCGGCCGGAGGAGATCGTCTTCCAGTTCGCCGGCGTGCGCCCGCTGCCGGCGAGCAATGACAGCTTTACCGGCCGCATCCCGCGCGACCATTTCTGCACCGTGCTGGAAGGCCAGGACGGCGGGCCGCCGGTGCTCTGCATGATCGGCGGCAAGTGGACGACGTTCCGCTCGTTCGGCGAGATGGCGGCCGATATGGCGCTGGAGCGGCTCGGAAAGTCGCGCCGTGTCGATACCGCGGAGCGCACCATCGGCGGTGGCCGGGCGTTTCCGAAGGACGGCAGCGGCTGGGTTCGCGACCTCGCGGCCTCGACGGGCATTTCTACGGAACGCGCCGTTTTGCTGTTCGAGCGCTACGGCACGGATGCCGCCGATGTTGCCCGCTTTATCGCCACGGCGCCGGACCATGCTTTGCCGCATGGCGGCTACAGCGTCCGCGAACTGATCCATCTCATCCGCACCGAAGCGGTCGAGCATCTGGATGACCTGCTGACGCGCCGCACGACGCTTGCCATTACCGGCGAACTTTCGCTGGCCATGACCGAGGCCACCCTCGACGTGCTGGCCGCCGAAAAAGGCTGGTCCCCCCAGCGTGCCGCCGACGAGCGCAGCCGTTTTCTAACCCTCATGGGTGAGCGCCACGGCGTCACCGAAAAAAGCCTTTCCGCAAGGAACGAACAAAGGAGTGAATTATGCGAGACAACCGCAAGGTCCGGATGAACCGGCTGTTCGGCAACGGTCGTTGCCTGGATGTGGCGATCGATCACGGCGTGTGCAACGAGCCGTCCTTCCTCGACGGGCTGGAGAACGTGCCGGCCGTGGTGAAGGCGCTGGTCGATGCCGGGCCGGATGCCATCCAGATGAACTACGGCCAGGCCGACCTGTTGCAGGACATTCCCGGCAAGGACAAGCCGGCGCTCGTCATGCGCATCGACATGGGCAACCCCTATAACCGCATCCGCCACCGCGACATGTGGGCCGTGTTGCAGAACGAGGCCGAGCCGCTGATCGGCGCCTTGCAGATGGATGCCGCCTGCGTGGTGGTCAACCTGTTCATGCTGCCGGACGAGCCGGACCTCTTCCGCCAATGCGTGCAGAATATTTCGCGCGTGCGGGCGGATTGCGAGAAATACGGCATGCCGCTGATGATCGAGCCGCTCGTCATGCAGCCCGTCACGGAGCGTGGCGGCTACATGGTCGATGGCGATGCGGAAAAGATCGTGACCCTGACGCGGCTTGCCCGCGAGATGGGCGCCGACATCGTCAAGGCGGACCCGACGACCAATGCGGAGGATTTCCACCGCGTCGTGGAAGCCGCGCGCTGCCCGGTTCTGGTGCGCGGCGGCGGCAAGGAGGATCTTCGCGCCGTCTTCGACAAATCCGCGGCCTTGATGCGGCAGGGCGCAGTGGGCATGGTCTATGGGCGCAACATCTACCAGCATGCCAATCCGAGTGCGGTGGTGCGCGGGCTGATGGCGATCATCCACCAGGATGCGAGCGGCGAGGAAGCCTTCGCGCTGTACCAGCAGGCTTGATGGCCGCGAACCTTGGGAGGGGTTCAGAATGCAAAACTATCTGCTGGGGCTCGATGCCGGCAACACCATCATCAAGGCGGTGATTTTCGACCGCACGGGCCGGGAAGTGGCCTATGCGGGGGAGGAAGGCCATAGCCGCATGCCGAGCCCGGGGCATGTCGAGCGCGATCTCGGCGAGCTCTGGGCCAATGCCCGGCGCGTCATCCGCACCTGCCTCGACAAAGCGGGTATCGCGGCGAGCGACATCGCCGCGATCGGCTGCGCCGGCCACGGCAACGGGCTTTATGCGCTCGACCGGGCCGGCGAACCGCTCATCGGCATCCAGTCGCTCGATACGCGGGCGACCGGCCTCGTAGAGGAATGGGCCGCGCAAGGCGTCGGCGACCGGACCTATCCGCTCGCCCGCCAGCGCCCCTGGCCATCGCAGACGCCGACGCTGCTTGCCTGGCTGAAGCGCCATCGGCCGGAGCTTTTCCAGCGCATCGGCACGGTGTTCTTCTCCAAGGATTTCGTGGTCAACCGGCTGACGGGAAAGCGTGTCAGCGAGGTTTCGGACATGTCCGGCGCCGGGCTGCTCGATCTGGCAGGACGCCGCTATGACAGGGCGCTGATGGAGGCCTATGGCCTTGGCGACTGCATGGACCTGCTGCCGCCGCTCATCGAAAGCGCCGACATCGCCGGCACGGTGACGGAAGAGGTGGCGCGGGAAACCGGGCTTGCCGCCGGCACGCCGGTCATCGGCGGCCTGTTCGACGTCGTCGCCTCGGCGCTTGGGTCGGGCGTCTCGCGCACCGGCAGCGCCTCGATCATCGCCGGCACCTGGAGCATCAACCAGGTCATCATCGATGGCCCCGATCTCGACGGCCCGGTCTTCATGTCCTCGACCTTCGACCGCACCCGCTACATGGCGATGGAAAACAGCGCCACCTCGGCCGCCAATCTGGAATGGCTGGTGCGGGAATTCTTCGAGGGCGAACATGAGGAGGGTGTCTCGCCCTTCGATGCCTGCTGCGCCTTTGCGGCGGCGGTGGAGCCGGCGGCGGACGATCCGCTCTATCACCCCTATCTCTACGGCGCCCAGCAGGACGGCCATGCGCGGGCCGGCTTTTACGGCATTGCCGGCTGGCACACCAAGGGGCATCTCGTGCGCGCCCTGCTCGAAGGCGTCGCCTTCGGCCATCGCCACCATATCGAGACGATCCGCAAGGCGGGCGCCACCTTCGATGAAGCGGTGCTGTCGGGCGGCGGATCGCGCAGCAAGCTCTGGCCGCAGATCTTTGCGGACGTGCTCGGCGTGCCCGTAACGGTCGCTGTATCGCGCGAGACGGGGGCGCTCGGTGCGGCGATCGCGGCAGGCACGGGCGTCGGCCTCTTTGCCGATTTCACGGAAGGGGCGAATGCCATGGTGCGGGTCGAGCGGCATTACCGGCCGAACGGCGCGCTGGCCGCGCACTACAATCGCCGCTACACGCTCTACAAGGACATCACCGAGGCCATGACGCCGTTCTGGCGGCGACTTTCGGCGAGCGAGCCGAGGGCGACGGACGCCGCGGCTTGATCATTTCGGGCAAGGCCTCGGCGTTTTCATAGCCGGTGCCTTGCCTGTTCGATCTGTGCCAAATAACGCCCGATAGAATGCAATCTCAAGGTTGTATTAGCACTTTCATCACTCTCTTGTGCTCCAATCGTCTGTACCGAAGCGATGGCATGGAATGAACGTGGTGAGACGGGTACGGCCTTTGGACGGGACGACAGCGACCGCTAACGCCAGAGGGCGGCCATGAAGCGATCCCCCAGGAGCACGCTTCGCCTGATTTCCGTCGCCTGGCCCTTCGTGCTGATCGTGCTTCTGCAGACGGCGCTTGCGACATTCAGCCTTGAGGTCACCTCGTCGCTGCGCGCCTTCGTGACCGGCGAAAGCCTGTGGTCCAAGGGCCAGCACGACGCGCTCTATTACCTCAACCGCTATGCCGAATCCGGCAACCGCTCCTTCGTCGATCGTTACCACGAGGCGATGGCGATCCCGATGGGAGACCGCGCAGCGCGCCTGGCGCTGGAGGCGAGCCCGCCGGATATTGCGGCCGCATACCAGGGCTTCCTCGATGGCGCCAACCATCCCGATGACATACCGAGCGTCATCTGGCTTTTCCGTTATTTCCGCTGGCTACCCGTCATGGAGGCTTGCATTCGCGACTGGCGCACGGCCGAAGGTGTCCTGATGCAGTTGCTGCCGATCGGCGAGGCGGTCACGTCCCAGCACGTCAACGAGGTCGACCGCCGCGACATCACGCGCCAGCTTGACGAGATCAACGCGTTGGTGACGCCGCTCACCAAGCGCTTCTCCGATCGTCTCGGCGAGGGCACGCGCCAGGTGCAGACCGTGCTCCTCGTCAGCAATGTGGCGATGGCGCTGATCTTCATCCTGCTCACCGTCTGGCGGCTGAACAGCTTCCTTGCGCACCGGCGCAGGATCGAGGAGCAACTGTCCTTCAGCGCCAATCACGACGACCTTACCGGCCTGCCGAACCGGCGGCTCTTCGAGGACGAACTCGGCCGCATGCTGGACGGACCGCAGACCCGTCACGCGCTGATGTTCATCGATCTCGACCAGTTCAAGGCGGTAAATGACAATGGCGGCCATGCGGCGGGCGACGAACTGCTGCGCCGAGTGGCGCGCGATCTCGTCAAGGCGATCCGCGGCACGGACCTGCTCGCACGGCTCGGCGGCGACGAGTTCGGCATCGTGCTGCCGAATTGTTCGCCGGAAGACGCGCTGCGCATCGCCATGCGGCTTCGTGAAATCACCGAGGCGATCGACTTCGTCTGGAACGGGCACCGTTACTCGATCAGCGCCTCGGTTGGCGTGGTGCATCTCGCCGAGCGCAGCTACACGCTTCAGGAGGCGCTGCGCGCCGCCGATATCGCCTGCTACATGGCGAAGGAGAAGGGGCGCAACCGCGTGCATGTCTTCGAGACGACCGATGCGGCGCAGACCCAGTTCACCGCCAATCTGCACTGGGTGCAGCGCCTGCACCGCGCGCTGGAAGACGATAGCTTCCGGCTGTTCTCCCAGGCGATCGCGCCCGTCGGCGGGACAGGCGAGGCGGAAGAACATTGCGAAATCCTGCTTCGGCTGGAAGAGAACGGCAAGCTGCTGGCACCCGGTGCGTTTATTCCGGCGGCCGAACGTTTCGGCCTGATGCCGTCGCTCGATCGCTGGGTGGTGCGCAATGCGCTCGATATTATCGGCCGGCGCCGGGGTCCTATTTCGGGCACCTATTCCATCAATCTCAGCGGGCTGACGCTGAAGGACGATACCTTCCTGCCGTTCCTGCGCGATGCACTGCGCCGCAGCCGTGTGCCGGCCGACGTGCTGTGCTTCGAGATCACCGAGACGAGCGCCATCGAGAACCTCGACGAGGCCATCGCCTTCATGAACGCGATGCGCGCCATGGGCTGCCGTTTCGCGCTCGACGATTTCGGCGTGGGCATGTCGTCCTTGACCTATCTGAAGCGCCTGCCGGTCGATTACGTCAAGATCGACGGCAGCTTCGTGCGCGACATGCTGACGGACAAGGCGGACTGGATGACCGTCGAGATGATCAACCAGATCTCGCATCTCGCCGGGCGCAAGACCATCGCCGAATTCGTTGAAAATACGGAGATTTTCGCCGCGCTGCAAACCATCGGCGTGGACTATGCACAGGGCTATTCGATCGGTCGTCCGGAGCCTTTTCGCGCGGAGGCGACGGGTCTCGTCGTGCCGCTGCGCCGCGCCGACGTGGCCTAGGCGCAGCGCACTCGCTACGCCTGTTCCGAAGCCCGCTCCAGCGCCTTCAGCATGGTGCGTTCGGCGAGGTTGAGATAGGTCTCCATCTGTGCGGCCGCCTCATGCGGCTTGTTGGTCTCGACCAGCGTCGTGATGGCGTCGTTCATGTCGACGAAGGGGGAATGCAGGTGTTCCGGGTCATTCAGGAGCCCGAAGCACAGGCGCAGTTCGGCCGCGATGCGCTCGTAGAATTCGTTGAGCCGCACGCTGTCGGAGAGGTCGATGATGGCGGCGTGGAACTTCATGTTGGCGCTGCCGACGCCGATCCAGTTTGCCTGGTCGCGCTCCAGCCGCGCCATCGTCACGGCCTCGCGCATGACGCGGATGGCCGGGTGCTGCTGCCAGGCCTGGCGCAGCGCGCCGCATTCCAGCATGCGTCGCACGCGGTAGATGTCGATGATCGAGGCCATGCTGGGCACCGCGACGAAGACGCCGCGATTGGCCTCGTGGCGCAGCAATCCATCCTTGGTGAGCAGGCGGAAGGCTTCGCGCAGCGAGTTGCGCGAGACGTCGAAACGCTCGCTGAAGGCGGCCTCCGACAGGCGCTGGCCGGGCGCAAGCTCGCCCGAGATCAGCAGCGTGCGAATGCGCCGCGCCAGTCGATCCGCAAGCGGCAGGCCATCTCCGTCGTCCGTCATTCCACTCTCCCCGGCCCGATTCCGTTTCCCTCGGGCGCCCTCGTTCCCTGCTGCCAATAGCACGATTGGGAGGGCGATGGGGCCGAAAATCGTCGCCAATCGCGCGCTATGTGATTGGTAAAACGGCAGGAATAAGGAACGATACGACAAAATTGTTGAACAATATTGACATTTTTGTGTAGCAGCGCATGATGAAGCATACAGCCATAACCGCGAGGGGCGGGTGGCGCGACAGGGAGAGACCCCCATGCAGCAGAACGAGCTTGCGGCCAGCCATGCCGTGCCCGCGGCGCAGAACAAGGCGACCCAGCGCCGCGCCCTGCTATCCGCCATGTTCCTGATGTCGATGTCCGCCGTCGGGCCGGGCTTCATCACGCAGACGGCGACCTTCACCGTCAAACTCGGCGCGGCCTTCGCCTTCGCCATCCTCATCTCGATCCTGATCGACTTCGTCGTGCAGGCGAATATCTGGCGCATCGTCACGGTGACGCGCATGCGCGCGCCGGCCATTGCGAATGCGGCCATTCCGGGCTCGGGCTACCTGCTCGCGGTGCTCGTCATCATCGGCGGCCTGTTCTTCAACATCGGCAATATCGGCGGCGCCGGCCTCGGCTTCAACGCCATGATCGACCTCGACCCGAAGATCGGCGGCGCCATCGGGGCGCTCGCCGCGATCGGCATCTTCCTGTCGCGCCGCGCGGGCATCGCCATGGACCGCGTCGTCTTCGTCGCCGCCTTCGTCAAGCTGGCGCTCATCCTCTATGCGGCGATCGTCTCCGGCCCGCCGGTCGCAGACGCCTTCCGCCAGACCTTCCTGCCCGACACGATCGATTTCGCGACCATCACCACCATCGTCGGCGGCACGGTCGGCGGCTACATCACCTATGCCGGCGCGCATCGCCTGCTGGACAAGGGCACGGTCGGCGTCGAGAACATCGGCGCGGTCAACCGCGCTGCCTTCAGCGGCATCGCGATTACCGGCGTGCTGCGCTACATCCTCTTCCTCGCCATCCTCGGCGTCGTCGCAAGCGGCGTGGTGATCGACCTTTCCGGCCAGGCGGCCAACCCGGCGGGCCAGGCCTTCCATGCGGCCTCCGGCAATATTGGCTTCCGTCTGTTCGGCGCGGTCTTCCTTGCTTCGGCCATGACGAGCATCATCGGTGCCGCCTATACGTCCGTCTCCTTCCTCACGGCCTTCAAACCGGACATGACGGAGCGCCAGCGCAACCTCGCCACCGTCGCCTTCATCGCCTTCTCGCTCGTCTGCTACATGCTGATCACCACGCCGCCGGCCGCCATGCTGGTCTTCGTCGGCGGTCTCAACGGCCTCGTGCTGCCGATCGGCCTGTCGATCTTCATGTATGCCGCCTGGGCGCGGCCGGACCTGATGGGCGGCTACCAGTATCCGCGCTGGCTGCTCGTCCTCGGCGTCCTGACCTGTGCACTCACATGGTATATGGGCTACAAGTCCGCCGGCGCGATCTTCGGCCTGCTCGGCGCATAAGGGGAGGAACCTATGGTAGCGATCGATCTCAACAGCGATCTCGGCGAAAGCTATGGCGCCTGGCGCATGGGCGACGATGCCGCGATGCTTGCCGTCGTCTCCTCGGCCAACATCGCCTGCGGTTTCCACGCCGGCGACCCGGCCGGCATCTACCGCACCGTGAAGGCGGCGGCGGAAAACGGCGTCGTCATCGGCGCCCATGTCTCCTATCCGGACCGCGTCGGCTTCGGCCGGCGCGACCTGGATACGACCTCGGAAGAACTGATCGCTGACGTGATCTACCAGATCGGCGCGCTGAAGGGCGTGGCCGCGGCGGCCGGAGCGACCGTGCGCTACGTCAAGCCGCACGGCGCGCTCTACAACCGCATCGCCCATGACGCCAAGCAGGGCCAGGCGGTGATCGACGGCATCAAGGCGATCGATCCGTCGCTCGTCCTGATGGGCCTCGCCAATGCTCCGATCCTCGATCTCGCACGCCGCGCCGGCCTTGCCGTCGTCGCGGAAGCTTTCGCCGACCGGGCCTATACGCCGAAGGGCGAGCTCGTCTCCCGCCGCGAAGCCGGTGCCGTGCTGCACGACGCGCAAAAAATCGCCGACCGCATGGTACAGCTCGCCCGCGAGGGCACGCTGGAGGCAATCGACGGCAGCGTCATCCGCATCGAGGCGCAGTCGATCTGCGTGCATGGCGACAGCCCCGGCGCGGTCGCCATCGCGCAAGAAATCCGCCGACGCTTCGAGGCGGAAGGCGTCGCCATCCGCTCCTTCGCCGACAAGAGCTGAACTTGTGCTTGTTCGCCCATTCTTCTTGGGCGGAACAGTCCGATATCGGTCGATCACCCCACCTGCGTGAGGTTATGATGCGCTTTCTTCCCGTCAGCCTGACCACCGTCCTCGTCGAGCTCGCCGATCTCGACGAGACGCTCGCCCTTTTCGCCTCGCTTCAGGCGGAGCCCGTCGACGGCATCGCGGAAATGGTGCCCGCCGCCCGCACGCTGATGATCCGGTTCCAGCCGGAAAAGGTCTCTGCCGCGGAACTCGCGGCGCGCATCGGCACGCGTGACCTTTCGGCGAGGATGGCGCCCTCCGAGCACCTGGTCGAAATCCCGGTGCGTTATGACGGCGAAGACCTGGCCGACGTGGCGGAACTCACGGGCCTTAGCATCGAGGAGGTCATCCGCCGCCACACCGAAAGCGAGTTCACGGTCGCCTTCTGCGGCTTTGCGCCCGGCTTCGGCTATCTCGTCGGCGGCGACACCGCCTTGCATGTGCCGCGCCGCAAGAGCCCGCGCACCCGCATTCCCGCCGGCTCCGTGGCGATCGCCGGTGCCTTCAGTGGTGTCTACCCGCAGGCGAGCCCCGGCGGCTGGCAGATCATCGGCACAACGCCCGTCAAAATGTGGGACATCGACCGCGATCCGGGCGCGCTGTTCCAGCCCGGCTACCGCGTCCGCTTCTTCGACCTCGAAAAATCGGACAAGACGGTCAGCATTCCGCCATCGGCGCCGCGTGCGGCGCGCACTGTCGCGGCGGATGCGCCGCAGTTCACGGTGCTCGCAGCCCCCATGCCGGCGCTGTTCCAGGACCTCGGTCGCTTCGGCCAGACGGGGCAGGGCGTTTCCGCCTCCGGCGCGCTCGACCGCGGCGCCTTCAATGCCGCAAACCGCATCGTCGGCAATCCGGCAAACACGCCGGCCGTCGAAGTCACCCTCGGCGGCTTCTCCTTTGAGAGCAATGTTCGTGCGGTGATCGGCCTTGCCGGTTCGCCATGTCTTGTGACGGTGCGCGACGCTTCCGGCCGCGAAAGCCGGTTTGAGATCCACCAGCCGATCTCGCTGGAGCCGGGCGACGTCGTGACGATCGGCCATCCCCGCAAGGGCATGCGCGCCTATCTTGCTGTCCGCGGCGGCTTCGATGTCGCGCCGGTTCTCGGCAGTGCGGCGACCGACACGCTGGCGGTGGTCGGCCCCGAGCCGGTGACGGCCGGGACTGTGCTTGCGCTGAGAGACTGCAAGGACAGGCTGGCAAGCGTTTCGGCCGACGAAATCCCAGCCTTCGACCCGCCTTCGGCTGGCGATGTGGTGACGCTTGACGTGGTGCTTGGCCCGCGCACGGACTGGTTCACGCAGAAGGGCATCGAGACGCTGACGGCCCAGCTCTGGCAGGTGACGCCGCAATCGAGCCGCGTCGGCATTCGCCTTGCCGGTGAGACTCCGCTGGAGCGCAAGGACAGCGCCGAACTGCCGAGCGAGGGAACGGCGACGGGCGCGATCCAGGTGCCGCATAGCGGCCAGCCTGTGCTGTTCCTCGCCGATCATCCGCTGACCGGCGGTTATCCCGTCATCGGCGCGGTCGCTGGATATCATCTGGATCTCGCCGGCCAGATCCCCATCAACGCAAAAATCCGCTTCCGCCCGATCGGCCCCTTCGCCGATATCGCGAACCGCCAGGAGTAACGCCATGAAGAAAGTGCTGATTGCCAATCGTGGCGAAATCGCCGTGCGCATCCTGCGCGCATGCCGCGACCACGGCCTCCAGTCGGTGGCGGTCTATGCCGATCCGGACGCGGACGCGCTGTTCGTGCGCCTCGCAGACGAGGCCTACGGGCTCGGCGGCGTGCGCCCGGCGGAAACCTATCTCGACATCGAGAAGCTGATCGCCATCGCCAAGCGCGTCGGCGCCGATGCCGTGCATCCGGGCTACGGCTTCCTTTCCGAGCGGGCGGAATTCGCCAAGGCGGTGCAGGATGCCGGTCTCACCTGGATCGGGCCGGACCCGCATGTGATCGAGGCACTCGGCGACAAGGTCGAGGCGCGGCGCATCGCACAGAATGTCGGCGCCCCGCTGGTTGCCGGCAGCGATGGTCCGGTTTCCTCCGCGGCGGAGGTCATTGCGTTTGCGGAAGAACATGGCCTGCCGGTCGCCATCAAGGCCGCCTATGGCGGCGGCGGGCGCGGCATCAAGGTCGCCTGGAAGATGGAGGAGGTCGCCGACCTCTACGAATCCGCCGTGCGCGAGGCGACGGCCGCCTTCGGCCGCGGCGAATGTTTCCTCGAACGCTTCCTCGACCGGCCGCGCCATATCGAGGCGCAGGTGATCGCCGACAAACATGGCAATGTGCTGGTGCTCGGCACCCGCGACTGCTCGGCGCAGCGGCGCAACCAGAAACTCATCGAAGAGGCGCCCGCGCCCTTCCTGACACCGGAACAGCGCCGGAAGATCCACGACGCCGCCAAGGCGATCTGCGCTGCGGCCGGCTATTCCGGTGCCGGCACGGTCGAATTCCTGCTTGGCATCGACGGCACGATCTCCTTCCTGGAGGTCAATACCCGCCTCCAGGTCGAGCATCCGGTGACCGAAGAGACGACGGGCATCGACCTCGTCATCGAGCAGTTCCACATCGCCCAGGGCGAGCCGCTACGCGTGTTGGAAACGCCGACCCCGCGCGGCCATTCCATCGAGTTCCGCATCAATGCCGAGGATCCGGGCCGCGGCTTCCTGCCGACGCCGGGCACGATCACCGTCTTCGATCCGCCGTCCGGTCCGGGCGTGCGCGTCGACAGCGGCGTCGTCAGCGGTTCCAGCATCCCGGGCGTCTTCGATTCGCTGATGGCGAAGCTGATCGTCACCGGCGCGACGCGCGAAGAAGCGCTGCGCCGTGCCCGGCGTGCGCTGAAGGAATTCCGCATCGAGGGCGTGGCGACGGTGCTGCCGTTCCATCGCGCGGCGATCGACACTGCGGATTTCATCGGCACCGACGGTTTCAAGGTGCACACCCGCTGGATCGAGACCGATTTTGCTGCCATGCCGGACGCCATGGCGCGGCCGGAGCCGGCGGCAGATCCGTCGCTGATCCGCACCCATCTGGAAATCGACGGAAAACGTGTCGCGCTGGCGCTGCCGAGCCTGCTTCTCGCAGGCTTCGGGACAGCGGCTCAGGGCGCGGTCCCCGCCGGCATCAAGCCGGCCGAGGATGGCATCGCCGCCCCGGTCTCCGGCACGCTGCAGAGCTTCAAGATCGCCGATGGTGCCAGTGTTGCCGAAGGCGAGCTGGTGGCGGTGATGGAGGCGATGAAGATGGAAACGCAGGTTCTCGCCCCGAAGGCCGGAAAACTGCGCCTCCGCGTCAAGGAAGGCGATTACCTGCAAGCCGGCGACACGCTGATGGTGTTCGAAGGCTGATGTCCCTGGGCCTCCCGTCCCGGATCAATAATCCGGGGCGGTGCCGAAGACGAATTCGCAGGGCGTGTGCGCCATGTTGAAATACTGGTGGTCGAAGCCGGCGGGGATGTAGAAGCCGTCGCGCGGGTTGAGTTCGAACCAGGCCTGGCCCTCGGCATCCGGAATGTGGATGTTGAGCACCCCGGAGACGACATAGAGGCATTCGTCGCCCTTGTGACGCTCGATGCGCGTGCGCTTGCCGCCGAGCACCGTCGTCTTGCCGACGGTCAACTGGTCCGTCGCGCAGTAGAAGCCGGTATAGGCGCCCTGCGTTTCCGCATCGAGGCTCCACAGCATGTCGGCATCGCGTTTCGGGTGGATCGTGCGGGCCTCGCGCTGCGCCTCCGCCGCCATCGGCCAGCGGCCCAGAAAATCCTGCTGGATGTAGCGGTTTTCCGAAAGCAACGGCTTGGTGCGGGCATAGGGGCCGGAGGTGCCCTTGGCCGGCGGGGGAGCGAAGAATTCCAAGACACGCACCTGTTCCTCGCCGAGATTGAAGCCGTGGTGCCAGGTATCCTTGCGGAAGAACAGCGCCTCGCCCTGCTTGGCGATGCAGACTTCGCCGGTTTCTGGATTGGCGAGCCCAAGCGTGCCGCTGATCACGTAAAGCAGTTCGTCTGCGCCAAAAATCGTGCGGAAGGCGTCGGTGTGCTTGAAGCAGCCGCCCGGCTGCATGCCGAAGACGATCTGGTGGATGTTTTCCGTCGACGCATAGATCCAGTCGTCGACGAGGCCGGCATTCTCCTCGCCCCACAGATGGCGCGTGACGCCGGCATAGGGAATGTGGCTCGGCCGGTCGAAGACGGGACGGGGGGAAGGCTTGTAGCCCATGAAAAACTCCTTTGTTTCACGGCGATGAAGCAGGACGCGTGCGGGCGATCAGCCGCTCGATGACGGCCTGCTTCATGGCGGGGTCGAGATGCATGACGTTGAAGACCTCCGCCATCCACATGCCTTCGATGGCAAGGCGGATGATGGTTGCTTCCACTGGGTCAAGGCCGTCCTTTTCGACGGCCGCCTGGCAGCGGATGTTCTGCTGGTGGACGATTTCGAGCAGATCGGGAAAGTTCGACAGCGCCGCGGTGATGCTGGCGCCGAGGCGGTCGTACTGGTCGCCCGTGCTGGCGGCATCGCCCATGGTGGCGGCAACATAGGCGCGGGTATAGCGGCCGTGCGGCTCGGCGTCCGTGCCCTCAAGCCCGGCGAGGCCGGTCTCGAAGCGGTAGACGAAGCGCTCGACCATGGCGCGCACCAGCGCGTCCTTGCTGGCGAAGTGGTAGAGGATGCCGCCCTTGGAAAGCCCGGTCACCTCCGCCACCTTGTCGAAGGTGAGCGTCGAGACGCCGTCCTTGACGACGATCTCCTCGGCCGCGGTGAGGATGCGTTCGCGTGCGGTGCCACGTCTTGCCATGTCGATACCCATGCTGTTGCGATCTTCCCGCTATAGCTGCGAACTCTCGCGCAGGCGACCGACGATATCCGCCATCAGGGCGAGGTCCTGGCGGGAATCGTCGAGCGTCGTCTTCGGCGTCGTGCCGTTCACGAGATGATCGTGGAAGGCACGCAGCTCGATGGCGAAGGGGTCGGTGTAGTTCGGGCCGAAGACTCGCGTTTCGGTCTCGGTGTCGGTTGAATCCGTCACCTCCAGCGAGGTCGGCAGGTTGCGGATGTAAGGTGTGTCGTAGCCGAAGCTGAGGCGGCGGCGGTCGGCGTACACCTCGATGCGGGCATCGAAGCGCGCGACATTGTCGATCAGCGCCTCGTAGATCGCGGTGAAATGGCCATAGTCGAAGAGCGCCACGATCTGCTCGCCGTTCTGCTTGTGATGGGCGGCGATGACGCGCTGCGGCAGGCCGATCAGCTCGCGCATGGCAGAAAGGCTGTGCGAGGAGAGGCCCGTCAGCACCTGGTAGGCGCGCATCAGGCTGGGGGAGGCGTCCTTGCCGGCGACGTCGCGCAGCAATGCCTCCGTGTCCGATCGCGACTGGGCTAGGAAGCCCGCATCGAGATCGCGCGGGTAAAAAATGTTGCGGGTCTGGCGGATGAAAAAGGGGCCTTCGCAGATGAGGTCGCGGACGCGCACGTAACGCAGTTCTTCCTGCGGCGGCATCATCTCCTTGGCTTTCAGAAAGCTCGGCGAATAGCGCCGCATATAGGCGACGAAGACGAGGCGGCCGGATTCTTTCGCCAGCGGTGCGACGTCGTCGATCTCGCCGAGCGTCAGGCAGGCGGGCTTTTCGAGGAAGACATGTTTGCCGGCCTTCAGCGCCAGGTCGAGATAGTGGCGGTGCGTCTGGTCGGGCGTCAGGATGAAGACGGCGTCGATATCCGGCGAAGCGACCAACGCCTCGGCGCTGTCATAGGCGCGGGCGGTCGAATAGCGTTCGGCGCAATGGGCCGTCAGGCTCGGGGATACGTCGAAGACGCCTGCCACTTCGAACAGATGGCGGTGATCGGCAAGGATCGGCAGGTGCATCAACTGGCTCACCTCGCCAAGACCGATGAGACCGACACGAACGATACGCATGAAAAGAACCTTTCCTAACCCTTGACCGCCCCGGCCGTGAGGCCGGAGACGATGTATTTCTGGAAGAGCAATGCCAGCACGATCAGCGGCACCGTGACGATGGTCGAGGCGGCCATGATGGCGCCATAGGGGAACTCGTAGCGGCTGGAGCCGGAGATCAGCGCGATTGCGACCGGCACTGTGCGGTTCTCGTCCGTCAGGATGAAGGTCAGCGCGAACATGAACTCGTTCCACGAGGCGATGAAGGCGAGCAGGCCCGTCGACATCAGCGCCGGCCCCATCATCGGCAGGAAGATGCAGCGCACGATCCTGAGCGGCGAGCAGCCGTCCATGATGGCGGCCTCCTCGATCTGGCGCGGCAGGCTGCGCATGAAGGTCGTCAGCACCCAGATGTTGAAGGGCAGCGTGAAGATCATGTAGGCGAAGATCAGCGAGCCCAGCGTGTTGTAGAGCCCGAGCCAGCGGATCATCTCGAAGAGGCCGGAAAGCAGCGCGATCTGTGGGAACATCGAGACCGCGAGGAACAGGAACATGATCGGCGAACGGCCGCGGAAATCGATGCGGCCGAGCGCATAGGCGGCGGCGATCGCGAGCCCCAGCGACAGTGCCACGACGGAGGCGGCGACGATAAGCGAGTTCATCAGGCTGCGCAGGAAAACGCCGTCCGACAGGATCGCCTCGTAATTGTTGAACTTCAGGTCCGGCAGGAAGGTGACGTCGAAGATCGCCTGGCCGGATTTCAGCGAGGAGGCGATCATCCAGTAGAAGGGAAACAGCGTGTAGAGCGCGACCACGGTGAAGAGCGAGTAGATCGCGATGCGGTGGAGGCGTCTGTTGGCTCTGCTGCGCACCATGTCACACCCCCAGAAGCCGGCGGTTGAGCCGGAAGACGGTCACGTAGATCGCGGTGACGATCGCGATCATCAGGAAGATTGCGGCACTGGCCGCCGAGCCGACGCCCATGTCCTGGAAATTGACCAGAACCTCGCGGGCATAGATCGACACGGTTTTCGTGTCGTCGCTGTTCGAGGAGAGCACGAAACTCAGATCGAACATGCGTAGCGCATCGAGCAGGCGGAAGAGCACGGCGACGGCAATGCTGGGTGCCAGCAGCGGCAGGGTCAGCGCGGTGAACTGCCGCCATTCCGACACGCCGTCGATCGAGGCGGCCTCGTAGATGCTCCTCGGCAGCATCTGCAGCCCGGCGAGGATGAGCAGCACCATGAAGGGCGTGGTGATCCAGACGTCGACGGCGATGATGACCGGCATGACGAGGTCCGGATTGGCCGTCCAGGCGATGCCGTTGTCGATGAGGCCCATCAGCTTCAGCACATGGTTGAGAATGCCGAACTGGTCATGCAGCATCCACTGCCACATGCGCGCGCTGACGACGACCGGAATGGACCAGGGGATGAGGATGACGGCACGCATCAGGCCGCGGCCACCGATATGGGCGTTCAGCAGGAGCGCGATGGCGAGCCCGAGTACCGTCTCGATCGACACCGAGATGACGGTGAAAAACAGCGTGTTGCGGACAGACTGCCACCAGAGCGGATCCTCGAACAGGGTGAAGTAGTTCTCGAAGCCGATGTAGTCGTAGATGTCCGGCTCGGTGAGATAGGCATCGGTGAAGGAGAACAGGAACGTCCGCCCGAGCGGCCAGAGCGCCACCGCGAAGAGCACGACGAGGCTCGGCGCGAGGAACAGCCAGGCCGTTCGCGCCCGCATCGCATTGAGGCCGATGCGCATCGTCGCCATGTCAGGCCCTCCCCGGAAGAAGCGCGCGGTCGTCCTTGCCGAAGAGATGCGCGCGCTCGTGTTTCCAGCCGACGAGGGTCGTGGCGCCGGGCCGGATATCCGGCTTGCCCTGCGCCTTGACGACGATGGACCGGCCATTTCCCACATTGAGGTGGACGAGGGATTCGCCGCCGAGCGGCTCGACGAGCAGCACTTCGGCCTCCAGCGTCGCCTCGCCGCCGCCGAGCATCAGGTCTTCCGGCCGGATGCCGAGCGTGACGTCGCCGGCATAATCATGGGCTGCCAGCCGGTGGCGTCCGCCGGAAAGCGACAGCACGCTTTCCTCGCCCTCGCGAGCCAGCAGGCCCGGCAGAAAATTCATGCGCGGCGAGCCGATGAAGCTTGCGACGAAGCGGTTGGCCGGGCGCTCGTAGAGCTCCATCGGCGTGCCGATCTGGGCGATGAAACCATCCTTCAGCACGACGATGCGGTCGGCGAGCGTCATCGCCTCCATCTGGTCGTGTGTGACGTAGACGGTGGTGGCCTTCACCTCGCGGTGGATGCGGGCGATTTCCACGCGCATCTCCATGCGCAGGTCGGCGTCGAGATTGGACAGCGGTTCGTCGAAGAGGAAGAGTTTCTGCTGGCGCACAAGGGCGCGGCCGATGGCGACGCGCTGCTGCTGGCCGCCGGAAAGCTGCGCCGGCCGGCGCTCCAGCAGATGATCGATCTTCAGGAATTTTGCCGCCTTGGTGACGCGCTCGCGGATTTCGGCGGCCGGCAGCCGGGCGGTTTCCAGCGCGAAGCCGAGATTGCGCTCGACATTCATGTGCGGATAGAGCGCGTAGGACTGGAAGACCATGGCGATGTTGCGCTTGGCCGGCGGCGTCTCGTTCATACGGTTGCCGGCGATGCGCAACTCGCCGTCGGAGATTTCCTCCAGCCCGGCGATCATGCGCAAAAGCGTGGACTTGCCGCAGCCGGACGGCCCGACGAAGACGACGAACTCACCCTCGGCGATCGCGAGGTTGAGCTTGTCGATGATGGTCAGCGCGCCGAAACGTTTGACGACATTGATGAGATCTATACCGCTCATGACCGTTCCATCTTGAATGTCCTGTGGGCCAGCGCCGCCACACCGATGGCGCAGGCCGTGTCGCCGATGAGGCTCGCCACGATCGGCATATCCCGCGCGCCCTCGGCCCAGATGAACTGGCGCGTCAGCGCGGCGAGCCGCGGGGTCACTTCGGGATCGCTGCCGATGCCGCCGCCGAGCACGAGCACGGCGGGGTCCAGCGTGTTGATGAGCTGACCGAGATAGGAGGCGAGCGAGAGCAGCGCGTTCTCCACCATCTCCGCCGCCCGCGGATCGCGGGCCTCCGCCTCGAACAGCGAGAGCGCGGTCGCATCCGGCCGGCCGATGAGCGCGCCATAGCGCTCGCCGAGGGCCTTGCCGCCGGCGAAAAGCTCCAGATTGTGCCGCACCGCGCGGTCGCGCGCCGGGCCGTCGAAGGCGACGAGATCGCTGCCGGAAAAGTGGATGGCGAAGCCGCGCGCGCCTTCATAGGGCGCGCCACCGATCACCAGCGAATGGGAAAGGCCCGTGGAAATGGTGACGTAGACGAAGGGATCGACGCCGCGGCCGGCACCCATCCAGCCTTCCGCGAAGGCCGCGGCGCGCACGTCGCTGTCGATATGCAGGGCGCCGAAGCGGCCGAGGCGGGCGCGATAATCGAGGCCGCGCCAGTCGAAATTCCAGGCCGAAGCCGGCTCGCCGTCGCGCGTCACCAGTTCCGGCAGGCAGATGCCGAGTGCGGCGGCCTCCAGTGCCTCTCCGTCCGCGCGCTCCCGCATGGCGGCCGCGAGGTCGCAGACGAGGTCGAGCACCGCGCCGCCGCCGTTCTGGCAGGGTGTTGCCTCCGTGCGCTCGGCGACGACCGCGCCATCCGAGAGGCGCACGATGCAGGCCTTCGTCTTGGTGCCGCCGACGTCGATGCCGATTGCGTGCCGTGTCATGGTGCCGCTCCGGCCGCTGCGTCGGCGTGGAGTGCGGCGTTGCGACACTCGACGGCGATGGTCGCCGGCCAGTCCGGATCGTAGGCGGTTGCCGTCGAAAGCCGCCGGAAAGCTTCACGTTTTCCCTCGCCCCAGACGATCATCGCGACCGCCTTGGAGAGGTTTGCGATCGAGCCGGTGCCGATGGTGAGCCCGTGCGTCGGCACCTCGTCCAGTTCGCGAAAATCCGGAAAGGTCGCGAGATTGTCGCGCCGTGTCTGCTCTGCGAGCGTTACGATGCGCGAGCGGCTGTCGCGTGTTGAACCCGGCGGGTTGAAGGCGATGTGGCCATCGCCGGCGCCGGAGGCGAGCAGGAAGAGATCGATGCCGCCAAGGCCTGCGAGCTCGGCGTCATAGGCTTCCGGCTCGGCGAGGGAGGGCATGCGGAAGTTTGCTTCCGGCATGCGCAGCTCTACCGGCAGCGCCCGGTTGATCCGGCCCACGATTTCCCGCTCGCCAAAACCGTGGCAGGAATAGTGGGCGAAAGCGGGCGGCGGGGAGAGGCCCTCGGGGCCGGACAGCAGGTACTCGTCCATCATCGCGACGATCAGCCCGGAGCAATCGACCGGATTGGCCGCAAGCTGCCGCTCCAGAGCCTGATAGACCGGCATCGGGCTGCGGCCGCCCGGGCAGCCGAGCACATAGTGCCGGCGCACCGCATTGGCGGCGCGCAGTTCCGTGAGAATACGGGTGGCGAGATGTTCGCCGATCGCCTCGGGATTGTTATGGATCATAACCTTCATCGGCCGGCCTGCCCCTGAAGCAGAGAGGAGACGAAGCGGTAGTTCCGCGCGGCGATCGCCTCCGGCGTTTCGGGATGTTTCGGTGCAAGGTCCTGCTCGATGACCAGCGGGCCGTCGTAGCCGTGCGCCAGCAGGGTCGCCATGAAATCGGCGATGTCGACCACGCCGCGGTCGAGATCGGTCATGATGCCGTCCTCGAAGGCGCGGTCGCAATGAATGTTTTCCGCCAGCACCTTTTCCCGGAACGCCCCGTCGACATTCTTCAGATGGATGGAATTGATGCGCGCCTGGTGACGCAGGAAGAAGGCTTTCGGATCGGCCTTCCAATAGGCGTGGTGGCCGGTGTCCAGGCAGAGGCCGACCAGCGCCGGGTCCGTCTCGGCAAGCAGCCGCTCGATCTGGCTTTCATGCTCCACGCAGGTGCCGACATGGGGGTGAAAGCTGAATTGCAGGCCGTGCTCGCGGGCGATACCGGCGGAGAGCGTGGTCAGCTCGACGGCACTGCGCCAGCCGGCTTCATCGACGACGCCCATTCGGTCCTTGGGGTAGAATTCGGACTCGTCCATCAGGATGAAATGCGTGCCGCCGACGGCCGAAAGCAACGCGCAGATCTGGTGCGTCTTGTCCGCCAGCGCAGAGGCCGTATTGGCGTCCGCCAGCGTGTGGACATGGGCCGCCGCGACAACGGAAAGGCCGCGGCGGTCGAGTTCGTGCGAAAGCAATTTCGGGTCTGTCGAGAAATAGCCGTAGGGGCCAAGCTCGGTGTGGCGGTATCCGGCCGCCACGATGCGGTCGAGATAATCGGTCCAGCCGAGGTCGTTGCCGGTGGGCCAATAGACGCCCCAGCAGCACGGTGCGATCGCGATGTTCACTGTCATGTCCTCGATGGGGTGGCGCGGCTTACCAGCCGCGCTTCTTCAGCCGTTCCAGATCGCTGCTGACCTTGGTCAGCGCTTCTTCCGCGCCTTCCTTGCCGCTCAGCACGTTGTGCACGCCGTTGAAGATGCGCTGCGAGACGCGGTTGTAGGAGGCGCCCGTCACCTGCGAGGGGCGGGAGGCGCTTTCGGCATAGGCCTTTTCGGCAAACCGCAGCGCCGGATTGGCCTTCAGGATTTCCTCGTCCTGGTAGAGCGCTTTCAGCGTCGGGCTGTAGGCCTGCAGCGCGCGGCGCTTCTGCTCCTTGGCGCCCGTGAGGTAGCGTACGAGGCTCACCGCCGCGTCGGTATCCTCGGCATATTTGGAGACGCCGAGCAGGCCCGCACCGTAGCAGCCGCTCGACTTCTCGCCCTCGGCGCCGACCGGCAGCGCCATCACGCCGACCTTGCCGGCGAGCGCCGACCCTGCAGCCTGGCTGGTGCCCCAGACGTAACCCCAGTTGCGGTGGAAGACGGAATTGCCGGCCTCGAAGACGCCGCGCGAGCCTTCCTCGTCATAATTCAGCACGCCCTCCGGGCTGATGCCGCCGATCCACGACCGGGCAAGGTCGAGGGCTGCAACGGCCTTCGGATTGTTCGCGGTGATCGTGCCGTCCGGTGCGATGAAGGTGCCGCCGCCATAGGAGGCGACCCATTCCAGCGCGTCGCAGGTCAGGCCCTCATAGGCGCGGCCCTGCCAGACATAACCCCACATGTCCTTGGTTCCGGCGGCACGTTCCTGTTCCTGGATGGACTTGGCCGTCTCGGTCAATTCCGCCCAGGTCTTCGGTTCGGCCTTGCCGTATTTTTCGAGCAGGTCCTTGCGGTAGAACATCAGGCCGGCATCGACGAACCACGGCATGGCGAGCAGCTTGCCCTCGATGGTGCTGTCGGCGAGCGCGGAATCGAAATGCGCGGCAAGCTCTTCCGCCGGCACTTTCTCCTTGAGGTCGACGAGATGAGCGGCGAGCGCGCCGACCCAGATATTGTCGAGCGTCAGCACGTCGATGTCGCCGGACTTGCCGGCGAGAAGCTGCTGGTAAAGCGGCAGCGCCTCGCCCCAGTTCGCCGGCATCTTGTTGATCTTGACGGTGTTGCCGGTCTCCTTCGCCCAGGCCTCGGAGGCCGATTGGCAAAGTTCCAGTTCGGCGCCGGCCGAGCTGCAGAAGATCGATACTTCCGCCGCGCCCGCAGAACCGCCCCACAGGACGGCGCCAGCCAGCGCCGTCGTTCTCAGAAATCCATCCCAATGCACTGTGTTCTCCTCCCACACCGCGTTAAGTTCGCAAAATTACTATACCGTCTGGTCGGTAAAGTAAAGTGGGTGGAGTCGCCCTGTGGAAACCCGGCGCTCAGGCCGCGTCGTCCAGCCGGTGCCGCAGGCTCATGCCCACCATCACCATGCGCGCTGCATCCTCCGCCGCGCGGGAAAGCAGTTTTGGCGCGGACGATATGGCGTCTTCCAGCGAGCAGGGCCGGGTGAGGATCGAGGCGAAGGCATCGATGCCGTGTTCGAAATTGAGGCGCACGCCCTTGCCGATGGTTCCGGCGAGCGCGATGACGGGCACGCCGGCGCGTTTGGCGCGCTGCGCCACTTCGGCCGGCACCTTGCCGAAGGGCGTCTGGCCGTCGAGGCTGCCTTCCGCGGTGATGACGAGATCGGCCTCCGCGATGAACCGGTCGAGTTCCAGATATTGCATGACGATGTCGTAGCGCGGATGCAGTCGGCCGCCGACGAGGCCGAGCACCGCGGCACCAAGCCCGCCGGAGGCGCCGGCGCCGGGTGCGGCGCCGACATCGATGCCCGTCGTGCGCCGGATGGCGGCGGCATAGGTTTCCATGGCGGCGGCCAGGATCTCCACCTGTGCCGGCGTGGCACCCTTCTGCGGCCCGAAGATGCGCGCGACGCCGCGCTCACCCAGCAGCACATTGTGCCAGTTGACGGCGGCGTCGATGCGCACGCGGTCAAGGCGCGGGTCGCGGCCGCTGATATCGATGGCGGCGAGGCGGGCGAGCGCTGCGCCGCCGCGGGGCAGGAGGTCGCCCTCTTCATCGAGCAGCCGGATGCCGAGCGCTTCGGCCATGCCGGCGCCGCCATCGTTGATGCCGCTGTCGCCGCAGCCGAGCAGGATGCGGCGTGCACCGCGGTCGAGCGCCGCGCGCACCAGCTCGCCCACACCGTAGCTCGTCGTCAGGCAGGGATTACGCCGGTCGCGCGGGACGAGGCTGAGCCCGGCCGCGGCCGCCATCTCGATGACGGCTGTTGGCTCGCCGCAACCGCCGAGGAAGCCGAAATGCGCCTCGACCGGGTCATTGACGGGGCCGGTGACCGTCAGGTGGTGCAGCACGCCGCCGGTCGCCTTGACGAGCGCCTTGGTGAAACCCTCTCCGCCATCGACCATCGGCGCTTTCAAGACGATGGCGCCGGGAAAGGCGCGCTTGACGCCGCTTTCGATGCAATCCGCTGCCTGATCGGCCGAGAGGCTCTCCTTGAAACCGGAGGGGGCGACGAGAACCGTGAAAGACATGGGGATGTTCCTTTTACTATGACAATCATGTGACAGGGAAGGAACGGGACGGTGCGGCATCTATTCCGGCAGAATGAAAATAAATTTAGTCGGCTAAATAAAAAGGCCGCACATGGCGGCCTTTTCCGTTTCGGTGTGCGCGGTTCAGCGCAGGGGCAAGCCTTGCAGTGGCCAGACGAGCGTGGCGAAGACGATGAGCAGCACCACGAAGGGCGCGACCAGCACCATGGTGAGCCGCAACAGGTCGGCCTGACCGAAGGGCGGCGGGTCCATCGCGCCGAACAGGGCCACCGGCTTGGCGGAGACCATCAGCGTCTGGCAGAAGCCGCTCGCCAGCGTCACGACCATCACCAGATTGAGCGGATCGACGCCGAGGGCGGCGAGCGGCAGGGCGAGGGCCGGAATGAGCACAGTCGCCCGCGCCGTGCGCGAGGTGATGACGAGGTGGGAGAGCGTCGCGACGACGGCGGCAAAGCCAATGACCAGCGCGGGCCAGGCCGCGATGCTGCTGCCGGCGAGACCGACCACCCGCTCGGCCAGCACTTGCGCCGTGTCGGTCGCCAACAGCGCCTCGCCGATGACGAGCGTGCCGGCAAGGAACAGCAGCAGGTTCCATTCCACGCCCTTGAGGGCGGCCTTCAGCGGCAGGCCGGAGACCCGCTCGGTCGCCAGCAGCAGGGCTGCGGCGACGCCGATCAGCGGCATGCCGATGCCGTGCAGGGGCTGGGCCGCGAAGAGCAGGATCATCGCGCCGGTGATGGCGAGCACGGTCCATTGCTGGCGTGTCAGCGGGGTTGGCGTCTCGTCGGGGCTGCGTGCTGCGATCGTCATCGCCCGCTCCTCGCGGGTGAGGAATAGCCGCAGCAGCACGGCGCAGGCAAAGAGTGAGCACAGCAGCGAGAAGGGGCCGGCAAGCGCGATCCAGCCGAGGAAATCTGGGCTTTGGCCGCGCAGGCGCTCCATCATGCCGGCCGCGACGAGATGGGCGCCCGCACCGATCAGCGAGGCACCGGCCGAAAGCAGGATGACGGAGGGAAAGAGCAGTGCCAGCGCGCGGCTGACCCGCGTATTGCCGATCGCCGCCGCAAGGCCGAGATAGACCGGCGCCAGCATGGCGGCGCGCGCCGAGGTCGAGGGGATAATGAAGGCGGTGGCGAAGATCAGGAGCGTCAGCGCCCAGAACAGGCCCTGCACGGTGGCGAGCCGGGTAAGCAGCCGGCGAATGATCTGCTCGATCACGCCGACCTGCCGCAGCACGCCGGCCACGACGAAGGCCGCCAGCATCAGCCAGACGATATCGTTGCCAAGCGATCGGTAGAGCACATCCTCGTCGATCGCGCCGACGACCGGCAGGAGTGCTGCACCCGCCAGCGCCACGGGCGTATCCGGCAGGTCGAGGACGGTCCAGGCGGTGATCGTCGCCACGAAGACGGCGAGCGTGAGCCGCATGTTCAGGGTGAGACCGTCGATCGCGAGGAAGATCAGCATGGCGCTGAAGGCGAGCACGATCGCCGCGACGATCTGCTTGACGCGGGCGAGCGGCATGCTCGGCTCCAGCATCGGGGACGGTTCCCCACGCCGATCGGCGTGGGGTTCGGGAGGGGCGATTGCATAAAGGGCCACGATCGCCCTCCTTTCGGTCTTTCAGGCTGCGGCTCAATCGTCGTCGGACGACGAGTTCGACGAACCGTTCGAGTTCGAATTCGAGTTGCTGTTCGAATTGGAGTTCGAGTTGGAATTGCTGTTACTGTTGGAATTCGAATTCGAATTGGAGTTGGAATTCGAGTTGGAGTTCCGGTTCGAGTTGGAATTCCGCGAGGAATTCGACGAGCTGTTGGAGTTGCGGTTCGAGCTCCAGCTGCCACGACGGTCGTCGTCGCGGCCGTAGCGCGCCTGGCTCGCCTTGCTGGTGCGCGTCATCTTCTGCAGGAAGCGGTAAACCGGGTCGTCGGCGACGGCGGGCGCGGGCGCGGCGGCGCCGACCACCAGGAATGCGCTCAGGATTGCGATGACCTTCTTCATGGTGTTTCTCCTTTGAGTGACAGCCTCGTTGGCTGCGAGGGAGAAACGGCGGCGGGCAAATCTTATTCCCGATAAAAAAGAAATAATTTCAATGTGATAGCCTGTATCTGCGGCGCATGCGGCATCGCCGCCGCTGCGGGGCGCAGCGACGGCCAAGGCGATTTATCCGGCTCGGAACCTATCGCTGGGCGCGGGCGAACTTGCGATACCAGCCGTCGGCGGCGAGGGTCTTGCGCAGGATCGTCTTGCGCACGGTGCTCTCCGGCGCGCTTTCTGCACGAATGTCCGCGTCGAGATCGGAGGCATCGCGGCGGAAGGGGATGACCTGCACGATCGGCGTGCCGCGTTCCAGCATATGCAGGCCGTCCTCACCGATGGCGAAGAAGGGGAAGTGGATTTCTGACTGGTAGGTATCGGTATCGACCACGCCGGCGACGACCTCGAAGACGCCGTTCGGCCGGTTGAGCGGTGGCACGAACAGGCAGCTCCAGCCGGGCGGCGTGCGGATGGTCCAGTAATTGTGGAACTTGCAGGGCGGCAGCGGCTCGCGCGGATTGCCGGCGACCTGGTGGCTGGCATGGTTGCTGACCAGCGTGCGATCGAAATCCCAGCCGCAATCGACCGTCTTGCCGCCGTCGGAGATTTCCATGCGCACGCTCGCCGCAAGCCCGATCACCCAGCCCGCCGCCATGGCGTCGAGAAAGGGCATGCAACGCTTCACGGTGATGCCGCTGTTGGTGGGCGAGACCTGCGTCTCGTCGATAGCGGGTAATTTGCGGAACCAGTCGGGCAGCGCCGTCTTGGCGCGCACGGGGGCGGGGATCACGCCCTCGTCCTCCTTGCGGCAGAGAAAGGTCAACCGGGGCTGCGGTTTCTTCAGAAGGGCCAGGGCCATCGCTGTTCTCCTCATCAATCGATGCGAGAAGAACGGCGATGGACGAAACCTATTCCCGGTGCGCGCAAAAATTTTTGGCCGGGCGTCAGGTGACCCGGTAGAGTTGGACCGGCCGCTTCGGTGCGCGCTTGATGATGCCCTTGGCCTCAAGGTCGAGCTGCACGGCCTTCATCCACCAGCCCGCCTTCTGCCGCTCGGAGAAATCCGTCTCCGAGAGATGCGGCAGCAGCGCCTCCTGCGCCTGCGCCACCGTCATGCCCGGCGCGGTGTCCGGCAGGGCGGCAAGCAGCGCCGCGCGCATCGCCATATATTTCGTGCGGTCGAGCCGTTCGATGCGGCCCGGTGTGTTGATGTTTTCGACTTCTATCTTGTCAGACATCGATCGTCCCTCCGACAGCGATTTTCGGATTGCGGAAGCCCATGGCGATCCAGGCCGCCAGGAGCTTTCCATAGAAGGCGACCGTGTGGGTCTTGAGATTGGGAATGTCGGCTGGCAGGCCGGACCGGTCGGCGAGGTCGCTCGTCATGGTGCGCAGCTCCGCCTTGGGCCTCTCGGCTTCCGGCCAGAGATGCAGGTAGAGGCTCAGCCAGTGCGCGCCCTTCATCTCCAGGAACATGGGCGTGTTGCAGCAGGTGGCGACGACGCGGCGCGAGCCGGCGGTGGGGGAGAGGCGGAACTCCCTGAGGTTTTCCGTGCCCGACAGGATGCGGACCCGGTCCTTGCGGTATTCTGCCGCCGGTGTCGCATGGTAGCTGGTCAACGTGTTCTTCGCGCCGGGAAGGGTCGCGAGCCGGCCGGCGGCGGCCCGGCAACTGTTGCACAGGCATTCGGAAACCAGGATCGGGCTTCCCTGCACTTCAAGGCGCGTCTGGCCGCAGGCGCAGCCGATATGGGTTGTTCTGCGCATCTCAGTCATCCTCCGTGACGTTGAACAGGTATCGAATGTAGCGCTCCAGATGGTCGAGGCTTTCGCGGGCGAGCGCGGGGTCGTTGCCCGCCTTCGCCAGGATGAAGCCGCCCTGGAGAACGGCCTGCGTGTGGCGCGCCAGGCTCTCGGCCGTCCAGCCGCTCTCCGTGATGCCGCGCTCGCGCCGCGCCATCTCGATATCGGCCTCCAGCGTTGCCGTATGGCCGAACATGCTGCGCCCGCAGGCATCGCGAATGTCGGGCGCGCTCACAAAAACCTCCTGCGCCATCGTGCCGACGAGGCAGGTGAATTCCTGCAATTCGCCCGCGATGATCGCCTTGCGGAAGGCGACATAGGCGAGAACCCGCGCCAACGGCTCGCTCGGACCGTGATAGGGGGCGGCGGCGAAATAGGCCGACGTCGTCTCGTCCCAGAACTCCGCTGCCGCCACCCCGAGAGCCTCCTTGCTCCCGAAGTGATGGAAGAAAGCACCCTTGGTGACATCG
Organism: Shinella sp. GW821-FHT10F02; assembly: GCF_058809275.1. Lineage (NCBI taxonomy): Bacteria > Pseudomonadati > Pseudomonadota > Alphaproteobacteria > Hyphomicrobiales > Rhizobiaceae > Shinella > Shinella sp. GW821-FHT10F02. The sequence goes on along the minus strand of NZ_JBXASL010000002.1, from coordinate 357,251 downwards.
GCGGCCTTGCACAGGTCCTCGATGGTGGTCGCGGCAAACCCCTTTTCGCGGATTATGTCGCGTGCCGCCTCTAAGAGACGGATCCGCGCATTGCCACGTTCGGGCGATTGTTTGGTCGGTCTGGACATATAGAAAACATACCATACGGTCGGTATGTGTCAAGCATGAATTGATATCAACCTATTTGTGCGTTTGAGCCGCAAGCAAACGGCGCTGAACCGGCCTTCCAAGGAAGCCGGTTCAGCGCGTTGTACCGAGTTTAGGGTGCGAGCGCCTTGCGCTCCTCTTCGGCGGAAAGCGGGGCGCCGGCCTGGATAGACGTCAGATAGGCGTCGATGGTCTCCTGCGAGGAGGCGGGCACGTAGCCTTCCACCTGCGGCGTCGTCAGCGCCAGCCGTGTCGCCCAGGCGCCGTTCTGGCGGCAGGCGACGGTCAGCGTGCTGCTCGCCTGCTGCTTCAGCTCGTATTCGCGGCAGAGTTCGCCGCGCTCGTCGCGGAACGAGGCTACGACATGCAGCACCGCGCCCGAAAGCGTCACGTCCTGGCCGGAAACATCGCGGTCGAGGGCGGCGGCGATCTCGGCGGCGGCATCCGACGCAGACGGCCCCATGCGGCCGAGCGTGAAACCGATGACACCTGTCACCACCGCCACGAGACTGGCCGCAACCGGCATGAGCCAGCGCCGCACCGTCGGCTGCGCCGCCTGCTGCGGTTTCGGGCGGAAAGAAACGACATTGTCGCGGAGCGCTTGCGCCTCTTCCGCCATTTTGCGCACAGAAGCCAGCAGCGCCTCCGGCACCGGCTCGTCGATCAGCGGTTTCAGCGCGTCGCCCACCAGCCGGCGGCTGTCGAGGAAGACGGCGAGCCGTTCGGCCAGCGCCTCGTCGGTCGCCAGCGCCTCTTCCAGCGCGAGGCTTCGCGCCTCGTCCAGCTCGCCATCGGCAAACGCCATCAATGTCTCGTCGTCGAAATCGTCTTTGTTCATGAAACGCCGCCTTTCGTATCGGGCGAACGTCTCTCGCCAAAACTTATTCCCGTCAGCTCCATCAGATTTTTTCGCGCGCGGGCGAGACGGCTCATCACGGTGCCGATCGGGATGGCGAGAACCTCGGCCGCATCGCGGTAGCTGAACTCCTCGACACAGACCAGCACCAGCACTTCGCGCTGCTCGTCCGGCAGCTTCTGGAGGGCGATGGTCACCTCGGCCAGATCCATGCGGGCATGGGCGGCGGCCTCGCCGGAGGGCACGGAGACGTCGCGCGCCTCGTCGATGTCGTCATGCGGGCCGGCGGTTTTCAGCCGGCGCAGGTGGTCGATCCACAGGTTGCGCAGGATGCGGAACATCCAGGCGTCGAAGCGGCTCTCCGGCGCAAAGCTGTCGGCGGCGAGGATGGCGCGCTCGCAGGCCGCCTGCACCAGATCGTCGGCGAGCTCCCGCGACCGGCAGAGCGAGATCGCGAAGCGTCTGAGGTTCGGCAGGAAGGCCACCAGCCGTTCCGGCACCGTCGGCATGTCATTCGTCATGCGATTTCTTTGGCACGCCATGGAATAAGCTGTCGAGTCAAACGTATGTCAGGATACCAGTCACCGATCCGCCCCACCGATCGACCATGGAGACCGACCATGCCGAGCCGCCTTGCAGCCCTCTCCGGACGCCTCTCCCTCCTCGTGGCCATGACCCTGGCCGGCACGGTGGCGCTGCCTGCACCGGAGCGCGGCTTTGCGCCCGGCTTCGCCGTGGTGCTCGCCGACGACGATGATGATGGCGGGGACGACGATGGTGGCGGCAGCAGCCGCGGCGGTCGCGGAGGCGAATGGCAGCCGAAAGCACGGGGCGACCTGCGCTCGCTGTTCCGCTGGCCATCGCGCGAGGTGCGGCGTGCGCCTGTGCGCCGTGCCGTGGTGGCGGTGCCGGACCAGGCGCCGAACGAAATCGTCGCGACCGGCCTCGACGACGACGCCATTGCCGGCCTGGCGCAGGACGGCTTCGTTGTGGACGACCGGGTCGAGATCGCGCTCATCGGCGGCGAAATGGTCCGCCTCATCGTTCCGCAGGGCATGACGCTCGATGCGGCGCGCGCCGCCGTCTCGGCCCGCAGCGCCTCGGCGACGGTGGATTTCAACCATTTCTACCAGCCGCAGGCCGGGGACAAAGCCGCCTGCGTGCGGGAAGGCTGCGCGTTGGTGCGCCACATGGTCGGCTGGCCGACCGGCGAGGCGGGAAGCGGTGTGGCCTGCCTGAAGCCGCAGCGCATCGGCCTCATCGACACGGCGATCAATGCCAAGCACACGGTTCTCGCCAATGCCCGCCTGGAGGTTCTCGACCTCGGCGATGGCGACGATGCACCCTCGGGCGAACAGCACGGCACGGCCGTGGCGGCCCTTTTGGTCGGCGCGCCGGGCAGCCGCGTGCCGGGGCTGTTGCCCGGCGCGGAACTTGTCGCCGTCGATGCTTTCCAGCGTTTCCGCAAATCCACCGACATCGCCAATGTCTACGATCTCGTGCGCGCGCTCGACCTGTTGATCGGGCGCGATATCAAGGTCGTCAACCTGAGTCTGACGGGGCCGGAAAACCAGATCCTAGAGCGTGCCGTCGAGGCCGCCGCCGACCGGGGAACGATCCTCGTCGCGGCAGCCGGCAATGACGGGCCGAACGCCAAGCCGGTCTACCCCGCCGCCTACGAGGACGTGATCGCCGTGACGGCGGTGGACAAGGCGCGCAACCCCTATCGCCGGGCGGTGCGTGGCGATCATATCGATATCGCCGCCCCCGGCGTTGGTGTGTGGACCGCGGCGTCGATCTCCGGCGCGCGACAGAAGAGCGGCACGTCCTTCGCCGCCCCCTTCGTGACGGCCGCCGTCTCCATCCTGCTTGCGGAAAAGCCCGGCCTCTCGCCGCAGGAGGTCGAGGCCGAGCTGATGAAATCCGCCGAGGATATCGGCAAGCCCGGCAAGGACGCCATCTACGGCTGGGGGCTTCTTAATGCGCGCACGCTTTGCGGCAGCGGCTGACGCTTAGGCTTCCTTGTTCCCGTCGCGTTGCACCACCACGCTCAGCAGGGCGAGAAGGCCCGATCCCACCATCAGGAAGAACGAGACGGCGTTCAGCACCGGCGTCGAGCCGACCTTCACCATGCGGTCGTACATGGTGATGGTGAGCGGCGCATCCGAGCCGACCAGCATCAGCGTCGTGTTGAAATTCTCGAAGGAGACGAGGAAGGCGACGACGAAGGCGGAGAACAGCGCGGGCATGAGGTAGGGCAACGTCACTGTCATCAGCACGCGCAGCCGCGTGGCACCGAGATTGAGCGCCGCTTCCTCCAGCGCGATGTCGAATTTCCGGAGCCGTGCGCCGATCACCAGCGAGGTGATCGTCGTGAGGAACGAGAACTGGCCGAGGATGACGAGGAAGATGCCGGGGCGCAGGAAGTCCCATTCGATGCCGAAAGTTTCTTCGAGGCCGTTGGCGATCATGCTGGCGAAGACGAGGATCGAGATGCCGAGGATGACACCGGGAATGACCAGCGGCACGATCATCATGATGTAGAAGATGTTCTTGCCGGGGAACTGCTTGCGCTCGAACAGGAAGGCGTTGCAGGTGCCGGCGGCGACCGCGAGCGCGGAGACGGCGACGCCGATGATCAGCGAATTCTGAAGGCCGCGCAGCAGGCGCCGGTCATGGAACATGCCGATCTTCGGCTCGGTGCTGCTGAAGAACCAGTCGAGCGTAAAACCGTTCCAGGGGAGTGCCGGAAACATCGAATCGTTGAAGGCGAACATGCCGGCGGCGAAGAGCGGTGCCGCCAGATAGACGAGGAACGCCAGCATATAGCAGCGATAGACCCACCGGAGGAAGGACGATTGGGGAGCCGCGACGTTCATGCTCAGTCCTTTGCGACGGTGGAGGCGAGGTTCTGGCCGGTCAGCCGCAGGCCGAGCCAGACGACGAACGAGGTGAAGACGAGCAGGAGCACGCCGAAGGTCGCGCCGGACTCCCAGTTGTAGCGCGTCACGAACTGCTCGTAGATCTGCTCGGTGAACCACATGCTGTTCTTGCCGCCGAGCAGGATCGGCGTGAGATAGCTGCCGGCCGTCAGCATGAAGACGATGATGCAGCCGGCGACGATGCCCGGCATCGCATAGGGCACGACGATGCGGCGGAAGACCGTGAGCCGGCTGCCGCCGAGATTGTAGCCGGCCTCGATCAGCGAATTGTCCATGCCGTCGAGCGTGGAGACGAGCGGCACGATCATGAAGAGCACGACCGTGTAGACGAGGCCCATCACCACGGTCGCGTCGTTATAGAGAAACTCCACCGGGCCGCTGATGAGGCCGATTTTTTGCAGGAAAGACGAGACGAGGCCGGTTTCGCGCAGGATGACGATCCAGCCGAAGGCGCGCACGAGGTCGCTCACCCAGAGCGGAATGAGGCACATCAGGAAGAGCGCGGCGCGTGAGCGGCGCTGCGCGATCTTGGCGATGTAATAGGCGACGGGAAAGCCGATAATGAGCGCCATGACCGTGACGAGGATCGACATCCAGGCGGTGCGCAGCAGCGTGTTCCAGTAGATCGGCTCGCTGACGAAGGCGGCGTAGTTGGCGAGCCCGAAGGTATATTCGCCCGGCCCCACCTTTTCCCTGAGCGAAATATAGCCGATGCCGAGCTGCGGCAGGATGATCAAAAGCACGATCCACAGCGCGAAGGGGGCGAAGAGCAGGATGAAGGAGAGTTTTCCGATGTCCGTGCGTGGCATCGCCGTTACCTCGACACGCTGAAGCAGCGGCCATGGCTGTGGCTCCAACCGATATCGACGGCCGCACCCGGCACGATGCGGCCACTGCCGTCCATTACAGCCTGGCCGACCTCAACGAGATTGCCGCCCTGGCTGCGCACGAGGATGCGGCTGCTGGCGCCATTGAAGAGCAGGCTTTCGACGGTGCCGGCGAGCCGGTTCTCGCTGCCCGCACCGACCGAAAGCACTTCGGGCCGCACGAACAGCTCGACCGCGCTGCCGGCCGCAATCCGGTCATCGCCGGCCTGCGCGATCGCCTCGCCGCCGCCATCGAGCGCCACGCGCACCTTGCCGTCCGAAACGGAAAGCGCGCGGCCCGGCCAGCGGTTGCTGTCGCCGACGAAGCCGGCGACGAAACCGGTCTTCGGATCGTTGTAGAGCTCCTGCGGCGAGCCGATCTGCTCGAACTGGCCGGCATTCATCACCGCCACATTGTCCGACATCAGCAGGGCTTCCGACTGGTCGTGGGTAATGTAGAGGAAGGTGGTCTCGAACTGGTGCTGAAGCTGCTTGAGCTCGATCTTCATGCGTTCGCGCAGCTTGAGATCCAGCGCGCCGAGCGGTTCGTCGAGCAGCAGCACGTCCGGCTCCAGCACCATGCAGCGGGCAATCGCGATGCGCTGCTTCTGGCCGCCGGAAAGCTGGGCGACCTGCTTCTCCTGCGTGCCTGGCAGGCCGACACGGTCGAGCACGGCGGCCACCTTGCGGGTGATATCGGCCTTGTTCTCGCCGCGGCAGCGCAGGCCATAGGCGATGTTCTCGCCGACATTCATCATCGGGAAGAGGGCGAGATGCTGGAAGACCATCTTGACGGGGCGTTTGTTCGGCGGGGTCGAGAGCACGGATTTGCCCTTGATGCGGATGTCGCCGCTCGTCGGCTCCTCGAAGCCGGCGATCATGCGCATCAGCGTGGTCTTGCCGCAGCCCGACGGCCCGAGAATGGAGAAGAACGAACCGCGCGGGACGTTGAAGGACACGCTGTTGACGGCGGTATAGGCCCCGAAGCGCTTGCTCAGGCTTTCGCATTGAAGGTCGTGCATGGAGTGCTCGCAAATCAGAGCCGCAGGGCGGCTTATTCTGAGGCCAGCCGGCCGAGGGAAGGCCCCCGACCGGCTGGCGTCAAGTCCTGGGAGGGATCAGTTCGACGTGGCGGCCTTGATGCGCTCGAGCGCCTTGCCTTCCATGTCTTCAAGCCCTGCCGGGATGTTGGCGAAGAATTTCAGGTTCGCCAGATCCTTTTCGTCGAAGGCGGCCTGCACGGCGGCCTTCTTGTCATCCGGAAGCAGGTCGATGCCGTTGCTGACGGCGGCGATCGCGCCGGTGGAGTCCGACATCAGCTTGACGATCTCGGGCTTCATGACGAAGTTGATCCACTTGTAGGCGGCGTCATCCGCCTCGCCCTTGCGCGGGATGACGAAAGTGTCGATCCAGGCGAGCGCGCCGGTTTCCGGCGGCACGTAGACCAGGTTCTTGTTCTGGCCGTAGAGCTTGAAGGCCGTCGAATCCCAGGCTTCCGAGACGACGACTTCGCCGGAGAGCAAGAGCGTCGACAGGTCGTCGCCGCCGTTCCAGTAGGTCTTGACGTTGTCCTTGCAGGAGATCAGCTTTTCCGTCACCTCGTCGAGCATCGTCTGGTAGGCCGCCTTGTCGCCGTAGAGCGCGAAGGGATCCTTGCCGAGCGCGAAGGCCGTACCGAGCAGGATGGTACGGCGCAGGCGCATGGAGGTGCGGCCCTTGTATTCCGGATTGCAGAGGTCGCCCCAGCCCTTGACGTCCGGCGCCTTGGAAACGTCTGCGACGATGCCCGAGGTGCCCCACTGGTGCGGCACGGCATAGAGCGCGCCGTCGATCGTCGCATTGGCCTTCACGCCTTCGAGAAGGTTCGGCGCAAGCGAAGCGGTGTCGATCTTCGACAGGTCGAGCGGCTTGTAGATGTTGTATTCCTGCTGGGCCGCGAAGATGCGGTCATGGCTCGGCTGGGCAAGGTCGTAGCCGGCGCCGCCGGTGGCGCGGAGCTTCGCGACCATTTCCTCGTTGTTGGAAAGCGTGACTTCAACGGTGATGTCGGGGTTCGCTTCCTCGAAGAGCTTGATGACGTTGTCAGGCGCGTAACCGCCCCAGGTGAGCAGGCGCAGGGTTTCGGCCTGGGCTGCGGTGCTTGCGACGAGCAGGGCAAGCGCCGTCGTCGCGGCGAGCGCGAATTTGGTTTTCATGCTGTTCTCCTCTTCCATTTGGCTGTTGAAAGTCGCCGTTTTTCCGGCGTTCTTTTCTGCTGAGGACCATCTCACTCCCGACGATGGCGCTCGATTCCCGATTTTTTAGCCGTTGGCATCAAAGAGTGAGATTGGCTTCCCCGAAAGGTCCATTATCTCCTTGCCGTAAGACCATTATGACGTTCAGCTTATCTTCGCCGCCAAGCTCTTGGTCCGCGTGTAGCTCTTGAGTGCCGCAAAGCCCTTTTCGCGGCCGAAACCCGACAGCTTGTTGCCGCCGAAAGGCACCTCGATGCCGCCGGCAAAATATTCGTTGATGAAGATCTGCCCGGCGTCGATATCGCGCGCCATGCGGTGGGCGCGACCGAAATCGCTTGTGTAGATGCCGGCGACGAGGCCGAAATCGGTGCCGTTGGCGATGGCGACCGCTTCCTCTTCACCGTCCACGACCTGCACGGAAAGCACCGGCCCGAAAATTTCTTCCTGGATCACCGGGTCGTCCGCCTTCACGGCATCGAGAATAGTCGGCTCGAAGAACCAGCCCGTGCCGCTTTCCTGATCCACTGCGCGACGGCCACCGGCGGCGACAGTGATGCCGCGCTCGCGTGCCCCGTCCACATAACCGGCGACCTTGTCGAGATGGGCGGCGGAACTCAGTGCTCCGACCTGTGGCCGGCGCAGGCCGTGGCCGATTTTCAGGGCGCCGGCACGCGCGGCGATGCGTTCCACGAGTTCCGCATGCACGTCGCGCTCGACGACGAGGCGCGAGCCGGCCGAGCAGATCTGCCCGGCATTCTCATAGATCGCACCGAGCACGCCTTCGACCGCGGCATCGAGGTCCGCATCGGCCATGACGATGACCGGCGACTTGCCGCCGAGTTCGAGCACGACGCTGGTGACGTTGACGGCAGCCGATTGCATGACCCGGATGCCCGTCGGCACGGAACCGGTGAAGGTAACGTGCCGAACATCCGGGTGCGACACCAGCGGTCCGCCGGCTTCAGCGCCGGTGCCGGTAACGACGTTGCACACGCCGGCGGGAAGACCGGCACGGTGGAGGATGTCTGCGAGCATCAGCGCCGTCAGCGGCGTCTGTTCCGCCGGCTTGGCGACCACGGTGCAGCCTGCGGCCAGCGCCGGCGCGATGCTGCGCGCGGCGGTCGACAGCGGATAGTTCCACGGGATGATATGGCCGGTGACGCCGACCGGTTCCTCGATCGAATAGCCGATATAGTCGGTGCCGAGCGGGAAAGTGTCGCCCTGGATCTTGTCGGCGGCACCCGCATAATATTCGAAGCAGCGTGCCGCACCCGCGACGTCGCCTTCCGCTTCCTGCAAGGCCTTGCCGCTGTCTAGGCTTTCCACCACGGCAAGCCGTGCGGCTTCCGCCCGGATGATCTGGGCGGCGCGGAAGAGGATTACGCCGCGGGCGCCCGCCTTGGTGCGTCCCCAGTCGCGCTGCGCCTTGCGGGCGGCGGCGACGGCGCGGTCCACGTCGCTTTCGTCACCGGCGGCAAAGGCATGGAAGACGCGGGCGGAGCCGGGGTCGAAGGTCTCCATCGTGCGGTTGCCCGCGGCAGCCACGAAGGCGCCGTCGATGAAATGGCCGGCGGGCAGGCCGGTGAGCGTGCCGGTCGAGAAATACTCGCTGACGAGGGTTTCGGTGCTCATGTCAGTTCGCCTCGCTTGCCTGGTAGCTCGACTTGGCGAGCCATTCCGGATCGATTTCCACGCCCCAGCCGGGTTCGTCCGTCACGGTCGCCTTGCCGTCGACGATGTCATAGGGCGACTTGCGGAACAGGCCGTCCTGCCAGGGATAATAGTCCTCGCCCTCGATCGAGAATTCGAGATATTTGCCGGCATTCGGAATGGCGCGCAGCAGGTGCATGGTGAAAAGCGTCACCATGGAGAGGTTGGCGGCATGCGGCGTGACCGGAATTCCGGCCGCTTCCGCCATGCGCACCACGCGCAGCGTGCGGCTGATGCCGCCGAGATAGCAGATGTCGGGCTGCACGACATCGACGGCCCGCATCTCGATCATGCGGCGCCAGGTCGGCAGGTCGCAATCCTGCTCGCCGCCCGTCACGTCCATATCGAGCGCCTCGGCCACTTCCCTGGTCTGTTCGAGCTCCCAATAGGGGCAGGGTTCCTCGTAATGCACGAGGCCGTTGTCCTGCATGATCTTCCCGACCTCGATGGCGCGGGCCGGCGAGTAGCAGGAGTTGGCATCGGCCAGCAGGCTGGCCCCTTCGCCGACGGCCCTGGCGATCGTCGGGATGATCTCTTCGGTGCGGCCCGGCCATTCGTCCTGGTTGCGGCCGCACTCCGCGCCGACGCGGAATTTGAAGGCATTGAACCCGTATTCGCCGCGCAGCCGCCTGAACCGCTCGGCCTCGTCGGCCGGCGTGATGTCGCGTTTCATCGAGGAGGCATAGGCGCGCAGCGGACCGGCGGAACCGCCGAGCAGGGCCGCCACCGGCTTGCCGGCCTGTTTGCCGCGCAGGTCCCAGATCGCGGTGTCGAGGCCGCACATGGCGCGGTAGAGATAGGAGCCCGGAAACTTGTGCTCGCGCTCGAAGATGCGGTCGAGATGGTCGTCCAGGTCGGTAATCTCGGCGCCCACCGTATAGGGCGCGACTTGGCGGTGCAGCACTTCGGAGGTGATGTCGGAATTGTAGGTCGAAACCTGGCCCCAGCCGGTCGCACGGGTCTCGTCGGTCACCCGGACGAAGCCGACATACCGGTTGCAGAAGGTCTCGATGCGCTTGATCTTCATGACGCTCTAACGTGTCCCTGGGCCAATCTGGCTGGCGGATGGCGTAATGTGGATGGCCACTTGACGCCGCGAATTGGTATGACAATCATCGCAAAGTCTTTGAGCGGTAAGGTCCACTTTGCTTTATGTAGCGGACCATTATTGCGGGCGGACGACAGGGCGGGAGTGGGACATGGTGAAGTATCCGGGCGGGGCGCTGCTGCCGTCGTTGCATTTCGACCGCACGTCCCGCACGCCGATCAGCACGCAGCTCTGCTCGGCGCTCCGGGAAATGATCCTGTCTGGTGAGCTTCCGCCCGGCGAGCGCCTGCCTTCCAGCCGGACGCTCGCGAAGGACCACGCGGTCTCGCGCACCACGGCGATCAGCGTTTACGAGCAGCTCGCGGCCGAAGGGCTGATCCGCTCCAGCATCGGCGCCGGCGCCTATGTCGCCGATACGCTTCGCGATGGCCGGCCCGTCGCGCCGCCGAAAAGCAGCCCGGAGGAGATCCGCAGCCCGCCGCGCCTCGCGCAGCTCAGCGCCGACGCCTCGGAGCACTATTTCCCCCGCCTGGCGCATCCGGAAAACCCGCGGCCCTTCATCACCGGCATCCCGGCCTTCGATGAATTCCCAATGGCGCTCTGGGCCAGCCTGGTGACGCGCTACTGGCGCCAGCCGCGCAACCTGCTGCTCGGCTATCCGCCGCCGGAAGGGCTGATGGAACTGCGCCGTGCGGTGGCGATGCATCTGCGCGCCAATCGCGGCATCACCTGCGAGCCCGAACAGGTCTTCATCTTCAACGGCGCGCAGGACGCCTTCAATCGCATCGGCAACACGCTGCTCGACCCCGGCGATACGGTCTGGATCGAGAATCCCGGCGCGATCGGCGCACGCAACAGCCTGATCTCATCGGGCGCGAAACTCTTGCCGCTCAGCATCGACGAGGAGGGCATCAACGTCGCCGAGGGGCTGGAGGTCGCCCCGGATTTCCGCCTCGCCTTCGTCACGCCCGCCCACCAGCATCCACTCGGCGTGACGATGAGCCTCCAGCGCCGTTTCGAGCTATTGCGCGCGGCGGAGCGGGCGGGGGCCTGGATCATCGAGGACGATTATGTCGGCGAGTTCCACTATGCCGGCCATCCGCCGCCGACGCTGAAAAGCGTCGATACGTCCGGCCGCGTCATCTATGTCGGCAGTTTTTCGAAAACGCTGTTCGCCGCCCTTCGCCTCGGCTACGTGGTGGCGCCGCCCGAGCTGGTCGATATCTTCTACCGGATCGCCGGGGCGACGTTGCAGGGCTCGGCCGCCAGCCTGCAATCGGTCGTCGCGAATTTCATCGAGTGCGGGCATTTTTCCAGCCATATCCGCCGCATGCGCCGCGTCTATGCCGAGCGGCTCCAGGCACTGCTCGACGGTGCTGAAAAACACCTTGGCGGCATGCTGGAGGTCGCGCCGACCGAAACGGGTTTTCACACGGTCGGGCGCCTCGCGCCGGATTTCGACGAACTCGCCGTCGCTCGCCGCGCCGCCGAGCGCAACGTGCTCGTCTCACCGATCAGCCGCTTTGCGATCACCCCGGTCAGCCAGCGCGGCCTGATCCTCGGCTTCAGCTCCGCCCCGCCGCGCATGATCGCAAGTGCTGCGGAAACCCTCGCGCTCACCCTGAAGGAGATGCGCAAGGAACAGGCGAAGGGCCGCGTGAGCGCCTAGCGGGCGGCGGCCAGGATGAGGTCTGCACCCTTTTCACCAACCATGATCGTCGGCGCGTTGATGTTGCCGGCGGTGATGCGCGGGAAGATCGAGGCATCGACGACACGCAGTCCATCGACGCCATGCACCCGCAGACGCGGATCGACCACCGATGTCGCCGGCTCCGGCCCCATGGCGCAGGTGCCGCAGGGATGGAACACCGACCCGGAGCGCTGGCGGATGTCCGCGACAAGATCCTCGTCGCTGGTGATGTCGGCGCCGGGCTTGATCTCGTGCTTGATGATCTCGCGCATCGGCCCGGTCCCGGCCAGCCGCCGCAGAAAATGCGCGGCTTCCAGCAGTTCCTGCACATCCTCGTCGGTCGAGAGATAGTTCGGCCGGATTTCCGGTGCGGCGAAGGGATCGGCGGAACGGATGGCGAGTGCGCCGCGGCTGGTCGGGTGGCAATTGGAGACACCAACGAGGAAGCCGGAGAACGGGTCCGGGCTCATCAGCGCGCGCCGGCCGGGGATCGCCCGCGTATAGCTGACGGGCGAGAAATAGAGCTGCATGTTCGGCCGCGTGCGTTCCGGGCTGGTGCGGAAGAAGCCGCCGCCCTGGTTGACGCTGAGCGATAGCGGCCCGCTCCTCGTCAGCACGTAACGAAGCCCCACCGCAAGCCGGCCCCACCAGGGCCGCAGCACATCGTTCAGCGTCGGACGCTGGCTCGCATAGAGGTGGTCGAAGCCGATATGGTCCTGCAGGTTGCGGCCCACCTGGTCGACCGCATGCACGACCTCGATGCCGTGGCGCTTGAGCATTGCCGGGTCGCCGATGCCGGAAAGCTGGAGGATCTGCGGCGTGTTGACGGCGCCGGCGGAGAGGATCACCTCGCGGCGCGCGCGGATCTGGCGAATTTCGTTGCCCCGCCGGTATTCGACGCCCTTCGCGCGGCGCCCGTCGAACAGCACATGCGTGACATGCGCAGCCTTGATCACATGCAGGTTTTCCCGGTCGCGGGCGGGCGACAGATAGGCCGTCGCGGTCGAGCAACGAAAACCGTTGCGCGTGGTGATCTGGTAGATGCCGATGCCTTCCTGCGTCGCGCCGTTGAAATCCGGATTGCGCGCCAGCCCCGCCTCGATGCCGCCGGCGAGGTAGTTTTCACAAAGCGGATGCACGACCTGTTCGATGTTGCTGACAGTCACCGGCCCGCCCGCACCGCGCCAGGAATCAGCGCCGGCGACATTGTCTTCCATGCGTTTGAAGACCGGCAGCACGTCGTCATAGCCCCAGCCCGGATTGCCGAGCGCCCGCCATCCGTCAAAATCCTGCGCCTGGCCGCGGATGAAGACCATGGCATTGATCGAACTCGACCCGCCGAGCACCTTTCCGCGCGGCCAGTAGCTCTGCCGGTCGGCGATGCCGGGGACCGGCTCGGTCAGGTACTTCCAGTTCAATGTGTTGTGGTAGAAGGCCTTGCCGTAGCCGATCGGCATGCGCACCCAGAAATTCAGATCGCTGCCGCCGGCCTCCAGCAGGGCCACGCGGTATGTGCCGTTTTCCGAAAGCCGGTTCGCCAGCACGCAGCCCGCCGATCCCGCGCCGACGATCACGTAGTCGAAGTCTTCCATGTCCCTGCCAGGTCTCCCGCCATGCGATGTCCAAGCCTATTGCTATATCGGAATTGGCCTTTGCGTCAGCGTCCATTGCGAAAGGTTCAGGATACCAGTCCGGGCGTGTAGGAAGCTTTTCTTGACATATAATGTCATGTTAAATTAAGCGCGTGCCGAGACGGTCGCGGACGGCCGTTCCATGTTCAAGGCGTTCTGGCGATGTCGCTGTCCTTCATTCCCGAATTTACGGCGCGGGGCGACCGGCCGGCCCTCGTTTTTCCCGGTCATCGCATCGTTACCTATGCGGAGCTCGCCCAGCGTATCGCGCGCCGCGCGGCGCTGTTCGGCAATGGCCGCCGGCTGGTGGCGATCGAGGCGGGCACCTGCGAACACGCCATCGTCTCCTATCTCGCAGCCCTTGCCGCCGGCCATGCCGTGGCCCTGCTGCCACCCGGCCAGCCGGCGCTCACCGAGCGCTTCTGCGAGGACTTCCGGCCTGAAACCGTCTGCCGCTTCGTCGGGGAGCGCTGGCGCACGGATGCGGACATCCACCTCGCACCCGAACCGCTCCACCCGGACCTCGCCCTGCTGCTCTCGACCTCGGGCTCCACGGGCGTCAGCAAGAGCGTCCGGCTCTCCGCCAACGCTTTGGAAGCGAACGCCCGGTCGATCGCCAGTTACCTGGAACTCTCTGAAGCCGACCGGGGCCTCCTGCTGCTGCCGCTGCATTATTCCTACGGGCTCTCGGTCCTGAACTCCCATCTCGCCGTCGGCGCCAGCCTTTTCGTGCCGCGCCATTCGGTGCTGGAGGAGGGTTTTGCCGAAGATCTCGCGGCGCACGGTGTCACCAATATTGCCGGCGTGCCCTTCAGCTACGACCTCTTCGAGCGCATAGGGCTGCGGGTGCACGCTCTCCCGGCGCTGCGCTTCATGACCGTCGCGGGCGGGCGGCTCTCGCCCGATCTCGTCACCCGCTATCGTCGGCACATGGACGATCGCGGTGGCCGGTTCTTCGTCATGTACGGCCAGACGGAAGCGACCGCCCGCATCGCCTATATACCGCCTGAACGTCTCGCCGGGCAGGAGGATTGCATCGGCGTCGCCATCCCGGGCGGCCGGCTCTCGCTGATCGGCGAGGACGGCGCGGAGATTGCCGGGGCGGGCGTTTCCGGCGAGCTGGTCTATTCCGGCCCGAACGTCATGATGGGCTACGCAACCGGCCGGGACGATCTTTCGCGCGGCGCGGAGATGGACGACCTCAGGACCGGCGACCTTGCCGAGCGCACCCACGACGGCGTCTTTCGCATCGTCGGGCGCCTCAAGCGGCTGTCGAAGATCGCCGGCCTTCGCATCGCCCATGACGCCGTCGAACAGGCACTCGCGCGCGATGGCCTGGACGTCGTCGTCACCGGCACAGACAGCCGGCTCACCGCCTTCTTCACCGGCGCAGCGCGGGAGGAGGAGGTCCGGGCGAAGCTCGCGGCCGCAAGCGGGCTGACGCTGCTGCATGTGGCGGCCCGGCGCATCCCCGCATTGCCGCGCACGGCCAATGGCAAGCTCGATTATGCCGCGCTCGCCGCCCTGCCGCCGCACGAGGACCCCGCATCCGGCGGCGTGCGCGAGGCCTTCCGGCGCGCCTTCTTCCCGAAAGTCATCACCGGCACGGACAGTTTCACCACCCTCGGCGGCGATTCGCTGCGCTTCGTCGAACTTTCGATCGGGCTGGAGCGCGCGCTGGGCGCCCTGCCGGAGGGCTGGGAGCGCATGACGGTCGAAGCGCTTGCCGCCCGCGAGCCGCAGAAGGCCGCCATGCCGCGCGTCGGCATCGACATCCCGCTCCGCGTCGCCGCCATCCTGCTGGTGGTGCTGCACCATGAGATGCTCTGGCCGATCCCCGGCGGGTCGGCGCTGATGCTGGTTCTGGTCGGCGTTTCCCTGGCGCGGTTCCAGCCCGGCAATTTCGCCAGCGGCGATTGGAAGGCGATGCTCAGGCCGCTGATGACAGTGCTGGTGCCCTATGCCGGCGTTCTGGCCGGCTATGCGGCGGCCTGGGGACAGGTGCCCTGGGCCTCGGTATTCCTCGTCGGCAATTTCGGCTTTGCCGACCCGGAAAGCCACACGATGCTGCCCTATCTCTACTGGTTCGTGGAGCTGTTCACGCAGATCCTGCTCATCTTCACCGGGCTCGCCTTCCTGCCGCGGGCGCGCGCCGCCGTGGCGCAAAATCCGTTCGCGGCGGGGCTTTGCGCGCTGGCCATCGCGCTCGCCGCGCGTTTCATCGCGCCGTTCTTCGTCGATATCGGCAACCGGCAGATTTTTACGCTCTACTGGAACCTGTATCTCGTCGCACTCGGCTGGTGCGCATTCCATGCGCCGGGGCCGCGCAGCAAGGCCTTGCTCGTCGGGCTGGCGGCGGTGCTGTTCTTCATCCTCGGTTTCGTCGATGGCGTGTGGATCGGCACCGCGATCAAGTATCTCATCGTCTTTGCCGGCTTCGTCGCGCTCGTCTATGTGCCGGCAGTGCCCATGCCGCGCTGGCTGTTCCTCCAGCTGATGCCGGTGGCGGCGGCTAGCTACCACATCTACCTGTTCCACCGGCTGGTGCCCGACGTGATGATGGTGCCGCTGCACGGCACCGGCATCGCGCCCGCTCTCTTCCACATCACGGCAATTGCCGGAGGGCTGGCGCTCGGCATGGCAGTCTGGTTCGTCCAGCGCACCGCCATCCGCCGGCTCGCCGCATGGCGCTTCGAGGCGCCCTCGGCCATCCTCACTGCGGCTGCAGCATTTCCTGCCGAAGCGAGGCCGCTTCAGCGGGATTGAGTACGAGCGAGGCGAAGGAGAGCACGCTTATGCGGTCGATCCTGTCGTGTTGGCGAGCCCGGCCGAAAGCCGGCGGCTTGCCCTGCCGGTCTTGGTCCTGACCAGAGTATTACCCGGACCGACAGTGGTCACTCATATCGCCCTTCAACGCGCCCGCAGGAATATGCGCATCTGAAATTTGTAACGGTACTTGACGATAAATTCACATATATATACGTTACAAATAGCGCTGGACGAAGAGAGCGCATTCGGAGGAGAATCATGAAAAACAGGACTTTGCTGACAGCTCTGTCAGCGATGACGCTTGGCCTTTGCCTGTCGACCGCCGCTGTCGCGAAGGACAGCTACCGCGTCGCCGTCATCCGCTGGGAGCCCAACGACATCTATTTCAACGGCGTGCAGCTCGGTCAGGAGATCGAGAAGACTCGCATCGAGGAAAAGGACGGCGTGACGATCGAATTCACGGTGTTCGGCGCCAATGACGTGAGCGCGCAGCGCAATGCGCTCGACGCGCAGATCGCCCGCGGCGTCGATGGTGTGCTTCTCGTTCCGTGGCGCGGTGAGGCGATGATCCGCACCGTCGAAGACCTGGCGGCGAAGAACATTCCGGTCGTCGTGTCGAATGCCTTCGTGCCGAAGTCCAAGTCGACCTTTGTCGCCTTCGACAACGAGACGGCCGGCCGCAAGGGCGGCGAGGCGATCGTCAACTGGCTCGACAAGAACCGGGGAGAGGCATGGCGCAAGCAGGAAGGCGTGATCATCGAGCTGCGCTGCATCATCACGGCCTCCTTCGATATCGGCCGCAGCGCCGGCTATCACTCGGCCTTCGACCCGATCGTCAAGGACAATCCGGGTATCAAGATCGAATCCCACGAAGCGGGCTGCGATGGCTCCAAGGCCCGCAAGGTCGTCGACGACATGATCTCGCGCTACGGCAAGGACAAGATCCTCGCGGTCGCCAGCATCGACGGCACGATGGGCATCGGCGGCGCCATTCCGGCCTTCTCCGCCCAGGGCATGCTGAAGAAATCCGACGACCCGGCACATATCCCGGTCGCGACCATCGACGGCACCCAGCCGGAGCTTGCCGCGGTGGAGAAGGGCGATCTCACCCACGTCTCGGTTCAGCCGGCGACGGGCGAGGGCATCGTTTCCATGCGCCTGCTCTACGACATGATGAAGAACGGCAAGCTGCTCGACAAGTCGGCGGCGGCCGGCACTTTCCCCATCGAGGGCGAGGAACTCTGGGCGCCGGTCGAGATCATGCCGTCCGACGCCTTCGATGGCGACTGGTACAAGATCCAGGCCTATTCGGTACCGGAAGACGTGCCCGCGAACGATGCGCGCAACTGGGCCAACCAGATGAAGGCCGCCAACTGATCAACCGGCGGCGGCGCTTTCTCCGCCGCCTTCTCCCTCGCCATGAGTACATCCATGACCCATTCCGCCGCCGCCACGCCGGCGACCGCGATGCCCTCCTACCGCCTCGCGGGCCTGACCAAGACCTATCCGGGCCTCACCGCCGTCGCGGATGTCGACCTTTCCGTGCGTCGCGGCGAGATCCACGGCATAATCGGCCGCAACGGTGCCGGAAAATCCGTGCTGATGAGCCTGATTTCCGGCGCGCAGCAGGCGACGTCCGGTGAGATCGAGATCGGCGGGCAGGCCGTCGCGATCGCTGATTACAATCCGGTGCGTGCCCGTGCGCTCGGCGTGTCGCTGGTGCCGCAGGAGCCGAAGTTCGCGCCGCGTCTGTCCGTCGCCGACAACATGTTCATGGGCCAGCCGCTGACCCGAAAGCTCGGCTTCCTGCGCCGTGCCGACATGCGCCGCAGGGCCGTCGAGGTGGCCGAAGCGGTCGGGCTGTCCATCGATCCCGAGGCGCTGATGATGACGCTGCCGATCGAGAGTCAGCAATTGCTGGCCTTCGGCAAGGCGCAGTTCATCGACGAAGCCAAGGTCATCCTGCTCGACGAAATCACCGCCTCGCTGTCGCGCGAGCGCAAGACCATGCTGCTTTCGCTGCTGCGCGATCTCGTGCGCCGCAACCCGGATCGCTCATACACGCTGATCTCGCACCACGTCTCCGAAATCATGGAGTTCTGCGATCGCGTTACGGTGATGCGCGACGCGCGCGCCGTCGCGACCCTCGACGTCGCCGGCACGACCGGCGCCGAGCTTGCCAACTGGATCGTCGGTGACATTCCCGTCATGAGCCTCGAAGGCCTGTCGCGCGCGGTGCCGCAGGACCAGTCACGTCCCATCGCCCGCATTGCCGGCCTCACCCGCCGCAACGTCTTCGAGGATGTCACGCTCTCGTTTGGCACCGGCGACGTCGTCGGCTTTGCCGGCCTCGACGGGTCCGGCAAGGACGAGGCGGCGGAAGCGCTGTTCGGCCTTGGCACGCTCGATGCCGGCACGTTCAAGATGGAGGGCAAGGCGCTGCATCTCACCTCGCCCGGCGAGGCGATGAACCACCGCATCGCGCTGCTCCCAAAACACCGCGAGCGCCAGGCCGTCATTCAGGGGCGGTCGATTGCCGAAAACACGCTGATCTCCAGCTACCGGCAGTTCTCCACCGCCCTCGGCCTCATCGACATCAGCCGTGCGCGCGACGTGACGGCCGGCAAGATCGCCGAGTTCAAGGTGAAGGCGCAGGGGCCGGAGGTCGGCATGAGCGGGCTTTCCGGCGGCAACAAGCAGAAGGTGCTGATCGCGCGCCTGACGCTGAACGCGCCGCGCCTGCTGATCCTCAACGAGCCGACGCGCGGCGTCGACCTCGCGACGAAACCCGAAATCCTCAAGGCGATCCGCACCGATCTCTCGCGCGACAGTGCCGTGATCATGCTGACGGAAAGCGAGGAGGAGATGATCACGGTCTGCGACCGCATCCATGTCTTCTTCCGCGGCCGCGTCATCGCCGTCCTCAAGCGTGGCGAGGAGAACTTTACCGTCTCCGCGCTCTACAAGACCATCCAAGGAGTTTGAACGATGTCCGCCAGCACAGTCCGGCTGTTCTCCCGTCTGATGGAGCGCCACCTCATCTGGGTGCTGCTCGCCGTTCTCGTCGCCGTCGGGCTCACCGTTCCGGGTTTTGCCTCCGCGCAGAACATCATGAACGTGCTGTGGGCCGCCGCACCGCTCGGCTGCATGGTGCTCGGCCTCTTCCTCGTGCTGCTCATCAAGGAGGTCGACCTGTCGCTGGAATCGACCTTCGCCTTCGCGCCGGCCGTCGCCATCGTGGCGATGACCGTCTGGGCGCCGGGCATCGTGCATCCCATTCTCGCGGTCATCCTGACGCCGGTCGTCGGCCTGCTGGTCGGCCTCGCCGCAGGCGCCTTTGCCGTGCATCTGCGCGTCAACGCCTTCCTCGTGACGCTCGCCACGCTGCTCGTCATGCGCGGCGCGGTCGTCTACCTGATTCCCGAGGGTGTCTATTACATGCCGGCGGAATATACCTATCTCGGCGAAGCGCGCTGGTTCGGCATTCCCGTGGCGATCTTCGTCTGGCTCATCCTCTACGGCATTGCCTATGTCTTCATGGAGCGCCACCGTATCGGCAAGGAGATTTACGCGATCGGCAACAACGAGGAAGCCGCCTTCCTTGCCGGCGTAAAGGTGCATCGCACCAAGATCCTGTGCTTTGGCATTGCCGGCCTCGCTGCCGCCATCGGCGGTCTTTTGGAAGTCGGCCGTCTGCAATCGGTCGTCGCCGATCTCGGCGAGGGCGATATCCTGATGGTCTTTGCTGGCACCATTCTCGGCGGCACCAGCCTCAATGGCGGAATCGGACGGCTTTCCGGCGTGTTCGGCGCGGTCATCGTCATCGCCATCATCGAGAACCTGATGAACCTGACCGGCATCGCCCCCTCCATCCGCCAGATGGTGTTCGGTTGCGTCCTGCTCGTCGCCATCTATCTTGCCAGCCTGCAGGACCGTTTCGCCCTGCGTGCAAACCGGACCTGACGGAGACGAACATGGCGCTGCTTCTGGGTATCGATAACGGCCTGACGGTCACCAAGGCCGTCATTTTCGAAGAGGGTGGCACGCCGATCGCGGTGGCGCGCCGGCGCGTTCCGCAATCCTTCCCCGCGCCGCGCCATGTCGAGCGCGACATGGGCGGCCTGTGGACGGCAACTGCCGAGGCGATCCGCGAGGCGATCGACAAAAGCGGCCGTCCGGCGGGCGATATCAAGGCTGTTGCGGCAACGGCGCATGGTGATGGCCTGTATTTGCTCGATCGTGAAAAACGCCCGCTCGGCCCCGGCATCCTTTCGCTCGACAGCCGCGCTGGTGCGATCGTCGAGGCCTGGGAAAAGGACGGCGCCGCGAAACGGGCGCTGGAGCTGACCGGCCAGACGGCGCATGCCTCCGCACCCTCGGCGCTGCTGGCGCATATCAAGCAGCACGAGCCGGAGCGCTATCGTGCCATCGGCCATGTCTTCACCTGCAAGGACTGGCTGCGCTTCTGCCTCACGGGCATCGTCGGCACGGACCTGACCGAGGCGAGCACCAGTTTCACCGATGTGCGCACGCAGGCCTATGATCCAGCAGCGCTGGAGGTTTTTGGGCTCGGTGACCTTTGGCCGACCTTGGCGCCGGTGTCGCGGCCAGACGAGATTGTTGGCAGGTTGACGCGGACAGCGGCGGAAGCGACGGGGCTCGTCGAGGGCACGCCCGTCGCTGCCGGCCTGCATGATGTGACGGCCTCCGCACTTGGCATCGGCGGCCATGCGCCGGGTGCGCTTGCGGTCGTTGCCGGCACCTACTCCATCAATGAGCTGGTCACCGAAACGCCGATGGTCGATCCGCGCTGGTTCTGCCGCAACGGCATCCGCAAGGGCTGGTGGAATTCCATGGCGATCTCGCCCGCCTCCACCGCCAACTACGACTGGTTCCTCGACAATTTCTGCCGCGATCTTTCGGAAAAAGCCGAACGCGAGGGCACCGACATCCACACGCTGCTGCGGCCGGAGCTTGAGCGCGCGCTGCAAAAGCCGTCGGATATCCTCTTCCATCCCTTCCTCTTCGGCTCGCCCTTCGGCAGCGGGGCGAGCGCCGGCTTCTTCGGCGTGCACGGCTGGCACGAGCGCGGCGACCTTCTGAAGGCCGTGCTGGAGGGCATCGTCTTCAACCACAAGCTCCATATCGACGATCTGCTCTCCGCGGTTCCGGTGAAGCGCATGCGCATAACTGGCGGTGGTGCGCGCAGTGCCATCCTGGCGCAGATGTTCGCCGATGCGACCGGGCTCGTTGTCGATGTTTCTTCCGCGGATGAGGCGGCTGCCTGGGGTGCGGCGCTCGTTGCGGGTGCCGCGGTCGGCCTCTATCCGAGCCCGGAGGAGGGGGCGGCCCAAACGACCCGCATCCTGCGCTCGCATGAGCCGGATCCGGTGCGGGGCGCTGAACTTGCCGAGCGCTACGATCTCTATAGACAGCTTGCGGATGCGATGGCGCCGCAGTGGCAGGCCATCGAGGATCTCGCAAAACGGTCAGGGGAGGCCCGCGGATGAAGGCGGACACACGGCGCGAAGAGATTGCCGATTACATCATGCGGGCCGGCCAGGCGCGCATGGAGGACCTCGTCGAACATTTCGGCGTCTCGCGCATGACCATCCACCGGCATATCGATGCGCTCGCCCAGCAGGGCGTGCTGCGTAAGCTGCACGGCATGGTCACCGTCCAGCCCTCTGGCCTCTATGAAAGCACGTTCCGTTACCGCGAAACGATCGGCAAGGCGGAGAAGGAAGCGCTTGCGCGCGCCGCCATGGCCTATGTCGAGGCGGGGCAGGCGGTGATGCTGGACGATTCCTCGACGGCCTGCGCGCTCGCCGACCTCTTGCCGGAAGCCCATCCGCTCACCGTCATCACCAACAGCTATGTCTCGGCCGGCAAGCTGATCGATGCGGACGAGGTGGAGCTGATCAGCCTCGGCGGCAAATATCACCGCAACTACAATGCCTATATCGGCATCACCTGCGAAAAGGCCGTGGCGAGCCTTCGGGCGAATGTCCTGTTCTGCTCGGCGTCCGCCATCGACGGCGTGACGGCCTTCATCCAGGACGCGCAGGTCACCAAGGTCAAGCAGGCGATGATGGCGTCTTCCAGCCGCAAAATCCTGCTCGTCGATTCCTCGAAATTCGGCAAGGTTGCGCTCAACGTGTTGGGCGACCTCACCGCCTTCGACGTCGTGCTGACGACGGACCGTGTCGGCGAGGACGACCGGGCACGGCTGAAACAGGCCGGCGTCAATCTTGAAATCGTGAAAGTGGGCAAGAGTACATGAATGCGACGGCAGCAGGCGCCTTTCCCGGCGGCATGGGCGAACGAATGGCGGCGATGGAAGCCCGTGGCGAGATCGATGTGCTGATCATCGGCGCGGGCGTGAACGGGGCGGGCCTCTTCCGCGACCTGACGGCCCAGGGGCTCGATTGCCTGCTCGTCGAGAAGAACGACTACGCCGCCGGCACGAGTGCGGCCCCCTCCCGCCTCATCCATGGCGGGCTCAAATATCTCGAAACGGGTGAATTCCGCCTCGTCGCGCAGTCGACGCTGGAGCGGAACCTGCTGCTCGCCAACGCGCCGCACTACGTCAAGCCGCTGCCGACCCTCATCCCGATCTTTTCGTGGACGAAGGGCATTGGCGCCGCGTTGCGCACTCTCTTCGGCTCGAAGAGCGCGCCGCGTAGCCGCGGCGCCCTGCTGATCAAGATCGGCCTGATGCTCTACGATTTTTACGGCGCCCGCCACCGCGTCATGCCCAAACACTCGACGGCCGGCCGCGCCGCATCGCTGCGCGACCTGCCGGCTTTGACGCCGGACATCGTGGCGACGGGCACCTATTACGACGCCACCGTCACCCATCCCGAGCGTCTCATCCTCGAACTCGTGCGCGATGGCCTTGCCGACAGCCCGCGCTCCGCGGCGCTCAACCATGTCCGGCTGGGGCGCGCGGCGGATGGCGCGCTTACTGTGCACAGCTTCACCGGCGAGGCAGCCGCGACCGTGCGGCCAAAGATCGTCGTCAACGCGGCCGGTCCCTGGATCGACGAGGTCAACGCCATCCTCGGTGAGCCCTCGCGCATGATCGGCGGCACCAAGGGCTCGCATATCCTGCTCGACCATCCCGATCTCCTGAAGGAGCTGAAGGGGCGGATGATCTATTTCGAGGCGGATGACGGGCGCATTTGCCTTGTGTTCGAATATCTCGGCCGCGCGCTCGCCGGTTCCACCGATATCAAGGCCGCCAATCCGGATACGGTGCGCTGCGAGGCCGACGAGGTGGACTACCTGCTCGAAAGCCTGCGCAAGCTTCTGCCGAAACTGCGTTTTACCCGCGACCAGATCGTCTATGTCTATAGCGGCATCCGCCCGCTGCCGGCCTCGGATGCGAAGGACCCCGGACTGATTACCCGCGACCACGCGACGCCGATCCTCGAACCGGCCGCGGGACGCCCCTTTCCGGTCTATTCGCTGGTCGGTGGCAAGTGGACGACCTTTCGCGGTTATGCGGAAGAGGTTGCGGACATGCTGCTCACGCGCCTCTCTAAAACGCGCAGGGTTTCCACCCGCGATCTCGCTATCGGTGGCGGGCGGGCCTATCCGAAGAACGATGCCGATCGCCGCGCCTGGATCGCAAAACTTGCGCGTGAAAGCAGTCTGCCGGAAGCCCGCGTGGAAGAACTGCTCGCGCATTACGGCACGGGCGCCAGCGCGGTCGCAGCCCATATCTCAGGTTTCCCGAGCGACGCGCCACTTCCCGATGCAGCGGACTACAGTACCGGCGAGGTGGACTATGTACTGCGCAACGAACAGGTCGGCTCGCTTGCCGATCTCGCCTTCCGCCGCACGACGCTCGCCGTGACGGGGCGGCTGACGGCCGGGCTGGTCGATGCCCTTGCCCGCCAGACGGCGGAGACGTTCTGCTGGGGCGAAGCCCGCCGCAACGAAGAAATCGCAGCCGTTCGCGAACGGCTGAAGACGTTCCATGGAGTGGACCTGAAATGACCCCCAAGACTTACGACGAGAAGATGGCGCGCATCCGCGCCGGCGCCTATCGGGTGGGCGATTTCATTCTCGTGGACGCCAAGGATGCCGACATTTCCGGCGGCATCCTGACGACGGGCCAGCGGCGTGGGCCAGAGGGCGCAACGGCCGGCAACCGTACGCGTCAGGAATTCCTGGCCGAGATGGAGACGCTTGTCGCGGAAAAGGCCGTCGATGTCATGCTCGCCTCGGCGGGCAATATCGAGCGGCTCGTCGAGCGTGGCGTTTTCGAGGGCAGTCCCGTGACGCCGGCCTTCCGTGCCAACGAGACGACCGATGTCTGGCTCAACATCCGTGGCGGCCGCTATCGCGAAACGCCTGCCCAGCCCTATCGCGGTGCCGACCTATCCCGCGCGCGGGCGGATCTCTGCCTGTTCTCCATGACCTTCAACAACGATGCTGCTTCAGATGTTGCGATGCTGGAGGCCTACCGGACCTTCCGGGCGGATGCGCGCGCTGCCGGCAAGCGGCACTTCCTCGAAGTGTTCAACCCGAATGCCGAGACCGGTTTCGGCGTGGCGGAGACCGGCGCCTTCGTCAACGACTGCATCGTGCGGGCGCTGGCAAGCCTGACGCGGGCCGAACGGCCGGAATTCCTGAAAATCGTCTATAACGGCCGCCGGGCGCTCGAAGAGCTGGTCGCCCATGACGACACGGTCGTGGTCGGCGTGATGGGCGGGGCGAGCGGCACGCATCGCGATGCGCTGGAAATGGTTGCCCGCGCGGAAGCGAGCGGTGCGCGCCTCGCCATTTTCGGGCGCAAGATCAACCTGGCCGAACACCAGCTGTCGCTGACGAAATGGATGAGGGCGGTCGCCGATCACGATGCGAAACCGGAGGAGGCGGTGCGGGGCTATCATGGCGACTTGCAGCGCCTGGGTCTCCGGCCGGACCGCGAACTCGGTGTCGACAATACGATCACCGATGCGGCCCTGCGGGAAGACGGAAACCTTTAAGCGGAGGCGGTCGGCGTTCCGGCCGCTTTGCCGGCGGTCGCTACCGGCGGCGGGACGATGCCGGCTGCCTGTTCGCAGACGTCGACATGTCGCGCGAGCGCCTGGTTCGACAGCACGGCGCTGATGGTGGTGATATCGCGCCCCTGATATTTGGGCATCTGCTGGACTGCCTTCAGTCTCTCCAGAAGTGCGAAACGGCTCATGATATCTCCTGCTCTGAATGGTGTGTGGTGGTCGGTGGAAGCCCTTTGAAGTGCTGGATCGGTCAGGATGGCCAGAAGGGTGGGGCGGCCGTCAGGCCGCCTTCTTGCCCGCGTCGAACGGGATTTCGATGTCGACGGCAAGGGTCGAGACCTGGGCGCCGCGTTCCATCTTGATGGTGACCTTCTCGTCGTCGACCTGCATGTGCTTCGAAATCGCCTTCAGGATTTCGTCGCGCAGTTTGTTGATCAGGTCCACGTCGCCGGTCGAGGCGCGCTCATGGGCGAGCAGCACCTGCAGCCGCTCGCGCGCGGCTGGCGCCGATTGGGGGCGGGAAAAGAAACGGAACAGATTCATGCCGCTTTCCTTCCGAAGATCTTGCCGAGGAAGCTGCGCTTGTCGCCCGGAATGGTGACCGGCAGGTTTTCGCCTTTCAGACGGCGCACCGCCTCGAAATAGGCAAGGGCGGGGGCGCAGCGGTTGTCGGCGAGGGTGACCGGGGCGCCGACATTGGAGGCGCGCAGCACGTCCGTGCTTTCCGGAATGATGCCGAGCAGCGGGATGGAGAGGATTTCCAGCACGTCGTCGACTTTCAGCATGTCGCCGCGCTCGGCGCGGGCGGCATCGTAGCGGGTCAGGAGCAGGTGTTTTTCCATGCGCTCGCCGTTTTCGGCCTTCAGCGTCTTGGAATCGAGCAGGCCGATGATGCGGTCGGAATCGCGCACGGACGAGACTTCCGGATTGGTGACGACGATCGCGACATCCGCATGGCGCATGGCGAGCGTGGCGCCGCGTTCGATGCCGGCGGGGCTGTCGCAGATCACCCAGTCGAAGGCGTTCTTCAGGGCGGCGATGACCTTCTCGACGCCTTCCGGCGTCAGGTTGTCCTTGTCGCGGGTCTGGGACGCGGGCAGCAGGTAGAGCGTCTCGACGCGCTTGTCGCGGATCAGCGCCTGGGTCAGCTTGGCTTCGCCCTGGATGACGTTGACGAGGTCATAGACCACGCGGCGTTCGGCACCCATGACGAGATCGAGATTGCGCAGGCCGACGTCGAAATCCACGACGACGACCTTGTCGCCACCTTGCGCCAGCGCGGCGCCGAGGGCCGCGGTCGACGTCGTCTTGCCGACGCCGCCCTTGCCCGATGTAACCACGATTACCTTGCCCATTGACCTCTCCAGTTATGTGAACACGTTTTCGGTTCAGCCGAGTGTTGCCGCCTTGATTGTCTCGCCTTCCAGCCAGATCTGCACCGCCTTGCCGCGCAGCTCCGGTTCCATGTCGTCCGCCGTCTTGTAAAAGCCGTCGATGGCGATCAGCTCCGCTTCGAGCTTGCGGCAGAAGATGCGCGCGGACCCGTTGCCCGTCGTGCCGGCCATCACCCGGCCGCGCAGCGGGCCGTAGATGTGGACCGAGCCGCCAGCGACGACTTCCGCGCCGGAGGCGACCGAGCCGATGATGGTGACGTCGCCTTCGGGGAAGAAGACGGACTGACCGGAGCGCACGGGCCGGGTCACGACGATCGACGGCGTCGCCATCGGCATGGCCTGGGCCGGTGCAACGCTGATCGGCGCTGCCGCGGCAGCCTTTGCGATCGGTTCGGACGTCTCCGCCTTGTCGGTGCCCGAGGCGATGTCCGTTGCCGGCGCCTCGATATCCGCCGTCGGGCGCCCGTCGGTCATCGCGGGCGGCATGTCGGCGCCGAGCATCGAGGAGCGTGCGCCCTCGATGCCCATGACCCGCACGTTGCGGGCATTGAGCTGGCTGACGAGTTCGCGAAGCTCCGCGCGGTCGATCTCCAGCCCCTCGACATCGAGCACCACCGGGCGGCGCAGGAAGAAGCCGGCGGAACGGGCAGCCAGGTCGTCGAGCCGCACCAGCCAGTCCTCGAAGGGAAGCTCCGGGGTCAAGGCGAGTGCGAGGAAGGAGCGCCCCTTGAGGCGGATCGGCCGTGGTTGAGTTAACACGTCAGTCATCTTGGTTAATTTTCGGTTGCTTTGGTGTAGCCGTGAAATGGTTAACAAACCATTAATTCGCAGGTCTAACTGGCGCGAGGCATGACGATGCGACCGTCCGCGCGAGATTGACGGCGCGGAACACGGTGGCTTCAGCTAATCTTTTGAAAATAAAATATTTTTGGCTTCGGATTTTTTGTCCGTGGCGCGCTCGAAACAGGCCGTCCGGCAGGGCGCGATGTCGCGATTCGAGCAGCGGGAGGGATGGCGGAATCGGGTCCGCCATCCGTGTGATTCTCTCGCCGCCGACAGGCCTGAACCCTTGGCGGCGGAGCGGTCAGATGAGGCCGTATTGCTGTGCCTTGTTGCGCAGGAACGGCAGGCCGTTGCCCATGACCTCCTCCATGTCGCGCGCGACGGGGCGCCAGACGGCGAGGCCATAGGCCACTTCGGCCGGCATGTTGATGAAGCTTTCCATGGCAAGCCCGCCCTTGAAGCCGATGGCGGCGAGCGCCGCGTAGATTTCGTCCCAGGGGATGTTGCCATAGCCCGGCGTGCCGCGGTCGCTTTCGGAAAGGTGGATGTATTTCAGGTGGTCGCGGGCGATGATGATGCCGTTGGCCGCACCCTTTTCCTCGATGTTCATGTGATAGGTGTCGAGATGGACGAAGACATTGTCCGCGCCGACGCGCTCCACCATGTCGACGGCCTGCTGGGCCGAGTTGATCAGGTGGTTCTCGTAGCGATTCACCGCCTCGACGCCGAGCTCGATGCCGTATTGCTTGGCGTGTTTCGCGGCCGCCTGGAGAACCCGTGCAATATTGTCGTATTCACCCTGCGTCGGCGGCACGCCGGTGCGCTCGCCGATGCCGCCGAAGATGACGCCGGAGAGCGCCTCGGCGCTCATTTCCGCGGTCTTCTCGATGGCGACCTTGAGGTGCTCGATTGCCGCATCCGGGCGGACGGAGGCCCAGGCGCGTTCCGGCAGGCCGAGCGAGCAGACGGCGCGCAGCTTGTGCTTCTGCAGGAGGTCGCGGGTGTGTTTGGTGTCGACCGCGGGCGCGTTGAGGAGCGCGATCTCGATGAAATCCATCTTGTAATGCACCGCGCCGGCAATCGCCTTTTCGGCGCCCGCGCGATCCCAGTTCATGGTCCACATGCTGGTATGAACGCCGAAACCTTCCATGGTCGTCTCTCCTATTTTGTAAGCTTGATGAACTTGGCCGAGGCCCAGCGCAGCACCATCACCACGATGAGCAGGATGCCCCAGACGGCGGTCGCCAGATGCTGGTTGGCGCCGAGCAGGTTGAGCCCCGAGGACAGAAGCTGCAGCACGACGAGCGCCACGAAGACGGGAAGCACGCGGCCGAAACCGCCGAACGGATTGATGCCGCCGAGGAAGCAGGCGAGCACGGTGATCAGCAGGTAGGATTCACCGTGGCCGATGCGCACCGAATTGAACCGCGCCAGCATGATGATGCCGGCAACCGCCGCAATCGCGCCCGAGAGCATGTAGACCAGCACCAGCACCTTGCGCGTGTTAATGCCGGAATAGCGGGCGGATTCGATGTTGGAGCCGATCATGTAGGTGGAGAAGCCGAGCTTGCTGCGCGACAGCAGGACATGGCACGCCAGCACGCAGGCGATCAGGATGAGCAGCGGCACGGGAATGCCCAGAAGGCTGCCATGGCCGATCGGCGCGATGAAGCCGGGAAAGCCGGAAATATCGCCGCCGCGCGTGAGAAATTCTCCGAGGCCACGGAGAAAAATCATCATCGAGAGCGAGACGAGGATGGGGTGGGCGCGGGTAAACGCGATGACGAGGCCCATGACGAGGCCGCTTGCCGCCCCCACGCCGAGCGCCAGGAGCGAGCCGAGCAGGAAGGCGCCCGGACCGGCATCGGCGCCGCCATTGGCCTGCAACACCCAGGCGAGCGTCAGGCCGGCCATGTTGGCGGTAAACGTGATCGCGAGGTTCAGGCCGCCGGTCAGGATCGGCAGCAGCATGGCGAGCGTCAGGATGCCGAGCTCGGGAAGCTGGAAGGCGACCGAGCCGAAGGTCGCGGCGGTGAAGAATTGCGGCGAGGCGAGGCCGAAGACGATGAGCACTACGGCAAGGGCCGCGAAGGGGCCGGCCATGTCGGCGCCGAAGATCGCGTTGAAGCGGTTGGCAAGCGCGTTCATCGGTCGTCTCCCTTTTTGGCGCGCATCGGCAGCAGGTTTTCCAGGCGGGCGCTCGACAGCGTAATAGCGACGAGGATGATGGCGCCGACGATCATCTTGAAGGCGAAGGGCGAGACGCCCATCAGGTTGAGGCCGTTCTGGGTAATGGAGACGAGCAGCACGCCGAGCACGCAGCCGAGCACCGTGCCCTTGCCGCCGCCAAGCCGCGCGCCGCCGAGCACGACGGCGGCGAGAACGTCGAGTTCGCGGCCATAGAGCGCGTTGGGCACGACCTCCTGCGCGTAATGCGCCTGCATCAGCCCGGCAATGCCCGCCATCATGCCGAGCCAGCCGAAGGCGATGAACTGCATCGCGCCGATATTGATGCCGAAGCGGCGCGCCCCCTCCGGATTGTCGCCGAAGGCGTAGAGCTGGCGGCCGGTCGTCGTGCGGGTGATGAAGAGCCAGGTGACGGCGACGCAGACGGCCATGACGACGACCGGCAGCGTGATTTCCGCCCAGCTCCCATCCGCCATCTCGCGCTCGTAGACGATGACGCGCGTCGTCAGCCAGTCCGGCAGGTTGTAGATCGACACGCCGCGCGTGAAGAACATCAGCAGGCCGAAATAGACGTTGAAGGTCGCGATCGTCGCGACGATCGAGATGATGCGGAAACGGTGGATCAGAAAGGCGTTGATGAGACCGAGCCCGATGCCGGTGCTTCCCGCAATGAGGAGGCCGGAGACCCAGCCGCCCCCGCCAATGCGTTCCAGCAGAAGCGCCGTCACATACTGCACGACCGAGGCGGCGACGGCGAAGGAGATGTCGATGCCGCCGGCGATGAGCACCACCAACAGGCCGACGGCGAAGATGATGTTGACGGCGCTGATATTGAGCAGGTCGAAGGCATTGCCGAGGGTGAAGAAACGTTCGGTCGTAAAGGACAGCACGATGCTGATCGCGATGATGACGGCGAAGAGCACGGCTTCGGTGGTGTGGGCGGCGACGAGCTTACGCATAGACGGCCGCCTCGATGTCCTTGAGGGTCGTCGCGCGCGGATCGTGCCAGCCGGCGATGCGGCCCTTTTCCATGTGGAGGACCCGGTCGGCGTTGAAATAGACCTCCGGCACCTCGTCCGAGATCAGGATGATCGCAAGCCCTGCCTCGGCGAGCCGCGCGACGATCTCGAAAATGCCGGCGCGCGCGCCGACATCGACGCCGACCGTCGGCGAATCGAGGATCAGCACCTTCGGATCGGTGGCGAGCCACTTGGCGATCGCCACACGCTGCTGGTTGCCGCCCGATAGCGTCGAGATCGCATCCTCCTGCTGGCCGATCTTGACGCCGAGATCGGCGATCCAGCGCGAAACGAGTGCGCGCTTCTTGGTCGGCGAGATCAACCGGCCGCTGAGAATGCGGTTGAGCGAGGCCATGACGAGGTTGTCGGCAATCGACTGCGGCTGGTTGAGGCCGAGCGCCAGGCGATCCTCCGAGAGATAGGCGACGCCTGCGGCGATCGCCTGCCGGTTGGAGGCGAAACGCACCGCCTTGCCCTCCAGCGTGATCGTGCCGGCGGCCGGCTGGCGCATGCCGAAGAGCGTCAGCGCAAGCTCGGTGCGGCCGGAGCCAAGCAGCCCGGTAATGCCGAGCGTTTCGCCGCGGCGCAGGTCGAAGGATATGTCGCTGAACTCACCCGGCCGGGAGAGGCCCTGCACGGATAGCACGACGGGGTTTTGGGAAATGTCATGGGCGCGCACGGACTGGTCGAAGGTGCGGCCGGTCATCAGCTCGGTGATCCGCGATTGCGTCATGCCCTCGACCGGATAGACGCCGACCAGCGCGCCGTCCCTGAGCACGGTAAGGCGCGAGGAGATTTCGAGCACTTCCGCAAGCCGATGGCTGACGAAGACGACGGCGACGCCGGAGGCCGAAAGCGTGTGCACGATGGCGAGCAGGTGATCGGTCTCCGACTGGGTCAGCGACGCCGTCGGCTCGTCCATGAAGACGATGCGCGCCTCGCCGACCAACGCGCGGGCGATCGCCACGATCTGGCGCTGGGCGATGGCAAAATCCTTGAGCGGCCGGTCGACGTCGAGCGTCACGCCGAGCCGGGCGAGCGCGTCCTCGGCTATCTTGCGGATCGCGGGATAGCGGACGAAGCGCGGGCGCGCGCCGGAGAGCGTCTGGAAGGCGATGTTTTCCGCGACGGTCATTTCGGGAAAGAGCGCGAGGTCCTGCCAGATCACCTGGATGCCGAGCGATTGCGCGATGCCGGGTGTCATGGACGGAACGGCCGCGCCGTCGAAGACGATCTCGGCGCCGGCGGCGGGCCGGTAGACGCCGGTGATGACCTTGATCAGCGTGCTCTTGCCGCTGCCGTTCTCGCCGGCGAGGCAATGGACTTCGCCGGGCATGACCTCGAAGGAGACGTTCTTCAGCGCCCGAACCCCGCCGAAGGTCATGTTGATGTTGCGAAGCGAAAGGATCGGTCGGGCGTCTTCGCCTGGGGCCGTTGTCTTGTCCATGCCTGCTGCCTGTTCCGTCGAGCGCCGTCAGGGGCGGAAGCCGCGCTTTTGCCGAGTGTCGGGCCGGCAGGAATAACCGGCCCGACACCCCGGGAGGGAGCCTCTTGTCAGAGGCCCATGGCGGCCAGGTCGTCGACCGTGTCCTTGTTGATGGGCAGAAGCTGGTCGACAATGATGTCGTTGCCGACCGGCTTGATCACACCGAGACCCGGAATGTCGTCGCCTTCCTTGACGCTTTCGCCCTTGATGAGGCGGTCGGCAAGCGTGACGAAGACTTCGCCGGCCTGTTTCGGGTTCCACATGAAGCCGCCGGAAATGGCGTCGGACTTGATAAGCTTCTGGCCCTGGCCGGGCGAGAACGGGCCGAGCACGAAGATCTCGCCGGTCTTGCGGCGTTCTTCAACGGCGCGGCCGGCGCCGATCGGGCCTTGGCTACCGAAAGCAAGGAAGCCCTTGAGGTTCGGGTGCGCCGCGATCAGGTCGAGCGCGGTGGAACGGCTCTTGTCGACGTCTTCGGCCACGCCGTAGCGCTCGCCGACCAGCGTCATTTCGGGATAGTTGGCCTTGATATAGGCGATGGCCGCATCCGCCCAGGCATTGTGCAGCGGCACGGTCAGCGAGCCGACGAAGACGGCATATTCGCCCTTGCCGCCCGTCTTTTCGGCGAGCAGCTTGCCATGGGCCTCGCCGAAGCCGGTGGACGAGGCGAGTTCGAAGTTCCAGTCGGCGCCCTTCTGCGAGGGCGATTCATGGGTAATGACCTTGATGCCGGCGGCCTGTGCCTTGGTGAGCACGGGTTCCAGCACCTTGGCGTCGTTCGGCACCACGCCGATGACCTTGACGCCCTGGGCGATCAGGTCCTCGATGGCGCGCACCTGGAGCGCCGGGTCGGCACTGGTGGGGCCGACCATGAAGGCGTCGACGCCGAGTTTCTGGCCCTGTTCCTTGATGCCGGCCTCCATCGCGTTGAACCACGGAATGCCGCCGATCTTGACGACGACGCCGATCTTCGGCGTGTCCTGCGCGAGCGCGGCCACCGCGCCGGCAAGCGAGAGCGATGCGGCAAAAGCCGCCACGATAAGCTTCCTCATGTCCACTCCTCCTCAATGGTCGCGTCTGCGAACGAATACGACCGGCCGGCTTTGCGGCAGGTTGTTTCTGGTTTCTCCACGGCGAGGGAACTCCCTTGCCTCCCGTCCCGCCTCCTCCGGCGAACCATCTTGCACAATCGATCTTTCTTTTTTGCACAATCGATGGTGCAATGAATATCCGTCAGGCTAGGACTTTCGTCAAGGGGGATTTCTTCCTAAGGGAATGAGGATAGAAGAGGCAGACATGACAGACACCGGAAAGAAGAAGGCGACGATCTACGATCTCTCGGTTCTCTCGGGCAGCTCACCTTCCACCGTCAGCGCGGTTCTCAACGGAAGCTGGCGAAAGCGGCGCATCAAGGAGGCGACCGCGACGCTCATCCAGGGTCTTGCCGTCGACCATGGCTATACCGCGAACCTCCAGGCGCGCGGCCTCCGCTCCTCCCGCTCCGGCCTCGTCGGCCTGCTCCTGCCGGTCTATGACAACCGCTATTTCTCCTCGATGGCGCAGTCCTTCGAGGCGGAGGTGAGGAGCCGCAGCCAGTGCCCGGTCGTCGTCAGCGCCTGCCGCGATCCGGAGGAGGAGCGCCAGGTGGTCGAGACGCTGATCTCCTATTCGATCGACGAACTTTTCATCGCCGGCGCCACCGATCCGGACGGCGTGCACGACGTCTGCGAGAAGGCGGGGCTGCGCCACGTCAATATCGACCTGCCCGGCACCAAGGCGCCGTCCGTCATCAGCGACAACTATGGTGGCGCGCGCATGCTGACGCAGGCGATCATCGAGCGGGCGCTGGCCGACGGCCCGGTGCCGCCGGAGGAGATCTACCTGTTCGGCGGCCGCGACGACCATGCCAGCCGCGAGCGTATCCGCGGTTTTCGCGACGTGAAGCGCGCGATGCTGGGCGGCGATCCCGATGCCTGCATCCGGCCGACAGGCTATTCACCGGGCATGACGGCGCGTGCTTTCGAGGCGTTCTACGCCGATCACGGCAAGCTGCCGCGCGGCTTCTTCGTCAATTCCTCGATCAACCTGGAAGGCCTGATGCGCTTTCTCGCGCAGCATCCGCACGAGACCTTCGCCGATATCGTCGTCGGTTGTTACGACTACGATCCGTTCGGGTCCTTCCTGCCGTTTCCGGTTTTCATGATCCGGCAGGACAGCGAGGCGATGATCACCAAGGGATTTGAAATCCTTGGCACCAGCCGCGCGCCGGCCGTCACCCATCTGGTGCCGCCGATGCTCGTGCCGCCGCGCACGGCGCTGACCGGCCCGCTCGATGCCCTGAAGGACATCGAGTAGGCGAGCTGGTCTCAGATTTCGAGATGATCTGGGCTTGCGGCTACACCCCGCCACCCTGCGGCAGCGCGTTGAGCTGCGCCGAGGTCATCGCGGCGAGCTGGCCGGGCGTAAAGGCGCTCGCCTGTTCGGTGCCTAGTCCGGCGAGCGTTGCCGTGCTCAATCCCGAAATGGCGTTCGAGCTCAGTGCGAGGATGTGCTCGGGCGTGAAGGAGCCGAGGTCGTCCGCACCCAAGGCCGCCGCCTGCGTTGCCGTCAGCGCACCGACCTGCGCGGTCGAGAGCGCGCCGATCTGCTGGGCGCTCAAGGCCGACATCTGCCCGTAGGTGAGAGCGGCGACCTGGCCGGTCGAAAGGGCGGTGATCGCATCGCTGGAAAGCGAGCCGATGGCCGCCGTGGACAAGCCCTTGATCGCGGCTGCGCTGATGGCGGACAGTTCGGCGGTCGAGATGGTCTGCATCTGCGCGGTGGTGAGGCCGCCGATACCCGGCACGGCGAGCGCACCGATCTGGGCGAGCGAGAAGGCTTCGACCTGA
The DNA here is from genome assembly GCF_058809275.1 of Shinella sp. GW821-FHT10F02. Classification (NCBI taxonomy): domain Bacteria; kingdom Pseudomonadati; phylum Pseudomonadota; class Alphaproteobacteria; order Hyphomicrobiales; family Rhizobiaceae; genus Shinella; species Shinella sp. GW821-FHT10F02. The sequence continues at coordinate 322,587 of NZ_JBXASL010000002.1, read as the reverse complement.
TCCGTGCTGAGCGCTGCGACCTGGGCGCTGCTGAGACCGCCGACCTGGGCCGTCGTCAGCGCCGCGATCTCGGCTTCGGTGAGCGTCGCGAGATAGCTCGCCGGCACCCCCTTGATGGCGTCGGCGCCGATCGCCGCCAGCTTGGCCGGCGTGAAAGTGTCGAGCGCCTGTGTCGACAGGCCGGCAAGCGCAGCCGAGCCGAGCCATCCGATCTGGCCGGCGGACAGCGCCTCGACCTGTTCCAGGCTCATTCCGGCGGCCTGCGGCCCGGTGAGGCCGGCGATCCCGCCTGCACTCAGCGCAGCGACCTGCCCGGGGGTCAGCGCCACGATGTCTTCCACGTCGAGGGCTGCCACCTGCTTGGAGCCGAGGGCCGCGAGCTGCTGGTTGGTGAGCGCGCTCACCTGGCTGGAGCTGAGAGCCGTGACCTGGGCCGTGGTGAGCCCACTGATGCCGGTTGCACTCAGCGCCGCGATCTGGCTGGCCGAGAAGCCGGCGAGCACGGCCGGCGACAGGCCGGTGATGGCGGAGGCACCGATCGCTGCCATGTCGGCGGTCGAAAACAGCGCGATATCGCCCGCATCCAGCGCTGCGATCTGCCGCGAGCTGAGGGCTGCAACCTGTGCGCTGGTCAGCGCCTCGACCTGATCGGAGGTCAGCGCCGCCATCTGGTCGCTCGACAGGCCCGATATGCCCGTGGGGCTGAAAGCGGCGATCTGGCCGGTGGTGAGCGAGGCGAGCATGGCCGTCGTCAGGCCGGCAATGGCGCGTGAATTGATCGCGGCAAGGTCGCCCGGCGAGAACAGTTCCAGGTCGTCCGCGCCGAAGGCGGCGATCTGCGTCGAGCTCAGCGCGGCGATCTGCGTGCTGGTCAGGGCCTCGGCCTGAAGGGTCGAGAGGGCCGCGATCTGGGCGGTGCTGAGCGCGGCGATGCCGACGGTGCTCAGCGCGGCGATCTGCGCCGGTGACAGGACGGAAAGGTCGTTCGTTCCGAGCGCGCCGACCTGCGTGAAGCCGAAGGCGGCGAGCTGCGCCGTCGTCAACGCCTCAAGCTGGAAGGTGTTGAGCGCGTCGATCTGCACGCTGGTGAGACCGGCGGCATTCAGCGCGGCGATCTGGCCGGTGGCGAGGGCGGCGATCGTCGCCGTCGACAGGCCGGCGACGGCGCTGGAGGAGATGGCGGCGATCTCACCGGCCGTGAAGGTCTCCATCCGGTCGGGCGCGAAGGCGGCGATCTGCGTGGAGCTCAGCGCGGCGACCTGGGCGCTGGTCAGCGCCTCGGCCTGGAGGGTCGAAAGCGTGGCGATCTGGGTCGAGGTCAGGCCGGCGATGCCGGCGGGGCTCAACGCCGCGATTTGCGTCGGCGACAGGGCGGCGATGTCTTCCGTGTCGAGCGCCGCGATCTGCTTGGAGCCGAGGGCGGCGAGCTGGGCCGTGGTGAGGGCGCCGATCTGCTCGCTGGTGAGTGCCGTGATCTGGCTGCTCGTCATGCCGGAAAGGCCGGCCGGGCCAAGCGCGGCGATCTGGCCGGTGGTGAGCGAGGCGAGCATGGCCGTCGACAGGCCGGCCATGGCGCTTGAGCTGATGGCCGCCATGTCGGCGACGGAGAACGTGTCGAGGTCGTCCATGCCAAGCGCCGCGATCTGGCGCGAGGTGAGGGCTGCGACTTGGGTGCTGGTCAGGGCCTCGGCTTGGGCAGTGCTGAGCGCTGCGATCTGTTCCGTCGACATGCCGGCGATGGCGGCAGTGCTGAGTGCCGCAAGCTGGGCGGTGGACAGCGCCGCGATATATTCCGTGCCGAGAGATGCGATCTGGCGTGCGTCGAGCGCCTTGACCTGCGCGGGTGTCAGCGCATCGAGCTGCTGGCTGGTGAAGGCTGCGATCTGGCGCGGTGCCATGCCGCCGATGGCGGCCGTGCTGAGCGCTGCGACCTGCGCCGTGGAGAGGCCGGCGATCGTTTCGCTGGAAAGCCCCGTGATGGCGCCGGCACCGATGGCGGCGATCTCGCGGGTGGAGAAGGTGGCGATCTCGTCCGTGGCGAAGGCCGCAAGCTGCACGGCGCTCATCGCGCCGATCTGGGTGCTGGTCAGCGCCTCGGCCTGGGCGACGTTGAGGGCTGCGACCTGCCGTGCGGCCATGCCGCTGATACCGGCTGCACTCAATGCTGCGACCTGGGCTGCCGAAAGCGAGGCGATCGTATCGGTGGAGAGGCCCGAAATCGCCGACGAGCCGATGGCGGCGATGTCCTGCGTCGAGAAGGTGGCGATGTCATCCGGCCCGAAGGCGGCGAGCTGGGTGGCGCTCAGCGCGGCGATCTGGGCGCTGCCCAGCGCCTGCGCCTGCGCGGTGTTCAGCGCTTCAAGCTGCTGCACGCTCATCGCGCCGATGGCGGCGGTGCTGAGCGCTGCGATCTGCGCCGTCGTCAGCGAGGCGATCATCGCCGCCGACAGGCCCTTGATGGCGTTGGAGCTGATCGCCGCGATTTCCTTCGTCGTGAAGGTCGCGATGTCGTCGGTGCCGAGTTCCTTGATCTGCTCGGAGGTCAGCGTGCCGATCTGCGCGCTGTTGAGCGCTTCGGCCTGGGCCGTGGTGAGCAGGGCAAGCTGCTGGGAGTTGAAGCCCGCAATGCTGCCGGCATTGAGCGCGCCGATCTGAGCCGTCGACAGCACCGCCACCTTGTCCGTTCCCAGCGCTGCGATCTGCGACGAGTTGAGGGCCGCCATCTGCTTGGTGGTGAGATTGGCGATCTGCGCCGTGTTGAGCGCGGCGATCTGGCTGGAGGTCAGGCCGGAAACGCCAAGGGCGCTCAACGCGCCGAGCTGTGCCGAGGAGAGGGCGGCAAGGTCGGTGCTGCTCAGTGCGGCAACCTGGCCCGCATTGAGGGCGGCGATATGCGCGGTCGTCAGCGCGGCGATCTGGCCGGAGGACAGCGCGGCCACCTGGTCGGAGGCGAGACCGCTGATGGCGCCGGCGTTGAGGAATTCGATCTGCGCGGGCGAAAGCGCCGTGATGTCCTCCGCAAGCGCCTTCACCTGGGCTGCCGTCAAAGCCTTCACCTGGCCGCTGGAAAGCTGGCTGACCTGCTGCGAGGTGAGAGCCTCGACCTGGCCGGTCGTCATGCCGGCGACCGCGTTGGTGCTCAGGGCGGCGAGCTGGCTTGCCGAAAGGGCTGCGACGGTCAGCGTGCTGAGGCCGGCGATGGCGCGGTAGCTGAGCGCCGCGATCTGGGCGGTGGACAGCGCCTGGATGTCTTCCGCTTCGAGGGCTGCGACCTGTGCGGAGCCGAGGCCGGCGATCTGGAGGGTCGAGAACGCCGCGATCTGCGACGACGACAGGGCTTCGATCTGCGACGCGGTCATGCCGGACAGCGCGTTGCGGTCCAGCGCCGCGATCTGTGCGGTCGACAGTCCGGCGACCAGGCTCGCCTCCAGGCCGGCAATGGCCTTGGTGCTGATCGCCGCGATATCCGCGGTGGAGAAGGTCGCGATGTCGGCGGAATCGAGCGCGGCGAGCTGCGTGGAGCTGAGCGCCTTGACCTGAAGCGCCGTCAGCGCCTCGACCTGCGCGGTGCTCAGCGCATCGAGCTGGGCCGTGGTGAGGCCGGTGATGACGGCGGTGCTGAGCGAGGCGATCTGCAGCGTGCTGAGCGCTGCGAAGAAGTCGTCGCCCATGCTGGCGATCTGGCCCGGCGCGAGGCCGGCGATCTGGGTCGGCGACAGCGCGGCGATCTGGGCGCTCGTCAGTTCCCCGAAGGCGGCCGAGTTGATGCCCTGCATGGCCTTGGTGTTGATCGCCGCCATGTCGGCGGTGGAGAAGGTCGCGATGCCGTCCGCGCCGAGCGCCGTGATCTGCTTGGCGCTCAGCACGCGCACCTGCGTCGGCGTGAAGGCTTCGATCTGGTCAGGCGAAAGCGCTGCAAGCTGCGTGGCCGTGAGGCTGGCGATGACGGCGGTGCCGAGGGCGGCGATCTGTTCCGTCGTCAGCCCGGCGATGGCGTCGCTCTTGAGGCCGGTGATGGCCTTGCTGTTGATCGCGGCGAACTGGGCCGGCGTCAGTGCGGCCAGCGCATCGCTGTCGAGGGCGGAGAGCTGCGAGGCATTGAGCGCGCTGATCTGGCCCGGCGACAGTGCCTGCACCTGCTCGATGGTGAGGGCGCGCGACTGCGCTACGGTGAGGCCGGTGAGCGCGCCGCTGTTCATCGCGGCGATCTGGTCGGTCGTCAGCTCTGCCAGCGCATCCGTGCTGATGCCGGAAATGCCGCGATTGGTGAGCGCCGCCATGTCGGCGGTCGAGAAGGTGGCAAGCGCCTCCGGCGTCAGCGCCGCGAGCTGGAGGGCGTTGAGCGCCCGGACCTGCGTCGGCGACAGCGCCTCGACCTGGTCAGTATCAAAGGCTGCAAGCTGCGCCGGCTTGAGGGCGGCGATCTGCGCGGTGGTGAGGGCTGCGATCTGGGCGGTGGTGAGGTTGGCGAGCGCGTCGCTGCCAAGACCGCTCAGCGCATTGTTCTGGATCGCGGCGATGTCGGCGGCCGAAAATTCTTCCAGCGCATCGAGGGTGAACGCGCCGAGCTGGAGCGCGCTCAGCGCCTTGACCTGCGAGGGCGTCAGGGCCGCAGCCTGGGAGAAGCTGAGTTCCGCGATCTGCTGGGTGGTGAGGCCGGGAATGGCCTTGGCGCTGATGGCGGCGATATGGGCGGGCGACAGGCCGGCAATGGTGGCGGTGCTGAGGCCCGCGATGGCGCTTGCCGAAAGGGCGGCGATATCCGCCGTCGAGAAGGTCGCGATGTCGATGTCGTCGAGCGCGGAGAGTTGCGCGGCGGTGAGCGCCTTCACCTGGGTCGGCGAGAGGGCTTCGACCTGCTCGGTCGCGAAGGCATCGATCTGGTCGGTGGTCAGGCCGGAAATGGCCTTGCTGTTGATAGCGGCGATCTGTGCGGTGGTGAACGAGGTCACGCCCTCCGCGCCGAATGCCGCGATCTGCTTTCCGTCGAGCGTATTGATCTGGGCGCCGGTCAGCGCCGCAATCTGGTCGGGCCTGAGGCCGGCGATCGCGGCGGAGCCGAGACCCTTGATCGCCTTGTCGTTGATGGCGGCGATGGCGCCGCTCGACAGCGCCGCGACGTCGTCGGAGGAGAGGGCGGCGATCTGAGTGGCGTTCATCGCACGCACCTGCGCCGGCGACAGGACCTCGACCTGGTCGGTGGTGAAGGCTGCGACCTGCGCGGCCGTCAGGGCCTGGATGACGGTCGGGTTCAGCGCTACGACCTGCTCGGTCGAGAGCCCGGCGATTGCCGCGGTGGTGATGCCCGAGAGCGCCCGGTTGGAGATTGCGGCGATATCCTGCACCGAGAAGGTGGCAAGGCCGTCCGCGCCCATGGCGCCGAGCTGCAAGGCGTTGAAGGCGCGGACCTGTGCGGGCGAAAACGCCTCGATCTGGTCGACGTCCAGGGCGTTGATCTGCGTGGAGGTGAGGCCGGTGACCGCGCTGGTGCTCAGCGCCGGGATCTGCGTGCTGGAGAAGGCGGCGACGGCCGCCGTGCTGAGCGCCGCGATCTGCGCGGGCTTGAGCAGGGCCACCTGTGCTGTGGTGAGTTCGCGGATCTGGTCGGGCGTCAGCGCGCTTGCCTGCGCCGTCGTCAGGCCGGCAAGCGCAAGCGGGCTCAGCGCGCCGATCTGCGCATCGGAAAGGGCGGCGATGGTGGCGGCGCTCAGGCCTTGCACGGCCTTGTAGCTGATCGCGGCCATGTCCTCGGTCGAGAAGGTCTTGATGTCGTCCGGGCCGAGCGCCTGGAGCTGGGCGGCGCTCAGCATGCGGACCTGCGCGGCCGTCAGCGCCTCCGCCTGGTCCTCCGTCAGCGCGCCCATCTGTCGCGTGGTGAGCGCGCCGATCTGCGACGGCGTCAGGCTTTCCATGTCGGCCTTGCTCAGCATGCCGAGCTGGTCGAGCGTCAGGCCTATGATCGCGCTCTGCGAAATGGCGCTGAGCTGGCGAGAGCTCAGGGTATCTATATCCTCGGTTTCCAGCGCGGCGATCTGCGCGGAGGAAAAGGCGCCGAGCTGGCCCGTCGAGAGCGATGCCACATCCTCCGTCGACCAGCCCTTGATCGTCGTTGCCGAGAGCTGCTTGATCTGGGCGATGCTGTAGGAGGAAACGGTCGACGTCATGAGCAAATTCCTGGAAAAATGAAGACGAAAGAACTGTAAATCCGCGTTCTGGCAGATTGCCTGATACAGCGAGGAGCTTGCCTGAGCCTGAAGTTCGGAATCGTCGCCGCAGGCGCCTCGGGGCACCGCGTTTAAGCCCCGCAAAGGGCGGTCCGCCGAGGGCTGGCGGATCAAGGAAAATCAGGAGTGTGAAGGCGGTCGTTCAGCGAGCCGGGACGGTCCCGGCCCGCGGCCGAATCAGGCTTCGGTGGTGCGCAGGAGCGTGCGCAGGATGGCGACCATGCCGTTCAGCGGCCGGTCGTCGCGATAGACCGGGACGGCATCGCGGATCCGCGCGTAGAGCGCGGCGGTGCCGGCAGCCTTGCCGCTGGCATTCGGCTGCATGTCATAGGCCTGGACGGCGCTCATGACTTCGATCGCCAGCACGGTTTCGAGATTGGCGATGATTGCCAGCGCCTTGTCCGCGGCAGGCGTTGCGTGGGTGAGGATGTCTTCCTGCAAGGCTGAGGTGATGCCGCCATCAAGGCTTGCCGGCGCCGCAAGCCGCCGGTTTTCCGCGACGAGGCTTGCTGCCGTGTACTGGATGATCATGAAGCCGGAGGCGACGCCGCTGCCTTCCGCGAGGAAGGCGGGCAAGCCGCTCACCAGCGGATTGACCAGCCGGTCGATGCGGCGCTCGGAAATGGCCGCCAGTTCCGCCGCGGCAACCGCGAGGCCGTCCATGGCGAGCCCTAGCGCTGCGCCGATGGCATGGGCCTGCGAATGCACCTCGGGCGCCTCCGGCGAGCCGGTGACGACCGGGTTGTCCGTAACGCTTCCAAGTTCCCGGTTCACGACTTCGGCGATCTGAGCCACGCTGTCGCGAACCGCGCCATGCACCTGCGGCACGCCGCGAAGGCTGAGCGGATCCTGCGTGCGCGAGCCCGCCGATTGCGCGAGCAGCGGGCTGCCGGCAAGCAGGCGGCGCAGGTTTTCCCCGACGGTCTGGAGCCCCGGCGAGGTGCGTAGCGCGAGCGGTGCCGCGGCAAACGGGTCCGCCTGCGCGCCGAGATTCTCGTAGCTCATCGCAGCCGCCGCATCCGCCCAATCGAGCAGGTGCGTCGTGCGGACGAGGGCAAGGCTGGCGAGGCCTGTGGCGCAGGGCGTACCGTTGACGAGGCTGAGCCCTTCTTTGGCGCCAAGCACCAGGGCCGCGCGGCCGAGCCTGTCCAACGCCTGCCGGCCGGAGATCGTCTCGCCCTTGTGGCGTGCCTCGCCTTCGCCGATCAGCACGAGGCCGATGGCGGCGGCGTGGGTGAGGTAGCCGACCGAACCCTTGGACGGGATGAGCGGCAGAATATCGGCATTGAGCAGCGCCAGCAGCGTCTCGGCCGTCTCGACGCGCACGCCGGAATAGCCATGCGCAAAATTGGCGATCTGCGCGGCCATCACGGCGCGGGTTTCCTCGCGGCCGAGCGGTTCGCCAACGCCGCAGGCATGGCTGAACAGGATGTTGCGCGAGAGCGCCTGCTGTTGCGGGATGTCCACGATCACATCGCAGAGCGCGCCGACGCCGGTATTGATGCCGTAGCCGCGCACGCGCTTTTCGACGAGCGCATCGACCACGGCGCGCGCGGCGGCGATGCGTTGCCATGTGTTGTCCGACAGGGAGAGCGCCGCGCCCTTGGCGACGGCGGCGATCTCCTGCCAGGTCAGCGGACGATCGAGGACGATCGTATCAGGCATGCTGGACTTCTCCTGCGCCGGCGCGGCGCTGCACGAAGCGGGCGACATAGTCGTTTGCCGGGCTGTTCAAGATTTCACTCGGCGTGCCGACCTGCACCAGCTTGCCGTCCTTCAGGATCGCGATCTGCGCGCCGATGCGCAAGGCCTCGTCGAGATCGTGCGTGATGAAGACGATGGTCTTGTGCAGGTTCTTTTCCAGCTGGAGAAGCTGGTCCTGCATGTCGGCGCGGATCAGCGGGTCGAGCGCGGAAAACGCCTCGTCCATCAGGATGACGTCGGTATCCGCTGCCAGCGCTCGCGCAAGCCCGACGCGCTGCTTCATTCCGCCGGAAAGCTGGTGCGGGAACTTGTTCTCATAGCCCGCAAGGCCGACTGTCTCGATCCACTTCATGCCGATGGGCGCAGCATCCGCCTTGGTGAGCCCGCGCACGCGCTGGCCGTAGACGACGTTCTGCAAGACCGTGCGGTGCGGCATCAGCCCGAAGTTCTGGAACACCATGCTGACGCGGCGGTTGCGGAAGTCGCGCAGTTCCTTCGCCTTGAGGTCGAGCACGTTGCTGCCGTCGACGAGGATTTCGCCGCTGGTCGGCTCGATCAGGCGGTTGATGTGGCGCACCAGCGTCGACTTGCCGGAGCCCGAAAGCCCCATGATGACGAAGACGCGGCCGCCGGGAATGTCGAGGCTGACATTGTCGAGGCCGACGCTGCACCCGGTCTTGGCGAGGATGGCGCCCTTGTCGGCACCGTCCTTGGTCATCGCCAGCGCGGCCTTCCAGTTGCCGCCGAAGATCTTGGAAACGTTGCGGATTGCGATGTCAGTCATTGCCGCGTTCCTTCCGGCTGGATTGGCCAAAACCCTGCGTGATGCGATCCAGCACGATCGCGAGGATGACGATGCCGAGGCCGGCCTCCAGCCCCTTGCCGACGTCGAGCGTCTGGATGCCGTTCAGCACCTGTTCGCCAAGCCCGCGCGCGCCGATCATCGAGGCGACGACGACCATCGAGAGCGCCATCATGATCGTCTGGTTGAGGCCGGCCATGATGGTGGGGGTGGCGAGCGGAAGCTCGACGCCGAAGAGGATCTGCGGCGGGCTACCGCCGAAGGCGGTGGCGGCCTCCACCACTTCGCTGTCGACCTGGCGGATGCCGAGATCGGTCAGGCGGATCAGCGGCGGCACGGCATAGATGATGGTGGCGAGCACCGCCGGCACCTTGCCGAGGCCGAAAAGCATGATCGCCGGAATGAGATAGACGAAGCTCGGCATGGTCTGCATGACATCGAGCACCGGCAGCGTGATGCGCCGCATCAGCTCGCTTTTCGCCAGCCAGATGCCCATGGGAACGCCGATGGCGACGGAGATGAGGCTGGCGATCAGCATCAGCGCCAGCGTCTGCATCGTCAGGTCCCAAAGGCCGAGCGCGCCGACCGCAAACAGCATGACTGCGACGGTGACGACGAGCGAGATCTTTTTCGACGCGAACCAGGCGAGTGCCAGGAAGACGATGAAGACGGCCCACCAGGGCAGACCGCGCAGGATCCATTCGACGAAGAGGATTGCCTGGAGAAGCGTCTGCGAGATCGCCTTGAAGACGAACCCGTAGTTGACCACCAGCGACTGCACGAAGTCGTTGATCGGGCCTCGAATGGAAATATGGAAAGCTTCAGGAAACATCGATGAAATCCTCGCGCGCGCCGACCGCCGTCCCGGTGGTCAGCCCCTGTCCTGACGGGAAAAGGCTGCGCGCCGAAAGAGACGCGCAGCCCTGCGATTACTTGACGGCAGCTTCGATGCGCGCCTTGGCGTCGGCCGAAACCCAGCCGCCCCAGACGTCGGCCTTGGTCTGGAGGAAGTTCTTGGCGGCCGCGACCGCATCGACCTTCTGGTCCGTCATGTAGGCGAGGCTGGCATTGACCTCTTCCAGCGGGAAGGTCGCCTTTTCGAGGATTTCCATGATGTCCGGCGCTTCGCCCGCAAAGGTGCTGTTGACGCCATAGGCGACCTCGACGGACGGGAAGGCGCAGCCGGCGTCGCGCTTGCCGTCGGCGGTGGTCAGTTCCTTCCAGCAGGCGTCGTTGTATGCGGGCTCTTCGAGCTGGATGAGCTTGTACTTGCCCATGATCGCCGTCGGGCTCCAGTAGTAGAACAGCATCGGCTCGCCCTGGAGATAGGCGGCGGCAATGGCGGCGTCGAGCGCGGTGCCGGTGCCGGGGCGGAAGTTCACGTAGGTCTCGCCGAGCTTGTAGGCTTCGAGCTTGGCGGTGTTGACGCCCTCGCAGGTCCAGCCCGACGGGCAATTCAGGAAGCGGCCCTTGGTGGGCTCTTCCGGGTCGAGGAACAGTTCGACGATCTTCGGGTCGGAGAGCTGCTCGACGCTCTTCAGGTCCGGCGCCTTGGCCTCGATACCCTTTTCGGCATCGCCCTTCACCAGATATTCCGGCACGAACCAGCCTTCGGCAGCACCGACAAAGGTCTTGCCGACGGACTTCACCTGGCCGGCGGCAGCCGCCTTGTTCCAGACGTCGGAACGGCCGATCCACTCTTCAGCGAAGATCTGCACGTCGTTGTTGGCGGTCGCCTGTTCGAGCGTCACGGAATTGCCGGGGATCGAATCGACCTTGCAGTCGTAACCCTTCGACAGGATCTCCTTCATGACTTCGGTGATGAAGGCGCCGCTTTCCCAGTCGATGCCCGCGAAGGTGACGGTCTTGCCGTCGCTGCAATAGGAGGCCTGAGCCGTGCCGGCGGAGCCGGCAATGAGGGCTGCGGCGGCGAGAAGCGAATATTTCAGTTTGGAATTCAGCATTTCAGTTCCCCTTTTTGATGATGGTAACGATGAAAACCAGATTTTTCAGGCGGCCACCGGTGTGGCCTCAGGTCATGCGCAGCCTCCGCGACCTCAGGCCGCCTGTTCATTAAGTTCACTATACAACTTGTCTTGTAATGAATGTCATATCGCCCTGCAAGGTGCATCTTCGTCCGCGACATTGGATGTCGCATTAAGCGCCGGTGATGGATTGGTGCATTTATGGTTGGACTGGCGGACAAGGCCTGTTTTTCGGGCAGTCTGGCCTATTTTTCAGGCTTTTCTGGGCATCTCGGCTCGGAGAAAACACGTCGCGGAAAGTCCATTGGAATCCATCAATAAAAGGCCAAAGTTGTATATGTAACTTGATGAAGGCTAGTAGACAAGTGGATGGCGCTGGGTGAAAACTGTGCTTACTTTATCCGGCATATTTTGTAAGCAGGTACTGAGGTTTGAACGCGGGGAGCCACGGCAATGCTGAATGAAGACGCCGGACTGCTGGCGAAGGATGCGGGCGAGCGCGGCGCACCGATCTACGAGCGCATGAAGACGCAGATCCGGGCGAAGATCGAAACCGGCGAATGGCCGGTCAATCACCGCATTCCCTCGGAGAACGAGCTGGTGGACATGCTGGGCGTCAGCCGCATGACCGCGAACCGGGCGCTGCGCGAACTCGCCAACGAGGGCGTCATCACCCGCGTGCAGGGCAAGGGCTCGTTCGTCGCGCCGAAGAAGCGCAGCGCGCCGGCGCTCGGCGTGCGCAACATCGCCGATGAAATCCTGGAGCGCGGCTCGGTGCATCGCATCGAGCTTATCCTCGCCCAGAGCGAGACCTGCGGCCACGAACTGGCGGCTGCGCTGGAGCTCGACGTCGGCGCACAGTCCTTCCACTCGGTCATCGTGCACAATGAAGACGACGTGCCGATCCAGCTGGAAGACCGCTTCGTCAACCCCGCCATCGCGCCGGATTATCTGGAGCAGGATTTTTCCCACACCACGCCGAACGCCTTTTTGACGAGCATCGCGCCGATCGCCAAGACGGAGCAGTTCATCGAGGCGGTGCTGCCGCAGCCCTGGGAATGCAAGGTGCTGGCGATTGCCCGCTCGGAGCCCTGCATCCTCATCCGCCGCCGTACCTGGTCGCAGGACCGGGTGGTGACCACCGTACGGTTGCTCTATCCGGGTTCTCGCTATCGCCTCCAGAGCAATTTCTAGCGCTTATGAATAGAGCGCCGGCATGAGGCCGACGCAGGCCCGGAAGCGGTCCCAGGATTTGTGCTCCGGCTGCGTCCAGCCGGTTTCGGCGATGGCCGAAAGGCGCGGGAAGACGAGGCGGTCGAAGACCGCGCGGTCCAGCATCGGTTCGGACCAGATGCAGGCCTGCACGCCCCGCAGCTTCTCCTTCTGCGCAGCGCTCCAGCCGGCGATGGGATCGAAGGCATAGGTCGCTTCCGGCGTCGAGGCGCCGGCCCAGCTTGCGCCGGGTTCGTCCCAGTCGGGGCTGTGCGCCATGTCGAGGTAATAGGCCTGGCCGGGGCAGACGACCATGCTGTAGCCCTCGCCGGCAAGGGCGGCCGAAACCGCCACGTCCCGCCAGCCGCAGAGATAGGTGGTGTCCTTGTCGATGAGATTGCCATGCGCGGCCTCCTGCCAGCCGCCGGTAATGCAGCCCTCGGCGGCGAGGAATTTTTGCACACGCTCCAGGAAGAGCGCCTGGAGCACGGCAGCCCCGGACCCCTCGATGGCGTCGGCGCCGTGCGTGTTGGTGATCACATTGAGCCTTTTGGCATGGGCCTCGGCCATGGCATCGCCGCCGATCTCGCGGAGTTTTGCCAGCGCCTCCGGGGAGCCCGACCAGGCGCCGATCGGCACCTCGTCGGCGCCGATATGGATCGTGCGGAAAGGAAACAATTCTATCAGCTCCCTGAGGATCGTTTCCATCACTTCGTAGGTTTTTTCACGCGCCGGGTTGAGGCAATTGTCCGGAAAACCCTGGACGGAGAAATAGCTGCCCTTTTCCTGGGGGTCGCGCAGGTCCGGAATGGCCTGTTGCAAGGCATGGCAATGACCGGGCACGTCGATCTCCGGCACGATCTCGATGCCGATCTCCCGTCCGTAAGCGACGATCTCGCGGATGGCGGCCTTGGTGTAATAACCGCCGCTGCGCTCCGGCCCGGTGCCGAGCAAGGGCGGGATCGCAAGACCATGGCCGCGCCAGGCGCCGACTTCGGTAAGCGCAGGATAGGCATCGATTTCGACGCGCCAGGCTTCGTCGTCGGACAGGTGCCAGTGGAAGCGGTTGAGCTTGTTCCAGGCGAGGATGGCGAGCAGCCGCTTGATCTCCGCCGCGCCGTAGAACTGGCGGGCGACATCGAGATGCAGCCCGCGCCAGCCCACGGCCGGTGCGTCCGCGATCCGCCCGTCAGCAGGGAACGTGTAGGCCTGTGGAAAATGCCGCGCGCCGCGCCAGACCTGGCCGAGCGTCACGAGACCGTAGAACAGGCCGGTCTCGGTGGAGGCTGCAATCGTCACCGAGCCGAGCGAGAAGGTGACCTCGTAGGCTTCGGCGGCAAAGCCGTCCCTGCGATGGAGATGCACCGGCATGCCGCCCTCCTCGGCGGGTCGAACGACTCCCTCGACGGTGAAGAGCACCTCCACCAGTCGGGTGAAGGCTGCGGCGGCTGCCGTGGCCTCCGCGCCGTCCGGTAGAAGCGTCAGCCCCGGCGGCACGGCATTGCGGCCGGAGACCGCGACATGGTTGGGCCAAGGGATGACCGAAACCGGTGCCGGCGCGTTCGCGGGGACAGGGAAGGGCGCCACGCCGCGCTTCGGCGTAGCATTGCCACCCATGCGCTGCGTCGGCGAGGTGGCGAGCGTGAGCGTACTGCCGTCGTCGAAGGCGAGATAGGCGCCGCGCGCGCCGTCCGTCCAATGCTGGAGCGCGAAGCCCAGACCCTTGAGGGTGATGGTCCAGGTGGCGCCGGGCGCAAGCACGAAGCCTTCCGGCGGCAGGAGTTCCGTGAAGGTGGAGAGCGTCCTGCCCACCGTGCCGCCCTCGGCAACGGCCGTAGCGTCGACCTGGCAGGGGCCGCTGAAACACAGGCGGAAGCCGCGGATCGCGCTTGTGCCGAGGTTTTTGAGGCTCAGGCTGTAGGCCGTCGTTTCGGGAATCCAGACGGTCTCGAAGTCGAGTGTCGGCATGGGGTTTCCTAGACGTCGAGCATGCCGGCATAGACGCCGGGTGCGGAATTGGGAATGGCGGTGGCGCCGACCGTCTTCTCGTAGAAGGCCGAGGGGCCGACATCGCCGATGATGGCGTAGGCGTAGCCCATGGTCTTGAGGTCGAAGAGGCTTGCGAGCAGCAGCGCATGGCCGATGCCGAGGCCGCGCGCCGCCTCGTCGACGCCGGTTGGCCCGAAGAAGCCGCGGGCGATCGATTCGTGGCAGGCAAAGCCGACGAGCTTTTTCGCCCGCGTCGCGATGAAACAGGTGGGCGGCTGGCGGGTCAGCGCGACCGCGACCTCGCTCGACCAGCCCGTTTCGAACTTTTCCGCCACCCATTCGGTGACGAGCCGGGCTTCGGGTGCCAGCGGCCGGCGGATCGTCACGCCCGCTTCCGTCATGCGCGCGTCGAGCGCCGGATAGGGTTTCAGCAGCGAGAGATTGACGAGATAATCCACGATGGCCTCCTCCGGTTCGACTGGCGCGCGCCCGTCCGCCTGGCGGAATCTGGTAGTAAATCCACTCGATTTAATCAAACAGCCATTTGGAGGGGCGAGGGAGCGGCAGCAGGCCTCCCGCAAAAAGATTGCGCCGGGCGACCCTTATGGCACCAACAATAACTCCATGGGGCGGATTGCTTGGAAAATGGTATCTATAAAATCTATGTAATATCTAGATTATTATCCCCGTTGGCTTGCCAGGAGGATACCATGCCCAAGACCGAATCCAACCCCATCACGCTCGGAACCCGCGCACCGGACTTCGTCCTGCCGGATGCGGACGGCAATCTGTTCACCCTTGCCGAATTCAAGGACAGCCCCGCGCTGCTCGTCGCCTTCATCTCGAACCGCTGCCCCTTCGTCGTGCTGATCCGCGAAGCGCTCGCCGAATTTGCCCGCGAACATGCCGGCCAGGGCCTCGCCGTCGTGGCGATCAACAGCAATGACGGAGCGGCGCATCCCGAAGAAACGCTGGAGCGCGTCGGCGCCGAAGTGAAGACCTACGGCTACGGCTTCCCCTATCTCAAGGATGCCTCGCAGGGCGTCGCCAAGGCCTATGGCGCGGCCTGCACGCCGGATTTCTTCCTCTATGACCGCGAGCGCAAGCTCGCCTATCACGGCCAGTTCGACGATGCCCGCCCGGGCAACGGCAAGGACGTGACCGGTGCCGACCTGCGCGCGGCCGTCGCTGCCGTGCTGAAGGGCGAAGCCGCCGGTTCGGCCCAGACCCCGTCGATCGGCTGCAACATCAAGTGGACCGCCGGCAACGAACCCTCCTGGTTCTCCGCCGCCGCCTGAACAGGCATGCCCTGCCGGCCCGCAAGGGCCGGCACCGTCTTTCACCCCAAAAACCGGACCATCATGGCATCGCGTCGCAAGGAAGAGCCCACGCAGGACGGGCGCCGCATCGAAACGGACGTGCTCGTCGTCGGCGGCGGGCCATCTGCCGCCTGGGCGGCGCTGTCGGCGGCCGAAGCCGGCGCGCGTGTCGTGCTGGCGGACAAGGGCTATCACGGCACGAGCGGTGCAACGGCCCCCTCCAACACCGGCACTTGGTGCGTTCCTCCGGGCGAGGGTCGTGCGGCTTCCGTCGAGCAGCGCTTCAAGCGCACCGCGGGCCTCGCCGATCGCCGCTGGATGCTGCGCTCCGCCGACCGGGCCTATGAAAACCTGCAGAAACTCGTTGAATGGGGCTACCCCTTCCCGACCGAGGAGGACGGCAGTCTCTACATCGCCAATCTGCGCGGGCCGGACTACATGCGCTTCATGCGCCAGCGCGTGCAGAAGGCCGGCGTCACCATTCTCGACCATCATCCGATCCTGGAACTGCTCGGCGATGAAAACCATGTCGGCGGCGCCGCGGGATTGGTGCGTCGCAACGGCGCGAGCTTCGAGGTGTCCGCCGGTGCGGTCGTGCTTGCGACAGGCGGCTGTGCCTTCTTCGAACGCATCCTCGGCGGCACCGGCCTGACTGGCGACGGCTATCTCTTCGCCGCGGAAGCGGGCGCCGCGCTGTCCGGCATGGAATTCACCGGCAAATACACGCTTGCCCCGCACGGCTCGTCGCTCAACAAGGGCCTGCCCTTCCGCTGGGCCACGTTCTACCGCGCCGACGGCGAGGTGCTGCGCGATGCCAAGGGCGAGCCCGTGACGAACGGCATCGGCGGCGGCGAGCGGAGGGTGGCGGAAGCCATGCTGTCCGGCCCGGTCTATGCCCGGCTCGATCTCGCCGAACCCGCCATGCAGGACTGGCTGCGGCGCGGCCAGCCGAACTGTTTCCAGCCCTATGAGCGCATGGGCATCAACCCGTTCGAAGAACTCTTCCGCATCGACCTCAAATATGAGGGTACGGTGCGCGGCACCGGCGGCATCCGCATCGTCACGTCCGATTGCGGCACCGGCATTTCCGGCCTCTACGCTGCCGGTGACGCTGCCAGCCGTGAGAACGTGACCGGCGGCATCTCGGGCGGCGGCGCCGTCAATGCCTCCTGGGCCATTTCCAGCGGCTGGTGGGCCGGCCATGGCGCCGCTCAACACGCCCGCCGCCGGCAGGGCCGCGACAGCACGCGATTGCAGCCGCTCGGCACGACGGGCCTGCGCGGCAGCGCCGAGCGCGAGGATATCGACCTCGCCGCCGCGGCCCGCACCGCCCACGACCAGATCGCCCCGCTCGACAAGAGCTATTGGCGCACGGCGGAGACACTTGAGGCGAGCCGCGTCACGCTCGAAGACCTTTGGTCGAGCTTGAACCAGGCGCCGTCCACGACCGGCATCGAACGCCTGCGCTCCCGCGAGGTCGCCTCGGTCACCGCCAGCGCCCGCTGGACCGTCGCGGCGGCCTCGCTGCGCACCGAAAGCCGTGGCGTGCACCGCCGCCACGATTTTCCCGCCGAGAGCGACGCACAGGCAAACCGCATCATCGTCTCCGGCCTCGACCGGGTGACGGCGGTGCGTGAAGACCTTGCCCTCGAAACCGCGTTGGAGGGCTGAGCGATGATCGAAGTCATCTCCGCCGACCGCTGCATCCGCTGCGATATCTGCGAACGCATCTGCCCGGCTTTCGTCTTCGACCGCGACGAGACGGGCCTGCCCGTCATCGCCCGCCAGGACGACTGCCAGACCTGCTTCCTCTGCGAAATCTATTGCCCGACCGATGCCCTCTACGTCGCCGAACATGCGGATGGCCCGATCGGCATCACCGAGCCCGACGTCCTCGAACGCGACCTCTTCGGCGCCTATGCCCGCTCCCTTGGCTGGAGCCGCGGGCGCGCCGGAGGCGCACAGAACGACCCGACCCGCCACATCCGAGTGGCGCAGGTCTGAGAAGGAGACTTTGACCATGGAACGCATCGCCGTCAGCGCCGTCCGAAAATCCTTCAACCTGAAGCCCGGCCAGACCGTGACCGTCGACGGCGTCACCTCGAACCGCATCGCGGTGCTGGATGGCGTCGACCTCACCATCAACAGCGGCGAGTTCATCACGCTGGTCGGCCCCTCCGGCAGCGGCAAGTCGGTGCTGCTCGACGTGATCGCCGGGCTGACCGAGGCGACCTCCGGCATCGCCCGCATCGACGGCATCGAGGTATCGAAGCCGCATGCCCGCACGGCTTACGTCTTCCAGCAATATGCGCTGTTCCCGTGGCGCACGGCCTTGCAGAATGTCGAATATGCTCTGGAGGTGCGCGGTGTCGCCGCTGCCGAGCGGCGCGAGAAAGCGCTGCATTTCCTGCATCTCTTCGGCCTTCAAGGCTTTGAAGACCGTTTCCCCTCGCAGCTTTCCGGCGGCATGCAGCAGCGCGTGGCGATTGCCCGCGCGCTCTCCACCGATCCGCAGGTGCTGCTGATGGATGAGCCCTTTGCCGCGCTCGACGCCCAGACGCGCGACATCCTGCAAAGCGAGCTGCTGCGCATCTGGGAACAGATCAAGACGACCGTCGTCTTCGTCACACACTCCATCGACGAGGCGATCTATCTCGCCGACCGCGTCGTGGTGATGACGGCGCGCCCGGCGAGCGTCAAGGAGATCGTCGACATCGACCTGCCGCGCCCGCGCGATCTCGATATCCGCAACAGCCCGGACTTCAACGCCTATCGCGGCCGCGTCTGGGAAAGCCTGCGCGACGAAGTCGGCAAGGCCCAGCGCGACTGGGCCGTTGCTTCCACCTACGCCAACTGAGGGAGGATCGGATGAGCCTGATCGTCGACCGCAATCCGCCGCTTCGCAACACCTTTTCGCTGCGCCGCAAGCGCGCGCTGCCGAAGGCGCCGACGGCGCTTGGCGAAACCTTCTCCACCATCACACTCGGCCTGCCGGCGCTGATCGCCTTCGCGCTGCTCTGGGAGATCGCGCCGCGTGCCGGCTGGATCAATTCGCTGTTCTTCCCGCCGCTGAGCCAGGTGCTTTCGGTGCTGTGGGAGATGATCGTCTCCGGCCAGCTGGCCGACCATATCGGCATCAGCCTGCAACGGGCGGCGATCGGCTTTGCGCTGGCCGTCGTCGTCGCCGTGCCGCTCGGCTTTTTGATGGGGCGTTATACACTGTTCGAGAAGGCGTCGGATTTTCTCGTGCAGACGCTGCGCAACACCTCGCAATTCGCGCTGCTGCCGGTCTTCATCCTGCTGCTCGGCATCGGCGAAGCCTCGAAGATCGCCATCACCTTCTACGCCGCCGTGTTCTTCCTGCTGATCAACACGATCGTCGGCGTGAAGTCGGTCGATCCGCTGCTCGTCAAGGCGGCACGCTCCATGGGCACGTCGGACTGGGACCTCTTCAAGAAGGTGATCTTCCCATCCGCCATTCCCTCGATCGTCGCGGGTGCCCGGCTCGGCGTAAAAACCTCGCTCTTCTCGGTCATCGCGGCGGAGATGCTCGCTGCCCAGTCCGGCATCGGCTACCTCATCCAGCACTCCTCGCTGATGCTCGAAACCGACCGCATGTATGCCGGCATCCTGACGCTGACGATCATCGGCCTCCTGCTCAACTACCTGCTCGTTGCTGGTGAACGGCGCGCCACGCATTGGCGCGGCAGCGGCGAAAGCGGCCCGAACTGAGCCTTTTGAAACGCACCCATCCTTGAACCATCGATCTCGAAAGGATCAATCCATGACCCTTCATCCGCTTCGCCGAACCCTTCTGAAACTGGCGCTCGCGCTCTCCATCCTGCCGGTCGCTGGCCTTGCCCCCGCTGTCGCCGACGAGGCGAAGCCGGAGGTCATCCGCATCGGCTCCACCGCGCCGGGCCACCTGAAATTCATCCTCTACCGCAACAAGAAGCTCCTGGAGAACGAGTTCGCCAAGGACGGCATCAAGATCGAGCTGACCACCTTCGACGGTGGCTCGGCGGCGACCGTGGCACTCGGCTCCGGTGCCATCGACTTCACCTATATCGGCAACAACCCGTCGCTGCGCCTTGCTGCCACCGGCGCGGACGTGAAGCTCATCGGCCTTTCCAGCTGGAACCGCTCGAACGAGACGCAGATCGTCGTCAAGCCGGATTCGCCGATCCAGAAGATCGAGGACCTGAAGGGCAAGAAGGTCGCCTATCTCTCGGGCACGGTGCGCCATTCGACCTTCGCCAAGGCGCTGAAGGCAGCCGGCCTGTCGCTCACCGACGTCGAAAGCCTGAACCTCGGCATTGAAAGCTCCGGTCCGGCGCTGGTGCGCGGTGATGTCGATGCCATCGTCGAAAGCACCGGCCCGGTCCAGACGCTCGTCGAAAAGGGCGTGGCGCGCGTGATCTTCGATGCCGGCGTGTCGGGAAAGCCGGAATGGGCCGTGCCGCATCTCATCAGCGTCAATGGCGATTTCGCCCGCAAGTACCCCGATATCGTGACGCGCCTGCTGGCCGTCGATATCGCAACCGACCGCTGGGCCGACGCCAATCCGGAAGAGACGATCGCGATCTTCGTCAAGGAGACCGGCAGCAGTGACAAGGCCGTGCGCGCGACCTATCCGGACGGAAAGTTCTTCCAGAATCCGGAAATCAGCGAAGAGGCTGTGCGGGCGCTTCAGGGCGAGGAAACCTTCATGGCGGACGCCGAGCTTCTGAAGGGCAAGGTCGACTACACGACCTGGATCGACCGTTCGTTCTACGACGCGGCGCTCAAGAGGGTTGCCGCCAGCAACTGATAGCGTAGGTTTGGGCGTCGGCGTGTTCGCGCCGGCGCCCCTTTTTGTTGATTGTGATGTCCTCCATTCCCGCTTCGCCGATACCGCTTCACCGCACCCGCATCGTCCCGGCCGTCGTCGCCGTGGCGTTTTTCATGCAGATGCTCGACAGCACGATCATCGCGACGTCGCTGCCGGCGATGGCGCATGCCTTTTCCACGGATGTGGTGACGCTGAACATCGGCTTCACGGCCTATCTCCTGGCAATGGCGGTGTTCATTCCGCCCGCCGGCTGGCTCGCCGATCGTTTTGGCGCCCGCGCGGTGTTCCTTTCCGCCATCGTGCTCTTCACGCTGTCCTCCGTCGCGTGCGGCTTTTCCGGCTCGCTGGCAGAATTCACCGCGGCGCGGCTGTTCCAGGGCGCATCCGCCGCGCTGATGACGCCGGTCGGGCGCCAGCTCGTGCTGCGCGGCGCGCCGAAGGCGGAACTGGTGCGGGCGATCGCTACCATCACCTGGCCGGCTTTGATTGCCCCCGTCATTGGCCCGCTGATCGGCGCCTGGATCACCACCCACGCCGGCTGGGAGTGGAATTTCTTCATCAACCTGCCGCTCGGCTTTCTCGGCGTCGTGCTCGTCGCCTTCTTCGTGCCGCATGCACCGGGCGAGGGGCCGCGCCCCTTCGATCTGCCGGGCTTTCTCCTGACCGGCGGCGCGCTGGCGCTGACGCTGGCGGGGCTGGAGCTCTCCAGCGCCTCGACGGGTGGCGTCGGTGCGCTCACGATCCTCGCTGCGGGCCTCGTCGCCGGCACGCTCGCCATCCGCCATCTCAAGCGCGCGCCGCATGCCCTGCTCGACATGGCCGTGCTGAAGGTGCCGACCTTCGCCTTCGCGACGCTTTCAGCCGGCACGGCAGGGCGGCTCGCGGTCAATGCAACACCCTTCCTGCTGCCCTTGCTGTTCCAGGTCGGCCTTGGCTACGACGCGGTGGAGACAGGCTCGCTCGTGCTCGTCTATTTCCTCGGCAACCTCTTGATGAAGAGCGTTACGACCCCCGCACTCCGCCTCTTCGGCTTCCGCTCGCTGCTCGTCGTCAACGGCCTGGTCGCGGCGCTGACCATCGGTGCCTTCGCCTTCGTCGACGGCGGGACGCCACGCCTGCTGCTCTTCGGCCTGCTGATCGCCTGCGGCCTGTCGCGCTCGATGCAGTTCACCGCGCTGACGACCATCGCTTTTGCCGATGTGACCCCGGCACAGCGCAGTGCGGCAACGACGATCTCGGCCATGTTGCAGCAGCTGTCGCAGCTTCTCGGCGTTGCCGTCGCCGCCGTGGTCATCCGCCTCGCCTCCACCTTTTTCCCGGAGGCCGGCGGTGGCGGGATGCTGACGGATATCCGCGCCGCCTTCCTCTGCATCGCCGTGATCGGCTTCGTTTCGGCGCTGCGCTTCCTGGCGCTGCCGCGTGACGCCGGGGCGGAAGTCTCGGGCCACCGCCGCGGGTGAGGGGCGCGACCCGGATTTTTGACATGTTGCTAAGCGGCTCGCGAACGGACCAATATCCGCCGGTGAGATTCGCAACGGAAAGCGCGGCATGACCAAAATCGACGACAAACGGCTCGAAGCGGAGATCGACGCCCTTCCCGCCCGGTTCCAGGGGCCGGGTGGCGTTATCGGGGTGGTCAGCGAAGGGCAAGTCGTGGCGCGCCGCGCCTGGGGGTTTTCGAACCTCGACGAGCGGCATGCAATGACGCCCGACACGCGGCTGCCGATCTGCTCGATCTCCAAGCAGTTCACCTGCGCGGCCATGCTCGCCGTGTGCGGCGAGCCCGAGGCCCTGGATGCGCGTCTTCCCGCACACCTGCCGAACTTCGAAGACCCGCTTCCCACGGTGCGCGACCTCTGCAACAACCAGTCGGGACTGCGCGATTACTGGGCGCTCACCGTACTTCACGGCGGCAAGGCGGAGCAGACCTTTTCCCGCGCCGATGCGGGCCCGGTCCTCGCCAGCATGCGAACCGGGCATTTTGCACCCGGCACGCGCTATTCCTACAGCAATGGCAATTTCCGCATTCTTTCGGACATGCTGGAGGAGGTTTCGTCCGAGACGCTCGAAACCCTTTACGCCCGCCACATCTGGCAGCCGGCCGGCATGGCCGGCGCCGTGCTGACCGCCGACACCCGCCAGCCGGCGGATGGCGTCGTCGGCTACGAAGGCAACGACGCCTCCGGCTACCTGCCCGCGGATAACGGCATCTACTGGCGGGGCGATGCCGGCATTTCCGCCTCGCTCGACGACATGCTCGCCTATGAGCGCTGGATCGACGCCACGCGCGACGATCCCGCCAGCCTCTACCAGCGCATCGCCACGCCGCAGACCTTCCGCGATGGCAAGCCGGCCGCCTATGGTTTCGGCCTGCAGCATTCGCGCCTCGGCGATTTCGCCTTCACCAGCCACGGCGGCGCGCTCCGCGGCTTCCGCGCCCACCGCATGTGTTCGACCGAGGCCCGCCTCTCGGTCGTGGTGATGTTCAACCACCACGGCGATGCCCATGGCGCGGCGCACAGGCTCGCGCGCGCGGCACTCGGCCTGCCCCATCCCGTGTCACAGCCGCTGCGCGGGAACTGGGCGGGGCAGTGGATCAGCCAGGAAACCGGCCTGCTGGCACGGCTGGAGCCGGGCCGCGAGACCGTCTCCCTGCGGTTCGGCACGTCGGTCGAGGCCCTATCGGAAGCGCCGGACGGCAGCCTCGCCTCCGCGACTGTCAAGATTGCCCGCGCGGGCGAGGACCTGTTGATGGAGCGCCCGCACGAAAATCACGCCGAGCGGCTCTTGCCTGTCCCGACCGCTCCGCCGGTGGCGGACACCCGCCTCGCCGGCCGCTACCGCTCCTCTGAACTGGAGGCGGATATCGTCATCGAATGCCGCGACGGCGCCACCTATCTCTGGGCGGAGGGCTTTCTCGGCACAGGCCGCCCCGAGATCGTCTACCCCGCCGGCCCCGACCTCTGGATCGTCGTAACCCGCCGCTCGATGGACGCGCCGGCGCCCGGAGACTGGACGCTGCGCGTCACCCGCGATGCCGCGGGAAACGTCACCAGCCTGACGCTCGGCTGCTGGCTGGCGCGAGGCATTGATTATGTCAAACAGGCGTGATTTCGCCTAACGCTCTGCAAGGTGTAGCGGAAGCCTTGCACACCTCCTCCTTTAGCCAAGTGATGCTCGTCGTAAGCATCGGCGGCCGGGTGATCGGCGATGGAGAAACCCGGTCCCATGACCAGAAAGCTCCAGGTGCTCTATCTTGAACTTGAAGCGGCCGACATCAGTTTAGGACGAATCGGCGTTCATCACAGCCAGAGGATTGCGGCTGCGCGATCTCTTTTCCCGATGCCGCCTGCTGATGAGCACGCACGATCGTGCCGCCGATCATCAGATGCTGGTTGCCCCGATCGGCAGTCAGCGTCTCGAACACCCGCTCCCATATGCCGGCATGGCACCAGCGGCTGAAACGCTTATGCGCCTTCGTCCACTTGCCATACCGCTCCGGCAGATCGCGCCAATGTGCGCCCGAACGCAATACCCAGAGGAAACCATTAATAAGCAAGCGATTATCCGAGCCGGTCCGGCCGGGGTCGCCAGATTTTCCGGCCAAAAGCGACGCAATCTTCGCCCACTGAACATTGCTCAATTCATATCGCTTCGCCGCCATGCACAGGTCTCCGTGGTCCAACACGGCAACCTATGAATCACTCATCAAGCGATTTGGGAATCATGAATGTCGATTGGTCCTTGAGGATCGCCGTTGTCACTTCCAGTTGTGCTGCATTTCCTTAACGGCGATGTCGCCGTTCAGAACCATCGGCTCGTCGTCGAGGAAGAGCGAGCAATTGCGCATCGGGATGTCGAGATGGCAGGCGGTGTCGTTCGGCCCGCCGAGCTCGTTGTTCGGGCCAGTGGAGAACATGACGTTGCCGTAGAACGATCGGGCCTCCATTCCCATACCGCCCGGGAACTCGCCGGGCACCATGCGGTGCCACTTGGCGTTCTGGTTGAGGCCCCAGCCGACATGGCTCATGCCCATGCCGCGTGGGTCGTTGAAACCCGCCATGTAGGACTTGACGAGTTCGGCGTCT
The DNA here is from genome assembly GCF_058809275.1 of Shinella sp. GW821-FHT10F02. Taxonomy (NCBI): domain Bacteria; kingdom Pseudomonadati; phylum Pseudomonadota; class Alphaproteobacteria; order Hyphomicrobiales; family Rhizobiaceae; genus Shinella; species Shinella sp. GW821-FHT10F02. Next base: position 298,433 of record NZ_JBXASL010000002.1, on the reverse strand, counting down.
AGGCCGCCGCGGATGTCGGTGATCCAGCCGTTTTCGATCGTATAGATGATCGGGTCGCGCACGTAGATATTCTGCGGCAGTAGGATATCGCCCGGCGCAACGACGATTGTGCCGTCGACACCGTCGTCGTCACCGCCGGTGAAGACAAATCCGGACGGCCAGTGGTCCCAGCGTCCCGGTTCGTCCGTGCAGGCATATTCGGTGATGGCGGGATAGGTGTTGAGCTTGTAGGTAACGTCCGTGCCGTGCTCTGAGGTGATCCGCATCACCTTCGCCTTGGACAGGAGGCCGCCGGCGAATTCGACGCGCTCGCGCAGTTCCATCGTCGGCAGCATGCGGGCGAGAATTTCCGGCGGTTCGACGGCGGTAAGGATGCGCGTGCCGGAGGCCTGGATCGCCATCTGCTCCGGGCTGAAAAGCAGGAAGATGCAATCGATCAGCATGTCGGCGGCCTTCAGGGCCTCCACCGCGTCCGGCATGGCGGCCAGTCCGGTCTGGCCGACCGCCCATGCACCGGCCGGCGGCACAGGCGGCAGGCGCATGTGGTACATCTTGGCACCAAGACGCATGCCCGCCGCCATGAAGGCGTCGGCGTAATCGAGGCGCTCGTTGCCCTGGGTCAGGACGATGAGCTTTTCGCCCTCGTGGACGCCTGACATCTTCAACTGATGCAGGCAGATTTCCGTGAAGCTGAATTGATCCATGTTCGTTCCCTTTATTGCTTGAAGGCTTCGGTGCTTCGTACAGTTACGGACAGTCGGTCTTGACCCTGGCGATTTCTGCGATCGCTTCCTCCCTCGAAACGACGTCGCCGTACTTGCTGTCGATGTCGAAGAGGTTCGCATTGTGCGGATCGGGATGCCGGTCGCCGACGCAGTCGCGCACGACGATGGTGCGGAACCCGTATTGGACCGCATCGACCGCGCTCGCCCGGATGCAGCCACTGGTCGAGCAGCCCGCCAGGATGACCGTGTCGATGCCCTGCGCGTGAAGATGCGAGGCAAGGCTCGTGCCGAAGAAGGCGCTGGCATATTGCTTGACGATGACGAGTTCATTAGCGGCCGGCGGGACTTCGTCGCAGAATTCCGCCAGAACGTTGCCTTCGACCATGGCCTTCATGACGGGCGACTTCTTCACCCACATGCCTCCATCGGCGCAGTTTTCGGCGAGATAGAGGATACGCGTGTGGATGACGGGAACACCAGCGCGCCGGGCGGCGGCGATCAGCTCCGGTGTTCGAGCAACGGCCTCCACCACGCCCGGCGCATAGAGCGGGGCACCTTCGGTCGTGTAGGCCTTGAGGAAATCGATGACGAGAAGGGCCGGCCTTTGGCCGAAACCGATGCGGTTGCCCCAGACACCCTGATAGTTGGCTTCGGCGCTCTGCATGGCGCCTTCCTCAATAAGCGCCGGACAGGAGCGCGCCCGCACCGGGCGAGATGGCTTCCAGCCCGAGCGATTTCAGCATGCAATAGGTGGTTGCGGCGGCGGCGGTGATCACTGGCTTGCCTGTGAGGGCTTCGACTTTGGCGATGACCGGCAAAGACGGCATCTGCACGCAGGCGGACAGCACGATGACGTCGACATCGGAGAGATCTAGCGTCTGGACGATGGCCGGCAGGTTTTCCGGATCGTGGCGGGCAACATCGAGATTGTCGGGAATTTCCAGCGCCCTCCAGTCCACCACCTCGAAGCCTTCCTCGCGGATATAATTCACCACGAGTTCCGTCAGCGGCTTCATGTAGGGCGCGACGACGGCGATCTTCTTTGCCTTCATCACCTTCAATCCCTCGATCAGGGCGCCGGCACTGGTGACGACGGGGATGTCCGTCTCGTTTTCGCGGGTGCGCCCGGTCAGGCGTGCCTCGGACTGGCGATGATAACCAAGCCCCATGGCCATGATGGCAACCAGGCAGGCATAGCCCAGAACATCGACGCGGGCATCGGACAGCTCGATCGCGCAGCGATCGGATTCGGCATCCATGGCGGCCAGTTCTTCCTTGACCACCTTTTTCATCCGCATGCGGCTGGAGTGGAAGGTAAAGCGCTCTGGACGGATCATCTGGCGGGCCGTCAGCATCGCCGGAATTTCCGTTTCCATCGTCGTGTTGGAACTCGGCACGATCTGGCCGATACGATAGGTTTTTTGCACGGCAACACTCCTTGGAAGAATGAAAGCGACTCCCGAAGGCATCGCGACGGCAATGAAAATGGCGGGCCGGAGCCCGGCACGCAGTTATCTCGACAGGAAATCGCCGAGGGCTTCGAAGAAGCCGTCGAAGTCGTCCCAGGGGATCATGTGGCCCGCATTGGCGACACGGGTGATTTCGATTGCCGGATTGAGGCCACGGATTTCCGCTTCATCCTCGGCTGCAATCACGCCACCGCGTCCCGCCACCATGAGCATCGCCGGCTGTTCGATCTTCGCGAAATCCGGAAAGATATCGTCGCGGTGGAAATCCTCGAAGGCGGTGACGATGGCCGGCTCGTAGCAGGTGTGCAGCCACTCGGCACGAAGCCGCAGCTGGGCCTCGCTCCAGGTCGGGCAGAAGGCCTTCATGCCTTCCGCATCGATACCCTGCGCGGCAAGACGGACGGAATCGACGTACCAGGGCAGCTTGCTCGGATAGGGCCGGCGGCCGGGGCCGGAGACGGGGGGATCGATCAGCGCGAGACGGGCAAAGCCGGCCTTGCCCAACACCGCGGCGCGCATTGCGATGCGGGCCCCCATGGAGTGGCCGAGGAGCGCCGGGGCGGAAAGACCGAGCGCATCGGCGAAGCCGACGACGTCGGCGGCCATCGCGTCGAGGCCGTAGTCGAGGTCCGGCCCGGTGGCGGACAAACCGCGGCCGCGGACGTCGAGCACATAGACATCATGGCGCTCCGCCAGCCGCTCGGCGACGAATCCCCAGGTGATCGCCGGGCTGGTGATGCCCGGAATGAGGATGACTGCGGAGCCCTTGCCGCCGTAGCGCAGGTAGTGCTGGCGAATGCCGTTGGCAAAGACATTGGCGCCGTAAAGCAGGGCCGCGCTCATGCGACACTCTTGTCGCGGAGCGGCTGGGCGTAGATGTCGTAGCCATAGACCCAGGACGGGTCTTCCTGCGCGAGCAGGAATGTGTTGGCGTTCGAGACCGTCTGTACGCGCGTGGCGCGCTCGCGGCGGTTCGCCTCGTAGAGGGCGAAGGCCGTTGCATAGGCATTGGGGCCAACTTCCTGAAGGCAGCGCGCCAGCATAGCCGCATCCTCGATCGCCATGGCCGCCCCCTGCGCCATATGCGGCTTCATGGGGTGGCAGGCATCGCCGAGCAGGACCATGCGGCCCTGGCTCCACAGCGGCAGCGGGTTGCGATTGAACAACGGCCACTTGGTGACGTCGTCCGTGGCTTCGATCAGGGCCTGGATCACCGGATGATAGCCGGCGAAGGCATCGAACATTTCCTCGCGGCTGCTCTGGACGAAGGCGCCATCGAATTCCCAGGCGGCATGGGGCACGCCGGTGACGTAATAATATTCGTCACGACGGCTCGTGGTGTAGTACACCATCATATGCCGGTCCGGTCCCCACCACTTGACGCAGTCCTCGAATGTGAGGTCGAGCTTCTTCAGCTTTTCGGCCGAGATCATCGCGCGGTGGCCGACCCAACCGCTGTAGTTCGGGCGTTCGGCGCCGAGCAGGGTTTCACGGACACGGGAATTGATGCCGTCGGCACCGATGACGATCGCCGCGCGGGTCGACGTGCCGTCCTGGAATTCGAGATAGACGTCGGAGCCGTTGTCCTCAAGCCGCGTCAGCCGCTTGTTGAACTCGACCGTGCCGGGCGTCATCGTCTCCATCTGCAGCGCCGACAGATCGCCGCGGTGCACGGTGCAATAGGTCGCGCCGTAGCCTTCGAGCGGGATGCGGGAAAGGTACTCGCCGGTGATGCCGTCGCGGCTGAACCAGTGGCTCGGCGTGCTGCTGATATCGACCAGCTTCTGCTCCATGCCGATCCGCCGGAAGATCTTCAGCACGTTCGGCCCCATGTGGATGCCTGCGCCGAGGCGGGTGAAGCTTGGCGCCTGTTCGAAGACCTTCACGTCGAAGCCGGCATGCTGGAGCAATGCACCCGCCGCCGCGCCGCCAAGTCCGGCGCCGATGATTGCGATGGTCTGGTTCCCGCTCGGCATGGCTGTCTCTCCCGTAACGACCCTATGGCGGCCTTGATGGCCCGACCTTGGAGTGGAGTATCCAGCGTATACGCTTTAAATTGGGAAGACAAGACGATGGGATCGCCAAAAGATGAGATCCACGATTTTTGCTGAAATTTGAGGACAAATAGAGGATACAGGCAGCGAAAAAATGCGATTGCCAGAAGCGATATTAAGCGTATACACTCGTTAAGTTGGGAGCGAGCCCCGTCAGGGGTGACTGGTGTTCAAGGCGAACGGAGGGTGCATGTCGTTGATCGCCGATTGCCGCGACGGGAGTGAGATCGCTGGAGCATGCGATCTGGATATGTGCCTGTCGGTTGGGATGGCGATATGAAAACGAGCGTCGCGCCCTCGCCATTTTCGCTGCGGGTCAACGGCGGGAACGTTGTCGTGGTGGCCGATCCCCAGACGCCTTTGCTGTATATCCTGCGCAATGATCTGGAGCTCAACGGGCCGAAATACGGCTGCGGTCTCGGCGAGTGCGGTGCCTGCTCCATTCTTGTCGACGGGCGTGCGGTGCGCGCGTGCACGATCCCTTTGCGGGCGATTGCCGGGCGCGACATCACGACACTTGAAGGGCTCTGCACAGAGTATGGACTTCATCCCGTCCAGCAGGCGTTCATAGATGAATCCGGCGCGCAGTGCGGATATTGCCTCAACGGCATGATCATCACCACCGTCGCGCTGCTCGCGCGCAATCCGGATCCGCAGGAGGCCGATATTCGCGACGCGTTGCGCCATAATCTCTGCCGCTGCGGCACCCATGTCGAAATTCTCGCCGCCGTGCGCAAAGCTGTCGGTCTGTGCAAGGCGGCAGCGATCAAGTCGCCGACAGCCGGCGCACTTTCCGCCAATCCCGAGGTGCGCGCATGACGGCCGCCCATGATCTTCCGAAATCGAGCTATCTGGACACGCCGGACATGCTGGCCGTGCTTTCGTCGTCTGAGCCGGATGCCGAACTCTACATTGCGATCGACGGGCAGGGCGGGGTCACCGCCTTTAACGGGCATGTGGATCTGGGAACGGGCATCCGCACGTCCCTTGCCCAGATCGTTGCGGAAGAACTCGATGTGCCCTTTGAGAATGTGGTGATGGTGCTGGGCAGCACCTCCGCCGTGCCCAACCAAGGTGCGACGATCGCCAGCGAGACCATTCAGGTGACGGCAAAGCCGTTGCAGCGGGCGGCAGCGACCGCGCGACACTATTTCCTTAGGCGGGCGGCTGAAAAACTTGGCCTGCCGCTCGAAAACCTGGTGGTCGAAGAGGGGATCATCCGCGCGGTTACCGGGGAGAACGCCAGCATATCCTTTGGTGAGCTTGTCGAAGGACCGGGCGTGCAACTGGTCATCGATCCCCAAGCGCCTTTGAAACCGGTCGCGGACTATCGGATCATCGGATCTTCCCGGCCGCGCGTGGACATTCCCGCGAAGGCGACCGGCCGATGGACCTACGTGCACGATGTGCGCGTGCCCGGCATGCTGCATGGAAGGGTGGTGCGTCCGCCCTATGCCGGCTTCGATCACGGTTCGCATGTTGGAACGAGCCTGATTTCGGTCGATGAAGATTCGCTCGCGCATGTTCCGGGTCTTGTGGCGGTCGTCGTTATCGGCGATTTCGTCGGCGTCGTTGCGACCCGGGAGGAAAATGCTGCCGAGGCTGCAAAAAGCCTGAAGGTCGTCTGGCGTGAGCCACCGGACGTGGCCGACCTCAATTCTCCGGAAGAAGCGCTGCGCGCCAACCCTGCAACGCCGCGCAAGCTAATCGATCGCGGCAATGTCGATCTGGCGCGCGAGGGCGCGGCCGATGTCATGGACCGTACCTATATCTGGCCCTACCAGATGCACGGCTCGATCGGCCCGTCCTGCGCGGTCGCCGACTATCGCGACGGTCGCCTGACAGTCTGGTCCGGCACGCAGAACCCGTTTCCGATGCGAAAGGATCTCTCGATCCTTCTCGACATTCCGGAAGAGCATATCGTCGTGGAGAGGCTGGAGGCGGCCGGGTGTTATGGTCGCAATTGCGCCGATGACGTCACCGCCGATGCCGCGCTGTTGTCGCGCGCCGTCGGGCAGCCGGTGCGCGTACAGCTGACGCGCGAGCAGGAGCACGCCTGGGAGCCCAAAGGTGCGGCGCAGGTGATCGACGTGCGCGGCGGCCTCGATCTCGAAGGTGGCCCCGCCGCCTACGATTTCGAAACCCGGTATCCGTCCAACCTCGCGCCGACGCTTCCGCTGCTTCTGACGGGCAAGATCGCCCCGGTTCCCGAGGTCGTGCAGATGGGCGACCGGACGGCGATCCCGCCCTATGCCTATGGCAATCTTCGTGTCACCGTGCACGACATGCCGCCGATTGCCCGCGCGTCCTGGTTTCGGGGCGTTTCGGCCATGCCGAACACGTTCGCGCATGAATCCTATGTCGATGAACTCGCCTCGGCCGCCGGTGTCGATCCCATCGAATACCGGCTGCGATACCTGCAGGACCCACGGGCCATCGATCTCGTCCGGGCAACCGCCGAGCGCGCAAAATGGGTGCCGCACGCTGGCCCCGGCACGCTGGGCGGTGAAGGCGATCTGCTCTATGGGCGGGGCTTCGCTTATGCAGTGTATGTGCACGGCAAATTCCCCGGAACCGCGGCAGCCTGGGCAGCATGGGTCGCCGATGTGGCGGTCAACCGGAAGACCGGCGAGATCGCGGTGACGCGGGTCACCTGCGGCCAGGATTCCGGGCTGATGATCAATCCGGATGGCGTGCGCCACCAGATCCACGGCAATATCATCCAGTCCACCAGCCGGGTGCTGAAGGAGCAGGTCGGCTTTTCATCGACGGCGGTGACAAGCAAGGAATGGGGCGGCTATCCGCTCATCACCTTCCCCGAAGTGCCGGACATCGATGTCCTGATGATCCCTCGGCCGGACGAGCCGCCGCTCGGCGTCGGCGAGTCCGCCTCCGTTCCCAGTGCTGCGGCCATTGCCAATGCGGTGTTCGATGCAACGGGCATCCGCTTTCGCGAGTTGCCGCTCACGCCGGAGCGTGTTCTGGCCGCCCTCAACGGCAAGGACGCCACGGAGACGGTGCCGCCCGCTCGCAAGCGCCGCTGGTGGGCGGTCGGCCTGCCTGTCGTCGGCATCTTGAGCGCCGTCGCCGGCCTTGCAACGATGGCCTCTCCCTGGCGTCCGGCCATCAGCCCCATCGCGCGGCCGGACCCTAACCTCTACAGCGCGGCCACCATCGAGCGGGGGCGGCTTGCGGCCGCGGCCGGTGCCTGCAATGTCTGCCATGTCGGAGACGACGGACAGATGTTTGCCGGAGGGCGCCGGTTCGAGACGCCCTTTGGCGTGGTCTACGCAACGAACATCACGCCGGACCTGGAACACGGTATCGGCAACTGGTCCTATCCTGCCTTCGAGCGCGCCATGCGCCAGGGTATCAGCCGGGATGGTCATCATCTTTATCCGGCGCATCCTTACACGTCTTTTGCCGGTGCCGAGGAGGCCGATCTTCAGGCGCTCTATGCCTATATGACAACCCAGACGCCCGTTGCACGGAAGGCGCCGGAAACCAGGCTGGCCTTCCCCTATAATATGCGCGCGATGATGGCGGGCTGGAATGCGATGTTCCTGAAGGCGGCGCCTTTCCAGTATGACCAGACCAAGGGCGCCGTCTGGAATCGCGGCGCCTATCTCGTCGAAACGCTCGGTCACTGTTCCGCCTGCCACACGGAGCGCAATGGTCTGGGCGCTGAAAAATCCGGTAAGGCCCACCTTTCCGGCGGCTTTGCCGATGGCTGGGAGGCGCCCGCGCTGAATGCCCTTGCCAAGGGGCCGGTGATTTGGACTGAGACTGCCTTTTACGACTACCTGCGCAGCGGCCATGCCCGCGATCACGGCAGCGCTGCGGGTCCGATGGCCGATGTGGTCTCCGCATTGGCGCCGCTGCCGGACAGCGATATCCGCGCGATGGCCGCCTATCTTTCGGGGCTGAACGAAACGTCGTCCTCCCAAGCGACCGACGTCCAGACGCAATCTGCGATTTCGGCGAGCATTGCGGCATCCGAGCAGGCCGCCCTCGTGTCACCAAAAGGAGCACGTATTTTCGCAGGCGCATGTGCCTCCTGTCATGAAGGCAACACGATCCTCTCGCCGCTGACGCTCAACAGCAACCTGCACAGCGATGTGCCGGACAACGTCCTTCAGGTCCTGATGAATGGTGTCGAAGCACCGGCGATCCTGGCCGAAACGACAGGGCGCGAGATGCCTGAAATCATGTCGATGCCGGCGTTTCGCGGCGTGCTGGATCGCGGGCAGATGGAAGACCTGACGGCCTACCTGCGGGCACGCTTCGCTCCGGATAAATCGGCTTGGTCGAGCCTCGGTCCGGCGATCGACCGCATCGCGTCGATGGTGCATTGAACATGACGGCGCAGATCGAAGTAGGGACTATCGTGGACTTGGACAGCAAGGCACTTTTTCTTGATCCGCCCCATGCGTTTCGTCCGTCTGCCTACTGGTTCTGGCATTCGATACCGGACGAGGCGACCTGCCGTGCGCAACTGACCGATTTTCGCGATCAGGGTTTCGGCACGATCCTCGTTCAGGCACGCCTTGCCTTTCCGCGGGAACACTATCTGTCCGACGCTTATCTCGCTTCATACCGGCGCGCGGTCGAAATTGCCGGCGAGCTCGGCCTGAAGGTTGGCATCTACGACGACTATAACTGGATCAGCGGCCATGCCGGCGGCCGCACGGTCGAAGGCCGCGACGATCTGCGGGAGCGGCATCTTTTCTGGTGCACGACATCGCAGGCAAGCGGGAAGATCAGCGGCATCCATCCACCCTTCGTCAACAGCATGGGGCCGGACATCCTGGCCTGGCAATATGAGGGCGGCGATGTTCTCTGGTGTGACTGGTCGATCGAAGCAGCCCTGCTGCACCCATCCGGCCCGATGGGCGATGTCCTTGAGGCTGTCAATATCACGGGCCGGGTGCGGATCACGGATGCCGATGCGCAGTCCTGCGGCTTTGCCTTCGACGGTACCCTCGCGGCCGGAGAGGCCATTACGGTTTTTCTCAGCGCCCGTTCCGCGACCTCGCGCCTCATCAACTACCTTCTGCCTGAGGCCGCCGAACGCTTCATCGAGGTCGGTCTTGAACCCTACCGCCGCGCACTAGGCGGATTGATGCCCGATCCGCTGGGTTTCGTGTTCTACGACCAGCCGGCCGCGGGCTTCTATCGCTGGGATCAGCTAGCCGGCAATCTCGGCAACAGCCTTCTCTTCGATGAAGCGCTTGCAGTGGTCGTTACCGCTAAAACCGGTGCAGCTTTCCCGCATGCCCTGCTGTCCCTCTTGCGCGATGTCGGACCGCAGACGCGGAGATTACGGGCCAGGTTCCACGAGGCCTATTCGGGACTGATGAACGCCAGCTTCTTCGGCACCCTGCGCCGATGGGCGGATGATTACGGGATTGCGCTCACCGGGCATGAAATCCTGCCGCATGTCGGCTCCTGGTCGCTCAATGGCGGCTTTACCGGGATCGATCCCCGGGTCGCGCCCGCCACAGACTTCTTCGGCATCGACGGCTTTCGGCATGATACCGCGGTGGACGCCAACAATTTCGTGGCCCAGCTTGCGCCGAAGATCGGCGATTCCGTCGCCCGGGCCAATGGCCGCAGCCGCTGCACCGTCGAGACCTATGCAACGGCCACCCGCACGCCCGTTCGCGCCGCCGGCCAATGGGAACTGACGCTGGAAACCATGCGGGCACAAGCGATCCGGCTCTATTGCCTCGGCGCCCGACAGTTTCTCTGGCATGGGGTCTATCAGACGGACGGCAACGATGGAGACGTCACGCCCTTTGCCAATCCGCGCTTCGATTTCGGGCCAGGCATCAATTTCGAACCCTGGTGGCCCTATCATCATCTTTTTGCCGCGGAAACGGCACGGATATCCGCGTTCATAGAACCGGCCCGGCCGCATACGCGGGTCGCCATTCTTTACCCGCTGCACACCGCATGGGCCGAAGGCCCGCGCCATAGCCACGCGGCGCATCTGGGCGCGTGGTGCGAATATCTCCAGGCGCTCGGCTGCGAGTATATGGTGGTGAGCGAAAAGCAGCTTTCGGATGCCTCCATCGACGGTGCGAGGATCAGCATTTCGGGTCTCTTATTCGACGCCGTCGTGATGCCGTCGGTGACCGTGCTGGCGAGGACGGCGACGCTGCACACGCTCTCCGATTTCAAAACAGCCGGCGGGTTGCTGTGGCTGTCCGGCGACAGGTTGAAAGATCTCTGCGACGGCGCCTTTGCCGGCGATGCGCCAGCGGGAACGGCTTGTCTGCCGCATATTCCCCCCCCGTCGGATATTGCAGGGCTTGTCGCCACGCTGCCGCTTGCCGGGCCGCAGATCGCGATCCCTGCGGGACGCACGCTTTGGCGCTGGGTCGGACTGGACGGGGACGGCTGGTGGCGGATCGTCGTTTTCAACGATGGTCTTCAAGGCCTTGAGGTCGACATCGCGCTTGGCCAAGGCTTCGCATGCGAAGTCTGGCAGCCGGAAGACGGGACCATCGACCGACGCGGAACGTCCGGACGGCTGACCATCGTTCTTGAACCGCATGAGGTGCAGTGCCTTCGTCTGCACCCGGCGGATTCGCCCGGAACGGACCTGATTGTTGGCGACCCGGAACAGGCCGATCCGCGTGAAACCCTGACGCTTGAGGACGGCTGGTCGTTTTCGCCTGAAGGATCGCGCGCTTTCGCGCCGGTTTCCGTCAGCGAGGGCTGGGAGGTTCAGGGGCATTCCGCCTTTTCCGGCACAGGCCTATACCGTCGTTCGGTCACGATCAAAACCGATGGCGACTGGGTTCTCGATCTTGGCGAGGTCTATACGGCGGTGACGGTGCGTGTCGACGGGCAGGAGATCGGCCGGCGTGCGTGGCGGCCGTACCGGTTCGTGCTTGGCCATCTGGCGCAAGGGCGCCACGAGATCGAACTTGCCGTGTCCAATACGGCTGCAAACCGCTACTACGCGGGTACGCCCTATCAGGGTGACATGCTGGACAAAAGCGGGCTTGCGACCCCGCCACGCCTTATTCTGCTGACGAACAGACATTGAGTGGAACCCGAGACATGCTGCTACACACCACCGTACCCCTTAGCCGCGCCTGGAACAGCTGGTCGGATCGCCCTGCCGAAATGGTGTTTTTGCCGCTCGGTGTCCGGATCACGCCGGTGCTCTATTCCAGCAGGAGCCGCACGACGTCGGAAATCGCGCCGCGCCGCGAGCCGGTTCGCCTCGGCCGCCACAGCATCGATGGCTCCCATATTGATCTGGAGACCGATCATTCCGGCACGACCATCGGTTTTTCAACGACGAAACCGGACCCGTTCACCGTCTGCGGGCGCTGGGAAACGTTGAAGACCGGCGAATGGGGGCTGCGGTTCTGGGTCACGCTGGCTATATCGGCGGAAGGCGGGGAGAGTGTCACCTTCGATGCGGACAAGGGCGTTGCGCTCGTCAAGGTCGGCACGCGGTTTGTTGCCATCGCAACGGCCGATGCCCCGGTGCAGGTGACCGGCCACGAGACGATCGCGGCCCTGCGGGCGGATTTCGAGACGAACGGCTATTTCCATCTGGCGACGCGTAGCGAAGCCGCGCCGGTTCTGGCGCTCCGCTTCAATCTGGAGATGATGCGCCAGGGCGCTTATTGCGCCGCCGTCGCCGACAGCGCGGCGCTCGCAACTGCAAACGCCATTGCGGGTCTCGCCGCAAAGCGCGCCGCAGACCTGCCGCCGGCCCATCTCTCCGCCTACGAAGGCGCACTGGACGCCATGCGCGACGTCGTCGCCTGGAACACCGTCTGGGACGAAACCAACGCGCGGTCATATACCGCCGTGACACGCATCTGGAACCTTGGAAAATTCGCGGTCTGGTACAACGACCAGACGTTCGCAGCGCTTCTCGCCGGCGTGTTCGATGCCGATCTCGCTCGCGAAAACATGGCTGTGGCGCTGGCGGGCGCAACGCCGCAGGGCAATATCGCGTGTATCGTCACCTCCAACGACGCCTGGGTGGATCGCAGCCAACCGCCGCACGGCGCCCTCGTCGCTTGGCAGCTCTATCAGCGCAGCGGCGAAAGCTCGATCCTGCGGGCATCCTACCAGGCGCTGGCCCGCAACAATCGCTGGTGGCGGGCGCATCGCGATCCGGATTCGGCCGGCCTCGTCTCCTGCGGGACATCGGATGTCGGCGAGGGGCTCTACAAGGGCACCGCCTTTGCCGCCCGCAACGAGACCGGCATGGACAATTCGGCAACCCATGACGAGGCGGTCTATCAGCCGGAAACGCGCTCGCTGTCCACCTTCGACCTGGGGCTTAACTGCGCGCTGGCGCTGGATGCCGAGATGCTGGCCAGGATGGCATCGGTGCTCGGACATCATGAAGACGCCGCCGAATTTACAGTGGCGGCGGAGTGGATCCGCACGCTCATTTCGCAGGAGCTCTGGGACGACGAGCGCAAGATCTTCGCAAACCGGCAGCGCAAGGGCGGTTTCGTCCGCTCTCTGTCGCCCACCAGCTTCTACCCCCTGCTGTGCGGCGCGGCGACCGCCGGTCAGGCGGAACATCTGCTGCGCCATCTCGGCGACGAAAGCACCTTTGCCGGCCCGTTCGGCCTGCCGAATGCGACCCGCGACGATCCCGCCTTTGCCGACAACGTCTACTGGCGAGGCCGCATCTGGCCGAATGTCAACTACATGGTCTGGCTTGGCCTGCGCCGCTACGGCTTCTTCGAACAGGCGAGCGCCCTTGCCCGGCAGAGCTACGATCTCTTCATGAAATCCTGGCGCACCGGGCGCATCGCGGCGGAAAACTACAATGCCGTCACCGGCGAGGCGATGGACCAGGGGGATACCGATCCCTTCTACATCTGGGCCGCGCTGTTGCCGATGATGGCGGTCGGCGAAATCTGCGATTTCGACCCTTGGCGCGGATGGAGCATAAGCAATTCCGGCGACGATGTCTCGCTGGGACCAATCCTCACCCCGGCGGGCGCCGCAACCGTGACCATACGGGACGGGCTGCTGACGCTGGCCCTCGACGGGAAGGATTTTCTGCGCACGCGCCTGCGCGGAAGATTGTCCGACATCGTCGTCGAAAAGGGCAGCGTCAGTCTCACACTATTGCCCGAGGCGGCGGGAGAGGGCGCGATAGAGCTGCCGTCGATCCCGGTTTCGGCCCTTGTCGCGAGCCGTCTGGGAGAGGCCGAACTGGCGGCAACCGACTGCCCGACGGGCGGCATTCGGTTTGAATTTGCCACGCAGGCGTCCGCCACCCGTCTCAGCGTGCATTTTTCAAATAAATCGGTCGAATCTTCGGGGATCCACCCGTTGACTTCCTGAAAGTCGCGCGCATAATAATTCGTACACAAACAATAATAAAAAACCGACCTGAGATCTGGGAACACGAAGGAGAATGAACCGAAAGTGTTGGCTGTTGCGTCCTCGCGCGGATATTGCGCGAGGGAGCCCCGTCATTTTCCTTCGATAAGCCAGTCGCGCCATGGGTTCGCACTCGCTGTAAAGACAAATGATGGATGAGCCGATTTTCTTTCGAAATGGAACATTCCTCATTCTCAAGCGACGGCGCTGGTCTCGCATAAAATAGTTTGTCTACAAATGAATATCTGGGTTCAAAAAACAGGAGGGTAACGCATGACCGATTTCACGAGGCGCGAAACATTTCGCCTGATATCCGCCGGGCTGATCGCCGGTGCCGGGCTTTCGATGCTGCCGCGCCAGGCCTTCTCGGCCGGCAAGATCACTGTTCTCAACTGGCAGGGTTACGGCACGGACGAGGCCTGGGCGGTGAAGGCCTTCACCGAAAAGACCGGCATCGAGGTGGTCCATGACTACTTCAGCTCCGAACCGGAGATGCTGACGAAGCTGAGGACCAATCCGGGCGCATATGACGTCGTCCTGATCAACAGCGCCCGCACGCAGCAGGCGGCCGTCGAGGGGCTGATCGCGCCGATCGACTTCTCCACAATCCCGAATGCCGCGGGGCTGTCGCCGGAATTGAAGGAGCATCCCAATCTCCTGTCGGATGGCAAGCCCTATGGCGCGGCCTGGGTATGGGGCATCACCTCGCTGGCGATTTCGGAAGGCTCGGCAAAGCCGGACAGCTATGCGGTGCTTGCGGATGCGGCCCACAAGGGCCGACTGGCTCTCTTCGACGACGCGGTGACCAACGTCGCGATCGGCGCATTGCTGTCGGGCCAGGACATCAACAATCCGACCGATCTCGCCGTCGTCACGGAAAAGCTCAAGGCGTTCAAGGAGAACGTCAAGCTGCTGTGGTCGAGCGAGGACCAGTGGAACAAGGCTTTCGCGGCCAAGGAATTCGACCTTTCGGTCTATTGGTCGGGTGCCGCGGTACGTTCCAAGCGCAACGCGAAGCTTCCGGTCGAGTTCGTCGTGCCGAAGGAGGGCGGCATCGGCTGGCTGGACAACCTGACGATCCCGAGCACCAGCACCAATCCCGAGGGCGGCCTTGCCTTCATCAACTACATGATCGATCCGGAATTCTATGTCGAATGGGCGACCAAGGTCGGCGCGCCGGCCTCGGCCAACGGAGCGGCCATGGAGAAATTGCCGGCTGACGACCTCAACCGCCTGGTGCACAAGCCCGAATATCTCAAGACCATGTCGTTCCAGTCCGCGCTGCCGGATGATCGGCGCGAGGCGTTCAACAACCTCTGGCAGGAGGTCAAGGCTTTCTATGCCGAATGACCAGACCATGAACCATGCAGTGCGCGGACCTTCGGGTCCGCGCGCAGGCTGGACGCCGCCGCAATGGGTCGCCACGATCGCCCTGCTGATGCCGACCTATGCGTGGCTCACGCTCGCGGTGCTCCTGCCTTTGCTGACCATGTTCTGCTTCAGCTTCCTGTCGGCGACGCCGATGGGCAAGGCGCCGCTGGTCTTCACCCTGAAGCAGTATCGCGCATTCATCGATCAGCCCTATCTGCTCAATATCGGCTGGACCTCACTGGTCATCGGCTTCTGGACGACGCTGCTCTGCGCCGTTTTCGGGTTCCTCGCGGCCGTGGCCCTTGCGAGGGCAACGTTTGGCCGCATGCGCGAGACTTTGCTCATCCTAATCCTGCTGCCGTTCTGGACCAACGGTCTTGTGCGCGTCTTCTCCTGGACGATGGTCTTGCGCGAGAACGGTTTTCTCGACAACCTTCTTCACCTGGTTGCGCCGGATGCAGGATCGATCTCCTTTCTCTACACGCGCTATGCGGTCGTGCTCGGTCTGGTGCACGGCTACCTGCCCTACATGATCCTGACCTGCTATATCGCCCTGATCACCATCGACGACGCGATCATCGAGGCGGCGGTCAGCCTTGGCGCGCGCTGGTGGACTGTACTGTTCAAGATCCTCATTCCGATGGCGGCGCCGGGCCTGATCTCGGGCTGCGTTCTGATCTTCGTTCCGGTGATCGGCTCGTTCATGGAGCCGCGCATTCTCGGCGGAAAGGTCGGCGTCACCATGGGCACGGTGATCGAGGATCAGTTTACCCAGGCCTTCAATTGGCCGCTGGGCGCTGCCCTGTCCTTCACCCTGCTTGCCGTCGTGCTTGCAATTTTCGCAACCTTTTCCGGCGTCCTGAAGCGCGGCGCCGCGGCGTGAGGGGGAGACAGACATGACGCATCTCGGACGCATCTATCTCTTTGTCATGCTTCTCTTCCTGTACACTCCGATCGTGGTGATGATGGCGATGGGCTTCAACGAATCCTCACTCTACGAGATGCCCTTCTCATTCTCGACGCGTTGGTACAAGGCGCTCTACGACAACACACCGCTGCTGACATCCGGCCTGAACAGCATCATCATCGCCGTGATCACGGCTGTGATCGCCACCAGTCTCGGCACGATGGCGGCGGTTGCGCTGGAGCGGCGCACGTTTCGCGGCAAAAGCCTGCTGCAGTTGCTGCTGCTGCCGCCGATCGCCATTCCATGGCTGATCACGGGCACGGCGATGCTGGTGTTCTTCTACTGGTCGGGTATCGGGCGGGGCATGCATGCCTTGCTGATCGGGCACGTGGCGCTGGCAATCCCCTATGTGGTGCTCGTCGTCGGCACGGGGTTCAAGACCATCCGCGTCGATCTGGAAGAGGCGGCGATGAGCCTCGGCTCGACTCCGGTGCATGCGTTCTTTTCCGTGACGCTGCCTCTGCTCTATCCCAGCATCATCGGCGCGGCGCTATTTGCCTTTGCCGTGTCGCTCGACCAGTTCGTCATCTCCTATTTCCTCGCGACGCCCGGCTACACGACGTTGCCCGTGCAGATCTATTCCGCCATCCGCAAGGGCTTCACGCCCGAAATCAACGCGATATCAACGCTGCTTCTTCTGGGGTCCATGGCTGCCATCCTGATATTCGCGCGGTTCGCTAAACCTGGAGACGTCAGTGACAAACGTTAATGTGAATTCAGTTGCAAAGACTTACGGCAGCGTTTCGGTCTTGCGCGATATCACGACGGAATTTCCGGAAGGTTCGTTCACCAGTCTTCTGGGGCCGTCCGGCTCCGGCAAGACGACCCTCCTGAGGATCGTCGCCGGCTTCATCAAGCCGGACGAGGGGGTGGTGATGATCGGCAATTCTGATGTGACCAACGTTCCCGTCTGGGGGCGCAACATCGGCATGATGTTCCAGTCCTACGCGCTTTTCCCGCATATGACCGTGGAACAGAACGTTGCTTTCGGGCTGGAACGCCGGGGCATCAAGGGTGCAGAGGCCAGAAAGCAGGCCAATCAGGCGCTGGAGATGGTTCACCTTCCGGACTTCGGCAAGCGTTATCCAAAACAGCTTTCAGGCGGGCAGCAGCAGCGCGTCGCGCTTGCCCGCGCGATGGTCATCAAGCCGAGCGTCCTGCTTTTGGATGAGCCGCTGTCGGCGCTGGACAGGCGTCTGCGCCAGGAAATGCAGGTCGAGCTTCTGCGCATCCAGCGCGAAAGCGGCCTGACGACGATCTTCGTCACGCATGACCAGGAGGAGGCGCTGACGCTCTCCGACAAGATCGCGATTCTGGACAAGGGTCGCATCGTCCAGATCGGCAAACCCGGCGAGGTTTACGAAAGGCCGCTGACACGCTTTGCGGCCGAGTTCCTCGGGGATTCGAACTTCCTGCATGGCAAGGTCGAGGGCGGCGCGGTCCGGCTGGCCGATGGTGCCGTGATCCGTGCTGCCGGTGCTCTTCCCGCCGATGGCGCGGACGTCACGCTGGCGGTCAGGCCCGAGAAAATGTCGGTCGTCTCCGCTCCCGATGCAGCGTCCAACAGCATTACGGCGCGGATAACCACGGTCATCTATGCGGGCCAAGCGCTTTCCTATCTGCTCGTCACGCCCGGCGGCCTGAACCTCAAGCTGTTTGCCCAGAACAGGGACGGGCGTGTGCTGAGCGAGGGCGAGGTCGTTACGCTGGCCTGGTCGCCCGACCATACCATTGCCGTTTCGGAATGATCCGATGCGTTTGGCCCCGCTCTCCCTAAATACGCTCCATGTGGTCATCGACATGCAGCGCATCTTTGCCGAGGAAACGGTCTGGCATACGCCCGTCATCGCCGGGATCGTCCCCAACGTCATCTCGCTCTGCGAAGCGCTGCCCGAAAGCACGCTCTTTGCGAAATTCATGCTCCCGCAATCGGCGGATGCTGCAAGCGGCTGCTGGAAGACCTATTACAAGCGTTGGACGGCGATGACACTGGATGTCATGCCCGCCGAAATGCAGGACGTGATCGACCCGTTGAAACGCTTCGCCAACGGTGGAAACGAATTCGAAAAGTTCACCTATTCCGCGTTCGGCTCTTCCTGGTTCGTAGCATATCTGAAAGAGCACGCGATCGACACGATCGTCTTCAGCGGGGTCGAGACCGATGTCTGCGTCTATGCCAGCGTGCTTGATGCCGTCGATGCCGGCTATCGTGTCGTCATCGCCGCCGATGCGGTCGGCAGCTCCGACATGGCGGCGCATCACGCGACCATGACCCACCTTGCTCCCCGCCTTTCCGATCAGGTCGATATTGTGCCGACTGCAAGCATCGTCAACGCATGGACGGAAGGCCGGAGAGAGCTCTAGAACATGACTAAGGACCCCGACAAGACAAATAGCTTATCTCCAGAAGAAGACGGGCCGCGTCGAGCGTCGGCCCAATATGCGCTGGGGGATCAGGTCGGCTTCTTTCTGCGGCAGGCAAACCAGCGTCACGTCGCCATATTCTCGAATCTGATCTCCGAAAAGCTGACGACAACCCAATGGGCAGCGCTGGCCAAGCTCAAAGACCTGCAGCCCTGCTCGCAAGGCAATCTGGGGCGCGAAATCGCGATGGATATGGCCACTATCAAGGGCGTCGTCGATCGTCTGGTCAAGCGCGGCCTCGTTCATAGCGAAGCGGATCCGGCCGACGGCCGCCGCCTGGTGTTGACGCTGACGGAATCCGGTCATGAAACAATTGAAAGAAATCTGCCGGCCGCTCTTAGCGTCTCGGAAGAGACTCTGAGCCCGCTGACTGTGGGCGAACGCATGATGCTGATGGAACTGTTACGGAAGATTTCCTGATCTGCGACCGCCAACATCGATTTTCGCGCCCAGCAGGCTATTTGTCTGAAACAGGATTGGTGAACCGACCGTGCTGAAAAATATCGATCCGGCTCTCAATGCCGATGTGCTGCACGCACTGCGCTCCATGGGGCATGGCGATACGCTCGTCATTTCGGACACGAATTTCCCCTCCGACTCCATTGCGCGGCATACATCCGTCGGGAAAGTTCTCAGGATCGATAATGTGCCGGCCGCAAGGGCGGTCAAGGCCATCCTATCGGTGATGCCGCTCGACACACCCCTCCAATCCTCCGCAGGCAGGATGGAATTGATGGGTGCACCTGGCGAAATACCGGCCGTTCAAAAGGAAGTCCAAGCGGAGATAGATCGCGCCAACGGCACGGTTGTTCCGATGTATGGAATAGAGCGCTTTGCGTTTTACGAGGAGGCGAAACGAGCCTACTGCGTTGTGACGACGGGAGAGACTCGTTTTTATGGGTGTTTCCTGTTCAGAAAGGGTGTCATCCCCCCAAATGATGACGACGCCCATTGAATGGCGGGAGCCGTTTTTCGATACTTGATATCGTCGTTGGAGATGTGGTGTTTCTTGCTGCGCATGCCAAATCGTGCCGAGGCGGTAAAGGGCAGTGGCTTTTCGATTGGTCCCGGCGGCAAGAGGTCGAACCAGGCCGCTGCGGCGGCAAGGGCCGGCGCAGATTTCGTACATTACCCCGCTCGGCCGAATGCCTTCTCCGACATGGCTGCGGGCACTCAAAGAAGAAGGCATTCACCTATTGTCACTCGGATGGAAAACTTTCTGAGAGGCGCGGCCTGCATCGTCGTCAACGACCGCGCGGGTAAAAACGCTATCATCGTTTGTCCCGGCGCGGGAGATGCGTTTGCGGGCGGGTGTGCCGCTGCGATGTTGAAGGGTGAAACCCCTCTGGACGCCGCTCATTTTGCTTGCGCAACCGCTCGCGTTGCGGTCGCGGACGCGGCACTCTCGCGACGATCCGCTCGTTTCCCGCCGGTTTCTTCGCGCACATCCTTCTGCCAAATGCCGTATGGCGCACCTGTCAGGTATGATGGGGTGGTATTTTAACGCACTCTCCGACGGAGCAGATATGCCCTGGGCGAAGCGATTGGTCGATGCGCTTGACCAACTATATGGCGATTCCGATGGAGCAGCAGTTTAATTCAGATATTGCCGTGCGGGATTTGACGGACGAAGAATTCGGTTCATTAATGGATGAGTTCGATACTCCATCGGGAGTCGAACGGGGAGGTGCGTCCACAAGGATCGCCGCCCTTTTTCGGCTTTTGGCGAAAGCCGAGCGCCAGTCTTCGAGTGGGCGT
Source organism: Shinella sp. GW821-FHT10F02 (assembly GCF_058809275.1). Classification (NCBI taxonomy): domain Bacteria; kingdom Pseudomonadati; phylum Pseudomonadota; class Alphaproteobacteria; order Hyphomicrobiales; family Rhizobiaceae; genus Shinella; species Shinella sp. GW821-FHT10F02. Next base: position 278,284 of record NZ_JBXASL010000002.1, on the reverse strand, counting down.
GAGGGTCGGCGACGGTTTTGTCCCACTGGAAAATGCCGGGCTTGAGCGGGTGCCGGCAGACGGATCGATCAACGTCGTGTTGAACCGCTTTCATTTGCGGAATCTGCCAAGTCAGCAGTGCCTTGCCCAATTGACATGGACAACTCCGACTGGTTCTCAAATTCAAGAAAGGAGCAGGTGTCGCACGCGACGGCTTGCCGTGCAGGAGAGCTCGGTACCGTGTCGGCCGTTGGCCTTCCCGTGTTCGGGAACCTTCGGACCAAGGATGGTATCGAACTCAGCATTGGCGTCTATGTGATGGCCAAGGAGAAGTAAGCATTCCGATATATTGCAAGTTCGCGTGGGAAGGCGGAGCACTATGAGATATACGAATGTGCCTATAAATCGGTTGAAACTCGGTTAGTTCACACCGCAATCAGATTCACGGACAGTGCCCATCACTTGTACAGTCTATAGCCGTAGTGCGGCGCGCTTTATAGCCTTTGTCGCAAATGACATCTTGCCTGTTGCCTGCACCTTGAAGCGATAAGCTCTCGCGGCACAACCGAAATGAAAGCTGCGACTAGTTCTGGGCAAAAGGCGGGATCTAAGATCTTTAATAACAGGTCCATCGTCCGCGCCGCTGCGCGAGATGCGACAATCGCTACTGCTCCTGCGTGGCCTCTCCGCCGAGGCGCTTTCGGATGGTTTCGAGTGCGGCAGCTGGGATCGATTCGGAATAGGCGAACTTGCCGCGCTTTTCCTGCCACATGCCGGCATAGCTCATGCCGATCACTTTTCCCGTCAAGAGATCGACGAAGGGCCCGCCGCCGGTGCCCGCCGTGGTGCTGATGTCGCTCGTGAATATCGATCGTCCTCCGAATGCCAGGATGCGTCCCGGCATCACACGCTTGACCCCGCCCACGTTCTGCAGGAGGCGGAAATTGAATTCGGCGGGCATGCGGAAATCAATGGCGGGATATCCCACGACGTAGGCATAACGGCCAATCACCGTGTTTGGCTCGATCGCCGTATCGGCGATTGGAACCGGCACGATCAGCGCGGGATCGTGCGCGCGAAGTTCGACCAGGGCCACGTTGGATCCATCGGAGCTGCCATCATAGACGATCTTTTCCATCGCCAGACTGTCCGCGCAGCGATCGTCAGCAAAACCCATGCATAGTTTCAGAACACCGGCCGGAGGCTCTTCTCCATCCTTCCCGATCATCGGGTCCAAGACATGTCTGGTCGTCACCATCAATCCGGGAGCAACAATGAAGCCGGTCGCAACATGTTTTCCGTCTGCATCGACGACCATTCCTGTCGCGGCCGAGATCGCAGCAATATCGGGCGATCGACGTACGAGCAGGCTGGTCCAGTTGGGCGGTACGTCGTGCGGTTTGCCGTCTTCCAGTCTGATTGCGGGCCTGGCCAGGGCAAGGGCGGCGATCCGTCTTTCTTCTTCAGGAAGCGTGCGCAGGGTTGGGCTCAGCATCGCGTAGCGCAGACGATCTTCCTGAGCATCGACAAGTTCTCCAGGCACCCGCTTCTCCTCCGGCAGGAGATCGAGCAGATCCGCGCGTAGGCGATAGATGTCAGGCAGCACTGTCTTGTCGGCATAATGCGATCGCAACACGGCGGCGTGACGGCGCACGATATTCGTCTGCGGATCGCCAAGCCCATCGACACTTGAGGCCATCTCTTCGAGCGCATAGAGATCGCCGAGCGCGGCCATGAAGTCGCAAAATTGCGCCCGTGGCGAAAGCTTCGCCAGGCCTTGTGGCTCTTGCGTCGCCTTTGCGAGTCTTCCATTGATCCACGAGCCCGCCAGCGCAAACGGACCCGTCCCGTCGCTACTTGCTCTTGCCCATGTGATGGAACAGGCGATATGGGCCGCGACGGCCTGTGCATTTCCGCGGTTCGGGGTGAGGAATCTTGCAATAGCCCCGTTGTCGCCGGCGATGTCGGGAGCGCCGGGCCAGTTCACCAGCGCCATGACGGACGACTCCTGTTGCGTGACCGAGCCGGTTATTTCATTCGGAGCAAGAAAGGCGCGGCGCACCGCTGTCAGAACTTGGCGCACATTGATTTCCTGGACCGTGATATCGATGCCACCCATCACCTCCGGCGGAAGCTGAAGTGGCGCGATGCCATCGACCCGGTAGGTCGTGTCGCTCAGAGCATCTCGTCGCGTTCCGTAATCCGTCAATTGCTGTACAAGAATGCTCTGCTGGGCAACGATCCGTTTCGCGAAGGCGTCGCTCTCTGCATCATCCTTGCCAAGCCCGGTGATCACGTCGAAGCGGCCGATGTAGACGCGCTTATCGAGCCAGACGAACCAGAGTTCACGAATCGCGACGGAGGTGATCCCGAGGAGCAGAACCGTGTAGATCACTTTGAAGAGCAAGCTCATTTTTCGTCTCCGTCATGACGTTCGTCGCGCCGCACCACCACCTGCTCGCCGTTCGGGCGAGCGGCCGAAATTGTGTCAGACACATGTCGTCGCGGAGGCGTTACGTCCGCGCCTACATATCTATCCTTCGAGAAATTCCGTGAGCGAGATCCGACGGAATCCTGGAGCGGGCCGGTCTCCGACGGCGATGCGCGGTGCTTCGCGGACTACGCTTTCGCGAATTATCGGGTCCTTGGCACGAGTCCAGTCGACCTCGAAGACATCGCGGTAATAGCCGGCGATTTCTGCATCGTCGAAGAGCAGGCTCGCATCGCGGTTGGACGTCACGCCGCCGCCGCTCCAGTTGTGGCTACCGACGAGGACGCGCCGACCATCGACGATCATGCCCTTCGTATGGGTTTTCGGAAGATGCTTGAGACATCTGTCGAGGTCGAGCCCCCGCGTCTTGAGGTCCTCGGCGCATAGGACCCAGCTGTCGAAGTCGGATCTAAGAATGATGCGCAGATCGGAAATCTGTTCTGACTTTCTGATCAGCGCGGTTACCAGCCTGTCGAGATTGCCCTTGGCGCTGGGCTTGTAGGAGTCGATATAGGGTATCTGAAACAGCAACTGGCTTCTGGCGGACTCGATGAGATCGACAACCGCATCGGTGTAGACCTTTCCGCGCTTGTCTGGTGTAAGCAGGGCGCGCACCTTCACACGGCGGTTGACCGGCTTCGGCTCAAACATCTGGCGCGCGGGCGCTTCGAGTTCGAAGGATTCCAGCAGGACGTCAGGGACATCGACGAATACGTCCCTGACGAATGCCTCGGCGGTTCCGCCATTGTTCTGCGAAAAATCCAGATCCGCCAATATGTGATTGCGGAAGCGGGTGGCCAGGGTCTTATTCTTGATCACCACATGCCATTCGCGATTGCCCTTCTTGGCCCGTATCTTAGCTGGGTTGTCGAGATCGGCAGCGGGGATGTCAGGCTGGCTCGAGCCTTTCCAATTACCACTGGAGAGCCAGAAACGGTCGGCATCATCGACCGTCACCTTGATGTGATACGAGTTGGCGATCAGACCGGTCGGGCCTTCCGGCACATAGATACGGCTGAAGTTGAAATCGTTCGCCCATCTTTCGAACACGTCGCGGCGGTTGAAGTCGCCCGGCTTTACGCCGCCTTCATCGACGCGCGTCGCATTGTCCATCACCAGGGACATGCTGACGCCTTTGACAAGCCGGTTTTCGATGGCCGCGGCGATATGCTCCGCGTGAAATTCGTAGATCGACGACACCATCCGGTTTTCGGCTTTGGCGATGAAGTCGGAGAGCACGGACCAACTCCGTTCCGGTCCTACATGGCAAAGCACTTCCATATCCTCATCGACAGGATCGAAACTGAAATCCGGCCCGGTCCGATCATCGTCGTTATAAGCGATCGAGTCGAAGGGCGCCTCGCTGGTCACACTAGGGGTGTCGAGCAACTCGCCAATGGTTGCAGGTCGGATTGTGACGGCGTGGCCAAGAAAGGTCTCTGGCATGCGAGCCCGCAGCTGAGCGAGTTTTTCCGGATGGATCACGACCTGAATGCAAGGGATGTCTGTAAACTTGCCAGCCTTGACGGCAAGTCCGCGGCGAACATCCAGGATTCCGTCGCCGCGATGTCCGTCGGCAAAGCGGCGCACCGCTTCGTCGATCTGAGCGGTTTCGGCGGTGGCGGCGATCGGGCTGCCGATCGAAATCGAGACCGTTATCGGCAGGTTGAAGGAAATTGACGCGCTCGTCGCGGCGGGGGCGGGCGTCGCGGTATTTTGCACGCCCGGCGAACTTGCGACGACATCGATGGATCGTTGCGCCACGGTTGTTTCCAGTTCCCAGGGGCGCTGTCCGAGATACTTTCGGATCGTCGAGGCCGGCACGGCATAATTTTCGAGCATGTATGCACCTGCAAAATGGAGCGCGACCGCCTTTCCAGTCTTGAGATCGATAACGGCAGAGCCTGAATTTCCCCCGAGCGTGGTGCAGTCGTGGGTCGCCCAACCGCGAGAGTTCGGCATGACGACACCAGGTGCGGCACGCTTGACGTCGTATTTTCCGCCGAACACCTGCTCCATCCATCGCTGATCCTGGATGATGTCCGAGCCCGCGCGCGCGGGATAGCCGATGACGGCGACCTGCGTACCAGCCGGCGCGTCTGTATCCGCAAGCAGCACGCGATCCTGGCGTGCACCATCGCTGGTACGGCGAATCCTGAGAAAGGCAATGTCGGCGACCTGCCGCGACTCTATGAACAGGATGCAATCCACCGGACTGGCTTCGCTTTCCAGGCTGTCCATTTCGCGCTTCCAGTTGACTGTGGTTTCGATCGCGTCGCCGAAGCGGCCGGGAAGAAAAGCATAGGTGCGACCATCGCGGCGTCCGATGAGTTCGGCGACATGGCTGTTGGTGACGACGATATCGGGCGCCACCTGCCAGGCTGTGCCGATGAAGCTGGCATTGCGCGGGAAATTGACGACGTCGATACGCCCCACCAGCGGGATCACTGGATTGAGCTTAGGCGCGGCGTCAAGCAAGCGCTGTGCCATGAGCTCGCCATCCGGCGGCTCAATGAAGGCGGGAGCGCGCGCGATCCGATCGGACCTGATGGGCAGTACCGGCCGTCCAGGCCGCACCATGGTTTCAAGCATCATCGGCAGGTCAGGCAGCGTGAGACCGTCGGCTTCCAGAACGGCAGCGCCTTCAGTCACGGCGGCACCTGTGCGGGTCGAGACGGCCGTGGCGAGTTCGGGGTCGAACCGGTTCAGATTCTGGAGCCAGTCCTGAATCTTTTTCGGCGTAAGATCGAGTGCAGAACCGTCAGCCACTGTCTTTCTCCCTAGCTTGGGCGTGAAAAATCTCGGTCATAAAAGCAAGGCGTGTGGGGGTAGACGCGGCACGTGCTCGATGCGCGCAAGACATGCCGCCGCCGGCAACTTGGCATTCCGGACGGACCTTCAAAAGCGGCCTCGCATCCATCACGGTCATCCCCCGGCTACACGAAATGCGGCGACGGCCTCGTCGATATTGCGCTGCCGGTTGGTCAGGATCGTCGTCCCGGCGTGGACATAATCGGTTCCGCCCAGAAATTCGTCGATAGGCTCGTCGTTGATAATGCCATTGAGGATGCTGTCGAACGGGACTCGGCGGCTGCGATAATTGCGGCTGACGAAATAGCCGTGAACGATCCCCGCCAGCAGGCGGGCACCGCGCTCCGGCATTCCGTCGATGCCTGGTGTCCGGAACAAATCGCGGTAAAGCTTTCGTCCTCCCACCGTGGCCACGGTCTTGTTGCGAATCTGCCCGAGATAAAGCGCGTAACTCTCTATATTGACTTCGATCAGCATTGGCCGGTTCCAGGCCGGAGCGCCCGGACCGATCCAGAAGCCGATGTTTTCGGGCAGGGGATAGAGGCCGATCTCACCGAGCGAGTGGCGGAAATTCGGATCGACGCCGCCGCTGCCGAGGCCGGCCTCGGCGAAGGTAATCACCCAGAGATCGAGTTCCGTAAGCGGCGAAAGATCGGGATAGACCGCGCCCTGTCGAGCCGCAACCTCGGCCAGAAGCCTACCAAGCTGGCTGCGATTGGCCGAGAGAAACCGCAGCTTGTTCAACCCGTGCCAGCTCAGCCCGTCGAACCATGGCCGCCCAGCCTCCGTCCGCGCAGCGGGACTGGACTGCAGCAGTGGCGCCGCCGATGCCGCGGGAAGATTTTCGACAGATCCGATGCTTTGCCCTTCGCCTCTGGCAAGAATGGCATCGAGCTTGGCGTCGAGCGCCTGTTCCGATTCCCTCTTGCCGTGTGCATCCAGCGCCAGCCTTAAAACGGCGGGCCGGTTGTCGGTCAGCTTCTGGACGAATTTCTCCATCTTGCGGTTTTTGATGACGCTGAAGAAATCCTGTTCGTTGCCGGTAAGGTCGAGATCGGCCATGACGAACACATTGCGGACAGGCGAGGACGGCGCGCGTAAATAGCTGATGGCGCTGCCGCGGCGCTGATCGACCGCGGCCGTGCATTGATACTGCCGGGCACGCAGCGCCTTGCAATCGAACTCGGCCAGTGGAGGCTCGATATCGCCGCCGATGACCCAATCACCCCGATCACCTTGCTCGATTGCCATCTCCATTGCGCGGACCAGCAGCTTGGATATGAGTCTTCGCCGAGTCTCGTCGCTTTTGACGGCCCGCAGGCCAAGCGGGACGATGTTGATCGTCCCCGTCGATTTCTCCGTGACCTTGTTCATCGCCACTCTGAACAGGCCGGGTGGGTGATGCCGTGAACCCGCTCCGTCCGGTGTTGCGATCACTTCACTCCAGGCAGCGGAGACGGTGCTTGGCCAGTCCGCGCGGGAACATGTCACCGTCGTCGGTCGCCAGATGATGGCAGTGGCGAACTGTCGTATCTGCGCGTCGGTTTCGGAGAACTGCAGCTCGAATTGCTCGCCGAACCTCTTGCCCAACTCTTGGACGATCGAGGCCGCAACTGCGGGCGTTACATCTGCAAGGCACCAGATATCCTGATTGAGATCCGTCATGGCGGTGACGACATCCTCGATCTTCACCGATACGCTGGTATTGTCGAACAGCCAGCGCAGGCTCCAGAAGCCGATATCCATGTCCTGCTCGGACCCGCCATAAATTGCGCGCACACGCGCAGCGTCGCTTTCATACTGGCTCTGCCGGCCGAGAGCGCCGAACACGCCCGTCAACGTGTCCGATCCTGCCATGCACTCGAGGATTTCCGCAGCACTTTCAGCATCCTTTTCCCCGGGGCGTATCCGCGATTCAAGGTCGATTGCGATGGCCGAGATCTTGATGCCTTCATTGCCGATCGTCACATCCCGGCCATCGGAAAGCTTCGGCTCAAAGTCTGGATAGACGCGCCTCAAATCCTCTACCTTCCAGGAGGCATGATGCAGTGCCACCAATTTGCCATTACGATTGATCACGCAGGCACCCGAGGAACCTCTATCGGTATCGGCGGCATAGAGAATATTCAGCGAGTTGACGGCGAGCAGTTCGGTGTCGTCCAACGAGACTTCCTTCAGCCGCCCTCGCGGATGGTGGATGACGAATGTCGGCTCGTATGTGCTGATCATGAACGAGCCGCGTTCCATGGGGATGACGCCGAACTGCTCCGACGCCTTCTCGGATATCCATACGAAGCTGTAGTCCAGACCGCCCCCGGTGGCCGGGCTGGTGACGAACAGGCGCGACGGTGACAGCTCGAACCGGACCACGGGGGGCTCGGTCGTATTGACATTGGCGAAAAGCTGATCGCGTGGCCACTCATAGCCGAATTCGACGGTTGCGGCTTCGGCCACGGCTACGCTGTTGAGCACATGGTGATTGGTTAGCAGAATGTTCGGCGCTACCAGGAAACCCGTGCCGTGCCAGCCGCCACGTATATTCTGATGATTTAACTGACCTTCCGGTACGACGATCCGCGCGACCGACCGCCGGTATCCGGCAAGAATATCGAGCAACGAGGCAGGCACGGTATTCCAGCCGCCAACCTCGGCTTCCAACTGCGGGCCGCCGAGGGCTTTCTGGCGGGTCGCGGTCCAGCCTTCCAGCATGCGCTCGGGATTGGTCACGCCCGCATTGGCAGGCATGTCGGCGAATGGCTTGAGGTCTCTCCAGTCGGATATGAACGGCACCTGTTGGGTGTCCGTCCAACCGGGCGGGTGGGAAGAATGTGATGATGAGGCCATGGTTCAGCTCCTGCCGGAGGGTGGTATCAACCGTTCCAGTCCCTGTTGACGCCCCTGGTATCCACGTGGATGAAGGTGCCGTAGCGGCCGACACCGCCGGAGAACTCGGAACTTAAACTCCGCACGGCCAGCGCCGCCCGGTGCCAGCTATCGACCGTCCCACTGTCGCAATGCCAGTCTATGGCGTTGAAGCGCATATGCAGGCTGGCGCTTTCGCCACCGATACATGTGTTGTAAGCGTTGTTGCGGTAGCACGAGAGGATGCGGATCGGTGCTCCCAGGCGCGCGCGGATCGCGTCAAGCATCCGCGCCGTCTTAGCGATGTTCGGCCAGAGATGTTCCGGCGGCAGACTGTTTCTGCCGGCGCATCGGGCTCCCGAAGCATTGCTGTTGCCAAGAAAAAGAAACTCGGCCGGTGAGAAATGGGCGAGCCGGAGCCCGCGTATGAACGCCTCATAGCGTGCCATGTCGAAGCCGGCACTCTCGACATTGGCGAAGACGGCTTCGAGCCGTCCCGTATCGGCGTCCACATCATATCCCAGATCGGACACGTTGAAGCCGGTGCCGACATCCATGCCGGCGAATTCGTTGAGATCCTCGGAGCCATTTTCCTCGAATGCCACGCGATCGCGCGCGAGGCTTTCTGCGATCTGGCGGGACAGGTCAGGGTGGGTACTGCTGGTCGTCCCGCCCAGTTCATGGCCGCCGACCCATGCCGCGGTTGACTCAAGGGAGCGATGGGCCGCATGGTCCGCCCCCGGTCCACCGCCCCCTTCGGCCGTCCCCATATAGACCCATAGGGTCTTTCCGGCGGCGGCTGCTGCGAGTTCGATAGCATCCCCGATCTCACCGGAATCGGCAGTCTCGAAATCGATGCTTTCCGTGGACGGCCGGAGATAGGATTTGATGCCGCGGGCAAGCGCATCCGCGATCCGATCGCGATAGGCATTGGTTTTTAGCCTTGCCTCTTCGTCGGCCCGGTCGAGAAAGCTGACCTCGAGCAGAACTGCGGCGGTACGTGGTGACTGGCTGGTGCGATCGATCACGCCGAACCCGCCCAGCTTGATGCCTCCCGCATGAGACTTGTTGCGATCGGAAAGGCCCAGTTCCGCTACCATCGCCGCCTGAACCGCCACACAGAGACGTCGCGACGCGTCGTTATGGCTGGTGTGAACGAATGTCTCGGTGCCCTGCGCGTTATGGTTGTCCGATGCATTGAAGTGGACCGAGACGAACACGGGGGCATCACGCCGTTTTGCCACCGCCGCCCTGTTGGCCAGCGACAGGTTGGTGTCGTCGCCCCGCGTCAGCAAAACTTCAAATCCATGAGCTTCAAGCTTTGCCTTGGCTCTCTTGACGACATCGAGTGTCAGAACCTTTTCGAGCGTGCCCGATGGACCGATCGCGTTGTTCCAGCTGGAGCCGCCGAGCTTGACGGGCGGTGCGGTTCCGCCATGACCGGGATCGAGCACGACGAGGGTGCGGCTTGCGGCCTCGAGACCGGGCAAATTACCTCCGGCCGTGGATTCGAGCGATGCGACCGCAGTTTCGACGTCGGCCGTGCTGTCGCTGATGGCGCTTTCGACAATGACCGACGATTCGGCCGCGAGAGCCAAAATTGCCTTGCGGAACTCCTGGGCGGCACGCGCGAAGCCTTCATTTTTTGGATGCAGTTCGTCGAACCAGCTCTCGCTCGTGGTACCGACCTTGCCGCGCAGATCTACGAGTTGGAAATTACCGAACTCGCCTTCGAGCGTCCGCAGGCCGGCTGCGAACCGGTCTAGCACCAGTTCGACGATCTTCCGGCCGATGGCGAGGGAAATGCCGCGGTCCTCGAGCGGCTTGCCGATCCACTTGCCGTCGCGTATCGGAAAGGGAAGATCATAGCCATGTCCGAGCACGCGGACTTGCGGGAAGTGCCGGCGCACATCGGTCAGGATGGTGCGATAGGCCGCCAGAACCCTGCGTAGCGCGGCTTCGAGCGCAGGCAGGTTGATGAGATCCTCAGCCTTCTTGCCTTTGGCGAAGGTGTGCAGTAGATCGGCAAACCGCCCGTCGCCGAGAATGTCGTTGCCGCCGCCGGAAAGAATGAAGACTTTTGCTGCGCTCTGCTTGAGCGCGGGGACATATTCCTTCCGCGCGGCCATGTCCTCGACCAGATCGCCCGCAGCGCCGAGCGAGAAAATCGCCTTGTCCGGATCCTTGTTGAGCTGGTCGACGATATCGTCGAGCAGAAGCGGATACTGTGTCCAGCTGTCGCCATCCTCGACGATATGCATTCCCTTGAAGCCGATCGCCGTCTTGGCCTTGTAGCTGACCAAGCGGCCGGCACGGGCGATCTTGTTGGCCCAGTTGAGGGCCGCATTGCTTTCGAGCGCGATCTCGGCCAGCTGCTGTCTTATTTCAGGCTTCAGCTGGATTGCTGCATCGAAAGGCTTGTCGGCACCCTCGGAAGCTTTGGACGGTTCGTAAAGTTCGCGAAGCAGGTCGTCGAGCGAGTCCTTGTCGCCGGTTGCAACCGCCGCATCGATCCGTTCCTGGATGGCTTCGGCAAGTGTCTGGCCTTCACGCAGATTCAAGGTTGCCATTGTCATTCCCTCCAACGAGCATGCCCTGCAACGAGCATGATTGAGCATTTGCGATGCATGTGCATTCTTGGGATCCGTTGCGCGGGTCGGTTTGATGCCTCTAATGGAAGCATCACCAGGAGCGCAGCGCGCGACGAGGCTTTCAACATACGGATTCTTGAAGTCGATCGGTGGCGCTGCTCTTTCTTGGCAACGCCCTGTGCGTTGAAGGGGTATCAGGGTGCCGTGAACTCAGCGTGAAGTCCGGTTTGCCGATCTCCGGGACGACTGGAAAATCGCGATGTCCTAGGCCAGGATCGGCAGATGCCGGCCGTCTGTTTGCAATCAAGTTATTTCCCGGACCCAGGTCATGATCGATCCATTTCAATTGTTTCGTTCCGCTGCGGATTTTCTTGAAGATGGCCCGTGGGGCTTCGATGACGCTCAGCGCGCAAGATTGACCCAGCTTCTCGACGGTGTCGGTCTGGGCGCGGAGGGTGAACATGCCGAATGGGAGTCTCGGCGTCTGGACACTGCACGACTGCTGCGGGCCACGGCCGAGCTGGACGGCGTCTTCCGGCTCCGCTCGCGGCAAGCGCCGGGGTTTGCCTTTTTCGGAGGGCTCATCACGCCGCGCGGGATCGACGGTTCGCCCCTGCTGGACATGTCCAGCAGCATCAGCGGTGCGGGCCTGTCCCCCGGTGATGCATTTCGGTCATGCATTGGCGAGGGTGTCGAATATGTCGCGCAGTTCAAGCGCCCGACCATCGGCCTGCGGCATGGGACCATGGATGAGGCCATTGCCTGGAACGGCGGCCCGCATACGGCGGCGATGATGCATTGGGTCGAGACCGATCGTGCCATCGACTGGATCCTTGCCGAACGGATCGTGGATGGCCGCCAGCTGTGGATACCAGCCTGTCTGACACTGCGCCCCACCGAGGGCGATCGATGGGCTGTGGGCAGCGGGTGCGCGGCCGGCTCGACAGCCTCCGTCGCTCTTAGAGGCGCGATGTTCGAGGTCATTGAACGAGACGCGGTCGCAATGTGGTGGCGCGGCGGGCGGCCGCTGGCGAGGATCACGCATGACCAGTGCGCCGCATTGGGTATAGATGAGCTGCTGCATCGGATAGGGGGAAACCAGCGGGATCGCGTGACGTTGCTCTACCAAATTCCGAGCGATTTTGGCCTTGCGTGTGTCGCCTCGATTTCTTTCGACAGAGATGGCGGCAATTTTGCCGGAGGCTACGCCTGTGACGACGATCCGTTCCGGGCATGCCAGTCGGCGATCCGGGAAATGTGCCAGATGGAGCTGGGCAACGAGATCGTCGCAAGCCGGATGGCCGGTTCCAAGCAATCTGCAAGTGATATGGACCGGTCGATCCACAATCGGATGAATACAGTAAGACAGGATGCTCAACAGTTTCGATGCGAACGAGTGGCCGACCTGTCACAGCCCGGCGCCAGGACGACTGAAGATGTGGCCTCCGGGCTGGCTGCTGCCGGTTACGAGGCGTATCGGGTCGATCTCACAATGGATCAGTTTGGTATACCTGTTGCGAAAATCATCGTTCCCGGCCTGCAACCTTACTCATCGAGTTATCAGACCCGGAGACTCTCGAATTCAATCTTGGAGCGATTGGATTCTGATCATGCATCGGAATTAGATTTGTTTTAGACTATCTCCGGTGTGTTGGGGAGCAGTCATGGTGGGAAGGCATTTGCAATCCGGTGCAACTAACCAGCCGGGCCTTGGGCGAGGTGAACTGGCCATAACGACCTGCGGAAAACCTACATTGGTATTTGGCGGGCAGGATATCCCCATAAACAATCGCAAGTCGATCGCCGTTCTCGCCTACCTGGCTAACACCGCGCATGGTTCGGAGTCGCGCGAGCGCCTCGCGGGCCTGTTGTGGAGCGAATCGAGTGAGCACAATGCACGCGCGTCCCTGCGCCAGACGATCGGCGACCTACGAGAAAGGCTTTCTTCTCTCAATCCTTCCCCTTTCAGAGCCGATCGGCTCAGCGCGAATCTCGATCTCGCCCAAATCGATTGCGATCTCATCAATATTCGGCAGGCGCTGGACAAGGGTACGGTCCACCCCATCCTTATGGAACGGCCACGCGTTTTCGAGGATTTTCTGGCGGGGTTCGACGATCTCGATCCGTCCTTTAGGACTTGGCTGATCGTGCAGCGCCAATGCCTGCATGACCACGCCGTCAGGCGGCTCGAGGAATTGATCGCCACGGAATCGAGCCTGCCATCTCTCAGGCAGATCGGCCTTGCTCTACTCAACCTCGATCCGACTCATGAGCTTGGTTGCCGGACGGCGATGGAGGCGATGGTCCGTCTGGGCGACACCGCCGGAGCACTTCGGCTTTACAAGGCGCTTTGGGACATCCTCAACGAGGAATTCGAACTTGAGCCATCGCAGAAAACACAGGATCTGGTCGTCGATATCAAGCTTGGCAAGATCGGCGCGTCGCCCAACATCGACATCAGCATGACTGGCCTCAACGCCCCGCTGCCGGCGCAATTGCTGACGCTTTTCGTCGGTTCGTTCGATGCGCAGGGCGTCAGGGGCGAGGCGCAGGCATTCATCCGCTTCTTCCGCCACGAGCTGGTCGTATCGCTGGTCCGCTTTCGCGACTGGACAATTCTAGAGCTGGATGAACGGGCGGTCCCGCGATCCAACCGGCCCTGCTTTCTCATCGAAGCAATCGTGTTCCGCGACGGCCAAGAGCTGCGTTATGCCCTGACGTTGAAGGACGTCGCCAGCGGCCGTTTCGTCTGGAGCGAGCAATTCTCGATCGGATTGAGCGACTGGTATCAGACCCAGCAGCGCATCATCCGCCGCATCGCCGTCGCGCTGGATGTCAACATGTCGTCGGAACGGCTGATGCAGATGGCAGCCTTGCCGGAGCTGTCGCTCAATCAGTTCGACAAGTGGCTCAAGGCGCGAGAACTCATCTTCAGATGGCGACCGCAGGACGACGCAAGGGCTGAAGAGCTGTTTCGCTCTATTATCGCTGAGGCACCGCATTTCGCTCCCGCCTATTCCGGCATTGCCGGCATTTTGAATTCGCGCCATCTCATCTTTCCCGGAGTCTTCCGGTCTCCCGACATACAGGCGGAAGCACTCCGGCTGGCCAAGCAGGCCGTGCAAATTGATCCGATCGACTCTCGCACCCAGCTGCACCTCGGCTGGTCATTCGCCATGAACGGGCAGCCGGACAAGGCCGCAATGAATTTTCTGCTGGCATGTGAGCTCAATGGCAACGATCCTTGGGCGCTCGTATCCGCATCGCTCGGCCTTGCCTATTGCGATGACGCCGACAACGCCGAACGTCTGTCACGCAGCGCCCTCGATATCGGCCTCGGTGTGTCGAAGCTTCACTGGGGCTATCAGGCGAGCATTCGATTCATTGCCGGAGACTTCAGGGGATGCGTTGAGGCCGCAGATCAGGCGGAAGACGCCGCCTTCTATGTCGGAGCATGGAAAGCCGCAGCACTCGCACTGGAAGGCGATATCGCGGCCGCCCGCATCGAAGCGCGGCGCTTCGCCCAACTTATCCGCTCAAACTGGTTTGGCCAGGACAATCCGGAGGACACGAGGATTGCAAGCTGGGTGCTGCATTGCTTCCCGATCGTCAACGCAGCCGTCAGATTCAATCTCCAGCAGGGACTGGAACTTGCGGGGCTGGGGCCGGCCCCGACCGACCGCCAGCTGATCGCGGCTGCCTTACCGGCAACCGCGGATCGTGTAGTCGGCTATCCGTGAATAAAAGAAGGGCTCGCGCTTGAATTCGTCGGGCTTGAGAATTGCGTCGAAGTAGAAATCCGGTACGCCGTACTGGCTGAGGTCGTCGGTTTCGTCCAGGAGCTGCTTCTGCGAATGCGTCACCTGATTGTTAGGCGGCAGGCGCAGGAAAAAGACATGATCATAACCCTGCATGATCTGTATTTCCTTGAACCGTTCCGGCACCTCGACCAGCCCGGCAAGCTGTTCTTTGAATTCCGCGAGATCGCGTGGACGCGAACTCGGATCCTGTGCCCATTGGACGACCTTCTGGCCCGCCTTCTCGAAATCGAGGATCTTCATTGGCTCCGGAAAAACGTCGAGATTATCAGACATGTTTACTCTCCCTTACTTTGGCTTCGAAACGGTTGTTGCGAATGCCGGCATGACGTCATGCAGCTTCAGCATCTGTGCGATGAAAAGGATGACGGCGGGCATGGTCGATGGCAGTGCACCCTGAAAGATGTCTTCCGCCAATCGGGCGGTCGTCGCCGCTGCTGCCTCGTCCTCGTCGTCGAGATCGATCAGACGCGCCATGAACACGTCTCCGACGAGGACCGAGCCGAGTGTCCCGAGCGACTGACCGTTCGTTTCGAAGGCCGCCTCGCAGAGCAGCCATAACAGAAGGGGAGGATTGGCGGACAGATGCGCCAGTTCCGTCGGCGTGAAGCCGACATCGAACGCACGAAGCCACGCATTCAGCCGGTCCTTGCGCTCCATGGGATTCGACAGGAGGCTACTCTTGCCGACTACATTATCAGGCAATCGCGCGATCAGTCCATCGAGCGTCTGCAATCCGCCTACGACGCCGCGGATCAGGTCCGAAAGCAGCAGGCCCGAAATATCGGCCGCAGGGAACTGCTTGGCATCCTCGGTCGAGGGCACGACGCCCGGTACGCTTCCAATATACGTGTTGCCGAACATGCCGTTGGAGAGAAGAATGTCGTTGTAGCTCGGTCCGATGCGGCGGCCTGGCTGCGGGGACTTTCCGCCGAGGTCGAAGAAATGGGACCAGTCGGCGATCCAGTTCTTGGACACGGGGAACTTGTAGGAGCGCACGGCCGAGCGCTGCCGCAGCGCATCGCGGATACCTTCGCCCATCGGGACTTCGTCGTTGAAGACATAGGACATGCGCACCATGGAATGACCCAATCTGTAAGCCGCATGGGAGAATTCAACCGGTACGCCATCCGGCGATCGATCGACCAAAGGCATAAAACCATTGCCGGAATAGAGCGTCCATACGTCGTCACTGAGCAGCCGTTTGAGCAGGTCGTCGCGAATGACGCGACGGTAGACAAGCGTCGTGATGCGGCGTGCATGAAGGAAAAGATGCAGGCCTCTCGGCGCTGCATCCGCGACGGCCTCCGGCAATGCGGTCGTGATCGCGCGCAGCGCCGTGACGACTGCATTGTGCAGGTGATGGAACAGCGCCGTGATCTGCGCGACCATCGCATTGTCGTCATTGCGGGAATCCGGGATCAGGATATCAGGCCGGCCTCTTTGCGGTCGCCCGCTCAGGTCGTTTTGCCCAAAGCGCGGGATGTCGCGGAACCCGAAGGGGCATTTTCCCTCTTTTTCATAGCCCGCAACTTGCACACCATCCATCGAGCTCATTCGAAGCGTGGCGCGTGCTCCTTCGCCCGGTGCCGCCGGCTCGTAGAGTGCAGGCTCCATCTGGGGCCCGCGCCCGTAAAGCGCATCGAGACAGAGCGGCCGTTCCCGAAGATTGCGGTGACTGACCTCGACCGAACCGAGCTCGGGCAACAGCGACGAATTGCGGATGATGTCATGCGCGACGAACTGCCCGAGATAGGTGTAGCCGGCCGGGATCCGGGGATTGAAATTCTTGTCGACCGCCGACGTCACGCCATCGCCGAACGTAAAAGGCCCGGCCATTCTTCGCATCAGTTTCGCGAACATGACCTGCGTTTCCCAGGCAGTATCGAGACCACGATAAATCTGGTCGGCGGACTCGCCCTCGGCGACGCCGAAATTTCGAAAAGCGTGCCGTGATGTCGCGGACGCTGCCATCTCCGTCGACAGGTTGAAATTCTCGGTCCGCATCCCTGCCGTCGAATCCAGACTCGATTTCACCGTCTCGACGGGACTGCGAATCTCCAGGCTTGCCGGTTTGGCTCCCCCATGTGCGCTCATGCTGCCTACCCCTTGACATCACCTGCCGCAACAAGACGAAATCTACTTTACCGAGAAAATATTCCAGCAATAATTACAGGATGCAATAGAAATTCGCCCGTCCTGTCCGCTTGCGCCCCAACCGGGCCGGGCACGAGTGGAACAAAGCATCTTGCCGTGAACCCAGCGTGAACTGGCCGCTCGCCTCGTCCGCCACGGTCCAATCACGCTGAGTTCACGATGGAAGTGGAAGCTTCTCTCCGCATCAGTTCAGCGGTGAGGACGAGGCTGTGCAAAACGGGCGAACCAACGTCACCTTCCTTCTGCCTAGCGGGCTGGAACCACGCCAGTACCAGGATCTTGCACGCGCTCTGGTCGATCACGTCGCCCGGCATTCACCGGTCAGTGAAGCCGCTTCAGGGACCGGCGACGGCTATGTCAAACTCTCCGAATTGAACCAGGCGCCGCCCGAGGATGTTCCCATCCTCAACGACTCCACCTGGACACTCAGCATATCCGTACCTGACGGCACCGATGTCCAGAAGCTGGTCGCGGAGGCAAAACGCCTGCCCGACGGCGGCGGCATCGAGATCGAGGCGGCCGCGCAGTATCGCACATCAAACCCTGAAGCCTGATCTCGCGGGAATGGTCCCGCGTGAACAGTCGTCAGCATTGCCAGGAGTCTGACATGTCAAGAACAGGAATGTCCCGTGCGCAGGATCAGATCAACATCTTGCTTAAGTTTCCGCTTGAGCAGCAGCTCGGCAGCGACGTCGTGGCGGCCCTCGAAAGCGCTGACCGGCACATGCGGCGCGACGCGCTTCGAGATATCGAAGCCCATGAATCCGATCATCGACCGCAGGGAGAAGACGTGGTGCGCCGCGTCTGCGCGCGGATCAGCGCCAAGGCGCCGACTATGGCGGTTGCCAGCGAGGAGACGGGACTGCACTTCATTTCGATAGACGATCTGGACCCTGGTGTCGGACCGCCGGAGGGTGTGCCGATCTACAACCCCTATACCGGCGTGCTTTCCGTCTATCCCGAAAGCAATGTCAGCGAAGAGGACGCGGTGTCAGGCATCCGGGAAGCCGTGTCGAACGACGACGCGGTGGACGGTGTCGAACCGATTGCGATCTATAGGGCGCTCGCAGCGCTGGACGCCACATTCGATGCCGAACCCGAAATGGTCTTCGTGAATGAAGCGCCCGGCGGTTACTATGCCCAAGGCGATATCTGGACCGAGGCAACGCTCGAGGCTGCCGACACGGGCGAAATGATCCCGTGGGGCCTGAACCGGATCGGCGCTCGTGCGGCCTGGCGGCGCGGATATCAGGGGCAGGGGATCACGGTCGCGGTCATCGACACGGGCCTTGGCCCCCACATCGATCTTCCGGCACCGCTACGTGGGGCCACCTTCATCCCCGGCAGCATCTCGTTCAACGATGACCATGGCCACGGCACCCATGTCGCAGGCACCATTGCCGCGCGGCGTGGCAACGGTGTCGGCGTGGTTGGCCTCGCACCCCAGGCCCAGTTGCTCGCCGTCAAGGTACTGGCACGCGACGGCTATTCACGCGGCGATTCCGTCGCGCTCGGCGTCACCTGGGCGGCGAACAACGGCGCCCGTATCATCAACATGAGTCTCGGCAGCCCGCAATCGACCGACTCCATGCGCCGCGCGGTCCTTTATGCGCGGTCGCGCGCGGTGATCGTGTGTGCCGCAGCGGGCAACGATTACGGCGGACGCGTGGCCTATCCGGCGGCGTTCGACGATGCGTGCCTTGCCGTGGCGGCGACGGATCAGGCGGATCGCCGCGCGGTCTTCAGCAATCGTGGACCGCAGCTCGACCTATGCGCGCCCGGCGTGTCGATCCGCTCGACATATCTCGCCAATGGCTACCGCGAACTGAACGGCACAAGCATGGCGACACCCCATGTTGCTGGCGCCTGCGCAATTCTATTGTCCCGGTATCCCGGCCTGCTGCCGCTTGCCGTCCAGCGGCACCTTGAAACAACGGCGACGCCGCTCGGCTCTCCCGATCAATATGGTCGGGGGCTCGTCCATGCGGACCGCGCGATCGCCACGGCACTGCGCTCGGGACCTCCCGCACCCATCTCGGCGCCCGCCGCTCAGTCTTCGGCCGCGGTAGCCGCCAAGACCGAAAAAGCGCCCGTTGCCAAGCGGCGGCGCGGCACGCGCTGAAGGAGGGTACGGATATGACCAACTATCGGCTGTTCATTACCAAGGCGCCGGGCATCATGGAAAAGCTGATGCGGGACTTGAGTTTCAGCACCGTCCAAGCCGCTGCGATCCTCGGCAATCTCGGGCATGAGTGCAACGGGTTCCTCTCCATGCAGGAGAAACGTCCTATCGCCGGTCGTGGCGGTTACGGATGGAGTCAATGGACAGGCCCTCGCCGTCGAGCCTTCGAAGCCTGGTGCGATAACCACGGGCTCGATATCGATTCCGACGAAGCCAACTATGGCTTCCTCAAGCTCGAACTGTCGACTAGCCACCGGAACGCGAGGAATGCCTTGCTCCGGGAAACGGATCTGGTTCGCGCGGTGCGCGTCTTCGAGCGAACGTTCCTGATCGCCGGCATTCCGCACTATCCCAGCCGTGAACGCTACGCCCAATTGGCGCTGGAAGCCTATCGTGGCGGCGAGTCGCATTCGATCATGCTCGAGTCGGCGGTAGAAACCGGCAAGGACGACGACTATCTTGATGCAGGGCTGGAAATGCTAGCGGGCGACGCGATGGTGCGGTCACGCCCGGCCTCGGCCAGACACGTCAGGCACGATGCGGATTGTGGCTGCTCCGGAAACCGGCAAGCATCGACCCGCTTCTGGGCAGAATCGGCTCCGATATCCAGGTTCGACGTCGGGACCGGGCTTGAAGCGGGCGCTCTCGCGGCCGGGCCTGCGATTCACGGCACCGCCTCGTGGGGTGCGCGTCCGCCGAAAGCCGCCATCACGCTCCTGAACCACAAGCCGAAAGGTATCGTCATCCACCATACAGCAAGCGCCAATGTCTCGGATATATCGCTTGCCCACGCCAAAGATCTCGCCCGCACCATCCAGGACTTCCATATGGGCCCGAAGCGCAAATGGAACGATACGGGCCAGCATTTCACTGTCAGCCGGGGCGGGCACATCCTCGAAGGTCGGCACCGCAGCCTAGAAGCGGCCAAGGCAGGGCGCCAGCATGTTCTCGGCGCCCATGCCGACACCGCCTGCAACAATGATTATGTCGGCATCGAGAACGAAGGCACCTACATGACCGGGCTGCCGCCGGCCACGCAATGGCGGGCGCTCGTCGAGCTCTGCGCGTGGCTCTGCAACCAGTATGACATGAGTACCGATGACATTATCGGGCACCGGCAGTGCAAGAGCACCCTTTGCCCAGGCGACCGGTTCTTCGCGCAGCTGGGGACGCTGCGCCACGATGTGGCGAATGCCCTCTGATTGGGACAACCGGTATCGGACCATATCTGTCAACGGCCGCCGTACCTCCATGGGCGGCCTAATGCCGGTGGGTCGCCGTTTTCCTGCGTCGCGGCCCACCGGCTCTGCAAAGACTTCCCTATGCCGGACTGCAGCAGATGCTGCGTCCGATCTTGATGAAGACTTGGAAACCGACGGAGGACAATGTGATGGAAGTTAAATCTGTGAACAGTCCGGTCCGTGCTGCGGGCCGCGAGGGCGATCCGCTGCCGGCCAAGCCATCGCAGGTGGCGGAAAAGACCGTGATCACGCCCGCGGCGGCGCAGCCGCCGGCGCTTTCGACCATGGTGCTGCGGCGGGTGGTCGTCGGCAAGTCCGCAACGCCGCTGGTCACGCCGGAGCAGACAGGTCTCGAATCCGTGCTTGACGTCGATGAGAGGACTCGGATCGTCAACACCATGGAATCACCCTGGCGCATGATTTGCTCGCTCTCCATCGAGTCCGATTGGGGCACCTATGTCGGCACGGGTTGGCTGGTCGCACCAACAACCGTCATAACCGCCGGTCATTGCGTCTTCGACAAGAACCAGATGAACGGCTGGGCGAAGGAGATCACCGTCATTCCCGGCCGCGAACGAGAGATCAGACCTTACGACAAGGCCGTCGCGACCCGGTTCTCGACGGTGGACCGCTGGATATCCGCGCAGGACCCGGATTTCGACATCGCGGCAATTCATCTCGACGCACCGTTTGATATCGGTCCTGACAGCGTCTTCAGGGTCGGCGCCTTCACCGACGATGAACTGGTCGGATATCTGGTCAATGTCGGCGGATATCCGGCCACGCCAGGAGGCGGCCGGGAGCTTTACTGGGCGAAGAACCGGATCCGCGCCGTCACGCCACAACGGATTTTCTACGATGTCGATACATCGGGTGGACAGAGCGGCGGTCCGGCTTTCATTTTCCGCGAGGGCGAAACCCAGCCGATCGTGGTCGGCATCCATGCCTATGGATTCGGCGGAACGCCTGCGAGCATGAACATGCGCGTGAACTCGGCGCCGCGGATCATTCCCGCCGTCGTCGAACAGATCGAGAAATGGTGTACGGTCGGGCACGGAGGCGGCAACGGAGGGTAACCTGTGATGGTCACGGCCGTACGTCGGGTGCTGCATACGGGGCGCGTATCCCACGGCGACGGCCGGCCGGCGGGTGGCGCCTTGGTGTGGGTGTCGTCTGGGACAGCACCGACGCCGGAGATCGCCGTGGTCTGCGACGACGATGGGCAGTTCCGGCTTTCCCTGCCGCCGGGCCAGTTCGTGATCAAAGCGCGGTCGAGCGACGGAATGGAGGGCAGGATCGATGAGGATCTCGGCGCCGAACCGGCGCAGCTTGAGATCAGGCTCGATGAAGGCGTGCAGAAATAGTCGGGAATATTCGGCGGTAGGGATGCCCATGAAACGGAAGAGCCGAGCATCCCAATGAACATGCGAGAAGCGGAAGGGGCACGAGGTGCTGAAAGACGGCGGTCGGCTGTCAAATCCCATGATTGCAGGGCCGATCTTGCAGCTCGCGGCCCGGTCGGTCTGCGCCATCGTTTCGGGTGCTCATCACGGCACCGGCGTGCTGATCGGCGCAGACCTGGTCCTGACGGCTCATCATGTCGTCGCTCATCTTATCGGTGCGGCGCCACCCAACGATACGGTCTGCATCTTCGACTATGCCGAGACCGAAGCGGGAAAACCCGCACAAATTGGAATGGAAGCAGGGGTACAGTGTGTTGTGGACCGCTGCTTCAGCCCCCCATCGCCAGGCGATATCCAAGGCCAGCCCCGCGTCTTCTACAAGGATCATCTCGATTATGCGATCCTGCAGCTCAACACTCCCATGGGCCGGCGCCCCGCGAGTGATGGCGCTCTGCGTGGCTGGATCGCTCTGCCGCGCTATCCGACCCGGTCCGACAAGGGAGAAGAGATCTATCTTTTCCAGCATCCTCAAGGCACCAACTTTCAACACCGGCCGCAGCCTCTGCGCTGCGGAACGGGCGAGATCGTGGAAATTCTAGGGCAGAACGATCGGTTCGTTCACACCGCCCGAAGCGCGCGGGGGTCGTCCGGAGGGCCGTGTTTCAACCTCACTCGGGAATTTGCTTTTGTCGGGCTGCACAATGCAGGCCACACGGAAGACGACACGGTCCAGAAGCGCTTCGTGCCACTCGACCGGATCGTCGATCACATCAGGCTTGCCTTGCAGGATGACGGCTTCGTCAACGCGCTGTTCACGGAGCCTCCGCCCGCCAATTCCGCAAGCATCGCGAACAAGGTTGACGTGGCTCGCCGGCGGGACATCGTGCTGTGTCTGATGGACCGCAAGATCGAAGAGATCAAATTCCGGAAGGCAGCAGAGGCCAAACCAGTTGATGGCCGGACTGCCGTGCCGAAGGTGCATGTGATCGTCTGCCGCGAAGACGACAAGCCGGAGCTCTTCGCGACGCGACTGGAATATCTGTCTCTGCATCCCACGGACAGTAAACGCGAGGGCGAGGTCCGCAGAGGTCTGTCGAAGGGCGAACTACCCCGCACCTTCAACAGCCGTACGGAGTCGTGGCCGGCCGTCGATCATGCGAAGCGGCGGGAGAACGAAATCGACACGATCGTATCCGACATCGACACGGACGGCAGCCAGCTCATCGTCTTCATGGGAGGTTATGAAGAGGGCATGGACGTCAATTCCGAGCGGGCTCTGGTTGAGCACCTGGTCAGCGCGCTCGGTGCTCGGTTCCGAGACACCTCCGGCATGGTGCAGTGTCTGATCTGCCTTACCGTTCCAGAAATGCCGTCGGCGCAGGCCATAATCGATAGCTTCACCGGCCTTTGGCCGGAAACCGCGCCCCCACCGGGTTTCGGCGTCTGCATCGAGCTGTCGGACATCGCCAAGAGCGATCTGGCGCCCTGGTGCAAGATTCTCAGGGAAACATGGGGCGAGAACGAGAGGTTCAGCAGCGAGATGGACAAGCTTTTTCAAAGCAGCCGCCGTCAGCGGATGGCGCTACTTGTGAACGAACTCCGCGACGACATCGATCAACTGATACGGGACGCGGATCCTGATATCATGAGGAGAGGATCATGAAATTCGGCCGACTGGAAATGGCGTGGAAAGACAGCGGCACCGCGGCGGGTGCGGGGCGGCTGTTGGAAAATGGGCGAGAGACCGAGAAGGGCAGATCCTATCAATTCACCAGCGACATGGTTGCGGCCGTCGACGTGGCCATCGAGCTCGGCCGGCCGCTGCTCGTGTCCGGCGAACCGGGCTGTGGCAAGACCGAACTCGGCTATGCCATCGCCCGCAAGCTGGACATCGACAATGTCCATCTTTTCACCAGCAAGTCGAACTCCGAAGCCGGCGAGCTCTTCTACGTCTATGATGCATTGAAGCGCTTTCGCGACGCCCAGCTTGCTGTCCGGCAGGCGCAAGCGGCGCCCGGTGCGCCGCTGCCGGTTGAGCTCGACGTCGGCGATTACGTCGAATTCCAGGCGCTTGGCCGGGCCATTCTCGATGCACATGAATATTCGGATATTGCCCATCTGCTGCGTGGCAGGAACGCGGGCTCTCGTAAGCCGGGTTCGGCGCCGTCAGCCTCGGTCGTGGTCATCGACGAAATCGACAAGGCACCGCGCGACTTTCCCAACGATCTGTTGCAGGAAATCGAAGCGATGAGCTTTCGCGTCCGGGAATTTCCTTCCGATCCCAAGGACCCGGAGACACCGCCCAGCGATCTCATCCTTCGCTCCATTCGGCCTATCGTGGTGATCACCTCCAACGAGGAGCGGCAATTGCCGGATGCCTTCCTTCGGCGCTGCGTCTTTTTCGAAATACCGTTTCCGGATGAGACGATGCTGAGGCGCATCGTCGACAGCGGCCTCCATGCGCGCTTGATCCGCATGGGTCTCGTCCCGACGGACCACAGCCTTAGCGACAAGAGACGCGATGCGCTTGTCGAGCTTGTGCTGAACTTTCGCAAGCTCGAACCCGACAAGCGCCCCGGCATATCGGAACTTCTAGACGCTGCGGCGATCATGGCGGTACGGGGCGGCGGCGATATTGCCCAGACCCGCCCCGCATTGGCGAAGCTGAAGCGCGACAAGGACTTGTTCGGTCATCTGGTGAGCGGCACCTCCGCGTGAAGGGAACGGACTATGGCCGATAAGGTTCTCGATCGATCAAGCCTCGAACGGTTGATTCTGACTTATGAGACCATTCGTATCCGTCGCGGTCTCGGGACGGCGTTCGGCCGTGTAACGCCCGGACAGCGGCTCGATGCGCTGCATATCTGCATCGCGGTCACGGCGGCGGGAATTTCACAAGACGAAGAGACACGGCGTTTCTGGCTCAGCCGACTGGCGCCTGTTCTGGCCGAGACGAGCGAACTGGCCTCGGCGCTTGGCGAGGCTTACGACCTGACTTTCCCTCCGCCGACAATTGGCCGCACCTGGAAGGCGCGTCTGACGACGCTTGTCGACAAACCGCTTCGACGTCTCGGATCGATGCCAACTCTGGTCATGATGGGGTTGATGGTGCTGGCGGTGGGCGTCACCCTGGCTGTGCTTCCCCGCAACACGACGCCTCCGATCGTCGACACCGACGCATGGCCGGAAACCACCTTGACGCGCATCGGCTCCGATCTCGGACAGCCGACGCCAACGCAATCGGCACTGGCTCGCGCCTATGGGGATGCGTTGACGATCGCCGTCGCGACCCTGCGCGAGCATCCAGGCACTGCCTCGCCAAAAACCCTTGCGCGCACCTTCGCGGCTAGTTTTCGCCAGGTTGGTTCCCCAGCTCATCTTCTTGCGGAGATGATCCGCCGCTTTCCGCTCGCTGCAGATCAGCCGGTCCCTACGACTGCAGAGGGTGGTCTTGCCGTTCGTCACTACGCCCTAGTCGTCGCCGAGCGGCTTGCGCCCGGATCGGGAGACGACATGTCGACGCTGCTGAGTGACGACGCCGCAAACACGCCGCCCGGTCTGTCGGAGTTCCTGGCGAACTTCGAATCGCGTGGTTTCGCAACCGTTCCCGACGTGTCAAATGTGGTTGCGCGAGAGTTCAGCGCCTACCGCCTTCTGCCGATTCTGATCCTGTTGCCGGGGCTGTTTTGGGTTTGGCGGGCCCGAAATGCCCTTCCGCTCGCATCCGCTCTCGCACGCACGCGCGAGGAAACGATCGCCAGACGCGATGCGCGGCGGGCGGCAGCAGGGTCCTGGGCGGAGGTGCATGTCATGCAGATCGGCACCGCAGGCCTGCCGCCACTGCCCTCGGCTTCGCTGATCGCGCGCAGACTGGTGGGTTTCCGGGAGCCGCGGCCCGGCAATCGGCTCGATGCCGCCCGCAGCATACGGGCGACGCTGCAGTCCGCCGGCGATTTCGTCACGGTCATGCGGCCGAGAAGCCGGGCGGTCGAGTTCGTCTTTCTCATTCGCCGCCGCCACCGCCACGACCATGAGCGGGCGAGGGCGCTTCGGCTGGTGAACGCCTTCGGCAATACCGGCCTGTCGGTCACCGCCTATGACTACAGCCCCGATCCACGATTTTTGACCGCGACCGGGCGTGTCGGTATCGGCAAACCGCGATCGACGACCACGCTCGACCTGAGGGGGCTGGCCGAACGGCATTTCGGGGCCGTCCTTGTCCTGCTCACTGACGGCGACGAATTGCTCGAGCCGTTGACCGCGACGCCGCTCGATTATCTGCAGCGCGAGCTCGCGGCCTGGCCGCGCCGGATGATACTCACGCCGACGCCTATCGGCGCCTGGGGAAGTCGGGAATATCGGCTTGCCGCCTCGCTTGATGCGCCGGTGGGCCGCGCGACGCTGGCGGGGTTGGGCGATCTGGCGCTCGTCTTCGATCTCGATGCCCCGGACGCGAAGGGCCGCCGACCGTTGGCGGAGGCGCGAAAGCTCGCGGCTTGGAACGATCGTGTGGCCTGCTGGCGTAAGGTGATGACATCGATGCTGACGGAGGAGTCGCTACCGGTTCCGCCACCGCTGCTCGTTACCGAGAATATCGCCCTGACGTCCGATCAGAAGCCGTCGCCAGACATGGTCGAGGACTTGATATTCTCACTCAAACTGTGGCTCGGGCACGGTTACGCCTGGTTTGTCGCCGCCGCGATACATCCGCATATGCGGTTCGATCTGACGCTGTGGCTCGGGGTACAGCTGAAACGCAAAGCGATGCCGAATGCGGAGGTGGTGCCGTCCGAGGCCGTTGCCGTTCAGATGCCGCTTTTCTCCGAGAGCCTGCTAGATCGGCTGTGCCTGCTGCCTTGGTTCCGACAAGGTCGCATGCCCGCCTGGCTGCGGGTGGCGGTGTTCGAAAATGCGCGCTCGCATGACAGGGAGGCCGCCCGTGCGGCCATCGAACGATTGTTGGAGCGCACGATGCCGGGTGGCGACGACAGCGCCTTGCTACCGGTCTGGCTTGCGGACTGGCGAGGCCAGAAGCTTGCCGCCGATGACACCATGATCGGCTTCAGGGCCGGCATGCCTCCGGAGGTCGAAGCGCTTCGCTCGGTGCCCCAGGACTTCAGGCGATGGATTGCCCTGGCTGTCGGGCGAATGGCCGTCCTTGTTGTCTGGGCCAGCGTCGCTTTCTGGCTTATTCCTGCCGCCGACGCGCCACAACCGAACGGCGCCTGGTTTCCTGCGCTTGTTTTCGTCGTGACGAGCGCAGGCCTTGCTACTCTCATGATGTTCCCGGCTGTGCGGGCGCTTCCCGGCCGTGCCTATCGCTGGTTCGCGCGCCGAATCCGCGACACCCGAATACCGGTCGAGAAGGCTTCGTCATGAGCGCCCATGATCCCGACCAGAAAGGCGAAACCGCCAAGTCCGCGTCGCGCGATCGGGCATTCAGTAGTACGGCCACGTCTTCCTCCACCTCGACACAACCCCTCGATATGGAAAGCCCCGGCACCGAAGATCGTCAACAGCGCGATCGATTCTCGTTAGTCAGGGAAGCGGCGGCATATTTCGCCCGGCTCCTTTCGTCCTTTGAGGGTGTTTCACCCGTCCTGTTCGGAGGTCTGGCAGCCGTTGCCTTGTCCGGACTGGTTGCCGTTTGGACGTCCCACTGGTTCGACGACATTCAGATCGAGGTTCCCGACAGCCTGACGATTCTTGACGGCGGGTCAGGTTATGTGACGACAATGGCCTGGACCAGCACTGACGCCGGCCCGCTCGTCGTCGGCACGTCCGAAGGCTTCCTCGTCAATGTACGGCGCGATGGAACGCTCGTCGTTTCGTCCGACACGATCCCGGAGCGTTATGCTCCCGGTCGGATCGTGGAGATATTTCCCTCCGATACCAACCTCAGTTCCGAGGCCGTCTGGGCGTCCATGACACATGGCTATGCCGGCTATCGGTTGCAGACGGGCGCCGCCTACCGGGGCCTTGCCTTCCGGGTGGCCGACGTGCTTCACCCCGTCCGGCCCGGTTCCGACAGCTTGGGCGGGAACGTGTCTTTCGTCCCCCTGTTCCGTGCGGGCGTGAGACTTCAATCTGTACGGCCGGCGGCCGGCGCGCTATCGCGGTTGACCGCAATCCAGAGCTTTATGATCAGCGGGCAGCCTTATGTCGTCACCGGGTATGACAGCGGCGCGGTTCTAGCGTTCCGTTTTGCGTCCGAGGTCGGTTCGTTACAGCCGCAGAGCAAGGAGCCTGCTATCACGTTGCATTCCGGTCCCATCCTTGCAATCGCCAGTCAGGCTTATCGGGCAAATACAAGCGTCACGTTCGCGACCGCGGCAGCGGATGGAACCGTGGTCGTCCATCGGCTGCGAGCAGACCCTCCCTCCTCGACCGCGCGGAGCGTCCTTTTCATGGCGGGGGGCACCAGTGCGCAATCAGTCTTATACGGCCCGATTGCCCGGCGAGAAGGGTTGATGATGGATCGTGCCGGGCGTGTGCTTCTGCTGTGGGACCAGGGCGGTGGCATATCCGTTTCGCGGCTCGACGCAAACGACCAGCCGTATTTCCGTACCTATAATCTCGCCGGTATCCCGCGGTCCGTGCACCGTTTCTCAATACTGGCCGCACAGACCAGACTGCAGGCTCTTGGCCTGTATGATGGGAATCTGGATGGGGTAATGGGGGCCAGAACATCGGCGGCATTCGCTGCCTACCGAACGCGTGCGGGCCTGACCTGGATCGCACCAAATGACACGGATCGCCTGCTGTCCTACTTGCTGCCTTCGCACTGGGCCACATCCGCAGTGGCATTGTCGCCGCGCGGCGATCTCTTCGCCTATTCGGGAATAGATAGTGTGGTGCGCGTCGTGCGGCTGACATCCGGCAGTGCGGCTACATCGTCGACCTCCCCTATCGCGCTGCTGGGCCATCGTGAGCTCGTCACGCGGCTCTCGATTTCCCCCGATGGACGCATGCTGGCATCGCTCGATACGTCGGGACGGCTGCTGATGACGGATCTGGATCGCCTGCTTGGCATATCGTCGTTTCCGCTTGCCATGTTCAGCACGGCGCCTCTTCCGGAGCCTCTCAACCCGATGCTCATCGATGTCACGGGCTTTACGGCACAGTAGGTCGAATGGTGTCTCGATCCCACCGAGGGGCGTGCCCTTTTCCACCTGAAAGAAGTTCATGGCCGCCACGTTCATCCATGCCCGAAGTTGCTCTCCGCGGCATCGACACCTCCCAAAAAAAGCGAAAAGTGTAATCCATGCCTCCGTTACCAAGCGTTACCTATCTCTCAGGATGGAATCAAAACAGATAAGTTCAAAATTCTGGCCCCTTCAACTGCAAATTGTCTCGGTGTGTCTTATTCTTGGCGGGAGGAGTGGTGCACCTTTCACTTGCCGGAGCTCAGGACAAGCTCACGGTCATTGTGCAAGGCGACGCTATCGGGCTGGCTAGGGGCGGGTGGCCGACGACCCATATTCTCAAGCCGGTCATCCAAGGTCTGGAAGGAACTGTCGAGAACGAGCTATTCTGCTTGCGTCTCGGCGGTCGCCTGAACCTGCCGGTGCCCGCTGTGGAAATGCGATGGAGTGGAGCGACGGCATTCCTACTCATCGAGCGCTATGACCGGGCGCGCACACGCGACGGGCGCATTGACCGATTGCATCAGGAAGACTTCTGCCAGGCACTGAACATACCGCCAGAGCTCAAATATGAGGAGGAGGGCGGTTCTGGCGCCGATTGATCAACCTCATAATTCGCGCCTGTGGTCGCTTGCCGCGGGCGCTCTCCCACTCTGTTCAGGATTTTCGCCGCCAGCGCGGCTTTATCTTGAGGCAGGAAACGCCCGTAGTGCTGGGCAACCATATCCGGCGTGTCCTGAATGGCGTAGCTTGCCTGTTCATAGGATCCGGTTTGCTTCAGGATATGGGTCGTAAGCACATCCCGGACACGTTATGCAGTCCATGCTGAAACAAGCGCCTGATCACGCTGCAGCGGGTGTGTGGGTTGAAGATGCCATAGTGCTGAATGGCCAGCTTCCAGGCCTCGTAAAGGGTCGTCTGATTGTAGGCGGCATGCTTGCTTGATGTCTTCAGCGATCGGCTATTTCGACGCCTCATTCTTCAGGCTTATGAAGAACGATGTGTGATCACACGCCTCAAGCTCATCGACGGCGGCGGGCGCAGAGGTGGAGGCTGCCCACATCAAGCCTACCGAGGCGAACAGACCTGAAATCCTCACTAATAGCATCGCGTTATCAGGCGCGGCCCATTGGATGTTTGATCTAGGGCTGATCAGTCTCTCCGACGATCTCGATATCTTAGTCTCGCGGTAGGCCAATGATGCCGACAGCATTCGCGGCCTCATCAATCCGACCGTTAGGGCTATCGTACCTTTCAGGTTATTTGAGAGACCGCATCAGCAGTCTCTTTATTGGCGTCGGGAAAAATGCTTCAAGCACTGAATATTACCCTGTGCACCGGAGGGTTCTGCCGTTCGAATCCCGTCAAGAGCGCTGAGAATGCGCCAAGTGTTCCGTTAATAATCTCCCGCAATTGTGGATAGGTATAATGCAATCAACATGCATAGCTTTTATAGCCTAGACCGAGAATTTCGTTAACGTCAGATTTATTCACCAGGGCAACGAAAACGTCTTGACGTTGGTAAAACTCTTCATCGCCTCGATGACGCCTTCCTTGTAGCCGTTGCCGGAATCCTTGATGCCGCCGAAGGGGCTCATCTCGATGCGGTAGCCGGGCACTTCCCAGATGTTGACGGTGCCGACTTCGAGGCCGGCGATGTATTTCTGCATGCGGCGGAAATCGTTGGTGCAGACACCGGAGGAAAGGCCGAAGGCGGTGGAGTTGGAAAGCGCGATCAGGGCGTCGTCGTCATCCGGCGCGCGGATGATCGGGATGATCGGGCCGAAGGTTTCTTCCATGACGAGTTCCGAGCCGTGCGGCACACGGTCGACGACGATTGGCGGGAGCAGGGCGCCCTTGCGGCCGGGATCGTAGAGCACGTCGGCGCCCTGTTCGGCGGCCATGTAGACCCGCTTTTCGAAGAGGGCGGCGGCCTTTTCGTGCACGACTGTGCCGAGCTGCGTGGCGCGGTCCATCGGATCGCCGAAGGTGATCGCCTTCGCCCGCTCCAGCACCATCGGCACGAATCGATCGGCGACGCTCTCCTGGCAGAGGATGCGCTTGACGGCGGTGCAGCGCTGGCCGGAATTCTTCGTGGCCCCGGCCACCGCGAGGTCAGCGGCTCTCGCGAGATCGTCGTCCGACAGGTCGTTGAGGATGATCAGCGGATCGTTGCCGCCGAGTTCCAGCACCTGGCGCTTGTAGCCCGCCTTCGAGGCGATCAGCTTGCCGACCGGCACGCCGCCGGTGAAGGTGATCAGGTCGATATGGGGATTGGTGATCATCTCGTCGCCAATCGCCTGCGGCCAACCGGTGACGACGGAGAGCATTTCGGGCGGCAGGCCGGCCTCGTACAGGATATCCGCCAGCACCAGCGCCGTCATCGGCGTCAGTTCCGTCGGCTTGACGACAATGCAGTTGTTGGTGGCGATCGCCGGCGCGATCTTGTGCGATACCATGTTGAGTGGATGGTTGAATGGCGTGATCGCCGAGATCGCCTTCAGCGGCTCGCGCGTGGTGAAGATCTTGCGCTGCTTGCCGTGGGGCGTGAGGTCGCAGGAGAAAATCTGGCCGTCGTCATGGATGCACATCTGCCCCGACAGCGTGAAGACATCGAAAGCGCGGCCGACCTCGTAGAGCGAATCCTGCTTGGAAATGCCGAGTTCGAGCGTGACGAGATCGGAAATCTCTTGCCTGCGGGCATTCAGCAATTCCGCCGTGCGCAACAGGATCTTCTGGCGGTCGTAGCGTGTCAGCTTCGACTTGTAGTTTGCGGCAATCTCGAAGGCCTGGCGCGCATGTTCGGCCGTGCCGGCCGGCACGGTGCCCACCACCGCGTCGGTATAGGGATAGTGCACGTTGACGACACCGTCGGCATCGACAGTCTTGCCGGCGATGCGCATTGGTTCATGGCGGACTTTGATGGATGTCTCGGGGCGGGTCATGGCTGTCTTCCTCTCCATCGATTTCCGGCTTAGGCCTTCTTGCCGGCCTGGGCCGCGGCCATGACCGCGTAGTAGAAGGCGTCGAAATTGCGCAGTGCCGGGGCATCCGGCTGGTCGGGCAGGACCCGGTTGGTGATGAAGGGCACGGCCTGTTCGGTGAGCCCGCCATGGGAGCGCAGCGGTTCGTTGAGAGCTGCTAAGTCGTGGCGATGCTCGCTGGTGCCCATCGTCTTGTTTTCGGTGGAGAGCATGACGATGTCGCCGATGCGGTCTTCCGGCAGCTCGAAGCGGTGGCAGGCGTCTTCCCGGCCGAGCACGAGATCGATGCCCTCGACCTTGCGCAGCCGATCCATCAGGGCGGCGCGGTCGGCGCCTTCCGGCAGATAAGCGGTGGCGAAGGAGCCGAGCGCGCCGTGATGCACGACGTAGGGATCGGTAATCGGCAGGATGACGCGGGCGGCGTTCTTGCCGAGCCATTCGTCGAAGAGGTCCTGGGCGTAGACGACATCCGGCGAGCCATCGGCCTTGTGCTTCGGCTTCATGCCATGGTCTGCGGTCACCACGATTGCGGCGCCGAGCGCGTCGAGTTCGGCGAGGTATTTGTCGAACATCTCGTAGAAGTCGTTCGCCTGCTTCACGCCGGGCGCATATTTGTGCTGCACGTAGTCGGTGGTGGTGAGATACATCACGTCGGGGCGGAACTCCTTCAGGAGCTTGACGCCGGCAGCGAAGACGAATTCCGACAGCTCGGCCGAATAGACTTCCGGCACGGCGCGGCCGAGCCATTGCGAGGCATTGTCGATGCCATTCGCCGCCTTGGTGGTGGTGTCGGCCTTTTCCGACGAGAAGCAGATTGCGCGGTCCTCGTCATAGGCAAGGCCATGGCCGAGCAGGGCGCGCAGCTTGTCCTTGGCGGTGATGACGGCGACGCGGGCGCCGGCATCGTAGAAGGCCTTGAAGACGGTCGGCGCGCGCAGGAATTTCGGGTCGTTCATCATCACCTCTTCGCCCGTCGCGGGATTGTAGAGGTAGTTGCCGCAGATGCCGTGCACGGCCGGCGGACGGCCGGTGGCGATCGACAGGTTGTTCGGGTTGGTGAAGCTCGGAATGACGCTATGGGCGGTGCGCACGGTGCCGGTCTTGCGTATGCGCTCTAGCGCCGGCATCAGCCCGGCCTCGATCGCCGCGTCGAGATAGGCCGGCTCGCAGCCGTCGAGGCAGATGGCGATGGCTGGAACCTTCGGCCACTGATAGTCGCGTCCGTTGGCGGTGACGGTGATGGGTGACATCTGGTTCATGACGGGGTTCCTTCCTCAGAGCGGAGCCGGGGCAGCGCGCCGGTCCGCGTATGTTTCCCGATCTATCTGCCGCAAAAGCATCCATCTGAAAAATTGCAATTCTGAATTCGATCGATAGATTCTTGCTATGGGTTGGAGTTGGCGAGGCGGCTCGTGAGAAGATCGCCGCTGCGGGTGAGGATCGGGTAGGCGACGGTGACGAGGAGCGAATTGATCTCCTTCAGGCCGCGCGCGATCTCGATATGCATGCCGCTCGTCTCAATGCTTTCGGGCGTGCCGGATTGCAAGCGGCGCAGATGCCGGTCGTGGGTGTAGCGCGCCATTTCCCGCATCTTCTCCTTTTCCAGCACGAGCTGGCGCGCCGAGGGCGGATCCTGCGAGATGAGGACGTTGAGGGAGAGATGCATGTTCTCGACGACCTGGGCATGCAGGTCGATCAGCTCGGCCCAGCCTTCGCTGGAAAAGCGCCAGTTCTTGTCCGCTCGCTCCTCGGCAAGGACCAGCAGGTTCTTCGCGATGATATCGCCGGCATGTTCGAGATTGATGGCAAAGTCGGTGAGCTCGATGCTGCGCGAAGCCTCTTCCGTGGTCATGGTGCCGCGGTTCACCTCGGCGAGATAGAGCTTGATGTCGGTGTGGGCTTGGTTGACCGCATTGTCGATGTCGCGCACGCGGGTGATCTCGACGCGTTCTCCTGCACGCAGCAGATCCATGACCGGACGGACCATCACCTCGACGAGTTCGCCCATTCGCAGGAGCTCGCGTGTCGCGCTGGCAAGCGCCAGCCGCGGGGTGGTGATCACCGAGCGGTCGAGTGCGGTGACGCGGTTTTGCAGCGGATCGTCGCTGGCAGGCTTGGTCTCCGCATCGGGCAGCAGCCGGCCGACGAGGCGTGTCATCACGGCAACGAAGGGCAGGCCCGCCAGCACGAGGGCGGCGTTGAAGAGCACATGGAAGTTCACGAGCGCATCCGCCGGCCCGGAGCCAAGCGCGGCAATCGGCGGCGCCGCCATTTCTACGAGAGCGAGGGCGGCGAGCGAGGCGGTCGCGCGGAAGAAGAGGTTGCCGACGGGGATGCGCTGGGCGGCCGGCGGCATGCCACGCGACAGCCAGAAGGCGATCAGGCCGCCGCCGAGATTGGCGCCGAGCACCAGTGGCACGGCGGCTTCCAGCGGCACCAGCCCCTGTCCGGCAAAGGTCGCGACCATCAGGATCGCCGCCACGCTGGAATGCACGAGCCAGGTGAAGAGCGCACCGACCAGGAAGGCCGTCAGATAGTCCTCGGCGAGATAGCCGGACAGCGAGGGCAGCATGGCGCCATCGCGCAGTGGCGCCGTCGCCGTACCGATCAGCCGCAGCGACAGCAGCACGAAGCCGACGCCGAGCACCATGCGGCCGATCTCGCGCGTGCGCCGCGCGGAAAATTTCAGATGCAGCACGCCGCCGGCAAAGAGACAGACCGGAACCAGCCAGCCGAGATCGAAGGACAGCACCCGCACGACGAGCGCCGAGCCGAGATCGGCGCCAAGCAGCAGGGCAAGCCCGGTCGGAACGGCAAGAATGCCGTTTGCGGCAAAGCCGCAGGCGAGCATGGCGACAGCGGTCGAGCTTTGCAGCAGGATGGCCATGGCTGTTCCCCCGGCCGCGGCCTTGGCGTGGCCCTGCCGCGCGGCGCCCAGCATCGTTCGCAGGCCGCCGCCAAAGGCATTCTCCATGCCGCTTCGCACCATATGCACGGCGAAGAGCAGCAGCATGGTGGCACCGGCCAGGTGCAGGAGGACGGCGGAGAGGTGCATCGGCTCATTCCCTGTCTGTTGAACACATCCCTATGTGTTGAACGCAGGAGAGTCGGTCGAATGCAGCCTATTAGTCAATTTTAAAGTTTCGATAGATGTATAGGCTGAATCTATAGGTGTACGCCTGCGATCACGGCGCCAGCACGGATTTCAGGAAGGCTTCGATCTTCGGCGAGCCCCGCCGCTCCATCAAGCAGGAGAGGCGGTATTCGGTCTGGATCCGGGCATCGGAAAAGCGGATCGTGCCGAGGCGGGGATGCGCGACGAATTCGAAATCTGCGACGACACCGATGCCGAGCCCGCGCTCGACGGCCTTCCAAACCCCCTCGCGGCTGCCGATTTCGAGCAGCGGCTTGATGGGCACGTCCGCCTCCAGCGCCGCCTGTTCCAGCGCGCGCCGCGTCGTCGAACCCACCTCGCGCAGGATCAGCGGCTGGTCGGCAAGTTCGGCAATGGAAACCTCCTCGCGGCCATACCAGGGATGGTCGACATTGACGAAGACGACCACGTCATGGGTGCTGAACGGCACGGAGGAGATGCGCGGATCGTCTACCGCATGCGCCAGGATCGCAACGTCGGATTCGAGATCGAGCACGCGCTGCAAGGTCTGGTCGGAATTGCCGAGCAGCATGCTGACCTTGATTGCGGGATATTTCGCCAGGAAGCGCGCCACCATCTCGGTCGCATGGAAGGGACCGACGGCAGCAAGACGCAACTGGCCGGTTTCGAGCTTGCCGCTGCTCAGCAGAAGCTCCTCGGCCTCCTCGTGCATGCTCATGATGCGCTTGGTGACGTCGAACAGGGCAACGCCCGTTTCCGATAGCTCGACGCGGCGCCCCCGGCGCACGAACAGCTCGACGCCGTAGCGGTCTTCCAGCTCTTTCACCTGGGTCGTCACCGTGGGCTGGCTGATGTTCAGCGCCTGGGCCGCGGACGTGAAGCCGCGGTTTTCGGCGACCGCATGGAAGGACCGAAGATGGGTGAATACTATAGCCATAGTCTATGATAATCGGCAGAGATTTGTATTAGTCAATAGATTGCGCGTTTGCCAGAGTGTTCCTGCCTATCATTTTTGCAGAACAGGAATTTCCTCGTGTGGTCCTATCGCAACCCCGTTGACGTCCGTTTCGGCCCCGGCAGCTTTGCACGATTGGCCGATGCCATCGCCGGTCGCAGCTACGCCCTCGTCACCTATGGCGACGCCTTCTTCCGCGGCCTCGCCGCCCGTCTCGAGGCGGACGCCGGCGCGCCGGTCCTCGTCATCGACGACATCGCCCCCAACCCGGATATCGCCCTTCTGGAAGTCCAGACCGGCCGCTTTGCCGGGCTCTCCCGCCAACCGGAGGTCATCGTCGCGCTCGGCGGCGGCTCGGTCATCGATTCGGCCAAGGTCTTTGCCGCCGCCCGCGGCGATTTCGCTGCCATGGATGCCTATCTCAAGAAGCGAGCCGGCGCCGGTACCCTTTCGCCCTGGGCGCTGATCGCGGTGCCGACGACGGCCGGCACGGGCAGCGAAGTCACCTGCTGGGGAACCGTCTGGGACAATGCGGGCGGCGTCAAATTCTCGCTCGCCCATCCCGGCCTCTATCCGGAATATTCGATCGTCGACCCCGAACTGATGATCGGCAAGCCGAAGGACCTGACCGTCCAGACCGGCCTCGACGCCCTGTCGCATTCGCTGGAAAGCCTGTGGAACCGGAGCGCAAACCCCGTCTCCATGGCCCATGCGATCGCCGCGGCCCGCGGGGTGCTGTCCACCCTGCCATTGCTCGTCAACGATCTCAGGAATGTCGAGCTTCGGGGCCGCATGGCGCGCGCCGCCACTCTTGCGGGTTTCGCCTTCTCCAACACCAAGACGGCCATCGCCCATTCGCTGTCCTACCCGATCACGCTGCGCCATGGCGTGCCGCACGGCATCGCCTGCTCGTTCTCGCTTCCCATGATCATCCGCAGCGTCGCCGGGGAGGGCGGTATCTGCGCGGAGGGTCTGCAGGCGGTCTTCGGGACCGATGCGCCGAAGGCGGCCGAGCAGTTGGAGGCATTCCTGAACGGGTTGGGCGTCGCCACGGACTACCGCCATTACGGCATCGGCGACCAGGAATGGCGCGAACTCATCGCCGACGCCTTCGAGGGCGAGCGGGGACAGAACTTCATCGGCAAACG
Source organism: Shinella sp. GW821-FHT10F02 (assembly GCF_058809275.1). Classification (NCBI taxonomy): domain Bacteria; kingdom Pseudomonadati; phylum Pseudomonadota; class Alphaproteobacteria; order Hyphomicrobiales; family Rhizobiaceae; genus Shinella; species Shinella sp. GW821-FHT10F02. Next base: position 241,402 of record NZ_JBXASL010000002.1, on the reverse strand, counting down.
GGAGGCGCTTCTGGCCGTTGCCGGCGGTGATGGAAGGAAACAGATGGCAGTGGCTTGATCGAAACAGGAGGCCGCGACACCGGATGATCCGGCATATCGGCAGCAATCACTTTTTGGGAGGAAAGAATGACTGTTCTGAAACGTACTGTGGCCGGCCTGGCAACCCTGGGTGCGGTGATCGCCTATACGACGTCGGGTGCCCTTGCAGAGGAGTGCAAGAACCCCGACACGCTGGTCTTCTCCATCATTCCGACGGAGGAGACGACGCAGGAGCTCGACATCTACAAGCCCCTGCTCGACAAGCTGAAGGAAAAGACCGGCAAGTCCGTCGAGTTCTTCATGCCGACCTCCTATGCCTCGGTCATCGAGGGCATGGTCAATGGCTGGGTGCAGATCGGCGTGCACGGGCCGAACTCCTATGTGCTCGCCAGGGAGAAGGACCCGAACCTCGAGGTCTTCGCCACCTATACCAAGACCAAGGGACACTTCCAGGAGGAAGGGCCGGGCTACCGCGCGGTGCTCGTCGTGCCGGCCGGCTCGAAGTTTGACAGCATCGAATCCCTCAAGGGCTCCGTCGTCGGCCTTGCCGACCCGGCGAGCACGTCGGGCAATCTCCTGCCGCGCATGGTGTTCGGCGAGAAGATCGGCACGGGGCCGGAGCTGGAGAACTACTTCTCCAAGGTCGTCTATACCGGCGGGCACGACCAGTCGGCTTTGGCGGTCAAGGAGGGCCGCGTCGACGATGCCTTCGTCGCCACGCACCGCCTTGACAACGTCATCGACCGCGGGCTCGCCAAGAAGGAGGACTTCCGGGTGCTCTGGCAGTCGGATATCATTCCGCAGGACCCGATGGTCTATCGCAGCGATCTCTGTGAGCCGCTGAAGGCCTCCATCCGCGAAGCGTTCCTGACGCTGCACGAGGACCCGGCGGCAAAACCGTTCTTCGATGGCATCGCCTCGACGAAATTCGTCGCCATGAAGGACAGTGACTACGACATCATCCGTAAGCTCGTCGCAGCCGAAAAGGCGGCGAGCCAGTGAGACACGAAAAGCACATTGTCGAGAGCCGCGCGTCGCGCGGCTCCATGGCTGAAACGGTGGCGTCCATGTCGATCCTGCAAGTGCGCAACCTGAAAGTCAGCTATGCGGCCAATGGCCCGCAGATCCTCAAGGGGATCGATTTTGCTGTCGATGGCGACGATTTCTGCGCCGTCATCGGACCGAGCGGCGCCGGCAAGTCGACGCTGATCCGCTGTATCAACCGGCTCGTCGAGCCGACGGAGGGCGACATCTTCCTGTTCGGCCAGTCGGTGCGGCCGCTGCGCGGGGCGGAACTGCGGCACCTGCGCCGGCGCATCGGCATGATCTTCCAGGAGTTCAACCTGGTGAACCGCATGTCGGTCATGGACAATGTGCTGTCGGGCAGGCTCGGCTATACCGGCGCCTTCCGCAGCTTCTTCAAGGCCTTCCCGCGCGAGGATATCGACCGGGCACTGCACCTGCTCGAAAAGGTCGGTTTGCAGGACCATATCGACAAACGCGCGGATGCGCTTTCCGGCGGCCAGCGCCAGCGCGTCGGCATTGCCCGCGCGCTGATGCAGAAGCCGGAAATCCTGCTGCTCGACGAGCCGACCTCCGCACTCGACCCGAAGATTTCGCGCGATGTGATGCGGTTGATCCACGAGCTGGCGACGGAGTTCAAGGTCCCCGTGCTCTGCAACATCCACGACGTGCAGCTGGCACTCGAAAGCTGCAACCGCATCATCGGCATGCAGGACGGCTACAAGAAATTCGACGGGCCGTCGAAGGGCATGCGCAAGCAGGACCTTGACGAGATCTACGCGATGGAGGTGCTGTGATGAGCCTGGCGTCCGCTTCCGTCTCCGAGCACGGTTTCGATGCCTGGCTCGCCCACAAGCGCAGCCGCCGCACGACGAACTGGCTGATCGTGGCCGCAACTGTCGCCGTGCTCGCCTGGTGCTTCTGGGACACGATCATGTTCGATACCGACTGGGCGCGCATGGGCGGCGCGCTCGGCATCGCCGGCACGCTCGAACGCTTCTTCTGGGTCGATTGGTCGCTCGCGTCGAAGCTCCTGGTGCCGGCACTCGAAACGCTGATGATGGCAACGCTCGGCACCATCCTCGGCTGCGTGTTGTCGCTGCCCGTCGCCTGGTTCGGTGCGGCGAACGTCACGCCGAGCCGCTACATCCTCTATCCGGTGGGCCGCTTCCTGATGGTGCTGTCCCGCTCGATCCACGAGATCATATGGGCGCTGCTCTTCGTCGGCGCTGTCGGTCTCGGTGCCTTGCCCGGCATCCTCGCCGTCGCGATGCGCTCCATCGGCTTCATCTCGAAGATCACGGCGGAGGCGATCGAGAACATCGATCCGAAGCCCGTCGAGGCGATCCGCGCCGTCGGTGGCAACCAATTCCAGGTGATGTATTACGGCATCGTGCCGCAGATCCTGCCGGTCATCATCGGCACCATCATCTTCGAGTGGGACATCAATATCCGCCGCTCCGCCATCATGGGCCTGGTCGGCGCCGGTGGTCTCGGCCTCGTCTTCTTCCGCCAGATGGCAATGTTCAACTATGGCGGCGTGACGCTGGTGGTCCTTGCGGTTCTCGCCCTCATCGCGCTCGGCGAGGTGGTCTCCCACTTCGCCCGCAAGGCAGTCATCTAGAGCATTTCCGGCGAAATACGCGATCACCTGAAATGCTCTATCTATTTGTTTTTCATCAATTCCGGACGCAAAACCGCTGCGCACTTTTGCTGGAGTTGATCTAGGAGGCGGCAATGGCACTCGCATCGACACAACCCATCCCGACCGCGCCGCGCCGCTGGTCGCGTTATCGCCACCCGCAATCGACGATCCGCTTCGCCGTGCTGCTGGCTATCCTGACGTTCCTCGCCTGGTCCGTCGCCTTCCTCAACATCGACCTGGCGCGCATTCTCGGCGCCTTCCCGCGGTTGGCGGAGATCCTCGCCACCCGCTATTTTCCGCCGGACATGGACTATGTTTCCGACGCGGATTTCATCCGCTCGGTCATCCGCACGCTGGAAATGTCACTGCTCGGCGGGTTCTTCGGCGTGGTATTCGCCATACCGCTCGCCTGGCTCGCCGCGCGCAACATCACCATCAGCCGGCGTTTCGCCTATCCCTTCGGCCGCTTCGCCATCATGGGCAGCCGTTCCATCCACGAGACGATCTGGACCATCCTCTTCGTCACCTTGTTCGGCTTCGGCATGCTGGCAGGCACGCTGGCGCTCACCGTCTTCTGCATCGGCTTTGCCGGAAAGCTCTTTTCCGACGAGATGGAGGCGATCGACATGGGACCGGTCGATGCCATGCGCTCGGTCGGCGCCGGCCCGCTCCAGGTCTTCCAATATGCGGTCGTGCCGCAGGTGCGCGTCGCCTTCACCGGCGTCGCGATCTACACCTGGGACGTCGCCTTCCGCGCCGCGACCGTCGTCGGCTTCTTCGGAGGTGGCGGCATGGGCTGGTATCTGAAGCGAACGACACAACAACTCGAATCCACCCGGGTGGCGGCGATCCTGTTGGTGATCATCGCTCTTGTCCTGTTGGCCGAAATTGGATCCGGTTGGCTGCGCCGACGGATTTCCAGGATGCGCTAATGCAAGTAGCCGTTTGCTTCACGATCGCCCCCACATTCTCACCTATCCGTGGCTAAGCATGGCTTATACATCGCGCTGTCCGATTGCCATTCGGTAATCCTCCCGCCGCTCAGCTTTCAACCGCCAAGCCGCCTGCCCAGCTCAAGGACATGGGGCATGGCCGTGGCTCTCAATTCGTTGAGTTTAGCCAGATCGAAGCGACTGCTCGGTCCGGAGATTGCCACCCCGCCGGGAACCTGGCCGCCTCTTTCGAACACCGGTATCGCGAGGCAGCGCATGTCGTCGGAAAACTCCAAGTCGTCATAGGCATAGCCTTGGGCGCGGATGTGGACGAGTTCGCGCCGAAGCTCTTCCGGGTCGGTGATCGTCTTGGGCGCCACTTTCGGCAGGCCGCGGGCGATGATTTTTTCGGAGAAGCGGGCGTCGCCATAGGCGAGCAACACTTTGCCGATCGAGGTGCAGGGCAGGGGCGAACGGTCGCCGATCTGGAAATCGACGCTTACCCGCTGGATGCCCTTCACCCGGAAGACCAGAACGGCGCAATCGTTGTCGAGCGCCGAATAATGGACCGTCTCGCCCGTCTCCTCCGATATCTGCCGCAGGCAGCCCAGGATCTGCAGGCTGCGCTCGTCGTCGCTGACGAGATAGCGCGCGAGCGACAGCACCTTGAAGCTCAGCCGATAGGTCTTGTCCTCGCGCACGACATATCCGGCATGCACGAGCGTCATCAGCATGCGGTAGGCGGTGGCGCGGTCGGCGCCGATGCCTTCCGCCACCTCCTGCACTGAGAGAGGGCGCCGCTGCTCGCCGATGAAATCCAGGACCGCCAGGGCCTTGAGGGCCGTTGCGCTGATGTTGCCGTCGATATCCGCCATGTCGCCTCCATGTTCAATATTCGTATATTCAAGATAATAAATGTTTTCAAGTTCAATTATCGTTGACGTTATTCAATATTTGATCTAGCTCTTTGGACCGAAGAGGAGACCACCATGCTTATGCTGATCGACGGCGGCTGGACGAAAGCTGCCGATGGCTCTGCCGATCCCATTCTCAATCCGGTGAACAACGAGCAGATCGGCGAAGTGCCGCGCGCAGGCGAAGGCGATGTCGCCCGTGCCGTTCAGGCAGCGCAGGCCGGCCGCGCGCGAATGGCGGCACTGCCGGCGCATCGTCGCTATGAAATTCTGGAATCGGTTGCCCGCCGTATCGAGGCGAACCAGGAGGAACTCGGCCGTCTTCTCTGCCGGGAAAATGGCAAGCGGCTGGCCGAAACGACGAGCGAGGTCGGCGTTGCGGCCCGCATCTTCCGCGGCTATGCGGAGGAGGCGAAGCGCCTGTTCGGCAAGAGCGTGCCGCTCGATTCCATTCCCGGCCGCGAGCATTCTCTGGCGATCACCCGCTATGAACCGCTCGGCGTCATCGCCGCCATCGTGCCGTTCAACTATCCGGTCGAATTGTGGAGCCACAAGGTCGCGGGCGGCCTGGCGGCCGGCAATGCCGTCATCACCAAGACGCCGGAGGATTGCCCGCTCGCGGTGATCGAGATCAGTCGCTATCTCGAAGAAGCCGGCCTGCCGCAGGCCGCCCATCAGGTGCTGACCGGCGGGCGCGAGACCGGCGAGGCGCTGGTGCGGGCCGAAGGCGTGCAGATGATCGCCATGACCGGAAGCACCGCTGCCGGCAAGCGCATCCTCGAAGTCGCGGCCCAGACGCTGAAGAAGGTGCATCTGGAACTCGGCGGCAACGATGCCACCATCGTCTGCGAGGATGCCGACATCGACCAGGTGGCCGATGCCCTGATCGCCGGCCGCTTCACCAGCGGCAACGGCCAGATCTGCTGCGCCGTCAAGCGCGTGCTGGTGCACCGCTCGATCTTCGAGCCGCTGCTTGCGTCGGTCACCGAACGGACTGCGACCTTGAAAATCGGCGATCCGCTCGATGCGGCGACGAATGTGGGGCCGCTTATCAATACCCGTGCAGCGGAACGCGTGGAGGCGCAGGTGCGTCAGGCCGTTGCCGACGGCGCGAAAATTGTCACGGGCGGCAGGCGCAACGGCAATTTCTACGAGCCGACCATTCTCACCGGCGTTGCGCCGGGCACGCCCGCTTTTGCGGAAGAGACCTTCGGACCCGTTCTGCCGCTCATCCCCTATGACGATTTCGAAGCGGCGCTCGAGCTCGCCAATGACAGCCCCTTCGGCCTGCAGGCGGCGATTTTTACGCGCGACCTGCGCAAGATCATGCGCGCCTATGAGCGGCTCGACGTCGGCACGGTCGTCGTCAACCACACGACGGCGGTTCGGGTGGAATCCCTTCCCTTCGGCGGCAACAAGGCGAGCGGCAACGGCCGCGAGGGTATCCACGAGACCTTGCTGCACATGAGCAAGGAAAAGACCCTGCTTTTGACCGATGTCTTCGGGGCGGGGGTGTGACATGCCGGCGCTGACCGTAAGCAAGATCGCCAAGAGCTATGACGGCAACCCGGCCGTGCGCGAGATTTCGTTCACCGTCGGGGAGGGCAAGGTGCTGGCGCTCTGCGGCGAAAACGGTGCCGGAAAATCGACGCTGATGAAGATGCTCTCCGGCGCGGTCCTGCCCGACAGCGGCACGATCTCGCTCGATGGACGGCAGGTGCAGATCGCCAATCCCGCCGATGCCATGGGGCTCGGCATCCAGACCGTCTATCAGGAACTGAGCCTGCTACCGCACCTGAGCGTCGCGGAAAACATGCTGATGGGACGCATGCCCTGCCGTCGGCTGTCCTGGGTGATCGACTGGGCGGCGGCAAACCGCATCGCGTCCGAAGTGCTGGCCGAGTTCGGCTTCTCCGATATCGATCCCGCGATGCTGGTCAGCGACCTGTCGGTTGCCCGCCAGCAGATCGTCGAGATCGCCAAGGCGCTGGTCGCGCAGCCTCGCATCCTGATCCTCGACGAGCCGACGGCCGTGCTTTCGGCGCTGGAAACGGAAAAACTGTTCGACAAGGTGCGCAAGCTCGCCGCCGCCGGCACCACGATCCTCTACATCTCCCATCGCATGGAGGAGATTTTCCGCATTGCCGAGGAATTCGTCGTGCTGAAGGACGGGCGCAGCGTGCTCTCCGGCCGTCTTGACGGCGTCGGGCAGGGCAAGCTGATCGAGGCCATGGTCGGGCGGCCGCTGGAGGCGATCTTTCCGGAACGCAACCGGACGGCAGGCCCCGTCGTGCTGGAGGTCGAGCATCTCACCCGGCCGGGCGTTTTCCGCGATATCGATTTCAAGGTGCGGGCAGGCGAGATCGTCGGCATGTTCGGCCTCGTTGGTTCCGGCCGCACGGAGGTGGCGAAAGCCATTTTTGGAGCGGAACCGGCCGGGCACGGCACGGTGAGGTTTTCCGGCCGCGATGCGAACTACACGTCTCCGCGCCAGGCCGTGCGCGACGGCATCGCCATGATCACTGAAGATCGCAAGGGCGACGGACTGGCGCTCGATGCGAGCGTCATGGACAACGCATCGCTTGCGAGCTTCGGCCGCATGTCGCGCTTCGGCGTCATCGATGGCGACGCGCGAAAACACCTGGTCGACGGGCAGGTTTCAGGCCTTTCGATCCGGCCCAAGGGCACGGATCGGCCGGTGCGCCAGCTTTCGGGCGGCAACCAGCAGAAGGTGGTGCTGGCAAAGTGGCTGCTGGTCGAGGGCGTCAAGCTCTTCATCTTCGACGAGCCGACGCGCGGCGTCGATATCGCCACCAAGGTCGATATCTACAGGATGATCGCCGAGCTTGCGACGGAGGGCGCGGCGGTGCTGCTCATCTCGTCGGAAATGCCCGAGGTGATCGGCCTTTCCGACCGGCTGCTGGTGATGCGCGAGGGCACGATCGTCGCCGAGCTGACGCCCGACGAATTCAGCATGGAGGTGCTGTTCATGCACGCCGCCGGCCTTGAGGCCACGACACGACCGGAGCAGTTGCATTGACCGACGCCGTGACCCCTAGCGAGCCCAAGATGGCCTTTCTCAACCGCTTCAGCCGCGCCGACCTGATCTTTGCGGCGGCGATCCTCGCGCTGGTCGTGTTTGCCGCCTTCGCGTCGGATTCGTTCCTGACCCAGCGCAACATCGTCAACATCTCGCGCCAGATCGTCACCAACGGCTTCCTGAGCCTCGGCCTGCTGATCGTCATCCGCACCGCCGGCATCGATCTATCGGTCGGCTCGGTGCTGGCCTTTGCCGGCCTGCTCGCGACCGGCCTTCAGGAGCAGATGCATTTCTCCGGGGCAATCGCGATTGCGCTTGCCATGGGGGCCGCGGTCGGCGGGGTGAACGGCTGGCTGACGGCGCGCTTCAACCTGCAGCCCTTCATCGTGACGCTGGCGACGATGGGCAGCCTGCGCGGCCTGCTCTACGTTTACGCCGATACGCCGCGCTATCCGGCGGACGATATGTTCCGCTCGCTGATCGGCGGGGCGTTTCTCGGGCCGATCCCGGTGAACTTCATCCTGTTCGCTCTCGCCGTGCCCGCAGTTTGGTTCTATCTCGAACACACGGTCTCGGGGCGCGCGGCTTATGCGCTGGGTGTCAACAAGGAGGCGGTGCGGCTTGCGGGCGTCGACGTGCGCAAGCACCTCATCGGGGCCTATGTCATCTGCGGCCTGTTTGCCGCGATTGCCGGCGTGCTTCTGGCCAGCCGCCTCGGCATCGCCCAGCCGAGCGTTGGTGTGGGCTACGAACTGGATGCGATCGCGGCCGTGGTCATCGGCGGCGGCCTGCTGGGCGGCGGGGGCGGGAAGACCTCCGGTGTGCTCGGCGGCGTGCTGGCGCTCGCCGTCGTCGACAACGTGCTCAACCTCTTCAATGTCGACTCCTATTACCAGCAGTTGCTGAAGGGGGCGATTATTCTCGTCGCCGTGCTTGCCCGGCGCAAGAAGGCATGAAAGCCGCGCCTTGCGCGCACGTTATCAAAGGGAGGAAAAAAGATGACGCTACTGAAAAAACTGAGGACTTTCGGCATCACCACCATGGCGGTCGCCGCCATGGCCACGGGTGCGGCCAAGGCTGCGGAGGATGAAATCAAGATCGGCATGGTCAACCTGTCGCTCTGCTGCGCCTATTTCGTCGGCATGGACGAGGCGGTGAAGGACGAGGCCAAGCCCTATTCCAACATCAGGATCCTCTCGACCGACGCCGGCGGCGACGTCGCCAAGCTGACGGCCGATGTCGAGGACCTCTTGAACCAGAACGTCAAGGGGCTGATCGTCTCCGGTGCCTTCATCGAGGCAGCCCCCGCAGCCCTCGACGCGATCCAGCAGGCCGGGGTGCCGGTGGTCATGGTCGACCGGCTCCTAAAGGGCGGCGACTATACGAGCTGGGTTGGCCCGGATAACCGCGTCATTGGCGAGGGTATCGGCGATTACATCGTCAGGCGCCTGGGCGGCAAGGGCAAGGTGGTGATCATCCGCGGTGGCCCGGCCGACAATACGATCGGCTCGGACCGTTCGGACGGCGTCAAGGCCAAGTTGGCCGAAGCGAAGATGGACGCCGTCGTCGCCCCGGGCTGGGGCGGCTGGAGCGCCGATGGCGGCTTCAAGCAGATGGAGGACATGCTTGCCAAGGAGAAGGACATCAACGCCGTCTTCTGCGAGAACGACTCGATGTGCCTCGGCGCGCAAAAAGCCATCCATGACGCCGGCCGCGACAGCGACATCTTCGTCGCTGCCGTCGATGGCGAAATGGGCGCGCTGCAGGAGATCAACCGCGACGGCAGCAATTACGGTGCGACCGGCCTCAACAGCTCCGACCAGATCGGCCGCGCCGGCTTCAACCGTCTGATGGCAATCCTCGCCGGTGCCGCCGTCCCTCAAAAGACAGCACTCGCCTCGCCGATCATCACCAAGGACAATGCGATCAAGTTCATCAACGAAGACAGCAAATTCTAAATGATGGAGCAAGGCTTCGCCCAAGGTGCTTGTCGTCCTGGGCGGGGCTGATGTTTTGGAAGAGAGGCGGAGCGCCTTGGCTCTGTTGATCAGAGCGCAGGATCCGTCCGGCGCGGTAAATCCAGCGGATTTTCATCCAGAAGCTCCGTCGCGAGAAGCTTCGACGGAAACGACTGATATGAAACCGGCCGAAGGAAGCGTGCTATCGCAAGGCTTCCGACGGAGGTCGTCCGGGAATCCGAGGTTGCAGGAAAGGGGCCGCCGTGAACCATGGCATGGCAAACCTCGACGCCCGTTCCAAACCCGTTGAGGATCAGGCGGCCTGCTTTCCGCTCGAACAGCGGAATGAAGCGGCGGGCTTCCTCATAGTCGCCTTCGTCCGCATGCATGGAGATCGTAAGCTGGCCTTCGAGCGCAGAAACGACGGCCCGCAATTCTCCAACAGTCGCGCACCGCACCACAAGCGTGGCTGCTCCGAAGACCTCTTCGTGCAGTTCCTTATGGGCGAGGAAGTTTGCGGCATCCGTCTCAAAGGCGGCCGCCTGGCCCTGGAAATTGTTGCCGGGAACACCCTTGGCGATCGTTTTGACAGAAGGGTTCGCTTCCAGCGCTTCGATGCCGTCGCGATAGCTCTTGCAAATCCCGGGCGTCAGCATTGTTGCAGCTTGCGACTGCTTCAGCGTGTCCGCCAGAGATGCCGTGAACGCGGCATAGCCGCTGTCCTCCAATACGATGACGAGGCCTGGATTGGTGCAGAACTGGCCTGCGCCCAGCGTTAGGGCGGCCACCAGGTCCCGGCCGATCTCGCGCCCTCGCGCTGCGAGCGCTTCCGGGAAAATAACAACGGGGTTGATGGAGCTCATTTCCGCGTAGACTGGAATGGGCTCTGGTCTCGACGCCGCGATTTGCATGAATGCGGTTCCGGCCCGTCGCGAGCCAGTGAAGCCCACGGCCTTGATGCGATGATCGGCGACCAGTGCCTGCGAAATCTGTCGGCCGGAATCGAATAGCAGGGAGAAGACGCCTTCCGGCAAGCCGCAGTCTCGAACGGCGTTCTGGACGGCGCGGCCGACCAGCTCGGATGTGCCGGGATGGGCGGAGTGGGCTTTTACAATGACCGGGCAACCTGCGGCCAGCGCGGAGGCCGTATCGCCGCCCGCGACCGAAAAGGCCAAAGGAAAGTTTGAGGCACCGAACACAGCCACCGGACCGAGCCCGATATGCCGAAGACGGATATCGGCACGGGGCGCCGGCGTGCGTTCTGGAAGCGCCTTGTCGATGCGGATGTCGAGGTATCTGCCGTCGCGGAGTACAGAAGCAAAAAGCCTTAGCTGTCCGACCGTTCTGCCGCGTTCGCCTTCCACTCTCGCCCGCGGCAGGCCGCTTTCTGCCATGCAGCGCTCTACCAGCTCGTTGCCGATGGCAAGAATGTTATCTGCGATCCGTTCCAGGAAGCAGGCACGCTTCTCCAGGGTCGTCTGCCGATAGGCATCGAAAGACGATTCGGCCAATGCGCAGGCATCGTCCAGATCGCTGAGTTCGGCACCACCAAACCCTGGTTGAAGCCGCTCGCCGGAGGCGGCTTCGACGCCCCAGAGTTGGCTGTTTGCGCCGCGACGGTTCTCAAGCCCGATCAGAAGCTCACCGGTGATGGTCATGTAGTCTCCAGATGTTCGGCAATATCGCGCAGGATAAATCCACGCGTAAACCCTCGCCCGGCATATGGCGGGCGAGGGGCGTTTGCTCGGATGAAATCAAGCGGCCTGCTTGGCGCGACCCGCGAGAACGGCGATTGCATGTTTCACAGTCGAGACAACGAAATCACGCTCGGCGCCGACGAGCGGCAGTCGGGGAGCGCGGGTCCATTCCGGAGCGCCGTAGACGAGGTTTTCGGCAAGCTTGATGTATTGCACAAGCTTGACATGCGTATCGAGATGGAACGACGGCGTCAGGATCCTGTAAAGGGCGCGCGCTTCGGCATAACGGTCTTCAGCGCAAAGGTTGAATAGCTCGACACATTCGGCGGGCCAGACATTCGTCATGCCGGAAACCCAGCCGGTCACGCCAAGCGCCGAGCTTTCGACGATCAGGTCGTCGACACCACAGAAGATGCTGAAACGATCGCCGAAAGCCACATACATGTCGGTGACGCGGCGGATGTCGCCTGTCTCTTCCTTGATGCACACGATCTCCGGCACATCGACCAGATCCTTGAGAACATCGACGGTGCAGTCAACGCCGTACGCGATCGGGTTGTTGTAGATCATGATCGGCAGCGACGAGGCGCTGGCGATGCCCTTGTACCATTCGACGGTCTCACGGTTGTCCGTCTTGTAGCCAAGGCTCGGGAATACCATGAGGCCCTGCGCTCCGAAGGTTTCGTAGAGCTTCGCGTTCTTCTTCGCATTTTCCAGCGTGATTTCGGCGAGGCCGGAAAGGACGGGAACACGACCTTTCACCACATCGACGGCGGCCCGAATGACGGCTTCGCGTTCTTCCATGCTCATCGATGCATTTTCACCGAGCATCGGGAGAACGATAACGCCCGAAACGCCTGATTTCACGAGGCGGTCGATGCTTGCCTTGGTTTGCTCGATATCGACCTTGCCGTCCTGTGTCAGCTTTGTCGTCACTGCCGGAAAAACGCCTGTCCACTTCGCCATAGTCTAACCATCCTGTCCTGTTGGTCTTGAAAGAAAGATTGGATCCAATCTACAATCAAACAATCATGCTGTCCACTCCGCCCTTGAAACTTTTTTGGCCCGTCAGATTTCAGGTTGACCATACCAATTATTGGATCCAATCTACATTATATCCATGGCTCTGTTGAGAACCCATGTCTAGTGCTGACGCGAGGGAATAGTGCCGTCAAAAAAGGTCGCAGTTGTTGGAGCAGGGATAGTCGGTCTCTCGGTGGCATATGCGTTGGTCCAGATAGGAGCGAGCGTTACCGTCATCGATCGCGACGCAAATGGCGGTAACGCATCCTCGGGCAATGCGGGCGGGGTTGCCGTTACCGAGGTGATGCCGGCGTCGATCCCGGGTCTTTGGAAGAAAGTTCCCGGATGGCTCCTGGATCCTCTCGGTCCTCTGGCGGTACGCCCAGGTCATGCGCTTCGGTTGCTTCCATGGCTGGCCGCCTTCGTGCGTGCCGGCCGTTCTGAGGCATTGCCACGGATTTCCGGGGCATTGGCTTCGATCAATGGGCGTGCCTATGACGATCTCGCCGCTCTGCTTCGCGATGTAGGAATGGCGCAACACATCAGCCGCACCGGCGCGCTTACCGTCTATGAAAAGCCCGATGGTCTGGCGCGCGATCGGCTGGAGTGGGAGACGAAGCGAGGATGTGGAATCGAGGTAATCGAACTCTCGGCCTCCGAAGTTCGGGAACTCGAACCTGCTCTCGGCCCGCTCGCGGCAAGTGGTGTCCTTACGCCTCAATGGGGGCAGATATCCGATCCGAAAGTGATTTTGGATGGGCTGCGCGCGTGGCTGATATCCCAAGGCGTGACGTTTCTATGCGAGAACATCGAACGTGTTATCCCCGAGAAAACCCGTGTTGTTGCCCACACGGCCAGCAGAGGCCTTCAATTCGAGACGCTCGTTATTGCTGCGGGTGCCTGGTCGGCTCAGCTTCTTGGATATCTTGGCGATCGTGTCCTTCTGGAAAGCGAGCGCGGCTACAACACCACCATCAAGGATGCTCCGGTCACGCTAAGGCGTGAGATCATCTTTGCGGACAGGAAGTTCGTGGCGACGCCCTTGAGCAGCGGCCTGCGACTTGGAGGTGCTGCCGAATTCGGCGGGCTTCGTGCCAAACCGAACATGAAACGATGCCAGGCTCTCCTTACGCTCGCGGCGAAATATCTGCCGGGCATCAAGGGGTGCACGGGGTCGGAGTGGAGTGGGCATAGGCCGGCCACGCCGGATTCTCTGCCTGTGATCGGTCGATCCTACAGGTCGTCGCGTGTGATCTACGCGTTCGGTCACGGGCATCTGGGGCTCACCCAAGCTGCCACCACCGGCAAGCTCGTTTCGCAACTTGTTTCGGGATTGGCGCCATCCATCGATCTTGCGCCGTTTTCTGCCAATCGCTTCGCCATACAAGGGGATCCGCGCCTCAATGACTCGCCATACGTTTTTCTGCATTGATGCCCACACCTGCGGCAACCCTGTGCGCGTTGTCGCCGGGGGAGCGCCCTTTCTTCCGAATGTCTCGATGGCGGAGAAACGGGAGCTTTTCCTTCGTGATCACGACTGGGTCCGTCGCGCGCTGATGTTTGAGCCGAGGGGACATGACGTGATGTCCGGGACGATCCTCTATCCGTCCTCCCGCCCCGACTGCGACGTCGGCGTGCTCTTCATAGAAGTGAGCGGCTGCCTTCCGATGTGCGGCCACGGCACGATCGGAACAGTCACCGCCGCGCTGGAAACCGGTGTGGTTACGCCCAAGCGAAACGGCAAGCTGTCACTCGAAACTCCGGCCGGGCGCGTCGACATCGAATATTCGAAGTCAGGCGGCAAGGTCGAGCAGGTGCGGCTTTTCAACGTCGCCAGTTATCTGCATGCGCAAGATGTCGAAATCGACGTCGAAGGCCTTGGAACGTTGACGGTCGATCTGTCCTATGGCGGCAATTATTATGTCATCGTCGAGCCTCAGGCGACCTGGCCGGGACTTGACCGAATGAGTGCAGGCGAGATCGTCGAGCTCAGCCCGAAGGTTCGCGCCGCAGCGCAGGCAAAGCTCAGCCCGACCCACCCGGACGATCAGCGTATCGCGGGCGTTTCGCATGTCATGTGGTGCGACAAGCCGCGTGATGCCAAAGCGAATGCGCGCAATGCCGTCTTTTACGGGGAGAAGGCGATTGATCGGTCACCGTGCGGAACGGGATCGTCCGCACGAATGGCTCAACTGGTGGCGCGCCAGCGCCTCAATGTCGGCGAAACGTTCGTCCATGAAAGCATCATCGGCACGATGTTCAATTGCCGCGTCGAGGCTGCGGCGAATGTGGGATCTTTCTCTGGCATTCTTCCGAGTGTATCTGGTTGGGCGCGTGTGACGGGGCATAACACGATCTTTGTCGACGACCACGACCCGCTTCGCCATGGCTTCCAGATCGCATGAATCATCATTCTTCCGGTTTTACGTCCCACCAGCCGACTTATCCGGGCGGCTTTCCCGACATTCCAAGGGAAAGCGCGCTTTCGGATGTGCTGGACATTGTCCAGTTGGCGCATGCAAATTACTTCGTCGAAGGCGCCAACGACGCGACATCGCTGCCCTACGATCGCCGGCCGGTGAAGCAGGGAGACCCATATGACCTTGTTTCCATTGGCGCCGTCGGTTTCGGAATTCTGGCAATCCTGGTCATGGCCTTCAGGCAATGGATCGCGCACCCGGAAGCATGCCGCCGTATCGACAGGATCTTGGATAGCCTTGAGCAGATTCCACGGTTTAAAGGCGCTTTCCCACATTTCGTTCGGGCAACGACGCTGAAGGTCGTGCAATGGATTCCGAGGGACGACGGCGCTGATCTTGTCGAGACGAGCTTGCTGATTCAGGGGCTCATCTGTGCCCGCGAGTTCTTTTCCGGTGATACGCCGCTAGAGAGCGATTTACGGGAGCGGATCAATCGCGTCTGCGATGCCGTCGATTGGTCTGGTTTCGTTCGCCCGGGTGCCCGGCCGTCCTTATACTGGCACTGGAGCCCTAAGCACGAATGGCACCTGAACATGCCCATCACGGGCTGGAACGAGGCGCTGATCGCTTACGTGCTGGCGGCAGGTTCCGAATCTTCGCCGATCGATCCGGAAGTTTACCATGTCGGCTGGGCGAACGAAGGCGGGCATCGAAACGGACAGTCCTATTACGGTCATGCCCTTCCGGTCGGCATGCCTTACGGCGGGCCGCTTTTCCTGTCGCAATATTCCTTCTGCACCCTGGACCCTCGAAATCTTGGAGACGACTATGTCGATCATTGGCAGCAGGTCGTCGCGCATGCGCGCATCAATTTCGAGCACTGCAAACGCAATCCGAAAGGTCACGGCGGCTATGGCGTGCACGGATGGGGCCTGACGGCTTCTGATGGGCCGCGCGGCTATCTGGTCAGCTGCCCTGAAAACGATCATGGGGTGCTGTCGCCGACTGCTGCCCTTTCGAGTTTCCCCTTTCTCCCGCTGGAAGCCGAAGCGGCTCTTCGTTCATTTCTTTCGTACGAGGATGGCCGTCTCTGGTCGAAATATGGCTTTGCCGATGCGTTTGCGCCGGGTGAGAACTGGATTTCAGCCTGGCATCTCGCGATCAACCAAGGCCCTATCGTCGCGATGATCGAAAACTATAGATCGGGGCTGCTTTGGCGCCTGTTCATGGGCGCTCCCGATGTGCAGCGCGGCTTGCATCGTCTTGGTTTTCGCGACACGCGCATCTGATCTTTTTTCGGGCTCCATCGCGCTGCGATTTCCCCGCGTCTACACTAGACGCAGCTTTCGGAATATAATAGATTGGATCCAATAATGGCTCATGCTTGTTGGTTTAGCGGGTCGCGCCGTGACAAATAGCGGATGCCACCGGTTTACGACAAAAGGCGACGTCAATCATGCCGGGTACGGCCAGCCTGACCGGAATTGTCAATTGGGGACATGAAATGCCAACTAAAACATACGATTACATCGTGGTGGGTTCGGGTGCTGCCGGGTCGGTCGTGGCTGCCCGCCTCGGTGAGGACCGCAACGTCCGGGTCCTTGTCCTGGAGGCCGGGCCGCATGACAATTCGATCTACGTGCGCATGCCGGCGGCCATGTCCTATCCGCTGACGGACAAGGCCCGCACCTGGGAATTCGATACCGGGCCGGAAGCCGCGCTGAATGGCCGGATGGTGCCCCATATCCGTGGGAAGATGCTCGGCGGTTCCGGATCGCTCAACGGGATGGTCTATGTTCGTGGCAATCCGCGCGATTTCGATCGCTGGGCCGAGGATGGTTTGACCAACTGGTCCTATGCCCACTGCCTGCCCTATTTCAAGAAGCTCGAGAACTACGACAAGGGGGCGAACCAGTATCGTGGCGGCGAAGGGCCAATCGCGATCACCACGCTCAAGGCGGAGCTTGAGCCCTTCCAGGCATTTCTCGAGGCCGGACAGCAGGCCGGCCATCCCCTGAATGCGGACTACAATGCCTTCCGCCAGGAAGGTGTGCATGCCTACCAAGCCAATATCGACAACGGCATCAGGGCAAGCGGGGGACGC
The DNA here is from genome assembly GCF_058809275.1 of Shinella sp. GW821-FHT10F02. Taxonomy (NCBI): domain Bacteria; kingdom Pseudomonadati; phylum Pseudomonadota; class Alphaproteobacteria; order Hyphomicrobiales; family Rhizobiaceae; genus Shinella; species Shinella sp. GW821-FHT10F02. The sequence continues at coordinate 224,607 of NZ_JBXASL010000002.1, read as the reverse complement.
GCCTATCTTCGGCCGGCGATCAAGCGCGGGAACGTGGAACTGCAACTCGGTGCGCTGGTTCACAAGGTCCTGTTCGACGGCAAGCGGGCCACCGGCGTGCGCTATGAACAGAAGGGGCAGATTGTCGAAGCGCGCGCGGCGCGGGAGGTCATCCTTGCCGGAGGTGCCTTCAACTCTCCGCAATTGCTTCTTCTGTCCGGCGTCGGCCCCGCCCATGAACTCGCGGAACACGGCATCACGGCGGTGTCGGACCTGCCGGGTGTCGGCAAGAGTCTCCAGGACCATGTCGCCGTATCCATCAAGTACCGGGCGTCGCGCAAGGGCGTTTCGCCGGCCGTGGACATGAACCTGTTCAAGATGGCGATGATCGGCGCGCAATGGATGTTCCTGCGCAGCGGCCTTGGCACGACAAACCTCTGGGAGGTCGGCTCCTTCTTCAAGAGCAGCGATAGCGTCGACTATGCGAACATCCAGCACGAGTTCCTGCCGATGCTGGGTGAACTCATGCATGGCAAGGTCAATATCGAAGAGGGCTTCCAATATCAGGTCTGCCTCGGCCGGCCGAACAGCAAGGGCGCGGTCACACTTCTGAGCGGCGATCCTCGCAAGCATCCGTCGATCGTGCTCAATTATCTTTCGGACCAAGAGGATCGCCGCAATCTGATCGACGGTGTCCGGCATACGGATGAGATCATTCAGCAGCGTGGCTGGGACAAGATCAGGGGCGAAGCGATTTTCCCCGGTCTGCGCAAGTGGAGCGACGAGGACGTGTTCGCCTGGCTGCAGGACAACATGGGCACGCAATATCACCCATGCTCAAGCTGCCGCATGGGCAACGATGACCTGGCCGTCGTCGATGACGAAGGCCGGGTGCATGGTCTTGAAGGCCTTCGCGTCGTCGATGCATCCATCCTGCCGCGCATCACCAACGGCAACCTGCATTGCCCGACGATGATGGTCGCCGAGAAGATTTCGGACCGGATCAAGGGTGTTCCCGCCCTCGCGCCGCAGTCCATCGCCTATGAGGGCCAGAAGCAAGCCGCCTGATCGGTCTCGACAGGAAAGTGTCCGCGCACATGGCGCGGGCACCCGTCGTGACAATGGACTAGGATGCGACCTTCGTGCCGCGGTGTTGAAGGCCGCGGATAACATCATCGCGCGCATCGGCGATGTGCTTCTTGAGAAGCTTTTGCGCGGCGCTGCTGTTGCCATCGGCAAAGTATTGGGCAAGCGCGCTGTGTTCCTCCAGGGCCTTCGTCTGCGCTGCCTTGGCGTCGATCTGGAGTCGGAGATACCGGTCAGCGGAATTGTAGAGCGTGGATAGCACGGACAGAGACCGTGGCCTGTCGGCGGCGTAGGAAAGCGCGATGTGGAATGCCCAGTTCAACTGGCTGAGGATCGCCGGGCTTTCGCCGGCCAGAAGCGCTTTCTCGTAGTCGCGATAGGCGCTCTGGACGCGTTCGACGTCCTCGGGCGTTGCCTTTTCCATCGCTTTGGCGAGGATGAACGGTTCGAAGATCAGGCGCGCCTCGAAAATGTCGACGGCATCTTCCGGCGTCAGCTTCGCGACCACCGCGCCCTTGTGCGTATGGATGACGACGAGCCCTTCCGCCTCAAGCTGAACCAGCGCTTCGCGCACCGGAATGCGGCTGACGCCGACTTCGTCGGCAATCGCCTCCTGGCGGATCTGATGACCACCCTCATAGTAGCCGGATATGATCCGGTCACGAAGCAGGTCCAGGACGGACGAGGTAACGGTGCGGCGCTTGATAGAAGGGGAGGCTTTCATCACGGACTCATTTACGATGCTGACCCGTATATTGAATACAAAGCCCTCGTTAAGCAAGCAACCGGCAGGCGGAATTTAGCGGATAGATCGATTTCAACACCGGATCCACACGCAGGACATGCGAAATGGCGCAGGAGACGCGCTTTCCCGATTGCTCCGGCAAGGCAGCCTGCCGGCGCAATCGGATTCGATTTCGTGGGGCCTCAGGCGAACCATGTGTCCGACAGGCGGTAGCCTTCCGGGAACGGATCCTCCGGATCCACCCCGTAGTGGCTGACACCCGTAAGCCATGCCCGACCGGAGATCTGGGGCGTGACGGCCGGGATTGGGCCGGCCGTGCCGGTTTCGAGGATTTCACAGTCGAATACCGTGTCGAGGATCGAGAGGTGGCGGAATGTCTCGCCGACCGCCAGGTCTCCGCGGGCATGAAGCAGGGCCATGCGGGCCGATGTGCCGGTGCCGCACGGGCAGCGGTCGAGCCGACCGGGCGAGACCACCACTGCGTTCTTCGAGGTTTTCACGCCGCCCAAGACCTGAAGCGGGCCGGCGAACTCGACCTGGTTTATCGTATGGATTTGCGGGTTTTCGGGGTGGATGGACGGCAACTGGCTTGCCGCCGCTGCCTTGATCTTTTCACCCAGTTCCACGAGCAGGCGGGCTTCGCTGCGATCGAGCGTCAGGTTCAGGTCCTCAGCGTCCACGATGCAATAGATCATGCCGCCGTACGCGACATCCACCCGCAGCGTGCCGAGATCGGGGACATCGATCGTCGCGTCGCGGTGCATCACGAACGAGGGGATGTTGCGGAAGGTGATGCGCTTGCACTTGCCGTTCCTGCATTCCGCGGTGACTTCCACAAGGCCCGCGGGTGTGTCGACCCGGACGATCGTCTGTGGCTCGATCATCGGGATCATGCCGGCTTCAAGTACCACCGTGACCGTGCAGATCAGATTTGAGCCGGACATGGGGACGAAATAGTCTGATTCCATCACGATCATGCCGATATCCGCATCGTCGCGGCATGGGGGCGTGATCAGGTTGACTGCGGCGTTGACGCTGCCGCGCGGATCGAAGAGCAGCATGTTTCGAAGCCAGGCGCCATCGCGTTCGAGGTTCTGCATCCTCTCGAACATGGTCTTGCCTTTGGGTGGCAAGACGCCGCCGGTGATCACGCGGCCAACTTCGCCTTCCGCATGGGCGCCTACGACGGTAATAACGCGATCAAGTTGCATGTCTTTCCTCTATTTCAAATGAATGCCGCCGGCGTGGTGAGTTGTCGGCGTGGATCACGGCGCCTTTTTCAGCATATTCAGGCTTTTCGTCACATCGTCTCGTGCGCCGGAAATATGCCGGGCCAGCAGGCGTTGCGCCAGCGCCGCGTCCTGCTGCACGAATGCGGCCGCGATTGCCCGATGATCCTCAAGCGCGTTTCGCCGGGCCTCGGCGTTGTCGATCTGCAAGCGCAGATATCGGTCTGCCGACTTGTAGAGAGATGATAGGACGGCGAGCGACCGCCAGCGTCCCGACGCGCTGGAAAGCGCCTTGTGAAACGCCCAGTTCAATTGGCTGAGTTGGGCTGGAGACGCGTCGTTGGCGACCCCGCGCTCGTATTCGTGCAGCGCCTTTCGTACCCGGTCGATGTCCTCTGCCGTCGCCTTCGTCACAGCCTGACGAAGAATGCTGGGCTCGAGGACGAGGCGTGCCTCGAAGATGTCGATGGCGTCTTCGACGGTCAGTTGCGCGACGACTGCACCCTTGTGCGTGTGGATCTGTACGAAGCCTTCCGCCTCCAGTTGAACCAGAGCCTCACGGATGGGAATTCGCGACACGCCGAATTCCTCGGCAATGGCCTCCTGGCGGATCTGCTGGCCGCCGGGATAGACCCCTTCGACAATGCGGTCCCTGATCAATTCAAGGACGGTCGCGGTAACCGTGTGGCGTTTTATGATGGAGGAGTTGGGAGTCATGTCGTCAACGCTCAGTGGCTGGGGGATGCTGGCAGCACGACAGACCCGTCGTGGGGCCAGCAGACATGCACACGGTCACCCACATTCGGTCTGTTCAGACCCGGCGTGTTCTGTACCTGGGCACGAAGCGCTTCTCCCCCGTCGCTGACGAGATGGTAGAAGGACCGGCTGCCGGTGAAGAGCACGTCGGTCACGGTTGCCGCAATGGCATTGTCCTGCGCGGGATCTTCGGCGAACAGCGAAATCGCTTCCGGGCGCACTGACATGATGGCAGCGCTCTTCGAGGCGATCTGGTTCGTGGGCTGGTAGTGGAAGCTGCCCTCCGCCGACCTGAACGCCCTTTTGCCGGACGCGTCTTCAACGATGGTTCCATGCAGGATATTGGTCTCACCTAGGAACTTGGCGGAGAAAAGACAATTCGGCCGGTTATACATATCCTGTGGCGTATCGACCTGAACGATCTGCCCGCGGTCGATCAGCACGACGCGGTCCGAAAGGATCATGGCCTCGTCCTGGTCGTGCGTCACATAGATGAAGGTCGCCCCGGTCTCTGCGTGGATGCGCTTCATCTCCGTCAGCATGTGCTGCCGGATCTTCAGGTCGAGTGCGGCGAGCGGCTCGTCGAGAAGGAGAACCTTCGGCCCGTTGACGAGCGCGCGGGCAAGCGCAACACGCTGGCACTGGCCGCCGCTCAGCTCGGTGATGAAACGCTGCTGCAGGTGATCCATCTGCACGATGCGAAGCATATTGCGGACCCGTTCCCGAACTTCGTCCTTGCCTATACCCTTCACCTTGAGGCCGTAGGCAACATTCTCGAAGACGTCCAGATGGGGGAAGAGGGCGTAGCGCTGGAAGACCATGTTGACCGGGCGCTTTTCCGGCGGAAGATTTGAGACGTCTTTTCCGTCGATCTTGAGCGATCCGCTCGTCAGGCTCTCAAAGCCGGCGAAGATGCGCATCAGCGTCGTCTTTCCGCAGCCGCTCGGGCCGAGCAGCGTGACGATCTCGCCCTGGGCGATGGAAAGATTGATGTCCTGAAGCGCCTTGAAGCTGCCGAAGGCCTTGTTGCCATCCGTGATTTCGATGATTGGGGACATGGGCGTTTTCCTTCAAGCGACGTCGCGGCTGGAGAGATTTGTCGCGCGTTTCATCGCGGCAATGGCAAGGGCGATGGAAATGATGGCGATGGTAAAAACCATCGCGAGCGTGGAAATCGCGTTGATGAGCGGCGTGACCGTGCGGCGCATCATCGACCAGATGTACATGGGCAGCGTCGTCTCGGTGCCCGATACGAAGGCCGTGACGACGAACTCGTCGAACGAAAGCGCGAAACTGAGCACGGCACAGGAAATGAGCGTCGGCGCGATGAGGGGGAGGGTGACCCGGCGAAACGTGAGGACCTGGGATGCCCCGAGGTCGCGCGATGCTTCCTCGAGGTTCGGATCGAACAAGGCGAGCCTGGCTCGCATGGCAATCATCAGCATTGGAAGCGCCAGGACCACATGGGAGAGCACGATGGTGATCATCGAGAGCTGCACGCCGACCTGGGAAGCGAGCACCAGCAGCGACACACCGAGGAACAGGCCGGGAAGGGCAATCGGGGTGATGCACAGGATTTCAAGCACGGTGCGGCCCTTGCGCCCCAGCCGCAGCCAGGCCAGCGACGCGGCAGCGCCGAGAAGAAAGGTGATGATCGCCGTCAGCGTCGCGATCCAGAAGCTCTTCCACAAGGCCGAACCGAGCTGCGGGTCCGAGAAGATCTGTGCATACCACCGCATGCTGTAGCCGGTGATGGGGAAGGTGAAGGAGGGGCTGGCGTTGAAGCTGAACAGAACGATCAGCGCCAGCGGGATGAGCAGGAATGCCAGGATCAGGTAAACGGTGATACGGAGGATCATCTACTTGTCCTGCTTTAAGATCGTCGTGCTCTTGCGGGAGCGGGTGAGGCCTGCCGCGCGGGCAAGTGCCGTGATGATCAGGTAGATCAGGATCGACAGGGCAAACATGATGAACGCCTGTGCCGCGCCGAGCGGCCAGTTGCCGGTCTTGCGGAACTGGTCGGCGATGAGGAGGCCGGTGGTCTGGCCCGATGAGCCGCCCACCATCTGCGGCGTCACGTAGTCGCTGGCCGCAAGAATGAAGGTCAGCATGAAGGCCCCGATCAGGCCTTGCGCGGCATTGGGTGCGACGACCCTCATGAAGGCGCCGATCGGGCTTGTCCCGAGGTCGCGGGACGCCTCGATCAGCTCCTTCTTGATTTCGCTCATCGCGGAAATCACCATCAGGACCGCGAAGGGTAGATAGATGTGCACGAGGGTCACGCCCACGGCGAAGGGGCTAAAGAGAAAGGCCTCGATGGGCGTTGAAATTATGCCCAATTGCAGCAGTGCAGCGTTCAGAAGGCCGTTCGTGCCGAGCAGCGTGCGCCACGCATATATCCGCACCAGATAGCTGGAGAACCAAGTGATGAGGATAAGGTAGAAGATCACCTTGGAGCGGGTGACGTAGGTCAGGTAGTAGGCGATTGGCAGCGACAGCAGCACCGAGATCGTCGCGGTGACAAGGCCGATGAGCAGCGCGTTGAGCGTGACCTTGAGAAACAGCAGGGACTGTATCGAAGAGAGATAATTCGTCAGGACGAAGTCCGGCACGATACGGAACGAGCTTGCCGTCCAGAAACTGTATGAAAACAGCAGCAGGCTCGGGGCGACGAAAAAAATCACCATATAGGTGACTGCCGGAGCCGCGAGGAACCCGCCCGATTTTTGTGAACTGACCACCGAAATTTACTCCTGATACCGTTGCATTCCGGGCCGCTTTGCAAGATGCAGCCCGGAATGCCGGTGCGCTTACATGCCGGCCTTGAACTGCTGCCAGGCCTGGATCCAGTCGTCGTAGCTTGCCACCTCGCCCTCCGCCTCGACGGGCGGAATGCCGGGAAGTCCCGCGGAGAAGATCTGGTCGATCTTTGAATAGTCGATGCGTTCCCGAGCGGCTTCGTCGAGGAGCTCGACCGCCTTCTTCGAGACCGGGGCCTGGTGGATGCTCATGCAAACATTTGCCTGCACCTGCGGGTCAAGCGATTGGTTGATAAAGGCATGCGCGGTTTCCACATTGTCCGCCGAGACGGGGATGAACCATGCATCGACCCACAGGACCGGGCCTTCTTCCGGAACCGCCATTTTCAACGGTACGCCCTGCGCGGTGACCTGCTGGATGATCTGCGGATCTGCCACCACCACGGCCAGCACCTCTTTGGAGGCGATGAAGTTCGCGACATCGCCCTGGTTGATGGCGATCAGGCGGGCCTGGTCACGGAAGGCGACGAAACCGTCGAACGCGGTCTTCAGCTCATCCTTCGTGAGGGCAGGGTATTTCTCGCCGAAACCGGCCAGCCGGGCAATCAGCGGCCAGTTGCCCGTGGCGTCGTCCATGATGGCGATCTTGCCCTTGAGCTCCGGCTTCAGCAGGTCCTTGTAGGATTTCGGCTCCTCCATCTCGGCGGAGTTGTAGAGGAGCGTGTTGAAGCCCCAGATGTAGGGGGAGCCATAGAGCGTCCCGTCCTTGAACCATGTCGGCTTGTCGAAGAAGACGCTGAACAGGTTGTCGGCGTTGTAGTTTGGGATTTTCGAAACATCGAGCGGCGAGACGATCTTGATCTGATCGATGTAAAGCTCGCTGTAGGCCTGGTTGTATTCGGCAAGGTCGAGCGGCGGCGGATTGCCGGCGATGAACTTGGTATGCACATCATCCTGCGACGCGATCGACGTGGTTTCGACGGTGACACCGTTTTCCTCGCGCCACGTCTTGAGCTCGTTCGTCAGGTCATAGCCTTCCCACGCCATGACCTGAAGAGTACCGCCCGTTGCGGCGGAGGCCGGCGTGGAAAACAGTCTTCCAAAGCTGACCGTCAGGCCGGCAGCTGCGCCGCCGATCAGAAGTGCCCGGCGGGCTTCGCTGAAGTTTGGAGTTGCGTATTTCGGTCCCATGGTCGTATTCCCCTTGTTTATAGGAGACAATATATTGGATACATTACGAGTGGTGTCAACGGTTTTTTAACGAGACCCTTGCCCCGAAATCTGGCCAGGAACCGATGCGCACGGTGATGTAGTGGCTTGGCGCCGGGCGGTTTCCGGCTCCTCCGAGTATGCGAAAAGTGAAGATTGGATATAATATAACAATAAGGCAATTCGAAATGCAATAGTCCGGCCCCAGCGGCATTGTTGATCCCGCCGGGGCCGGGTTGGTGCTTCTTCAATCGTGCAATTCGCGCGCGATCGGCGGCCCGATAACGAAATCCTTGAACCGGGCGGTGAAGCCGGCGCGCTGCGGCGAGCAGCACATGACGCCCACCTGCACCGTCTTCGTCGGCGGGAAATAGGCGAGGCGGACCGGTGTCCAGGCGCCGTTCTCGCTGTTGAGATATTGGACCCGGATCGCCTCGCGATGGCGGGTCAGCCGGATGCGGATTCCACCGGGATCGACAGGCACCTGGACCAAAGACCAGTCGGATTGGTTGTTGGTAACGACGACGGAGAAAAACATCCGCCCGTCGGTGAATTCGATGCCGGTCTTGATCCAGTGGCTCTCGCTCAGGCGCATCATCAGGCCGGCCTGATCGTAGAGAACCTCGTAGTCGCCTTGAACCGTGACCTCGGCGCTGAAATCGCCCTCGACGACCCGGGACAGGAAATGGCCGTCGTCGCGCCAGAAATCGTAGAAGGTTTCCCGCCAGTAATCCGTCTTGTCTCCGGTGACGACCTCCAAAGTGCCATCCTGGTAAGAGTAGGATGACGGTTCGCTGTACCATTCGAGCTTCATTCCAAACGCATCCATGCGGCTTCTCCTTGTGTTGATGGGGCGGGTAGATGGTTTCGTTCCGGGCAGGTTTATGGGTGGGCCTGTGCCCGCCTGTTGCTGACGAGCAGCATCAGGATGATCGTGCTGCCGTAGGTGATCAGTCGCAGCGCCTCGGGCGCCTGCATCAGGGAAAGCACATTCGAAAGGAGCGTGAGCGCGAGCACGCCCACGACGGTGCCGAGATATCTGCCCTCGCCGCCTGTCACCTTCGTGCCCCCGACGACGACTGCGGCGATGCTCGGCAGCAGCATGGGATCGCCCATGGCCTGAAAGGCCTGTCCCGAATAGCCCGAGAGCAGCACGCCCCCCACGGCGGAGCAGAGCCCGGCCCACAGGAAGGCGAAGAAAACCACGGCGCGCGTTCGGATGCCGGCAAGGTAGGCGACGCGAGGGCTGCGGCCCATCGCATAGATCCAGGCGCCAAGCGGCGTCAGTCGCAGGACGAGGACGAGGATGCCGCCGACGAACATCCAGACCAGCGCGGCCACGGGAACGACGTCGAACACGCGCCCGACGGCGAGGTGGCGCATCAGGGGGGAGGCATTCGTCTGCGGGCTGTAGCCACCCGCATAGACGACGGTCAATCCGAGCAGGATGGCGTTGACGCCGAGCGTCCACACCATGGATGGCGCGCGCAGGATGGCAACGCCGAAAGCGTTGAGGCCGCCGATGGCCAGGCCCAGTAGCAGGGCGACGGAGATTGCGGTGCCGTCGTTGGCCCAGGCCGCACCGCTGCTGAAAACCCCGCAGGCGAGCATGCCGGCCGCGGTTGCAGTCCAGGGCATGGAGAGGTCGATCTCGCCGAGCAGGAGGACCACCATCGCGCCGCTGGCAAGAATGCCCACGAAGGCCGCGATCTGCAGCTGCTGCATGTAGTAATTCACCGAGACGGTCGCCGGATACATGATGCCGATTGCGATGCTCAAAGCGAGTACGAAGAGGCAGGCGATCCAGATCGGTCTCTCCACGCGGAAAGCCACGGAAAACAGGTTCATCATTGGAATGCCTTCAGGCGGTTGGGGTCGCGGACCAGCGTGAGGGATGCGGCCGCCACCGCGGTGATCAGCACCATGCCTTCGAAAAGCGGTTGCGCGAGGGGCGGGGCACCGGTGAAAAGCAGCACGGCGCTGATCGCGCGTAGCGCATGTGCGCCGAAGATCGCGCTGAGCGGCGACCCCGCACCGCCCCGCAGTGACAGCCCGCCGATGACGATCGCGGCGATGGAGTTGATGGTATAGGGCACGCCGATCGTCGCATCGCCCGAAAGGGTCTGAAAGCCGAGATAGAGGCCGGCAAGGGCGGAAAACAGCCCCGAAAGCACGTAGGCGGCGATAATCGATCGCTCGATGCGAAGGCCGGACAGCCGCGCAGCCTGCGGCGCGGATCCGGCGGCGAATATGCCGCGCCCGAGGGATGCCCGCGATATCGCGGCCCAGGTGCAGGCGGCGATGATGGCTATCAGCAGCGTGGAGACCGGCAGGACACCGAACAGGATGGCCGTCATCGCGTAAGCGAGCCCTGTATCCACGTCGCCACCGGGAAAGGGCCTGATGAAGAGGGCGAGGCCGCTGAAGACCGCGCCGGTGGCCAGCGTGCCGATGATCGGCTGGAGACGACCATAGACGATGAGCGCGCCATTGAGCGCGCCGCAAAGCGCGCCCGCGGCAAGCACGGTCAGGACGCCGACGGCAATTTCGACGGGCGAACCCTGCACCAGTTCCGAGGCGAGTGCATTGGTCAGCGCCACCATTCCCCCGACCGAAAGATCAAGCCCGCCGGTCAGAACCGGAAAGGTCTGGGCCAGCGCGACAAGGGCGAGCGGCGCTGCCGAATTGGCGTAGGACTGGATGACGAAGCTGGAAATGCCGCGTGGATGCACAGCGAGATAGACCGCCAGCACGATGATGAAAACCGCCGCGCCAAGCAGGACCGGCATGTGTCGTGATGTCAGGATTTTCATGGCCGGATTTCCGTATCCGCGGGGTTTCGGGCGGTCTCGGGACGCGTCATGTTGAGCGACGCTTCCATGATGTTGACCTCGTTGATGGCTTCGCCTTTGAGTTCCCGCCTGATGGCGCCGCCATAGAGAACGAGCACGCGGTCGCACATGCCGATGAGCTCTTCGAAATCGGTGGTGAGAAAGAGAACGGCCGCACCGCGGTCCGCGAGCTCGCGAATGAGCGCATAGATTTCCTGCTTGGTGCCGACGTCGATGCCTCGCGTCGGATCCATGAGAATGTAGACCGCGGGCTCATTGAGCAGCAGCCGCGCGAGCAGAACCTTTTGCTGGTTGCCGCCGGAAAGCGACGAAACCGGCGCGTCGGGTGATGCAATCTTGATGGCCAGTTTCTGGGTAATCGCACGGCTACAGGCGGTTTCGGCAGCCTGGTCCCGCAGCCCGTATCTGCTGAGCTTCCCCGTCACGGAAAGTAGCATGTTGTCACGGATCGATTCCGCCAGCAGCAAGCCGTCCGTCTTGCGATCCTCCGGAAGAAGCATCACCGGTCGCTGGCCCGCAATGGCCGCCGCGGGGCCGGCCGGCTTGAACGGCTTGCCATCCAGTGTCACCGAGCCTGCCGTCGTGCGAATGGCACCATAGAGGGTTTGCAGGAGTTCCTTCTGGCCCTGTCCTTCGAGACCACCGATCCCGAGCACCTCGCCTTGCCGGAGTGCAAACGAGATGTTGCGCACCTTGTCGACTGCTGAAAGCCCGGAGACGTCCAGCACGATGGGCGCATCGGCCGGCACAGGACGCCGGGGCGGGAAAACCTGAGAGATCTCGCGGCCGGCCAGCATCCGGCATATCTCGTCATGCGAGCGCGCATGCGCGTCGAATGTCTCTATCAACTGGCCATTGCGCAGCACGCTGCACCGGTCGGCAATGCGCTCGATCTCGGTCATCCGGTGCGAGATGTAGATGACCGTGAGGCCCTCGCGCCGCGCGTCGGCGATGATGTTGAAGAGCCGGTCGACATCGTTGCCGGGAAGGGAGGCCGTCGCCTCGTCGAGGAGCAGGATGCGCGGCTTCTTGGCGAGCCCCTTGGCGATTTCCAGCAACTGTTTCTGGGTAAGGGACAACTGACCGACATGGGTGCCCGGATGGATGTCGCCCAATCCGACCAGGTCAAGCCAATGGCGCGATTCCGCACGCTGCCGGCGCAGGTCGATCCAGCCGAATTTCGACCGTGGCGGATTGGACAGAAAGAGATTGTCCTCGACCGAAAGATGCGGGACGAGGGAAAGCTCCTGAAATACTGTTGCAAGCCCGAGTGTCTCGGCAGCTTGCGGGCCGTCATGGTCGAGGCGCTTGTCGAAGAGATCGACAGTGCCCGTATCGGGCGCGAGGACCCCGGTCAAAATCTTGATGAGCGTGCTCTTGCCCGCCCCGTTTTCCCCGAGCACCGCATGCACCGTGCCGGCCTCGATATCGAGGCTGACATCGGCCAGCGCCCGTGTCGGCCCGTAGGATTTGCCGACGCCCCTCAATCGTATCGCATTCACCGTCATTCCTGTCCCTTCTCGTCGGTTCCGGCCAAAGCCGGCGGGCTTAGGCACAGCCCGCCGGCGCCGCTTCACTTGGAGGTCAGTTCATCCGCGGTGAAGAGCAGGTTGCATTCCTTGAAACCCGTCGCGGTGTCGAAGGAGGCCGGGAGTTGCGAGAAATAGGCGACGCCGTCCTTCCAGTCCGTCGATGGCAGCGACGGCGGTGGCAGCTTGATGCGCTGCGGCATCTGCTTTCCTTCGAAGGTCGAGAGGGCCGCGAGAATGGCCACTGCCGAAACCGAAGGCGAGGAGCCGATCGCAACGCCGGTGAAACCGTTTTCGGCGAGCATGCGAACGGCGCCGTTCATCGTGTCCGAACCGAAGGGCACGGCCGGATGCTTGGCGTCGAGCAGCGCCTGGATCGAGCCCATGCTGCCATAGGCATTGGCGACGCCGACAAATTTTCCGTGCGCAGCAACGGCTTCCGCCGTCACGCGCTGCGACGTGCCGACATCCCAGTTGCCGACGACCTCGACCACTTCAAAGGGCGTTCCCTGGAACACCTTCGTGAAGCTTTCGGTCTGCTGCTTCTCCGTTGCATTTCCCTGCAGGCCGCGAACCCAGAGCACCTTGCCCTCGGTGACGTTCTTCGCCTTCAGGTCATCGAGGATGGCCTGTGCCTTTTTGGCGGCGATGTCGCCGTGGTCGATATCGACGATGAGGTGGTTGTCGTTGAAGACGACATTGTCGAAGGAAACGAGAAGCGTGCCTGCCTGGTTGGCACGGCCGATCACGGCATCAAAGGCCTCCGGGTTGACGGCGATGAACAGCACCGCGTCGTAGCCGGCCGCAACGTAATTCTCGATCGCTGCAATCTGCGCCGCGACGTCGTTGCCAACGCTGACAGCCGTGAACTCCTTGATCTTCGCGGCAATCTCGGGCCGCTTAACATAGGACTCCGCAGCGCGGATCATCTGGATGCGCCAGTCGTTGCCGGCAAAGCCGTTGACCAGCGCGATGCGATACGGGCCATCGCGCGGCGTCACGGCAGACAACTGTTTCGTGTCGGCGTCCCAGGCCGCAAAGCATTCCGGAAAATAGCTCTCCGCAGCCTTTGCGCCTGACGCGCCAAGACTGATCGCCAGTATCATCGCTGCCGTCGTCGATTTCCAAATTTTTCCCATCTGAAAGCTCCCTCTTGTTGGTCGGCTCAGCCGTACGGGCGAGAGAATAATATCCAATATATTGATGTCAATATACGAAATTGGCAGAGCAAGGACATCGACGTGGACTGCTCGCAGGCATCACTTCCCCGTGAAATAAATGTCCGGACCGCTTGACATACGATAAAATTGGAGATTGGATGCAATCATACAATCAACAAAAATGAGGTGGAGCAATGAAAAAACTGCTTAAAATGACGACGCTTGCCGTTTCGGCTTTCTTTGCGGCCGTGGCCCCGTCGGCGGCTGCCGACAACCCCTACGGCGCACCGCCGTGGACCATTGGTTTTTCGCAGGACACAATGGACCACCCGTGGCGAGCCTTCATGGTGACCAGCGCCGAGGCGCAGGCGAAAAAATATCCTGAGCTGATCAAGCAATTCATCTACACCGACGCCAAGGGCACCAACGAGAAGCAGATCGCCGATATCGAAGACCTGATCGCCCGCGGCGTGGACCTCATCATGATGAGCCCGCGCGAAGCCCAGGCGCTCGTTCCGGCCGTCGAGGCGATCAAGAAGGCGGGTATTCCGCTCGTCGTGCTCGACCGCGAAATCGTCGGCGAGGACTACAATGTCTTCATCGGTGGCAACAATCTCTCGCTTGCCGAGGGCCTGGGCAAGCATGTGCTCGGCTCCGTCGGGGAGAAGTTCAGCTACCTCGAACTGGAAGGCATTCCAGGCGCCACGCCGACGATCCAGCGTCACCAGGGCTTTGCGGCTCAGCTCGAAGGCAAGGCTGATATCAAGCTGTTGGACGCGCGGCCTGCCAATTACGACCTCGCCCCGGCGATTCCGATCGTTGAAGACTGGCTGACGCGCTATCGCGACCAGTTCCAGGTCATCTATGCCCACAACGATCCCATGATCCTCGGCGCCATCAACGTGCTGAAGGAAGCCGGCTACAAGCCCGGCGACGTCTATCTCATCGGCGTCGACGGACAGCGCGAAGCGTTCCAGGCGATCAAGGACGGCTGGTTGCAGGCAACCTCGATCTACGCCACCGGCGGTGCGATCGGCCTGGACATGGCGGTGCGGGTGCTCAAGGGCGAGCCTGTTCCCAAGCGGATCACCACGGAAACGCCGATCGTCACCAAGGACAATGTCGACGAGTTCTACAACGCCGACCTTCAATACGTGCGCTGAGGATTTCCGCTGGAGGCGCGGGCTGCCGGTTGATACCGGCCGCCCGCGAACTCGCAGGAAGGTGAATTGTTGATGGCAAACAGAACCAACGGTCAGAGCCCGCATCTGAAGGCCGTCCCGAAGGGCGAGCCTGACGTGCTTTTGACGATGGCCGGAATCTCGAAGTCCTATCCGGGTGTGAAGGCGCTGTCGGACGTCGGCTTGCAGGTCCGGGCCGGCGAAATCCTGTCGCTGGTCGGCGAAAACGGGGCCGGCAAATCCACCATGATGAAGATCCTGGCGGGCGCGGTGAAGCCGGATGCGGGCACGATCTCTATCGACGGCAAGCCGGTCGAGCTCAGCGACACCTCGACTGCCCATCGCATGGGCATCAGCACGATCTACCAGGAACTGATGCTCGTCCCCCATCTCAGCGTGGTCGAGAACCTCTTTCTCGGCAATCTGGTCCGCAACCGCTGGGGCCTGCTCGACTGGAAGGGCATGCGCGCACGCGCCGTCGAGATCATGCGTGATCTCGGCTATCCGGGCTCGATCGATGTGGCGATCCGCGATCTGAGCGTCGCCGAGCAGCAACTGGTGGAGATCGGCAAGGCGATAACCCGGCCCTGCCGCCTGCTGATCATGGACGAGCCGACCGCGCCTCTCAACCGCGAGGAGGTCGAGCATTTCTTCAAGATCGTCCGCAAGCTTCAGAAGGCGGGCACCTCCATTATCTTCATCACTCACCACCTCAACGAGATCTTCGAAGTCTGCGATCGCGTCGTCGTGCTGCGCGACGGCCAGATGGTCGGCGAGTCCGACGTTGCGCACCTTTCCGAGTCCCAACTCGTCGAAATGATGCTCGGCCGCAAGCTCAGCCTCGAAAAGCGCGAGTGGGATCGAGGCGTGGCGCCGGATGCCGACGTCGTGCTCGAGGTCGATGGCCTGTCGACCGAGGAACTCCTGAAGAACGTCTCCTTCAGGCTTCGCAAGGGCGAGGTCCTGGGCCTTGCCGGCCTCATGGGCTCCGGCCGCACGGAAATCCTGCGCAACATTTTCGGCGTCGACAAGCCAAGCGCGGGAACGATCCGTGCCGAGGGCAAGCGTGCAATGTTTTCCGGCCCGCGACAGGCGCTGGAGGGCGGCATCGGCCTTGGTCCCGAGGATCGCAAAAGCGATGGCCTCATCCTGTCGATGCCGATACGGCACAATGTGACCCTCTCGTCTCTGGCGCGTTATGTGGGGCCTCTCGCGCTACGGCGGAGCCGCGAAGTGGCTGCGGTCAAGGATCTCTGCCAGCGTCTCCAGGTCAAATACAGCTCGACCGAGGTGCCTGTCGGCAAACTCAGCGGCGGCAATCAGCAGAAGGTCATCCTGGCGCGGCTGCTCGATGCCAAGGTCGATATCTTCCTGCTCGACGAGCCGACCCGCGGCATCGATGTCGGCGCGAAAGGGGCGATCTTCGACCTGATCCGCCAGCTTGCGGCGAGCGGTGCGAGCGTCATCATCGTCTCCTCGGTCATCGAGGAGTTGGTTCACGTCTGCGATCGCATCATCTGCCTCAATCTCGGCCGCGTGACAGGCGAACAGGCGCGCGCCCAGTTCGACATAGCCGAGATCATGATCAATGTTATGGGTGGGCATTCAGAGGCTCCCCAGGCGCGCGTGGGAGATGCGCGATGAAGGAACGTCTTTCCATAAACAGCAATCTCGTGGTCCTGGCCGTTCTGCTTGTCGTGGCAGGGCTTGCCTCGCCCTATTTCTGGACGATCGAGAATATCGTCAACCTGATCCGCGTCACCTCCCTCATCGGCATCATCGCCGTCGGGATGAACGTCGTCATCATTTCGGGCGGCATCGATCTTTCGGTTGGCTCTGTCGTGGCACTCGTCGGCACGCTCGCCGCCTCGCTCGCGACGGCAGGCTATCCGCTCGGCGTCGTCGCGCTTGTGCCCATCGCTGCCGCGCTCGTTGCCGGCCTCGTCAACGGCGCCCTCGTCGCACTGCTTGGCTTCCAGCCCTTCGTTGCCACGCTGGTGACGATGACCGTCTTTCGCGGTTCGGGCCTGGTCTACAGTGCCGGCCAGCCGATCTATGCGGATTATCCGGCCTTCATCGGCTTCCTTGCGCGCGGCACGTTCGGCGGCATCCCCGCGCCAGCCGTCCTGTTCCTCGCGATCGTTCTCGTCACCTGGTACGTGATGCGCTTTCGCGCCATCGGCCGCATGATCTACATGGTCGGGGCCAACGAGAAGGCTGCCTACTATGGCGGCGTGTCGGTATGGCGGGTGAAGCTTTTCACCTATGTCTATTGTGCCGCACTCGCCGGTATTGCGGGCCTTATCCTCACCGCGCGCATGGGATCCGGCGAGCCCGGGCAGGCCGGTGTTCTCTATGAGCTTGACGCGATCGCAGCCGTGGTGATCGGCGGCACGGCCCTTCAGGGCGGCCGCGGCTCGGTCTGGGGCGCGCTTGTCGGCGCGCTCGTCATCGGCGTCATGTCCAATCTCTTCAACCTGCTGGGCGTTGCGCCGGAGTGGCAGAATGTCTCGAAGGGCGCGGTCATCCTCGCCGCCGTCATCATGGCCGGTGCCGGCCCCTTCATCGGCGCGATCTTTGCCAGGAGGGCATCCAATGGCTAGCCCATACGTTATCGCATCTGCGCACGAGTCTTCCCTCCGGCGATGGGTGGCACCGTTTTCCCTGCTGCTGTTCCTTTTTGCCACCATGAACGGCGGCGCCTACCTCCTCGCGCCCGCGCTTTTCCAGGCGGACCAGGCGCGTGGACCCTATACGCTCGCCAACAACTACGAACTGACCCGCGTCTACAGCCGCTCGCTCGAAGGCTACCAGCAGATCGTGCAGCAGTTTCCGGAAAGTGGCTATTACGATGCGGCGCGCATCGGCATCGCCAATTCGCTGATGGGGCTTGGCCGCCGCGAGGAAGCCATCGCGCAGTACCAGCAACTGCTGACGACCCTCAGCGCGGGCGAAACCCTCAAGGCCAATCGCCTCGCTGTGCTGTCCAAGCTCGCTTCAGCACTCGAAGAAGCCGGCGACATGGCGCAATTCCCTGATGTGTACGCGCTTCTTGCGGTAGAATATCCCGATAGTCCCGCGACGGCGGACGCCAAACGATATGCGGACACCATCGCGGCGGCCACGGCAAATGCAACCGACTCACAATCGGTCGGCGGATCCGATCTCGTCGCGATCGACATCGCGCCCGCAGTGGTCGGGCAACCCTTTACGATGTCGGTACGCGTCGATCCCAAGGCAGTGCCCGCCGGCATCTTCTCCATCGCACTCAACAGCAGCTTCGTCTCGGCCTTCGACATCGTGTCTGTGAAGCCTGCCACAGGCGGCACCAGCGACTATTGGGGCAAACGCTTCTTCCAGTTTTCCATGGCCGGCGAGCCGCTTGAGGTGGTCTTCACGCTCAAGGCAAAGGCTGCCGGCAAGCAGCTTCTCGATATCGATCTGGAGAGCAATTTCACGCTGGTCGAACTCAACACGACCATGTCCGTAGACGTGGCGGGGCAATGACCATGGCAAATATGCGCGCATTCATCTCCAGCCAGCCGATCGTCCTGGTGCTCATTGCACTCGTTGCCGTGTTCACAATCGTTGCCGATGGCTTTGCCGACGCCGCCAATATCAGCAATGTGCTGCGCCAGACATCGATGCTCGGCATCGTCGCGATCGGCATGAGCATCGTCGTTCTGACCGGCGGCATCGATCTTTCGGTCGGTGCGGTGGTGGCGCTGGCAACGGTTCTCGTCGCCGGCATCGCCAACACCCATCCGCCGATCCTCGGCATCAATCTCGCGCTTATCGCCGGAGCAGCGGTTGGCTTCATCAACGGCATCCTGATCGCCGGCCTTCGCCTCCAGCCGATCATCGTGACGGTTTCGACAATGGCAATCGTGCGGGGCCTCGCCATGTGGCTGTCGGATTCGCGTCCCATTTTCGGCACGCTGCCAAAAGAGTTCTTTCAGCTTGCCGAAGGCCTGATCGCCGGCATTCCGGTGCCGGTCATCATTTTTGCCGTCCTCGCTGTCGCGACGATGCTTTTCCTGGGAAATACCCGGACCGGGCGTGCCATCTACCAGATCGGTGGCAACGAGGAGGCGGCGGTGCTCAGCGGCATCAAGGTGGGCGCGACCAAGGTGATTGCCTATACGCTCTGCGGCACGTTTGCGGCCGTTGCGGGCATCATCCTGACCGCCCGCATGCAATCGGGCGATGCGGTGCGGACCGGCATGGGCTGGGAGCTGGACGCCATCGCCGCCGTTGCGGTCGGCGGCATCTCGCTGATGGGCGGCCGCGGCCATCTCGTCGGCGCCATCTGCGGCGTGCTGATCATCGGGTTCCTCGCCAATGCCTTCAACCTCATGGGCATCAACCCCTATTGGCAGCGCATCGTGATCGGCCTCGTGCTGGCCGTTGCTGTGGTTGCCTACAACGAGCGCATCCGCGCGTTTCTGCTCTCCCGGCGGCGCGCGCAACCGCCGGCCCGGGGCGTGCCGGCGCCCGCGGAATGATCCTATCGAATTCTTGAAACCAAACAGGTGTTTGCAATGTCTCATCGTCAATACGGGCTCTGGATCAACGGCGCGGTCGAGCGGCCCGCGGAAAACCGGACCTATGACCGATACTCTCCGGCCACGGGCGAACCGGTCGCGAGCGTTTGCCTCGCCACGCCGGAGGATGTCGGCCGTGCGGTCGCGTCCGCCAAGGCAGCGTTCAAGTCGGGTGTCTGGTCGAAAATGCCGGCGATCGAGCGCGGCAAGATCGTCCAGCGCTTTGCCGACCTGGTGATGGCCGAACTCGATCACCTCAGCGTCATCGAGGCAGATGAGGCGGGCAAGACCATGGCGGCTGCCCGCGGCGAGATCGAATGGTCGGTGGAGCTCGCGCGCTTTGCCGCCACGCTTGCCTGGAACATCCCGGGCAGGGTGGTCAACCACGAAGGCGCCGAGAAGCTCGGCCTGGTGACCCATGAGGCACTCCCGGTCGTCGGCATGATCCTTCCCTGGAACTTCCCGACGGTCACGCTTTTCCAGAAGCTGCCCTATGCGGTGGTTGCCGGCTGCTCGGTGGTGATCAAGCCCTCGACCTTCACGCCGGGCACGACGCTGGAATATGCCCGCCTCGCCAAGGAGGCTGGAATCCCCGACGGCGTGATTTCCGTCCTGCCGGGCAATGGCGACGAGGTCGGGCGCACGCTTTGCCTCCATCCCGATATCGACATGATCTCCTTCACGGGCTCCACCAATGTCGGCAAGGAGATAGCCGGGCTCTGCGGGCAGACGCTCAAGAAGGTGGCGCTCGAACTCGGGGGCAAGGGCGCCAACATCGTCTTCGCCGATGCCGATCTCGACGCTGCCGTGGATGGCGCGCTCGCCGCCTTCACGATCAATCAGGGCGAGGAATGCTGCGCCGGCGCCCGCCTTCTCGTCGAGAAGGCGATTGCCGGCGATTTCGTCGAGCGCCTTGCCATCAAGGCCCGCGCCTTGAAGCTCGGTACGTCGAAGGATGCCGATGCGGATCTCGGCCCCATGATCCACGAGCAGCACCACGCCAAGGTGCTCTCCTATATCGAAACATCGAAACGGGAAGGCGCGACGCTCGTGACGGGCGGCGGCCGGCCTGCGGATCCGAGGCTCGATGCGGGATATTTCGTCGAGCCGACCATCTTCACCGGCATTACGCCCGAGATGACCATCTTCAACGAAGAGGTCTTCGGTCCCGTTCTCGGGGTCACGACCTTCGAAAATGAGGCGGAGGCGATCACACTCGCCAATGCCACGCCCTATGGCCTGGCCAACGGGGTCTGGACGAAGGATCTCGACCGCGCCATGCATGTATCCGCCGCTCTCGAAAGCGGCTTCGTCTATGTCAATTGTTATCTCGAAACCGTACCCCAGTTGCCGTTCGGCGGCGCCAAGGCGAGTGGGCTGGGACGCGAGAATGGCACGGAGGGCCTCCTGGAATTTATGCAGACCAAGTCGACCTTCATGCGCCTTCGCGCCACGCGCTGAGCACCATCCGACCTCAAGGACATTATCAATGAAGCCAGTTCGTTTTGGTATCCTCTCGACCGCAAAGATCGCACGGGATTGGGTCATCCCCGCCATGAAGGCGGTGGACGAATGCGAGGTCGTCGCGATTTCCTCGCGCGACCCGGAGCGCGCGGCCTCCGTCGCGTCCACGTTCGACATCCCGCAGCACTATGCGTCGCTCAGCGAGATGCTGCGCGACGATAACGTCGAGGCCGTTTACATTCCGACGCCCAACAACTGCCATGTCGATGAAGCAATCGAAGCGCTGGAGGCGGGTCGGCATGTGCTCTGCGAAAAACCGCTCGGGCTCGATGCAAAGGAGGCCGAACGTCTCCAGGCCGCCCAGCTGGCCACCGGCCTCCAGGTCTCCGAGGCCTTTATGGTGCGCTACCACCCCCGCTGGCTTGCCGCACGCGACATCATTCGCAGCGGCAGGCTCGGCCGCGTCACGCAGATTCACGCCACCTACAGCGTCATGAACGACAATCCGGAAGATATTCGCTTTCGACCGGAACTGGGCGGCGGCGCGCTCGGCGATGTCGGCATCTATCCGATCACGGCCGCGCGCTTTCTGTTCGAAGACGAGCCGTTCGCCGCCACCGCGACCTTCGAACGGCAGTCTCCCGATGGCGTCGACATCGCCGTCGCCGGCATGCTGGAATTTCCGGGCCACCGCAATCTGCTCTTTTCAGGCGCGCTGCTCCAGGCCTGGTCGCATTGGATCATGGTGACGGGCACCGAGGGATGGATGGAGTTGCCGGTGTCCGTCTGGCCGTCCGCACAGCAGGAAACCGTCATCCGCCTGCGCGGCCGCGACGATCTCTATGACCAGAATGTGGAGACGATCCGCTTTCCGCCGACTAACCAGTATGAGCACGAGGTCCGCACCTTCGCGAGAGCCGTGCGCGGTGAAATCGAACAGCCCTGGCCCATCTCGAATGCTGTCTCCGGCATGCGGGTGCTCGATGCAATAAGGCAATCAGCCGCCACGGGCGCGCGAATCCGGATCGATGGCAACTCAGCCTGATCACGGGCTTACGATCCCGCGGCGGCTTCGTTCGAGTGGAAGAGGGGAATGGATCTTGGGCAAACCACTTCGCGGATCATGCCTGTGTGGAAAAGTAGGCATCGAAGTGTCCGAGCCCGCCCTGATAACGATGGCCTGCCATTGCAGGGGATGTCAGAAACTGACATCGAGCGCCTTTTCGCTGTGCGCCTCAATCCCGACCCCCGGTTTTAAGGCAACCGGCATCGAGCCGGTTGTCGGCGCTCTGCACGGCGACACAAGGCACCTCTATTGCCCACACTGCAAGACGTGGCTGTATAGCCTGCCAGCGGGTGTCGAATCCTACGTGAATGTGCATCCGACGTTGTTCGATCATGTCGAATGGCTATTTCCGTTCGTGGAAGTCCACACCGCAGAAAAGCTGGCCTGGGCCACCACGCCGGCAATCCATAGCTTCACGGGTTTCCCGGAGCCCGAGACATTTCGACAACTGGTTGAGGAATTCCAGGCTGCGGCATCCTCAACAAATGTAAATTCCATTTGATGGATTTCTTATTCGGTCACGCAATGCAATCGAGCCAGTCCTTCGCCTTTCCTTGCTTCTTACGATCCGCCATGCCGTCCGGGCGGGTGTCGGCGCCGGACATCTCCCTATATCGGCCGACGAGAGTGCTTCAAATCTCTTCCAACTGCCGCGGTCTGGTTTTAGGGCAATGGAACGTTATCAGATCGGCGGCGATGCCTGACGCCACAAGGCTCAAGATGCCGAATATTTCACCGTTACGCCGCGTTGCCGGAAATAGGCCTGCATTAGCTTCCTGCCGGATCGGTTGTTGTGTGCGAGCCTAGCCGGGTCGAATGTTGCCTCTTTCAAACCCGCCCGCGTCAACGCTGCCTTGAGGGTCGCTATATGCGTGTCGATGTCGGCGTTGTCCGCCTGAAGCGATTCATAGATGCGGTTTGTTGCATCTGCCACGGTCGGTTCGCTCACCAGTACACTCCTGCTATTGTTTGACTGCGCTTACCACATTTTTCCGATTGGCCAAATTGTGAGTTCGGTACACCGCGTCCGGGATTGCAAAAGACCTCCCTCCGGCAGACATTTCAGCACCTAAAGCCTTTTTTCATAGAACGCCTGGGACCGGACTGCTGCAAAGCCGGGGCAGGCTGATTTTCAGAGAACGGAAAATGGCGAGCGAAGAGCACCAGAACAAATCCTTGGCGGCCAAGGCGGCATGGCCGCTGCTCGTTCTCACGGCTGCGCTACAGGTGTATGTGGGTCTGTCGTCCGTAGCCTACGTCTTCATGGGAGTGGCGAACCCGGCCTCTGGGCTCGGTGGGTGGACAACGGCGACCATGGGCGGGCTTCAGTCTATCGTCGCCGTCGCAGCTTTCGTGCTGGCCGCCCGACGCGATCTTCGCGGCACTACCCTTGCAGTGGCCGGCAGCATAGTCCTGGGCTGGCTTTCGACGTTGCCGTCCTTCGTTGAGCAAGGGCTCGACTTTTACGGCGACGACAGAGTTACACCCGTCTACTTCGTCGTATCGCCCCTCTTGGCAATCGTTGCAGCAACGCTTGCATGGCGCAACGTCTATCCGATCGCGGCCGCCCTCATCGTGAGCGCGATGACCTTTTTAGGCATTTTGATCGTCATCGCCTTCGCAATCATCATCGCGGTATACGGCTTCTGAGATCAGCCTGAGGAACAGCAAGGTGTGCAGCATTGTATACGGATGGTGTGGGCGATTTGGCTTGATGGGGCGGGATTTATCGACTTCTGTCGCCTAACATCATCTTGAATCGCGTGACTACAGCCCGACCTTCTCCCGCCGAGACGCATGATGTGAGCCTTCGATTTCAACATCTGCACAGGCAAGAGCGTAAAACGCATTCTGCAATAAGACTTCGCTCTGTTTCTGTTTAACCGTCCCAACCCCAAACGTCCCGGTTTTGGGCGAAATACTCGATCAGCATTTCAATGAGCACCCGGACTTTGCGCGCAGGGTGCTTACCCGGCGGTCGGACGACATAGGCACCTGCTGAAGGTGGGGGGTAGCCTGTCATCACCGGAACGAGCGCGCCGGAGACCACATATTGGTGTGTGATGCAGTCGGGGAGCCAGGCGATGCCCAGTCCTGCTGCCGCGGCGGAAGCAAG
Organism: Shinella sp. GW821-FHT10F02; assembly: GCF_058809275.1. Lineage (NCBI taxonomy): Bacteria > Pseudomonadati > Pseudomonadota > Alphaproteobacteria > Hyphomicrobiales > Rhizobiaceae > Shinella > Shinella sp. GW821-FHT10F02. The sequence goes on along the minus strand of NZ_JBXASL010000002.1, from coordinate 200,932 downwards.
CGCAGTCGCATTGTCGGCCTTGAACCTGCCCTGCGGCTGAACCGTGACGATCTTTTCGCCATCCATGAACTGCCAGGCTTCCGTTCCCTGCATGAGGGCCTGATGGTCGGCGAGCTGTTCCACCGTCTCCGGTGAACCGTGCGCTTTGATATAATCCGGGCTTGCGACAAGCTTTCCATAGATCGGCCCGACGCGCTTCGCGATCAAGTTGGAGTCCTGAAGGTAACCAACCCGGATCGCGCAATCGAAACCTTCGGCGACCAGATCGACAAAGCGATCGCTGTAGGCGGCATGGATGTGGAGCTGCGGGTGGCGCTGCGCCATTTCCGCAAGCACGGGGGCGAAGTGGGTCGGGCCGAAAGAGAGCGGCATCGCCACCCTTAGGCGGCCGCGCAGCTCACCGGTCGGCAGGATCGCTTCTCTCGCCGTATCGATCTCGGCGCTGGCCCGGGCCGCATGGTCCCTGAACGTCATTCCCGCTTCGGTGAGCGCCGCGCCGCGGGTCGTGCGTGCAAGAAGCTGGACACCAAGCTCCGCCTCAACCCGAAAGAGCCGCCGACTGACGATCGACTTGGAAACGCCGAGCCGGCGCGCGGCGGCCGAAACACCCCCTGCATCGGCCACGGCAACGAATGTCTGCAGGTCTTCGATGTCCATTCCGCGTTCCTCTTTTCGCTACACAGCTTGCCTGATTATGGCACTACCGCATCACGAAAAGGAACGGCAAATTGTGTTCCGGCGACGTCACCCACTGGCGCATGTCTCCCGTGAACCCAATGCCGCCCATAGCGGCAGAGAAAGGAAATATTGATGACCCTTCGTAACGGCCTCGATTCGCTTCTTCGTCCCGAAGACTCGGTCCTCGTTCTGATCGACCATCAACCCTACCAACTCGCAAACCTCAACAGCCACGACCCGCAAGCTGTGGTCAACAGCACGACCGCGCTGGCGAAGCTGGCAAAAGCCTTCAATGTTCCGACCATTCTCACCAGCGTGATCGCGGCGCGGGGTGGACTTCTCTTTAAGCAGATCACCGACGTATTTCCGGGTCAGGACGTCATCGATCGCACATGGGTGAACACTTGGCAGGACGAGAATGTGGTGAACGTCGTCAAGGCGACCGGCCGCAAGCAATTGATCATCGCCGGCCTGTGGACCGAGGTTTGCGTCGCAATGCCTGTGATCCAGGCCGCCGGCGAAGGCTGGGACGTGACCGTGATCACCGATGCGTCGGGCGGGATTTCGAAGGAGTCTCACGAAGTTGCCATCCAGCGGATGATCACGGCCGGCGCGAATGTGATGACCGTGATGGCGCTCGCCGGCGAATGGCAACGCGATTGGGCGCGCACAGAGCATGTCGAGGCGCTGACCGAGATTCTCATCCAGCACTTTGGCGGCAGCGGCATCGCCTACTTGTGGGAACAACAGCTGCTCAACACGCCGGTGCCCGGCGCCGCCGGCTGATCTCCGCTGCGGATGACCAGGATTTCGAGCAACCGTCCGCTCGTCGACCTGCGTCATCCGCATGACCTTACTCGTATTGATGTCGAACGCGTCAGACGTCAGGCCGTCTTCACGGAATAATCCATCTGCCGCAGGTCCTCGATCAGGCTCGGGCCTGCCGGCACCCAATCCAATTTCTCCCGCGTCTGGGCGCTGGATGCCACGATATCCGCCCCGGCGAACATCGCGAACCAACCAAAATGCGGCGCCGCCTCGTCCGGCGAAAGAGAGACAACCGGAAGATCGAGGCCTGCAGCGACCACCTCGGCTATGTCCCGCGCCGCCACGCCTTCTTCGGCGACAGCATGGTAACGGGCACCCGCCTCGGCGCGATCGAGGGCAAGCACATAGAGCTTCGCCACATCGCGTACGTGGCCGGCCGCCCAACGGTTGGCGCCTTGCCCGACATAAGCGACCACGCCCTTCTCCCGCGCCATCCCGATATAGGGGGAGATCAAGCCCTGCTTGAAGGTATCGTGCACCTGCGGCAGCCGCACGACGGACAGATTGACGCCTGCTTCGAGCAAGGCCTGCCCCGCCAGTTCCGACGCGATGCGCGGATTGAAATGATGTGCATCGAAAACGTCTTCCCTGGCAGGCCGACCATCGCCTGGGTCCCCGATGCCAACGCCCGATGTGATGAGCAGCGGCCGATCCGACCCCTTCAGTACAGACCCGAGTGCGGCAATGACACCGCGATCCTTTTCGCAATTTGCCACGAAATTCGTGAAATTATGATCAAAGGCAGTATGGATGATGGCGTCGGCGTTCCGTGCTCCATCCGCGAGGCCGGTTGGGTCCTCCAGCGTTCCGAGATGAGCGCTTGCGCCTGCCGCTGCCAAAGCGTCCGCGCCTGCCTTGGAGCGGGTGAGGCCAATGACTTCATGGCCGGCGGCTAGCAATTCGGGAAGAATCCGGGATCCGATGAAGCCTGTGGCACCCGTTAGGAAAACACGCATGGGAAAGTCTCCGATATTGACGTAGCGCCTGATCCCATGAAAAATTGTCCTGTTAAAGTAGTGACTTTATCATGGTATAATCACCAACAGGATCATCAGCGTGAGCGATTCCGAAAATATCCTGGGCACGTTCTTGCGCGACCGGCGCATGCGGCTTGATCCCGCGACATTCGGCTTCCAGGTAGGACGCCGCCGCACGCCGGGCTTGCGTCGCGAAGAGGTCGCCCAGCGCTCGAATATAAGCCCGACCTGGTACACTTGGCTGGAGCAGGGGCGCGGCGGAGCACCATCAGCCCATGTGCTTGATCGGATTGCCAGCGGGCTCATGCTGACCGAGCCTGAACGCGACCATCTTCACATTCTCGCTTTCGGCCATCCGCCGGAGGCGCGATACCGCCAGCCCGAAGGCATTACCCCGCGGCTCCAACGTGTCGTCGATGCAATGCCCCTCAGCCCTGCCATTATCAGGACAGCCACATGGGATGTGGTGGCGTGGAATGCGGCAGCAACCGTGATCCTCACGGACTATGCCAAGCTCCCCAAGGATAAGCGCAACATCCTTCGCATGATGTTCTCTGACGAACGGGTTCGCGCGGCGCAGGACGATTGGCAAAGTGTCGCGCGCTATGTGGTCGCCGCTTTCCGAGCCGATGCCACGCGCGCAGGTGCCGGCGCGGAAATTCAGCAATTGGTGGATGAGCTTTCAGCCAGCAGCCCGGAATTCAAGGCACTCTGGGAGGACAATGAAATCGCGGGGTTCCGAGACGGCGTCAAGCGCCTCCACCATCCTGTTCTGGGGCCGATAGAACTTGAATTCTCGAATTTTGCGGTCGAAGGCAGATCTGACCTCAACATGATGGTTTACAGTCCAGCGAACCCTGAGGTGATGGAGCAGTTTCGCTCGCTTATTTCGCGGACGTGTCGCGGAGGCAGCATGTCTGATAAGACCGCTCCTATGATAAATGGAGCCTCCGCGGTACCTGTGCAGGAATCAACGGAACGTCGACCCTCGGCACTAACATCGCCTCACAAGACGACACCCGAAATGGCCGCTATCTTTCGATGTCGAAGGGGAACTTGGAATCGTTTAGCAGAATGAACGCAGCGGCGCGCGTGACGAGACCTGAACGGAAACGGCCCGTTGTCTTGCGCGCTCGATCTCCGCGCGCTTTGTCAGAGTACGTTATGAGCTAGGGTGGCCGACGCGTCAGGCGGCACAACGGCGTGCCGGGCAAATTGTGAGACTTTATACCGTGGAGATAGGTCGCTCTTAGCTAACGCATATTGCTGATCCAGGTTCACGACGCCGTCGGTGCGCTGAATCAAGCCGATAGGCCCGAGATTGATGAAGCCGTGAGAAATTAAATAGAGTTTTGTTGGACAAGATGTGGGTGCCCAAAGCGAAAGACGCTGCTGTCCAGGGACTGCCGCCGATCACGGCTGGGCGGGACGCCGAAGGTCTTCTTGTAGGTGCGTGAGAAGACTTCCAGAGAGGAGAAGCCACAGGCAACGGCAATCTGCGTGACGGACAGGTCGGTCTGTTGAACCAGCTGATGGGCTCGCTCCATCCGCAGCATGTGTTGGACCTGCGCCATGCCGGCGCCGAGCTGCTGCTGGAACAGGCGCTGCAGATGGCGTTCTGAAACGCCGACCATCTCGGCGATCCGCGCACACGTCTTGGGCTCGTCAATCGTAGAGAGCATGATCTGGCGCGCGCGGGCGACGGGATCGCGCGCCGCCGTGCCCTGATCGCCGATATCGAGCGCCTGCTGGCGGTCGCTGCCGTGGCGCTTCTGCAGCAGCAGGTGCTGGGCAACCTCGGTTGCCAGTTCCTGTCCCGCCGTGCGAGCGATGAGCGCCACCATCATGTCGAGCGTCGCGCTCGCGCCCGCCGAAACCGGCCGCCTTGCATTGAGGCTGTAGAGCGTGTTGATGACGTTCACGTCTGGGTAGCGCTCCCGCATGCCCTCGATATTGTACCAGTGGACGGGCGTGGCGTGGTCCTCCATCATGCCGGCTGCGGCCAGAATCTCGCTTCCCGTCTCGACGCCCCCGACTTCGGCGCCCGCCCGCTCGGCCCAGCGCAGCCATTTGAGCAGACGGTTGTCCGTCGCGGCCTGCCTCGCGTCGAAGCTCGCCAGCACCAGCACCGCATCGAAACGCTCCGTGGTGCCGAGCGGATGATCCACGGGGGTCTGGACCCCGCTGCTCGCCGTCACCGCGAAACCGTCGGTCGACAATGTGCTCCAGGAGAAGAGCTTGCGCCCCGCGACCCAGTTGGCGATGAAAAGCGGCTCTATCACCATCGCCATCGCCAGATGGGAGAATCCCGGTACGAGCACGAGGCCGAAGCGGTAAGGGCTGGAAGGTTCGAGCGCCATTTGAAGCCTTTGATAATATCGGACATGAGACGTCATTCTGGGTCTAATCTTCAAGGTCATTTGTCCGGTTGCCCTGAAGTTTCTTTTAAATATCTAAAAATATTGCTGATTTTTGATGGTCGTCAATAGTGACTAAGCGCAAATTATGGCGGATATCGTCAAGCGCCTGCATATATCCGGTCTAGCATTCTCCCCTAGCCGGGCCTTTCCAAGGGCCGCACCGTTAGCAGGAGGGTGAGATGACCATAGCGCAATTGACCTGGGACTACAGCGATCCGCGGACGTGCACGTCGATGCCGGCCCCGTTCTTCTTCGACAAGGGTGTGTTCGACGAGGAGAAGGCCAAGATCTTCATGAACTGTTGGCACGTCGTCGGGCACGTCAACGAGTTTGCCAAGCCCGGCGACTTCGTCGTGCAGGATATTTTCGAACAGAGCGTCATCGTTATGGTCGGCCGCGAAGGCGAGATCACTGCCTTCCACAATGCCTGTCGCCATCGTGGCAACAAGCTGATCGAGGAGCGTCGCGGCAACAAGGCCGGCGTGATCCGCTGTGGCTATCATTCCTGGTGTTACAATCAGAATGGCAGCCTTCGCGGCGCGCCGCGCACCGAAAACCTCCCAGACTTCGACAAGAAGGATTGGGGCCTGAAACCCGTCCGGATGGAGATCTACGCCAGCTTCGTCTTCATCACGCTTGACGAGAACGCACCTCCGGTCGCGGAGATCGCCAAGGGCGCGGAAGAGGAGATGCGCCGGTTCCTGCCCGACCTCGACAATCTCGTGCTCGCCTCCGAGACGGACGTCATCGTCGACGCCAACTGGAAGGTCATTCAGGAAAACTCCATTGAGGGCTACCATTTCGACCTTTCTGGCCCCGTCCACAAGGACCTCGCTGCGCTGATCGACTTCGAGGGCTATGCGCTGACACCCTATGGCGACTGGTGGACCTATATCGGCCCGCCGAACAAGGGCGCCAAAGAAGCCTACGGCGTGCCGCTGGAAGGCTCGACCTGGCAGACCGACTGGTTCTTCAACGTCGGCATCTTCCCCAACACGACCTTCTACTCCTTCCCTTACACCGACATGGTCGGGGCCTTCATCATGATCCCGCTCGGGCCGGAAAAGTCGCTGCTGCGCTTCGGTTACTACACGCCAAAGGACCGTGAGATGCCGCCGGTAACGAAGGCGGCGATCGAGTGGATGAACACCCAGCTCGGCCCCGAGGACATCGAACTCAACATCACTAACCAGAAGGGCTTGCATTCGCTGGGCTTCGGCTCGGGCAGGTACTTGATCGATCCCGCCCGGCCGAACCAGAGCGAGAACCTCGTCCATCATTTCCACACGCTTTGCTACAAGGCGATCCGGGAATGACCGAGAACGCCGGCATGTCCTGGGATTATGTGATCGCCGGCGCCGGGTCGGCGGGCTGCGTGCTCGCCGCTCGGCTGTCGGAAGATCCGACCTGCCGGGTCCTGCTGCTGGAGGCCGGTCCCGAGGACCGGTCCCTGTGGCTGAAGATGCCCGCGGGCATGTCGCGTGTCGTCTGGGGGGATCGCTACAGCTGGGCGTTCACCTCCGCTCCCGAGCCGCATCTGGAAAACCGGCGGCTCGGCCATCCTCGCGGCAAGGTCCTGGGTGGTTCCTCCTCCATCAACGGCATGGTCTGGCTGCGCGGCCACCCGCGCGACTTCGACGGCTGGGCGCAGCTCGGCGCGCGGGGCTGGAGCTATGACGATGTTCTGCCGTACTTCTGTCGGTCGGAAACCGCCCCCGCCGATACCGATGCGCTGCGCGGAAAGGAAGGGCCAATCCGCATCACGCGCGGCAAAGTCGACGCCTCGCCTCTGGCGAAGGCCTTCGTCGAAGCCGGACTGGCAGCAGGTTATCCGAAGACATCGGATTTCAACGGTGGCCAACAGGAAGGCTTTGGTGCGGTCGAGCGTAGCACCTGGCGCGGCCGGCGCTGGAGCGCGGCGCACGCCTATCTGAAACCAGCACGCGAGCGGCCGAATCTGACCGTGATCACCGGCGCGCATGTGCTCGGCGTCGAGCTGGACGGCAAGCGTGCGACGGGACTGCGCTATGAGAAAGACGGGCGCGAACAGATCGCCAGGGCGGCGCGAGAGGTGATCCTCTGCGGCGGCGCGATCGGCTCGCCGCATATCCTGCAACTTTCGGGTATCGGCGCACCGGAGCATCTTGCGGCGGCCGGCATAGCGGTGCGCCATGCACTGCCGGGCGTGGGCGAGAACCTGAACGACCACCCCGACCTCGTCATCCAGCACGCCTGCAAGCAGCCGGTCTCGCTCTTTCCGGTGACCCGCGCGCCGCGCAGCTGGCTTGCCGGCGTGGAATGGATACTGAAGGGCACAGGCCCGGCGGCGACCAACCATTTCGAGGCGGGCGGCTTCATCACCAGCCGCCCGGAGCTGGAGCACCCGGATATCCAGTACACCTTCATGCCGCTGGCCGTCGTGCCCGGCGGGGTGGACGTGCTGGCCTCACACGCCTTTCAGGTCCATATCGACCTGATGCGGCCGCGCAGCCGCGGGCATGTGCGCGCAGTCAGCAGCGATCCCCGCCAGGCGCCGGAGATCCTCTTCAACTATCTGGACGATCCGCAGGACCTTGCTGATTTGCGCGCAGGCGTCCATCTGCTGCGCAAGGTTCTGTCCCAGCCGGCGCTTGCGCCTTACGCTGGCGAGGAGCTGTTTCCAGGGCCTGGCATCACGACGGACGACGACATCGACCGTTGGATACGCCAGACGCTGGAGACCTGTTATCACCCAGTCGGCACCTGCCGGATGGGTGCGACGGACGATCCGAGCGCCGTTGTCGATCCGGACTGTCGCGTGCGCGGGCTGGACGGCCTGCGCGTCGTCGATGCCTCGATCATGCCGGCCATCGTCAGTGCCAACACCAATGCCTCGACCATCATGATCGCCGAAAAGGCGGCCGACATCATCCGTGGCCGTGCGCCGTTGCGTGCAACTAACGCCACATCCCATCAGCAAGCACGGAGGACCAACGCGTGAACGCCATCAACACCCTATCGACCGTAACCCCGGATGTGCTGCCGGACAAGGAGACGCTGGACACGATGCGGCAGGACCTCGCTGCCTCGTTCCGCTGGTTCGCGCGGCTCGGCATGCACGAATCCGTCGCCAACCATTTCAGCCTCGCCGTGGAGCCGAGCGGGCGCTACTTCCTGATGAATCCTCGTGGCAAGCATTTCTCGCGCATTAAAGCGTCGGATCTCATCCTGCTCGACACCGAGGACGCATCGACCATGGACCGGCCGGACGCGCCCGATCCGACCGCGTGGTACATCCACAGCCGCATTCACACGCGCTGTCCGCAGGCGCGCTGCGTCATGCACCTGCACCCGCGCTACGCCACGGCGCTGGCGTCGCTGCAGGATAGCCGCATGCCCCCCATCGACCAGAACACCATGCGCTTCTTCGGCCGGCTCGCCATCGACGACGGTTTCGGCGGCATGGGCCTTTCCGACGACGAGGGCGATCGCCTCGCGGGGCTGCTCGGCGACAACAACGTGCTGCTGATGGGCAATCACGGCGTGCTGGTCGCGGCCGATACGGTCGCCGCCGCGCTGGACGAGATGTACTACTTCGAGCGCGCCTGCGAGACGCTGGTGATCGCCTACGCATCCGGCAGACCCCTGCGAGTCGTTTCGGACAACGTCGCCGCCGTCACCCAGCAGCAATGGGCGGAATACGGGCAGCTGGCGATCGACCACCTCTCCGAAGTCAGGGCGATCCTCGACGTCCAGGAGCCTGAATACCGCAGTTAGGATCAGCCCGAAACAGAAGCAAAGTGGAACGATGTGATCATATTACATTCGATTCTAATCGCCCGCATCGTGGCCGTCTGGCGACAGAACAGCAGTTCCGACCAGGACAGGCCCGCGTGCGGTAGCTGCGACGGCGAACATGGGCCGGCGCCTCAGGAAAGGAGCCCGAAGGGATCGGGTTCTGAGGCGTCCCCCCGCTGATGGATTCGAGCAACGAGGCCGCCCAGATGGACAAGACGGAAAGACTGGTGATCGTCGGCGCGGGACAGGCGGGCTTTGCCGCGGCAGCGAAGCTGCGCGCGCTGAAGGATGACCGCCCGATCACCATCATCGGGGCGGAAGACGTCCTGCCCTATCAGCGGCCGCCGCTGTCGAAGAAGTACCTCATAGGCGACATGAGCTTCGACCGGCTGCTGTTCCGCCCTGAGGCGTGGTATGTCGACAACAACGTCGAAATCCGCCTTTCGACGTGGGTGGAGCAGATCCGGCGCGAGGAAAAGCAGGTTCTACTGCAGGACGGAACGGTTCTCGATTATGCCGCTCTGCTTCTGGCGACGGGGTCGACACCCCGCCAGCTTCCAGCGGCCATCAGCGGAGACCTCGGCGGCGTTTATGTCATGCGCGACAAACGTGACGCCGATCTTCTGGCCGAAGCGATGCAACCCGGCCGCCGCGTGCTCATCATTGGCGGCGGCTATATCGGGCTCGAGGCGGCGGCGGTCGCGCGTCAGCGCGGGCTTGAAGTGACCGTCATCGAAATGGCCGACCGCATCCTTCAGCGCACGTCCGCAGCCGAGACCGCCGATATCATCCGCTCCGTGCACGCGGCGCATGGCGTCACTATCTGCGAGAAGACCGGCCTCGACCGCCTCGTCGGCACGGACGGCCATGTCAGCGCCGCGCGCCTTTCTGACGGCAGCGAGATCGCGGTGGACTGCGTCATCGTCGGCATCGGCGTCGTCCCGAACGACAGCCTCGCCGACATGGCCGGGCTGGAGGTGAGGAACGGCATCGCCGTCGACGAATTCGGCCGCACGTCCGATCCGTCCATCTTCGCCGCCGGCGATTGCGCCTCGTTTCCGTGGAAGGACGGGCGTATCCGCTTCGAATCCGTCCAGAACGCGCTGGACCAGGCGGAGGCCGCAGCGGTGGCCGTGGCCGGCGCGGGCGCGCCCTACCGTCCGACGCCATGGTTCTGGTCCGACCAGTACGACGTCAAGCTGCAGATCGCCGGCTTCAATCTCGGCTATGACCGGACCTTGCTGCGGCCGGGCAGCCGCGAGGGCGCCTGTTCGGTCTGGTACTTCAAGGGCGCCGCCTTCGTGTCGGTCGATGCGATCAACGACGCCACCGCCTACCTGATCGGCCGAAAGATGCTCGAACTCGGCATAAACCCGGACCCGGCGGCGATCGCCGATCCATCCAGCGACCTCAAGCAGATGATCCGCCCATGACGAACACTCTCAAGGGCCGCAGCGCAGTCGTCACCGGCGGACTGACCGGCCAGGGCCTCGCCATCGCCGAGGCGTTCGCCGCCGAAGGGGCGAGCATCGCCATCGGCTCGCGCGGGGTTCCGGCAGGGGCCGAGCCGGAGCATATCGCGGAGATAAGGAAGCGGCTGTCCGCCTTCGGCGTCCCCGTCCATATCGGCCGCCTCGACGTCGGCGACAGCGCGGGGGTCGAAGCGTTCGCGCGTGCGGCGGAAGCCGTTTGCGGCCCGGCCGACATCCTCGTCAACTGCGCGGGCATGACGGCGGAGCAACCCGTCTGCGGCCATTCCGATGAACTCTGGCTGAAGATCATCGACACCAACCTCACCGGGGCCTTCCGCATGACGCGGGCCTACCTGCCGGGCATGATCGAGCGCCGATGGGGCCGGATCATCAATATCGGCTCGACGGCGGCGAGCGTCGGCTGGAAGGACAACCCTGCCTATTGCGCCTCGAAATCCGGCCTGCTCGGCCTGACCCGCTGCGTCGCGCTCGAAGGCGCGCCCCACGGCGTCACCTGCGTGATGGTCAGCCCCACCTGGGTGGAGACCGAGCTGATGCGCACCAACGTGCAGGAGCTCGTTGCGCGCGAGGGCAAGGGGCGAACGGTGGACGAGGCCTATGCCGACATCGCCGCGCAGAACCCGCAGAACCGCATCATACAATCCGGGGAGGTGGCCGCGCTCACGGCCTTCCTCTGCACGGAGGCGGCGAAGGGCATCACGATGGAGAACATCCAGATCACGGGCGGCGCACTTTGGTGAGCCGCCTTTTTCGTTTCGCAGTGCATACCAACCCAAATCAACAAAAGGGAACACGACAATGCTGAAACAGACACTGGGACTATTTCTTGGACTGACCCTGACGGCGGGCGCGGCGTCCGCGGCCGAGCCCGAGAGCTGTCGCACGGTGCGCTTCGCCGACGTCGGCTGGACGGACATCACCTCCACCACCGCCGTCGCAACAACCCTGCTCGAAGCGCTGGGTTATACGGCCGAGAGCCAGCTGCTCTCCATCCCCGTCACCTATACGAGCATGCAAAACAAGGACATCGACGTCTATCTGGGCGACTGGCAGCCGAGCATGGAGGCCGATCGCAAGCCGTTCCTCGAGGCGAAGGCGATCGAGGTGATCGGACCGAACCTCACAGGTGCGAAATATACCTTCGCTGTCCCGCAATATGTCGCCGACGCCGGCGTCAAGGACTTCGCCGACCTGCAGAAATTCGCCGACAAGTTCGGCCGCAAGATCTATGGCATCGAGCCGGGTAATAACGGCAACCGCATCATCACGGACCTGATCGACAAGGGCGATTTCGGCCTGAAGGACTGGGAACTGGTCGAATCCTCCGAGCAGGGCATGCTGAGCCAGGTCGACAAGGTGACCAAAGAGAATGAATGGATCGTCTTTCTCGGCTGGGCGCCGCACCCTATGAACACTCGTTACAAGATCGAATATCTCTCCGGCGGCGACGCCTATTTCGGCCCGAACTACGGCGGCGCCGACGTTTACACCAACCTGCGCGCCGGCTATAGCGCCGAATGCTCCAATGCCGCGAAGTTCGTATCAAACCTGCGCTTCACGCTGGACATGGAAAACCAGATCATGAACGGCATCCTCAACGAGAGCAAGGACCCGAAAGTCGCTGCGACGGAATGGCTTAGGGCTAATCCCGACGCCGTGAAACCATGGCTCGAAGGCGTCACGACCTACGACGGCAAGCCCGCCGCAGAGGCCATCGAAAGCGCGATCAAGGGCTGATCCCCGCCGGGCATCGGGAGCGCCGATACTTCCGCTCCCGACGTCTACCAATCCGATTGCCGTCCATGAATTGGGACGGCAATCGCGGATGCACATTGTGGGGTCATTTGCGGAAGAGGGCAGAACGCTAAGCTCTCTCCCGCAAACGACCTCCATGAGAGAGTATCATTTTGTCCCCAGCCGGAACCGACTCCGCACAGCCCTTCCGCGTATTGGTGGAGCTGGCGACCTCGACATATAGCCGCGGGCGCGATCGGTGAGATTCTGCAGAGGCCCGGCCGGGGCGTCCGCCGCCAAAAGCGGCTGTGGCAAGACATCGTCGGGGAGAGCCGTGTCGGCAGCGAGATTTTTTGTGTTTTGCGGGATGATTCGGGGCATTCTTTCTGCGAAGACCATCGCAAGCGATAATGCAAACCTATCCCGCAACACTGTTAAGCAGGATAGGTACCTTGCTCGCTGAACGCGCCTCGATGGACAGGAAGGCCTGAAGCCTTGCGTCGCGATCAAGCCGGAGGATCAGTTTCTTGTCGCGCCCGATGGATGAACCGTCTGGTCGCTGTGTGCTCAGAGCCGCTTCGAGCTTGGCGATTTCCTCAGCGCGCTCATGGCCCTGACGCTCCAGCGCGCGGCGGGTCTGCGCGTCGATCAGGATGAAATCGACAGGCCAGGCCTCACGCCCACTCGTGGCATTCTCGCCGACTAGCTGTCCGTTCGCGGCAATCATGACGCCGAGCTTCTTCAGCTCCTGGAGTTCGTGCCGGATATGCTCGATCATCGTATGGCTGACGCCGCGCTCGATGCTGAGCTCGAGCCGCTCTGCCGGTAGTCCGGATTCCCGCAGGGCAAGGCGCACCGATCCCGGCAGATCGCCGCTCAGGAACTGGACCGGCGAAACGGTGACGGAGACCGTAATCATCGGCCAGTCGAGGGCCGCCTTGCAGCTTGCGCGCAGAATCCAGTCGCCCAGTGGCACGATCAGGCCACTCTGCTCGGCAAGCGGCACGAAACGATCGGCCTTGATGCGACCGCGCTCGGGGTGGTTCCACTCGACTTCGGCCTCGACAGCTTCCAGCGCGCCGTCTTCAGCCTTGAAGCGCGGGCGGAAGAACAGGGCGAACTGGTCCGCCTTGATGCCAAACTGCATTTCATGGGCAAGATGGCGGTCAGCCTCTTCGGTCTGCTCCCGGGCGTCGGAGAAGAAGCTGTAGGTCCCTCGCTGTCCCCCCTTCGACCGGTAGAGGGCAACGTCAGCGAAACGCAGAAGCTCTTCCTCGTTTTCGGAATCGTGCGGCGCCTGTGCGATGCCGATCGAAAGACCGACAGTAAGGCTGTTCTTGTCGTGGCGGATGGGATCCTTCACCACTGTGATGAGCTTTTCCGCCAGCAAGGCTGCTGCCTCGCGGGACAGGTCCGGGGCGGCGACGACGAACTCGTCGCCACCGACGCGGGCCACGATCTGATCGCTTTCCAGCGCCAACTGGAGACGTGCGGCGATTTCCCGCAGCACATGATCGCCGATGTGATGGCCGAACGTGTCGTTGATGGGCTTGAAGTGATCGAGATCGAGGTAAAGCAGGGACAGCTTCGCATCGAGCGACCGCATCGCGCGCGTCATGAAGCTCGCGAGACCCATCCGGTTCGGCAGCCCGGTCAGGACATCGTGCAGAACCTCCTTGCGGGCCTTCGTCAGGTCTGCGGCAAGCGCCACGTCGGCCGTGATGTCCGTCGCGATCTTGACCACCTTGAAGGGTTTGCCGTTGAGATCGAAGATCGGATTGTAGGACGCCTGGATCCAGACCTCCCGACCATCCTTACCGCACCGACGGAACTTCGAGGAGAGGAACGTGCCTTTTTTCAGGCTGTCCCAGAACTGCAGGTACTGGTCGCTTTCGGCGTGGCTCGGCTCGACCAGAAGCCGGTGATGGCGCCCGACGAGTTCATCGAGGCTGAAGCCCATGGCACCGAGGAAGTTGTCGTTGGCGTCCAGTATCAGCCCGTCCATGTCGAAGCTCACGACGCACTGCGACCGGCTGATCGCTGCGATCTGGCCCTCATGGTCGCCCTGGCGGAGTTTTTCTGCCGTCACGTCCACGGCATTCTTAACAACCTTGAAGGGGCGGCCGTTCATGTCGAAGATCGGGTTGTAGCTCGCCTGCAACCACACCTCACGGCCATCGCGGCAGATGCGCTTGAATTCGCCGCTCTGATGCTCGCCCATGGCAAGCCGGCGCCAGAATTCGGCATAGACGACGCCGTCGCGTTCGCCCTCGGCGAGGAACATGCGGTGATGGCGGCCGCGCACGTCCGACAAGCGGTAACCCGTCAGTGTGAGGAAATTGTCGTTCGCGTCGAGGATCGTGCCATCCAGCGTGAAGGACACGACACTCTGCGACTTGTGAATGGCTGCGATCTGGCCCTGATGATCGGCCTGGCGGAGTTTCTCGCGGGTGATGGCGGTCGCGTATTTGACGACCTTGAAAGGCTTTCCCTCCTGATCGAAGACTGGATTGTACGTGGCCTGCAGCCAAATCTCGCGCCCGTCCTTGCCGACACGCTTGAACTCGCCGGAGCGATGACGCCCACTCGCGAGGTCGCTCCAGAAGATATCGTATTCCAGTCCATGGGCGTAGGAGGGATCGACGAGCATGCGGTGATGGCGGCCTTCGATCTCTTCATGCGAATAGCCGACAGCTTGCAGGAAGTTCTCGTTCGCGTCCAGGATCGTGCCATCGAGATCGAAGGTCACGACACACTGCGACTTGTGGATGGCGTCGATCTGACCTTCGTAATCCGCCTGCCGAAGCTTTTCGGACGTGACGTCGATCGCATATTTGACGACCTTGAACGGATGGCCGTTGACATCGAGAATGGGGTTGTATGTGGCGCGCAGCCAGACGGGCGAACGGCCTTTCCCGAGCCGTCGGAACTCGCCGGAATCGTGGCGACCCTCACCGAGCCTCTGCCAGAAGGCTTTGTATTCGGCGGAACCGGCATCCTCTGGTTCCAAGAATATACTGTGATGGCGGCCGACGATTTCGCTCAGGTCATAACCGGTTGCGCGAAGGAACATCGTATTGGCATCGAGAATGGTGCCGTCGAGCGAGAAATGGATGACGGCCTGCGATGTGTTGATCGCTGCGATCTGGCCGCCCTCGTCGGCGGCGCGCTGCTTCTGCGAGGTAATATCCCGCATGAGCACGATGACTTCTTCGACAGCACCCGCGGCGTTCTTCACGGGGTGGTATATGGCATCCGCGACGAACTCGCTGCCATCGCGCTTCACGCGAATGACCTCGGCCTGAAACGGCGTGCCGTCTTCAAAGGCAAGGCGTATGCGTTCTTCCGTGGCGGCGTCCGGCGTGTCTGGCACAAAGATGCTTCGGTTGCGTCCCGCAAGATCCCATGCCCGGTAATCGAACATGGCAAGAAACAGCGTGTTCGTTCTCAGGATGGTTCCATCCGGCGAGAATGCGACCCGTGCCATAGCCTGGTCCAGAGCAGCATGATCATTCGGTGTCGACACGCTCTCGGTGATCTGCTGCAGCATTAGGATGCCCTGGGGGAATATTCGTTTCGCGGTTTGTACGGTGAACCAGAAGTCGAATTTCAACCCAGTTCAAACACATGACATATCAAATAGAACTGTAAAATCTGTAAATATGTCGCTCTAACATGCGGTCGGTTCTCATCCATTCAATTTCAAGTGAGATCGACGGAGCGAAAGTCGTCCACGGTAGCGGCGGAATAATCCGGCCGCGGGCGGCGTAAAATCCAGCCACCTATTTCCTTTCTGCAATGAAGGCAGAAGGGACAAGGGACCCACATCGTGAAACTTTATCTGAAGGTTCGCCTTGCTGTTTCCGAAGGGATGACGCGGCGACAGGCAGCAAGGCATTTCAACATATCACGCGGCGGCGTTGCGAAGATGGTGTCCTATTCGACACCACCTGGCTATCAGCGGCGATCACTGATCCGGCGTCCGAAGCTGGATGCGTTTGTTTCGACGGTCGAGCATTGGCTCGACGAGAATCTGAAGGTGCCGCGCAAGCAGCGCCATACGACCGTCCGGGAAAGGGTACTGACAAGGGGAATGTCGAGGGTCTGACCGGCTATGCCCGGCGTAACTTCATGGTGCCGATCCCGCGGTTCGCGACATGGGATGCCTTCAACGTCTGGCTTGAAGAGCCATGCCGCAAACGCCAGTGTGACAGATTGCGCAGCGAAAGCGAGACGATCGGCAAGCGGCTGCAGCGTGATCTGGCGGCTATGCGCATGTTACCGCCTGCGCCTTTCGATGCCTGCGATCAGGCCAGCGCCAAGGTGACGGCACGGTCCCTGGTACGCTACAAGGCCAACGATTATTCCGTTCCTGTCGCCTACGGCCACCAAGACGTCTGGGTCAGGGGCCATGTCGACGAGGTGGCAATCCGCTGCCGTGGCGAGATCATTACCCACCATCCTCAAGCTGAACAAGATGCAGGTGTTGGAACTGACACGCTGCGAATGGATCGAGTGCCGGGAGAACGTTATCGCTCTCGGCCCAGGCGGTACGGGCAAGACGCACGCCGCGCTCGGACTTGGCCTGGCTGCCTGCCAGGAGGGTCTATCCGTAGGCTTTACAACGGCCGCCGCGCTGGTCAGCGAGATGATGGAGGCCCGTGGCGAGCGGCGCATAATCCGGTTCCAGAAGCAGATAGCCGGCTACAAGCTCCTCATCATCGATGAGCTGGCTTCGTACCACTGTCGAAAGCCGGCGCGGAATTGCTGTCCGAGCTGATCTCGCAACGCTACGAAAGTGCCGCCACCCTAATCACCAGCAAGCTTCCCTTCGACGAATGGACGAAAACCTTGGGTTCCGAGCGTTTGACCGGTTTTCCGGGCGCGGGTCCCCAAATTGAGTTATCTCTGTCAAACATCATCATCATCAGAGACTTTGCGCAAAAGATAGAGCAATGCGAAGCGTTCGGCCGGGTTAAGGTTTTTCAGGGTGAGTTCGGTGATCAGATGCGCCTTGGGATACATCTCTTCTAAAAGTGCTTGCCCTGATGGTAGCAATGACATGATCACCTTTCTGCCGTCCTGCTTGTGCTTGGAAATATCGATAAGGCCACGCGCATTCAAGCGATCGATGATACCTCTTATGGTTGCCTGATCTACCGCGGTAGCTTTGACGAGTTCAGTCTGGGAACTCGGACCGTTGTCGCGGAGGGCGCACAGTGTGACGAACTGGACTGATGTCAGATGAGGATCGCTTGCATTTTCCTGGAAGATTGCAAGATGCTTTTGGTAGGCCTTGCGCATGAGGTGGCCGACCTGATCTGTGAACCTGTAGCCACCAGTCTGCCAACCCGGCTTGTCCTGTTCGTCCGACATCTGGTCAGCCCTTTCAAATCACATGTTTCCGAATTGACGGGAAGCCTCGGCAAATGTTGACGGGGCCTCCCGGCCTGTTGCTCTAAATCGCCCTTCCCGGAAGGGCAATCTCCGACATCAGTCTAAAGCGGGTCATAATTTTTCGGAATCGGGGTGGGATTCCACAATCGGTGTACCGGATACGATTCCGTCAAACCAAGAAATGCTCCAGGAACAGGGTGAATGGAGAGACGGACATGCAGACAGCGCGCGAGTTGGGGCTGATGCCCGCAGGCCGGCTGGAGCCAAGGCCGGGCAATGCCATCACCGACATGCCGGGTGTCGCGTTCGGCCACCGGTCGCTGGCCCGATCCCCGTGCACGGGAAAATCCTGAGCATTGCTCTGTCATCGTCGTCATGACGACGGACCTGCCGCTCGGCGACCGGCAATTGCAGCGGGTCGCCCGGAGCGGCTCGGCGCCTTCAGGGGGCACGGCAGCGGCGATGCCGTGCTGTGCTTCACCACCGCCGATCCGTTGGAGCACGACCCGGCCTAGCCCTCCGCCTCGCGGGAGCGGCTCTCTGGCAGCTACCTCGACATCGCCTTCCGCGCCGCCGCCGAGACCACGCGGGAGGCGGTGCTCAACGCACTCTGCATGGCCCCTGCAACGCGGGCCCGAAATGGTCGCATCTACCCCCGCCCTTGCCGACTGGCTGAAGGAGAATCCGATCCTATGAAAGTTTTCATTTCCGACGACATTGAAGGCACCGCCGGCATCACCCATTGGGACGAGGCCGATCGCAACCATCCGGACTGGGCGGAGTTCCGCGCCCTGATGACTGCGGAGGTGATCGCCGCCTGCGAAGGCGGGCGCTGCAAGGGCCACGGAAGTGGTGATCAAGGACGCCCATTCTAGCGGCCGCAACCTGATCCTCGACCGTCTGCCCGACTATGCGCGCATCGTACGCGGCTGGTCCGGCCATCCGGATTCTATGATGTTTGGCATCGGCGCAGGTTTCGCCGCGGCGATCTATACCAGCGATCATTCCAAGGCCGACAGCGAGGCCAATCCGCTCGCCCATACCTCCACCCTGCGCATCTCGCGCCTGCTGCTGAAAGGCGACCTCGGAATTCACCATCAATGCGCGCCGTGCAGCGGGTTATGGCGTGCCCTCCGTTATCCTGTCCGGCGACGCCGAAATCCGTGCGGAGGCACGGGCGACGGTGCCGGGCCTTCCCACGGTGGAGACGCTGGAGGGCAACGGCGCCGCCTCGACGTCGATCTCGCCCGCCTGGTCGCGGCGGCTCATGCGCGGGCGTGTGGCCGCCGCACTTTCGGGCGATTTCACAATGGCGCTTCTCGCACGCGCGGATCGCTACGAGGTGGTGATCGAGTTCAACAACCCGACAGATGCCTATCGGGCTGGATGGTATCCCGGCGCCACATTGCACGGCCCCCGCGCCGTCGCCTTTGCCGAGATCCTGCGCGTCAGTCTTCTTGGAGGTGTGAACAGCGTTGCGCCCAGTCAGGCTTCGAGTTGCTTGCCCCGGCGGCTGAAGGCCGGCTGCGTGACGTTGCGCGACTTTGCCGCGCGAAAAGCTCGACGTGTCGGTGAGTATCACGAAATCCTTCGGCCACTTGATCTCGACGTCCCGCTACCCGATGCTATCGGTTTGGGCAGTCGATCATAAGTCTTTTAATTGAAATGAGTATGCCGATTTCGCGTGGGGTTCTGCCAAAAGCGAATTGGCCAAGCCGGCCGCAAAACCTCACCTTGCGTCTGGAGGAAACGGTGCCGCCCGTTCGGCGCTTTGGAGGGAGCATTGCATGGCAGTCCGAATTGAAGCCGATCTCATCCTGCACAATGGCCGGATCTGGCGCGGCCGGGAGGAGGGCATCAGCGCGGCCGTTGCCGTGTGGCAGGGCAAGGTGCTGGCCACCGGCAGCGATGCCGACATTCTGGCGCTCCGGGGACCCGCCACGGAGGTCATCGATCTCGAAGGCCGTTTTGCCAGCCCCGGCCTCATCGACAACCACCTGCATCTGATTGCGACCGGCATCGCCATGGGCTTCGTCGACGCCACGCCCGCGGCAGCCCCGACGCTCGCCACGCTGATGGCAGCGATCGCCGAGCGCGCGGCGGCGACGCCGAAGGGCGGCTGGATCTGTGCCCGGGGCTACGACCAGGTCAAGCTCGACACCGGCCGCCACCCGACGCGCGAGGATCTCGACCGTGCCGCCCCCGATCATCCGGTCTATTTGACGCGAGCCTGCGGCCACATCTCGATCGCCAATTCCCGTGCGCTGGCGCTTGCCGGCGTCGACGAGGCGACACCCGTGCCCGACGGTGGCGTAATCGGCGTCACCGATGGCCAGCTGAACGGTTTTCTTGCGGAAAACGCCCAGAACCTCATCAAGGCCGCCATGCCGCCGGCGACGACCGAGGACCTCATCGACGCCATCGAGCGGGCAGGGCGCCATCTGCTCTCCTTCGGCATCACCAGCTGCATGGATGCGGCGGTCGGCCATGTTGCCGGTTTTGCGGAAATCCAGGCCTACGAGATGGCGAAACTTTCCGGGCGTCTGCCGGTGCGCGTCTGGCTGACGCTGCTCGGCGATCCCGGCGTCTCCATCGTCGAGGATGCCTGGCGGGCCGGGCTGCTTTCCGGGGCCGGCGACGACATGCTGCGCGTCGGCGGGGTCAAGATCTTCCTTGATGGTTCGGCGGGCGGACGCACCGCCTGGATGACGAAACCCTACGAAGGCGAGCCCGACAATATCGGCGTGCAGATGCTGCCGGACGAAACGGTCGAGGCGGTGGTCAGGGATTGCCATGACCGCGGCTACCAGATGGTCTGCCACGCCATCGGCGACGGGGCGATCGAGCAGCTCATCACGGCCTATGAAAAGGCGCTCGCCGCCAATCCCGATCCCGACCGCCGCCACCGCGTCGAGCATTGCGGCTTTTCCACGTCGGCACAGAACGCGCGCATGCAAGCTGCCGGCATCCTGCCGGCGCCACAGATGGCCTTCATCCACGATTTCGGCGACAGCTATATTTCCGTGCTCGGGGAGGCGCGGGGCAAGCCGTCCTACCCGATCGGAACGTGGATGCGCATGGGCCTGAAACCCTCCACAGGCTCGGATTCGCCGGTCTGCTCGCCGAATCCCTTCCCGAACCTGCACGCCATGATCACGCGCCAGACCGGCAAGGGCACGGTGATGGATGCATCAGAACGGCTGAGCCCGGAGGAGGCCCTTCAGGCCTACACGGAATACGGCGCCTGGTCGCAGAAGGCCGAGGCGGCGAAGGGGCGGCTGGTGCCTGGCCAATGGGCTGATATCGCTGTCTTCGACAACGATCTTCTGACTGCCGAGGCCGAGACTATCCTCTCGGGCACACGCTGCCTGCTGACCCTGCTCGCAGGCCGTGTCGTGCATGATGCGCGCTAGAGGTCTGCAAACCTGAATCGAAGGCGACGCCCACCCACACCTATATGCGCGGCTGATCGACCTAACCGTGGCACATCACCCGATCAACCGGGAGAGCAACGTCAGGAACTGCTCGCGGGCGCGCAGGCTGCCGAGCCGTTCGAGGCAGTCGGCCTCGAAGTCTGCCTCGGCGCGCCGGGCGTCCGCCAGCAGGTGTTGGCCGGCGGGGGTGAGGTAGAGCGCGTAGGAGCGCCGGTCGTTCGGGGCGCTGCGCCGCTCCGTGAGGCAGCGGCTTTCGAGGTCGTTCATCAGCGACACGAAATTCGCCCGTTGGATGCCGAGCGCTGTCGCAATCTCCGATTGTTTGCGTCCCGGCCGTTCGGCGATCAGTGCCAGCACGCAGAATTCGGCGGGGCGCAAATCGACCCGGGAGAAATGGTGGAGGAAGCGGTGGACGAACTGCCCGTGCGCGCGCCTTAACTGATGGACGACGCTTTGCGCGACGGCGGAGGCTTCAAGCACGTCTGCAATGCTGGACTCGTAAGTTTGGCTTATCTTTTCCATGGCTTGGCCATCTTTCTCCCACCCGGCGGCGTTTCCGGCTTACGGCCTGCCATAGAGCATAGGAGCAAGTTTTCCACGCGCAAGATGCGGGATTGATGATTGCAGGAATTTTCTACGCGCAATCAGGAGGCGAGAAATCATTTTGCTGAATTTCGCCCATTGGTCGATGTCCCGAGCCTGCGTCGGGGCATCTTTGCTCAACCCAGGGATAGGTTAGGCAACCTCAGTCGAGTGCGAATCGGTTGAGGCGGTCCTTCAGCAACGCGATCGTCTCGACGTCGGCATTGGCGAAGGCGAAGCGCAGGTAGCCTTCCTGCCGGGCGCCGAAATAGCTGCCGGGCAGGCAGAGGATGCCGGCTTCCTTGGCAAGCTTTTCCGCCACGCGGGCGGAGGGTGCGGCGCCGAACGGGTGGCCGATGAAGGCGAAATAGGCGCCGACCGCGCCGACGCGCCAGGAGGGCACGCCCGCCATCGTCGAAAGAAGCCCCTCGACCCGCCGGGCGATCTCGCGGCGGTTCTCTTCGCGCCAATCGGCCAGAAGCGGCAGCGCGGTGGCGACGGCGGCCTGGGCGGAGCGGGGCGGGCAGATTTGCAGGTTGTCCATGATCTTCGCCACCTGCGTGACGACATCGATGCCGGCGGTGATCGCGCCCAGGCGATGGCCGGGAATGCAGAAGGATTTGGAGAAGCTGTAGAGGCTGATCAGCGTGTTCTCCCAGCCTGCGCGGCTGAACAGGTCGTGCGGCCGGCCGGCACCCGCCGGCAGGAAGTCGCGATAGGTCTCGTCGAGGATGAGCCAGACGCCGCGCGCGGCGCAGAGATCGTAGATGGCCGCAAGCAGCGCTGGCGGATAGACCGCGCCGGTCGGGTTGTTCGGCGAGACGAGGGCGACGGCGCGCACATCCGGGGTGATGGCTGCGGCGAGGGCATCGATATCGGGCAGGAAACCGTTTGCGGGATCGCAGGCGGCGAACCGGGTCTTGATGCCCAGCATGGCAAGCGTGGTTTCCTGGTTGAAATAGTAGGGATCTGTCATCAGCACGGCATCGCCGGCACCCGCGACCGCCATGGCGGCGCAGATGAAGGCCTGGTTGCAGCCGGCCGTCACATGGATGTTGCCTGCAGAAAGGCTGACGCCGTAGGTCTCGGACACATGGCCGGCATAGGCCTTGCGCAGGCTGTCCTCGCCCTCGATCGGCCCATAGCCGGTATAGGCGCGCGAGGCGGCGTTTTCGCCGAGCAGGCGCAGCATGTCGGGATGCGGCGGATAGCCGGGCACGGCTTGCGACAGGTCGATCATCGGGCCGCTGCGGCCGTCATAGGCATCGCCCCAGGCGAAGACGGCGGGGATCGGCGGCGGGGCGAGGGATTCGACGAGCGGGTTGAAGCGAGGCATGGTGATGTCCGTAAAATCGGGGTCGCGAAGATCAGGCGCGGGTCTTGCGCTGGGTGGGAGTGGTCCGGCGCTTGGCCGGGGTCGGGGTCGCAATCGGGCGAAGATTTTCCGCCGCGCGGCCGCTGCGCCCGCGCAGGATCATGCGGGCGGAGGTCTGCGGCTCGGGCATGCTCTCCTCCAGCGAGGCGAAGAACCAGTCGATGAACACCTTGACGATCGGCGTCTGGCGCACCGCCTGCCGGCAGGCGACGTAGAAGGCGTCGTAGGCCGGCACCGTGAGGTCGAAGGGCACGACCAGCTCACCGCGGGCGATCAGGTTGCTGGCGGTGATGGTGTCGCCGAGCGCGATGCCCTGGCCGTGCAGGGCGGCTTCCGTGGAAAGGCGCGCGTCGCTCATGAAATGCTGGCGGCCGCGCACCACGTCCACGGCATCGGCAGCGGAAAGCCAGGTGTTCCATTCGCGCCCGTCGTCGCCATGAAACAGCGTGTGGTCCGAGAGGTCGCGGAGCGAGCGCAGCGGCCGGTTGTTCAACAGCGTCGGGCTGGCAATGGGGAAGAGTTGAAGCTTCGACCACAGCCGCGTCCAGCAGTCCGGCCAGTTGCCGTCGCCGTAGAGCAGGCAGACATCCGTGTCGAGCGAGCGTAGGTGGTCCGGATCGTTCGACGCGATGAGCGTGACGCGCACGCCCGGAAACTGGTCGGTGAAGGCGTTGAGGCGCGGGATCAGCCAGAGCGACAAAAGCGCCGGCACGCAGGTGATGGTGATGTCGCCGCTGGTCTCCGGCTGTTTCATCAGCGCGGTCGCCGCCGCGATCTCGCCAAACGCATTGGTGACGGCCGGCAGAAGCAGCGCGCCCTGCGGCGTCAGCTTCAGCCGCTTGCCGCCACGCTCGAACAGCACGGTGCCGAGCGACTCCTCCAGCGCGCGGATCTGGTGGCTGACGGCGCCATGGGTCACGTTCAACTCCCGCGCGGCGGCCGAAACGGCACCCCGGCGGGCAGTCGCCTCGAAGGCGCGAAGCGGGTTGAGCGGTGGCAGGCGCGAGGCCATTGGGAACCTGATCCGTGAGTTTTTCTCACATCAAACGCTATAACAATATCAATTGATTTTCCAGACGTTTTATTACGATAATGTGAAAAACGAGGGCAAAGCCCCGGGGGAACATAGTTTAGACGCTTCTTGCACCGGCCCCCGGTCTGCCCGCATTTCTGACTGTGAGGTAGCGACGATGGACGGCAAAAAGCTCGACGAACTCAAGGCGAAATATGGCGCAAGCCACGGCGGCGAACTGTTCGATCCCGCCTTCCGCAAGGTCGCCGACAAGATCTTCACCAAGAACGGCACGCGCCTCGCGCCCTTTGCCGGCGTGCCGACCTTCCTCTCCGCCCCCTACATGCCGGTGGACGCCAACAAGCCGGACTTCGGCAATCTCCAGGTCGCCATCACCGGCGTGCCGATGGACCTCGGCGTCACCAACCGTCCGGGCTCGCGCTTCGGACCGCGCGCCATGCGCACCATCGAGCGCATCGGCCCCTACAATCATGTGCTCGACTGCGCGCCGGTGCAGGACCTGCGCGTGGCCGATATCGGCGACGTGCCGTTCCAGAGCCGCTACCGGCTGGAACTCAGCCATGACGACATCGAGAAGCGCTTCAACCAGATCGTCGATGCCGGCGTGATCCCGCTTGCCGTCGGCGGCGACCATTCGATCACGCACCCGATCATGAAGGCGGTCGGCAAGAACCAGCCGGTCGGGATGATCCATATCGACGCCCATTGCGACACGGGCGGCTCCTTCGACGGCACGAAGTTCCACCATGGCGGCCCGTTCCGCAACGCGGTGCTCGACGGCGTGCTCGACCCGACCCGCACCATCCAGATCGGCATTCGCGGCTCGTCGGAATATCTCTGGGAGTTCTCCTACGAGTCCGGCATGACGGTCATCCATGCCGAAGAAGTGAACGGCCTCGGTATTCCGGCGATCATCGAGAAGGCGAAAGCCATCGTCGGCGACGGCCCGACCTATCTTTCCTTCGACGTCGACAGCCTCGACCCGAGCTTTGCGCCGGGCACCGGCACGCCGGAAATCGGCGGGCTGACGACGCGCGAGGTGCTGGAACTGATCCGCGGCCTCAAGGGCGTCAACCTTGTCGGCGGCGACGTTGTAGAGGTCGCCCCGCAATATGACGCGACCACGAACACCGCCCAGGCGGGCGCGCAGGTGCTCTTCGAAATTCTGAGCCTGATGGTATTCAGCCCTTCCGTGGCGCGGACCGCCTGACACGAGCAATTCCAGCAAAAGTGCGAAGCGGTTTTGCGTCCGGTATTGCGTAAAAACAGGAAAACAGACCATTTTCGCGATTCGGAGAAGCGCGGAAATGTTCTAGAATAGCAACAATGGGAACGCGCCCGGCGAGAAGCAACCCGCCGGCCTAACAGGAGAAAGACGACTATGCGTGACATCCTCAAGACCAATGTCAGCCGCCGCGCCGTGCTCGGCGCCGGCGTCGCCGGTGCATCGCTGCTCGCCATGCCGGCGGTGCTGCGTGCGCAGGACAAGTCGCTGAAGGTCGGCGTCTACGGCGGTTACTTCAAGGATTCCTTCGACAAGAACATCTTTGCCGATTTTACCAAGGAAACCGGCATCGCCGTCGAATCCGTCGCCGAGCCGACCGGCGAAGCCTGGCTCGTGCAGCTCGAACAGGCCGCCAAGGCCGGCCAGGCGCCCGCCGACGTCTCGATGATGTCGCAGGTCGCCATGCTGAAGGGCCAGACCACCGAGCTCTGGGCGCCGCTCGACACCGCGAAGATCCCCAACGCCACCAACCTCATCGACCATTTCGTCAACAAATATCCGGATGGCCGCGTCGCCGGCATCGGTGCCGTCGCCTGGTACATCACGCTCGTCACCAACACGGATGTCTTCAAGGAAGCCCCGACCTCCTGGAACGCGCTGTGGGATCCTGCCAATGCCGACAAGCTCGGCCTGCTGGCGCTCGTCTCCAACTCCTTCCTGCTGGAAGTGACGGCGAAGACCCACTTCGGCGGCACCAACGCGCTGGACACCGAGGAAGGCCTCCTCAAGGCCTTCGAAAAGCTCGCCGAAGTGAAGCCGAACGTTCGGCTGTGGTATCGCGACGAGGCACAGTTCGAACAGTCGCTGAAGTCGGGCGAAATCCCGATGGGCCAGTATTACCATGACGTGACGGGTCTTGCCGCCGCTGATGGCCAGCCGGTCCGCTCCACCTTCCCGAAGGAAGGCGGCATCATGGATTCCGGCTGCTGGGCGCTGTCGCGCGCGTCTGAAAAGGTCGAGGAAGCCCATACCTTCATCAACTACATGAGCCAGCCGAAGATCCAGGCGATCCTGTCGCGCAAGGTCGGCACGGCGCCGACGGTCAAGCGCGACCTCATCGACCTGACGGCCGAGGAATTCGCGGCCGTGTCGTCCGATATCGAGCCGATCATTCCGCGCTACGACCTCTACACCACCAAGGCCGACTGGCTGAACCAGAAGTGGACGGAAATGATCGCAGGCTGAGGCCTGTCCATTGCCGAAGACACCGGCCGGCTGAAAAGCCGGCCGGTCAAGAAACCAGAAAACGCCGCGCGGGGAACCCATGTCCGGACTGACTCTCCAGAATATCGTCAAGCAGTTCGGCCAGTTTACGGCCGTCAAGAATGTCGAACTGACCGTGCCGCACGGCACCTTCGTCTGCCTGCTTGGCCCCTCCGGCTGCGGCAAGACCACGCTGATGCGCATGGTGGCCGGCCTCGACCTGCCGACGAGCGGGGCGATCCAGCTCGACGGCAAGGACATCACCAATGTGCCGACGCACAAACGCGATCTCGGCATGGTCTTCCAGTCGCTGGCGCTCTTTCCGCACCTGACGGTCGGCGAGAACATCGCCTATTCACTGCGCATCCGCGGCATCGGCAAGGAGGAGCAGAAGAAGCGCGTCGACGAGCTTCTCTCGATGATCCATCTCACCGGCTATGCCGACCGCCCGGTCGCCAAACTTTCCGGCGGCCAGCGCCAGCGCGTCGCGATTGCCCGCGCGCTCGCCATCTCGCCAAAACTCTTCCTGCTCGACGAACCGCTCTCTGCGCTGGATGCCAAGCTGCGTGAAGCGATGCAGGTCGAGCTTCGCCAGCTCCAGCAGCGCCTCGGCATCACCACCATCGTCGTCACACACGACCAGCGCGAGGCGATGACCATGGCCGATACGGTCGTGGTGATGAACAGCGGCGAAATCCGCCAGGCCGCCGCCCCGGTCGAGATCTACCGCCGCCCGGCCGACACCTTCGTCGCCGATTTCATCGGCATGACCAACCTCATCGATTTTTCCGCCGACAACACCAGTGCCAACGTTCTCGGCACGCCGGTCACCGGCCTTGCCATTCCCGCCGGCCTCAAGTCCGGCGTGCTTTCGGTGCGCCCGGAAGACGTGCACCTGACGGCGCCCGGCAACGGCGCGATCTCCGGCACCGTCACCTTCGTGCGTGATCTCGGCGGCACGATCGAGACCTTCGTGGAGGCGGGCGGCAAGCAGGTCGTCGCCGTCTCCATGCCGAATGCGCGGCCGGACGTCACCGTCGGCCAGGCTGTCGGCATCCAGCTCAACCCGGCCGATTGCGTGGTGCTCAAGTCATGAGACGAGAGCCCCCACAAAAACTCACCGATTATGGCCCGCTGTTCTTTCCCGCGGGCATGCTGATCGTCTTCTTCGTCGTGCCGTTCGCGACGATGATCGCCGTCTCCTTCTTCCGGCGCGATCCGTCCGGCTTCTACACGCCGGATTTCGTCTTCGACAATTATGCCCGCTTCCTCAGCCTGTTCTTCGGCAAGGTGCTCGGTTTTTCGCTGTTCCTCGCGGTCATGGTCGCGATCTGCTGCGTCGTGCTCGCCGTGCCCTTCACCTATCTTCTCTCGCGCGCCAAGCGCCGGACGCAGGTGCTCTGGCTGGTGGCGCTGCTCTCCATCCTGTCGCTCTCCGAAGTCATCATCGGCTTTGCCTGGTCGACGCTGTTCTCGCGCACCGCCGGCATCACCAATCTCCTCGTGATGCTCGGCGTCATGGAGCAGGCGGTGGCGCTCAACCCGAGTTTCAGCGCGGTGCTGACCGCCATGGTCTATCAGGCGCTGCCCTATACCGTGCTCGTGCTCTATCCCGCCCTCGTTCGGCTCGACCCGACGCTCACGGAGGCCGCGCGAACGCTGGGTGCCTCGCCGATCAAGTCCTTCTTCACCGTCGTCGTGCCGGCGCTGCGCAACACCATCGTGGCGACGCTGATCATGGTCTTCATCTTCGCGCTCGGCTCCTACCTGCTGCCGCAGATCCTCGGCCGACCGCAGCACTGGACGCTCTCGGTGCTCATCACCGACCAGGCGATCTACCAGTCCAACATGCCGTTCGCCGCCGCCATGGCCGTGTTCCTCGTGCTTGTCACGCTCGGCCTCGTCGCACTCACGGTCTATGCCGGCCGCAAGGGAGAAGCCGCATGAACACGTTTCTGCAAAAGGCCTATTTCGGCCTGATCGGCCTCTTCCTGTCGCTGCCGCTCATCGTGGTGGCCGGCGTCTCGGTGAACGAGAAGCAGGACCTCGCCTTCCCGCCGAAGGGCTTTTCGCTCGGCTGGTACGCAGAGATCTTCACCAATGTCGAATGGCGCAACGCGCTCTTCGCCTCGATCACGCTGGCGGCGCTGTCGGCGGCCGTCGCACTCCTCATCGCGCTGCCGCTTGCCTGGTTCCTCTGGCGGCGCCATGCGCCCTGGGCGAACATCTTCCAGCTGCTCGGCGTCGCGCCCTTCACGCTGCCGCCGGTCATCACGGCGCTCGGCCTCCTGACCTTCTGGGCGGCGACCGGATTCTACGGCCAGCCGGCGACCGCCGTCATCAGCCATGCGATCTTCTTCGTGACGCTGCCGCTGGTGACGCTGTCGCTCGGCTTCTCCTCGATCGACCGCTCGCTGGTGGAAGCGGCCGCGACCATGGGCGCCGACGACCGCACGATCTTTCGTACCGTTGTCCTGCCCCTGATCCTGCCCTACCTCATCTCCGGTTATGCGTTCGCCTTCGTGCTGTCGCTCAACGAATACATCGTCGCCTACATGACGATCGGCTTCACCATGGAGACGCTGCCGATCAAGATTTTCAATGCGTTGCGCTACGGCTATACGCCGACGATGGCCTCGGTCACGATCCTCTTCGTCGCGATCGCCGCCACGATCTTCGGCCTCGTCGCGCGCTTCGGGGATCTGCCGAAACTGCTCGGCGCGATGTCGACAAAGGACTAGGAGCAACCATGCGCATTGCCGCCCTTCAGATGCATGCGATTGCCGGCGATGGCGACGGCAATCTCCAGCGCATCGCGGCTGCTGCCGCCGATGCGGCGGCGGGCGGCGCCAAGCTGCTGATCGTGCCCGAACTCGCCGTCACCGGCTATGGCGCGGGGGAGACGGCCTTTGCCGGCCTCGCTTCGCCCGCCACCGGCGACGTGGCGGAGCGCCTCGGCACGATTGCGCGCGAGAGCGGGCTTGCCATCGTCGCAGGTTTTGCCGAGCAGGAAGGCCGGGATATCTTCAACAGCGCGCTCTTTACCGACGGCATCGGCACCAATGCCGTCTACCGCAAGTCCCACCTCTACGGCGACTATGAGCGCAACGCCTTCCGGCCCGGCGTTCCCGCCTCCGTCATGGTGGAACTCGGCGGCATCCGGCTTGGCATGCTGATCTGCTACGACGTGGAGTTTCCGGAAAACGTGCGCCGCCTGGCGCTTGCCGGCGCCGATCTCGTCGTGGTGCCCACGGCGCTGCCGAAGGGCTCCTCCGGTACCTTCATCGCCAACCACATGATCCAGGTGCGTGCCTTCGAGAACCAGGTCTTCGTCGCCTATATCAATCATTGCGGCGCCGACGATCATTTCACCTATGCCGGCCTGTCGCGCATCGCCGCACCCGACGGCAAACTGCTCGCCGAGGCATCGGCCGAGGGCGAAACGCTGCTGTTTGCCGAAATCCGCCCCGAGGATTATGCGAAGTCGCGGGCGGAAAACACCTATCTGGTGGATCTCGGCCGCCCGGCCTAGAGGCTGATCAGGGCCGTTCCGACGACGGCCAATGCCGCGCCAGCCCAGGCGCGCGGAGCGGGCACGATGCCGGTGCGCGCCCAGACCATCGGCAGGATGACGACCGGCGTCATCGACGAGAGCGTCGAGACGATGCCGATCGTGCCATGCGCCAGCGCCGCCATCAGCAGCGACATGCCAAGCCCGACGCCGAAGAAGGCGGAGCCGACTGCAAAACCCAGAGAGTGCCTTTCGATGCGGGTCGCGGGTTTCAGCGCGGGCAGGGGCACGAGCATCAAAAGCAGGAAGAACAGCGCCGCGATGCCGGAGCGCACGGCCATCGCCGTGAACGGCTCCACGCCGCTTGCCATGGCCGGACGCGCGGCAAGGCTTCCGAGCGCCTGGCCGAGCGCGGTGACGACGCCGAGCGCAATGCCGAGCCACGGCGTTTTCTCGCCACCCTTGGCTTTGGCGCCGCTTCGAGCGCCGATTGCCAGCACGATGCCGCAGAGCACGCAGGCGATGCCGATGCCCTGCTGGAGATCGAGCGTCTCCCCGAGGAAGATATAACCGAGCCCGACGGCGAAGGGCGCCGTGAGCGAGAACAGCAGCGCGGTAGTGCGAGGACCTGCCGCATAGATCGCCGCGAAATAGGTGGTGCTGGCGATGATGATGCCGAACAGGCTGGAGGCGGCGAGGAAGCCGAGCTGCCAGGCTTCCACCGTGCGCCAGCCGCCGACGACGAGCGATGCCGCCGCCGTCATCAGGAAGGCAGCGCCCATCTGCACGCGAGCGAGGTCGAGGAGGGCCAGACGGCCGCGCAACTCGCCGACGAGCATGCCGCTCAGCGCAATGCAAACGGCGGCCGACAGGGCAAGGATTTCAGCGATGTACATGGAAAGGCCGGATGATTGATCGTCCGGCCTATCGCATAGTTTCCGGGCTTCGGATAGGGCTTTTCAGAGCCGCCCGTCCAGCGTGCCGACACGGCCGTAGAGATCCGGGCGGCGGTCGCGGAAAAGGCCCCAGCCCCAGCGCTGCTTCTCGATGGCGTCGAGGTCGAAACTGGCGACCAGCACGCCCTCGTTCTCGCGGTCCGCTTCCACCACCTTCGCACCGGTATGGTCGGCGATGAAGGAGGAGCCGTAGAAGGTCATCGACGTGTTGTTGCGGCCATCCTCGGTGCCGATGCGGTTTGAGGCGATGAGCGGCACCATGTTGGCGCCCGCATGGCCCTGCATGACGCGCTGCCAGTGCCCGGCGCTGTCGATGGTCGGGTCCTGCGGCTCCGTGCCGATCGCCGTCGGGTAGAGCAGGATTTCCGCGCCCATCAGCGCCATGCTGCGCGCCGCCTCTGGGAACCACTGGTCCCAGCAGATGCCGCAGCCGATCGTGCCGAACCGGGTCTTCCACACCTTGAAGCCCGTGTCGCCCGGCGAGAAGTAGAATTTCTCCGTATAACCCGGCCCGTCCGGAACGTGGCTCTTGCGGTAGTTGCCGAGCACCGTGCCGTCCGCATCGACGATGGCGAGCGAGTTGAAGAACGCCCGCTCAGCCTTTTCGAAATAGCTGACCGGAAGCACGACACCGAGTTCGGCGGCGAGTTTCGCGAAATGGCCGATCAGCGGGTTGCCCTCGAACGGTTTTGCCAGGTCGTAGAAGCCGGCATATTGGTCCTGGCAGAAATAGGGCGTCTCGAACAGTTCCTGGATCAGGATGATGTTCGCGCCCTGCCGGGCGGCCTCGCGCACCAGCCGTTCGGCGGTGGCGATGTTCTGCTCGATGTCCCAGGTGCAGGCCATCTGGGTGGCGGCGAGCGTTACGGTTCTCATGGCAAAGCTCCCGGTCAGGCCTGGTAGGTGACGCGGCCGTCGCAAATCGTCGTGACGGGGCGGATCGCCGCAAGGTTCGCATGTTCGGCGGCTTCCACATTGCCGGAGAGCACGACGATATCGGCGAGATAGCCGGGCTTCAGCACGCCCTTGCGGTCTTCCATGAACTCCACCCAGGCGCCGTTCTTCGTATAGGCGGCGAGCGTTTCGTTGAGCGAAAGCCGCTCGTCCTTCATGCCGTCCTTCCAGACCTCGCGCGACATGGCGCACTGGATGCAATTCATCGGATCGAGCGGCGAAACGGGCCAATCCGTCGCAAAGACAATCTCTGCCCCGGCATCGACCAGCGTGCGCCACGCGAAAGCATACGGCCAGCGGTCTTCACCGATGTAGGAAAGGTAGGGTTCGAGCGGCAGGCCGGCGCTGCCCGGCGGATGGGTCGGCTGCATGGAGGCGACGGTGCCGAGTTCCTTGAAGCGCGGGATGTCGTCCGGATGCACGACCTCGATATGCTCGATGCGGTTGCGGCTGTCGCGCTTGCCGTTCGCCTTGATCGCCGCCTCGTAGCCGTTCAGCACCATGCGCACCGCGCCGTCGCCGATGGCATGCACCGCGACCGGCAGGCCGAGCTTGTCGGAGGCGATCGCGACATCGTTGAAATGGTCTTGCGAAAACAGCGGATCGCCCTTCAGACCCGGCTGGTGGGCATAGTCCTCGACGAAGACCGCCGTGCCCGATTCCGTCACGCCGTCCATGAAGAGCTTGACGAAGTCGCAGCGTAGGCGATCGGAGTTGAAGCGCTCGCGCCAGGCGGCGGCCTTGGTTTCAAGGTCCGACAGCGGCATGAAGTTCTTCATGTGGAAGGGCATGCGCACGCGCACCGGAAGGCCGACCGTGCGCTCGATCTCGTCCAGCATTTCGAGCTGGTAGAGGCTGCCGTCCATGTTCTGCAACGAGGTGATGCCGAGCGAGGCGACATAGGCGAGGCCCTGCTTGATGATCGCGATGTCGCCGGCGCGTTCTTCCGCCGTCACATGCTCCGGATCGCCGCCGGTGCCGACGCCAAGCATTTCGCGGCCGCCGGTTTCGCCCAGGGCCGAGACCGGGCGGATGGCGTTGCTTTCGCGCAGTTCGCCGTTGGCAAGGCCGTCGTCGCCCATGACGATCTCGTTGCCGACGCCCACGTCGCGGCCTTCCAGGATGCCGCCCATCTTGAGGGCGAGCGTGTTCGCCCAGGCGGTGTGGTGGTCGGGCGCGAAGATGAGCAGCGCGCGGTCTGACAGGATGCGGTCGAGGTGATGGCGCGTCACGCGCTCGTCGTCGGAGAGGATCGTGTAATCGGCCTGCTGGGCGACCAGCAGCTGGCGCTCCGGATATTCGGCCGCATAGGCCTTGACCGCGGCTTCCAGCGCGTCAATACCCTTGACGCCGGAAAGCGACAGTTCGCTGAGTTCGGCGGAGCCGCCGAAAATATGCATATGGGCTTCGTTGAAGCCCGGCAGCACCGTGCCGCCCTTGGCGTCGATCACATGAGTGTCGGGGCCGGAAAAAGCGTCGATCTCGGCTTCGGAACCGACGGCCAGGATGCGGTTGCCGGCAACGGCGACCGCGGCTGCCCGCGGGTTCGCCTCGTCCATCGTCAGCACCCGCGCGTTGCGGATGATAAAGCTCGCTTCGGTCTGCATGGCGTGTTTCCTCGATGTTTTTTAGATTGCCCGGCGGCTGAGCGCCCGGAGGAACGTGAACAGGTCCTGGTTCTCCTCGTCGCCCAGCGGTTCGGGGTGGGAGGAGAGCTTGACGATGACCGTTTCGCTGCTGGGATCGACATAGAGCCATTGGCCATGGATGCCGATGGCGCAAAAGGCCTGGTCGGCCTCGCCGGATTGATACCATTGGCTGCGGTAGCGCCCGTTCGGCAGGTCGACATTGCGGCCCTGCTGCCAGGCCTCCTTGTCGCCGTTTTCCTGCATGTCGCGGATCCAGGCTTCCGGCACGATCTGCTTGCCATCGCGCGCGCCGCCGTTGCGCAGCAATTCGCCCAGACGCGCGAGGTCGCGCGCCGTCATGGAGACGCCGCCGGCGGTGCGCGGCGTGCCGATCGCATCCACGCTGATATCGGCATTGCCCTTGGCGCCCATCGGCTTCCACAGCAGTTCGGAGGTCAGGTCGGCGAAGCGCGCACCCGTGACGCGCTCGATGACGACGCCGAGCAGGTCGGCGTTGGGCGAGGCGTAGTAGAACGGCCCGCCATGCGGCCGCTCGGCCTTCTGCAGGGTGACGAGGAAGGAGGCGAGCGTCTCGGGCTGAATATTCGGCTCCGGCGGGTTCCAGAGCATGGCGCGGCGATAGCGCGCGAAGGCGCCGTGCGGGTCGAGATAGGCTTCCTCGAAATCAAGGCTGACGCGCATGTCCAGCACGTCGCGATAGGTGCAGTCGCCATAGACGCCGCCCTTGGCCTCGGGAAGGTAGTCCGTCACCGGCCGGTCGGGATCGATGAGCCCCTGGGCTTCGAGAATGCCGGAAACGACGGCCGTCAGCGACTTCGAGATGGAGAAGACGAGATGCGGCGCGTTGGCGTCGGCATGCGGCGCGTAATATTCCGCGACGATTTCGCCCCGGCGCATCATGACGAAGGCGTCGGTATGGGCGAAATCGAGGAAGGCGCGCGCGCTTGCGGCACCCGCAAGGCCGGTTTCCATTGCGGCGTCGAGGAAGGCGTCGCTTTGAAGCGGCACTTCCGCCGTCGCGGCCTCCGCGGAGATCACCGCCGTCGGCACGAAATCGCGGACATTCTGAAAGGTCCAGCGGCTATAGGGGGCGGTGCGCCAATTGGCGAGGGTGACATCGGCGCGGGCAAAGCCGTGCTGGTCCTTGAACGTCTTGATCATGACACATCCAGCCGAAGCGCGGGAAGGCGATGTGCCTTCCCGCGTAGGGCAGTCCTCATTTGTTTCGGCCGGGGCCGCTTACTTCTGCAGTTCGGTCCAGAGCTTGGTGTAGAGCTCCTGCACTTCCGGCGCGCAAGCGAGGTTGAACTTGCCTGCGGCCTTCAGTTCGGCCGGAATGTTGATTTCCGGCGCATCCTTCATGTCTGCCGGCATGAAGGGCTCCGAGCCCTTGATGCCATTGGCGTAGCGCGCGAAGGTCGAGATCATCGCCGCATTTTCCGGATCCATGATGAAGTTCAGGAAAAGCTTGGCGTTGTCGACGTTCTTGGCATCCTTGAGGATCGCGGCATTGTCCATCCAGACCGGATAGCCTTCCTTCGGATAGCCGTAGACGACGTCCGGATTCTGCAGACGGGCGCGGAACGAGGCGCCGTTCCAGTTCACGCCGGCGGCAAGGTCGACCTTCGAATATTTCTCGATATTGCCGTAGTCCATCGAGATCCACTTCGGCTTGGCGGCCGTGAGGATGT
Source organism: Shinella sp. GW821-FHT10F02 (assembly GCF_058809275.1). NCBI lineage: Bacteria > Pseudomonadati > Pseudomonadota > Alphaproteobacteria > Hyphomicrobiales > Rhizobiaceae > Shinella > Shinella sp. GW821-FHT10F02. The sequence continues at coordinate 165,955 of NZ_JBXASL010000002.1, read as the reverse complement.
CGCGCGCCTTCTTGAGGACCGTGAGATCACCCGTGCAGGGCTCGCCGCCCGCATAGGTCACGACCATGTGCATGACGTCGGACATTTCCGGCACGACATTGACCTTGCCGACGAGTTCGGCCGGCGGATCGAGGAAGATGGCGGACGTGTTGATGTCGCCCTTGTAGATCGACTTGTTGACGGTCACGCCCGTGGTGCCCCACAGCCACGGAACCGTATAATGGCGACCCGTGTCAAACGGCACGTCAACCCACTGCGGATCGACGTTCTTGAAATTCTCCATCTGGTCGGGGCGCGATTCGAGCAGCAGGCCTTCCGAAATCCAGATCGGCACGACGCTCGCCGACGGCACGACGATGTCGAAGCCGTGGCCGCCCTGGCGGATCTTGGCAAGCGCCGTATCGTTCGAATCGTAGTCAGTGACGGTGACCTTGACCTTGTAGGCCTCTTCGAACTTCTTGATCATTTCGGGGCTGGTATAGTTGCCCCAGTTGAAGATGTTGAGTTCACCCTCGGCATGCGCGATGGCGGTGGAGGCCATCATGCCGGCCGCGAGTGCGATCAATCCCAGTTTCATTTTCATTGGCTGTTCTCCTTTGTCTATTCGTTGTTTTTGTTGGGGTTCCGGCTGAGGAAGAAGAAGACGGTGACGATTGCGAGCGACAGCACGAGGAAGGCTGTCGAGATCGCGTTCATCTCCGGCGTCACGACACGGCGCAACTGACCCAGCATGTAGGTCGGCAACGTATCCTGTCCACCGGACTTGACGAACTCGGTGATGACGACGTCGTCGAGCGAGATCACGAAGGCCAGCATCAGGCCGGCGAGAATGCCCGGCCAGAGCAACGGCAGCGTGACATAGCGGAAGGTCTGGAAGGACGAGGCGTAGAGGTCGGATGCCGCCCGTTCCAGCGAGAGGTCCATGCTTTCGAGCCGCGCGCGGATCGGCATGTAGGCGAAGGGAATGCAGAAGGCCGCATGCGCGACGATGAGGTAGCCGAGGCCGGAATAGCCGGTCCACACCTTGATGCGCGAGAAGAGGATCAGGAGCGCCACCGCAGTGACGATTTCCGGCACCAGCAGCGGCATGTTGATGATGGAATATTTGAAGGTGAGGCCGCGATAGGGCGCGGTGCGCGTGGTGGCGATGGCGGCGAGCGTCGCGCAGGCCGTGGCGATGACGGCCGCGACCGCTGCGATGCGCAGCGACCGCCAGGAGGCCTCCATCACCTGCTGGTTGTTCCAGGCGCTTTCGAACCAGCGCAGCGAAAAGCCTTCCCAGGTGGCGATCGAGGTGCCCGAATTGAAGGAATAGACGACGAGCGTGGCGATTGGCAGGTAGAGCAGGAAGAAGCACAGCATCGCGATCGTTGCGAAACCCGGCTGCCGTTTGATCGAGAAGGACTTAGCCATGGGCGCTGCCTCCGCTCTTGGATGCATTGCGCACGTAGTAGAGCATCGCAAACAGCACGATGATGACGAGCGTGACGGAGAGCGCCGCGCCGAGCGGCCAGTTCCGCCCCTGGCCGAATTGCAGTTCGATCAGGTTGCCGAGCATCAGGTTCTTGCCGCCGCCGAGAACGCGCGGCACGACATAGGCCGAGAGCGCCGGCACGAAGACCAGGATAGAGCCGGCGATGATGCCGGGTTTGACCAGCGGGATGACGATGCGCCACAGGACGCCGAAGCGGGAGGCGTAGAGGTCGTAGCCCGCCTCGATCAGCCGGAAATCCAGCTTTTCCAGGCTGGCATAAAGCGGCAGCACCATCAGCGGCAGGTAGACATAGGTCATGCCGAGCATGATGGCGAAGTCGGTGAACATCATCTGGATCGGCGACGAGATGAGACCGATCGACATCAGGAAGGAATTGACGATGCCCTCGCTGCGGATCACCTCCTGGATGGCGAAGGTGCGGATGAGCATGTTCGTCCAGAACGGAATGGTGATCAGGAACAGCCAGAGCGAGCGGTTGTGCGGCGCGCGCGTCGCGATGAAATAGGCCGTCGGGAAGCCGAAGATCAGGCAGAGCACGGTGGTGGCGAAGGCAAGCTTCACGCTGCGCCAGAAGATCAGGAAATGCGCGTCGGCGAGCGAAACGGTCTCGTCGAAAATATCGCGCGTGAAGAGCACGTTGAACCAGCCCTCCGAGGAGAATTCCAGCTTCACGTCGCCATAGCTGCCCGGCGCGAGGAAGGAATAGAACACCACGATGAGAAGGGGGCCGACCCCTGCGGCGAGGATCAGAACCAGGGCGGGCGCGCTGAGCAGCCAGCGATCCCGGACGTCCTTCTTCTGTCTCTGTTCGCCGACGTCCTGAGCACTGTCCGTCATCTCTAGTCCCTCAGGATCTGTGCGACGTCATCATTGATGGCGACGCTGATGCGTTCGCCAACGGAGAAGCCGCACGGGGCGCTGTTGGCGTTCTGCTGGCGCACGGTGAAGGTCTTTCCGTCGTCGATCGTGACGTGGAAATGGTTGTCCGTGCCGAGATAGACGATGGTGTGGATCGCGCCTTCCAGCACGCCGGAGCCTGGCGGGCCGAGGCGGGCGTGTTCGGGGCGGATGACGATGGTGACATTGCCCTGCGGCGTGACGCCTTCCGGATAGGTGGCGGAGATTTCCGCGCCGGAAGAGAGCCGCACGCGGGCCTTGTCGCCGGAAACCGAAACGACGTCGGCCTCCAGGAAGTTCGTCTCACCGATGAAGTCGGCGACGAAGCGTTCGGACGGGCGGTCGTAGATGTCCCAGGGTGAGCCGATCTGGCGCACCGTGCCCGTCGACATGACGGCGATGCGGTCGGACATGGTGAGCGCTTCTTCCTGGTCGTGGGTGACGAAGACGAAGGTGATGCCGGTTTCGGTCTGGAGCCGTTTCAGTTCCACCTGCATGGACTTGCGCAGCTTGAGATCGAGGGCGGAGAGCGGTTCGTCGAGCAGCAGCACCTTCGGTCGCGGTGCAAGGGCGCGGGCAAGCGCCACGCGCTGCTGCTGGCCGCCGGAAAGCTGGGTGACAGGGTTGTTGCCGCGCCCGTCGAGATGCACGAGCTTCAGCATGTCGCCCACGACCGAGTCGATTTCCGACTTCGGCTTGCCCAGCATCTTCAGGCCGAAACCGATGTTTTCGGCCACCGTCAGGTGCGGGAAGAGCGCGTAGTTCTGGAAGACCGTGTTGACCGGCCGCTGGTTCGGCAGCAGGCGGGAAATGTCCGTGCCGTCGAGCAGGACCTGCCCTTCGGTGGGCAGTTCGAAACCGGCGATCATGCGGAGGAGGGTGGTCTTTCCGCAGCCGGACGGGCCGAGAAGGGTGAAGAATTCATTCGAGCGGATTTCCAGCGAGACGTCGTTGACGGCCTGGAAGTTGCCGAACCATTTCTTGATGCCATGCATGCCAATGGCGCCGCCATGGGCACCGGTCGTTCGGGTCTCAGTCATCGGTTCCCCGTTTTTCGGCAGGCGTGTCCCGAGCTTTGCCCGATCCGCCGGCTGTCCTCTCGTCCGGCCGCTAATCACGGCTCTTATGTGATAGGCTTGTCTTGCTTATGATCACAACAAACCATAATTTGATCAAATCTGTAAAGGGCCATTTTGTGCTTTGGGAATTTATCCGCCCTGCGTGCAAAGATCACGGAATTCAGCCCTGAGACGAAAGACGGCATAGGCCGGGTCTGCAGACGGGAGGATTTGAGCATGTTGGTTGCAGCCAGTCGAGAGACTTCCGAATCGGCCAAGCAGTGGGTCTACCGCGTGCTCAGGCGGGGCATCATGACGGGCCAGTTCGAGCCGGGTGACCCGGTCACCATCAACGGCCTTGCCGAGACGCTCGGCGTCAGCGCGATGCCGGTGCGCGAGGCCTTGCACCGCCTCGTCGCCGATGGCGCGCTGGAGCTTCTCGACAACCGCCGGGTGCGCGTGCCGGACCTCGATCCGCAGCGTTTCGAAGAGGTGCTGGAGGCTCGGGTGGCGCTGGAAACCCGGGCTGCCGAGCGCGCCATGCCCTTTATCGACGAGACACGGCTCGCCCGCATGCGGGCCTTCGACAAGCAGGCTGACCAGGCGCTGGCGGAGGGCGCTTTCGGGCGGCTGGTGGAGGCAAATTTCGATTTCCACCGCTGCCTCTACGAGGCGCGGCCGGGCACCGTGCTGCTGCCGCTGATCGAATCCCTCTGGCTGCGCCTCGGCCCCTTCATGCGCCGGGCGGGCGAGACTTTGTCGGAGACCTACCAGGTCGACCGGCACGCCGAGGCGCTCGTGGCAATCGTCAAGCAGGATGCGGAAGCCCTGAAGGCCGCCATCGCCGCCGATATCCGCGACGGCGCCGGTCTTCTCGGGCGCAGCCATTTCGAACGCATCGCCGCGCTCGGGAAAACGGCCTGACGGAAAGACGGGAACTTTTGCTCTCAGGCGCTTGCCGGTCGGGGTCAATCGCCGGTAAATCTCTGCGCGATTTGTTCTGCCCGTGCGTCGGAGGCCGCCTTGAACGACAACAATGTTCTGAAATTCGAACGCCGGAAGCCGGAACCCGAGAACAAGCCCAAGGCGCCGGGACCGAAAAAGGGCCTCATCTGGCTCGCGGTCATCGCCGTGATCGCGCTCGTCTGGGCCTATTACCAGTTCCTCGCGCCGCAGGCTCTCTGAGCCCTCAATGCAGGCCGAGATAGGCCTTGCGCACCTCGGCATTGTCGAGCAGCGCGGCGCTTTCACCGGAGAGGTGGATCCGGCCGTTGACCATCACATAGGCGCGCTGCGAGAGTTTCAGCGCATGATTGGCGTTCTGCTCGACGAGGAAGATCGTCTTGCCCATGGCGGCGATCTCCGCCAGCACCTCGAAGACCCGCTTGACGACGAGGGGTGCCAGACCCAGCGACGGCTCGTCGAAGAGGATCAGTTCCGGCCGCGCCATCATGGCGCGGGCGATCGCCAGCATCTGCTGCTCGCCGCCCGACATGGTGCCGGCCGTCTGGCTGCGGCGCTCCTTGAGGCGCGGGAAGAGCTCGAACATCTGCGCTCGATCCTCCTCGAAATGCCCCATGCCGATGGGCGTCGTGCCCATCATCAGGTTCTCCTCCACGGTCATGTCCTGGAAGATCTGCCGGCCTTCCGGCACCAGCGCGATGCCGCGCCGCGAAATGCGGTTCGTCCGCAGGCTTGAAATGTCCTCGCCACGATGCAGGATGCGGCCGGACGAGGTGCGCGGCGCACCGAAAATGGTGGCGAGCAGCGTCGTCTTGCCGGCGCCGTTGGCGCCGATCAGGCTGACGATCTCGCCCTTCGAGATCTGCACGTCGACCGCTTTCAGCGCCTCGACAGGCCCGTAATGGGCATGCACGCCTTCGAATTGCAGCAGCGGGCCGGCGGTGGTTTCTGTCGTGCTCATGCCGTCACCACTTCCTCGCTGACGCCGAGATAGGCGGCGATCACCGCCGGGTCGTTGGCGACGCTGTCCGGCGTGCCGTCGGATATGACCTCGCCGTGATCAAGCACGACGATATGGTCGGCGATGCGCATGACGAGGCCCATGTCGTGTTCGATGACGAGCACGGATAGATCGCGTTCGGCGCAGAGCCGCTGGATGACCTCGGAGAGTTCCCGCGTCTCCGACGGGTTGAGGCCTGCGGCCGGTTCGTCCAGGCAGATCAGCGCCGGCGAGGTGCACATGGCCCGCGCGATCTCCAGCCGGCGCTGGCGGCCATAGGGCAGTTCGCCGGCAAGGCGGTTGGCGTCGCTGGCGAGGTTCATCTGGGACAGCCAGAAATAGGCGCGGTCGACCGCTTCGGTCTCGGCGGCGCGGTAGGCGCGGGTGCGGAAGACGCCGCTCAGCAGGTTGTTGCGGGTGGCGAGATGCTGGGCGACCAGCAGGTTTTCCACCACCGACATTTCCTTGAACAGCCGGATGTTCTGGAAGGTGCGGGCGATGCCGGCGCGGGTGACGAGGTGCGAGCCGCCGGTAATCGGCCGCGTCATCAACTGGCCGATATCCTGCGCGCCGTTGCGGCCGTTGAGCAGGATGCGGCCTTCGCTGGCGCGGTAGAAGCCGGTGATGCAGTTGAAGATCGTCGTCTTGCCGGCGCCGTTCGGGCCGATCAGCGCGGTGATGGCGCCCCTCTCGGCGGCGAAGCTGACATCACGATTGGCGACGATGCCGCCGAAGCGCATGGTTACGTTCTGCACTTCCAGAATAGGCGCTTTCATCGTCCGGCCTCCGTCTGCGGCTCAAGACGGAGCGCGATGCCCGCCTCGCTGTGGCTGGAGGGGAAGAAGGCGGGGCGGGTGAGGCGCACCAGGCCGCGGGGCTTCCAGATCATCATCACCACCATGAGGATGCCGAAGACCAGCACGCGGTACTCGGCGAAATCGCGCAGCAGTTCCGGCAGGATGGTCAGCACGATCGCGGCGAGGACGACGCCGACCGTGGAGCCGAGGCCGCCGAGCACGACGATGGCGAGGATGAGGGCGGATTCGAAGAAGGTGAAGGATGTCGGGTTCACGAAGCCCTGGTGGACCGCGAAGAACACGCCGGCAATGCCGCCCGTCGAGGCGCCGAGCATGAAGGCGGAAAGTTTCGTGAAGACGTGGTTCACGCCGAGCGAGCGACAGGCGATCTCGTCTTCGCGCAACGCTTCCCACATACGCCCGAGCGGCATGACGCGCAGCCGGTGCACCGCGTAGATGACCGCGCAGACGACGAGGAACAGCACGACATAGATGAACCAGAACTTGTAGTCGCCGCTATAGCTGATGCCGAGAAATTCATGGATCGGCACGCCGCCCTGCTTGGCCGTGCGGGTGAATTCCAGGCCGAAAAGGGTGGGGGCGGGCACGGGCGCGCCGTTCGGCCCGCCGGTGAATTCCAGCCAGTTGTTCAGCACCAGGCGGATGATCTCGCCGAAGCCGAGCGTGACGATGGCGAGATAGTCGCCATGCATCTTCAAGACCGGGAAGGCGAGGACCATGCCGAAAAGCCCTGCGAGGAACGGCGCGATGACCAGCGCGCTCCAGAAGCCGATGCCGAGATACTGATAGCCGAGCGCCAAAAGATAGGCGCCGACCGCATAGAAGGCGACGAAGCCGAGATCGAGCAGGCCGGCAAGGCCGACGACGATATTGAGGCCGAGGCCGAGCAGGCAATAGATCAGCGCGAGGATCGCGATGCCGAGGAAATATTTGTCGGCAAAGAAGGGCAGCGCGAGCCCGGCGAGGAAGAGCACGGCGAGCGGCAGGACGGGCGAGCGTTCCTGCCCGGTATTGACGGTGACGCCGGAATTGCTGCTCGTGAGCCGGCCGCGCAGGCGTTTTCCGAATTCGCTCATGCCGGCAAGCGAGACGAGCAGGCGGCCGGCCGTGATGATGGCGGCGAGCGTCACCGCGCGGCCGAGTTCGTTGCGAAAGCCGAACCCGTCGAGCACCAGACCGGAGATCGGCCCGAACAGGATGAGCGAGATGACGAAGGTGAGGACGGCTTCCTTGAGAAGGGAGGCGAGGCGGTTGTTCTGCATGGTTTTTCCTCCCGTCAGACCTTCTGCACTTCCGCCCGGCCGAGCAGGCCGTAGGGGCGGAAGAACAGGAGGATGATGAGGAGCGAAAAGGCGAAGACGTCCTTGTAGTCGGTGCTGACATAACCGGCGAACAGCGCCTCCGTCAGCCCGAGCAGGATGCCGCCGAGCACGGCGCCCGGAAGCGAGCCGATGCCGCCGAGCACGGCCGCGGTGAACGCCTTGATGCCCATGACGAAGCCGATGAAGAAGTTGAACGAGCCGTAGTTGAAGGTCACCAGCGTGCCGCCGACGGCGGCCGTCGCCGCGCCGATGACGAAGACGGAGGAGATGATCCGGTCCGTATTGACGCCGAGGATGGCGGAAATCTGCCGGTTCTGCTGGGTGGCGCGGCATTCGCGGCCGATGCGCGTGTAGTTGATCACATAGGTGAGGATGCCCATGGCGACCAGCGCTGCAATCAGGATCACCGTCTGCATATAGGTGATCTGCACGAAATGCTGGCCCTCGCCGAAGCGGAAGGCGCCTTGGATGAGGATCGGCACGCCCTGGTCGCGCGCGCCCTGCGAGATCTGCACATAGCTCTGCAGCATCAGCGATATGCCGATCGCCGAGATCAGCGGCGCGAGCTTGGTGGAGCCCCGAAGCGGCCGGTAGGCCACCCGCTCGATCGCCCAGCCGTAGATGCCGGTGATGACGCAGGTGATGATGAGGATCGAGATCAGCGCGAAAGGCACGGACTGGAAGCCGAAGAAATGCAGCACGGCGAGCGTGATCGCGGCGATATAGGCGGAGACCATGTAGACATCGCCATGGGCGAAGTTGATCATGCGGATGACCCCGTAGACCATGGTGTATCCGACGGCGATGAGGCCGTAGATCGTGCCGAGCGTCACGCCGTTGACGAGCTGCTGCGCCAAGATGAACGCGTCCATGGCGAACCCCTTTATGGATTGTTCTGGCAATCGGAGGCCGGCTGAAGGCGGGCTTCAGCCGGCCGGCTCGAAGGAGCTTAGTTGCTCGGAACCGGGGTGCCCGCGTCGTCGAAGGCGTAGAAGACGAACTTGAAGTCCTTCACGTCGCCCTTGTCGTTCCAGGCGAGATCGCCGACCGCCGACTTGACGGAGTTGCTGCGAAGCCAGGCGATCTGGTCCTCGACGGAGCCTTCCTTGGTGCCCTGGACGGCCGCGACGATGGTCTGCGCGCTGGCATAGCCGAAGAGCGTGTAATTGTCGGGCGCGATGTTCGCCTTCTTCAGCGCTGCCTGCGCGTCCGCCGTCGCCGGGTCTTCGAGCGGATTGGCGGCGGAGGAGTAATAGACGTTCTTCAGGTTCTGCGCGCCGCCGGCGGCGGTGACGATTTCGGTCTGGGCGAGCGCATCGCCGCTGACGAACTTCACGTCGAGGCCCTGTTCGTGGATCTGGCGGATGAGGGGGCCGGCTTCCGGAATGAGGCCGCCGAAATAGACGGCGGTGGCGCCGGCGCTCTTGATCTTGGTGACCAGCGCATTGAAGTCGCGCTCGCCGCGCGTCAGGCCCTCATAGAGCACCGGCTCGACGCCGCGCTCTTCCAGCGTCTTCTTCAAGGCATCGACGAGGCCCTGGCCATAGGTGTCCTTGTCGTGGATCAGCGCGATCTTGTCGAGCTTCAGCGTATCGAGAATGAAGGCGCCTGCGACCACCGCCTGCTGGTCGTCGCGTCCGCAGGTGCGGAACATGGTGTCGAAGCCGCGATCGGTGACGATCGGGTTGGTCGAGGACGGCGTGACGGTCAGGATGCCGTTGTCGTTGTAGATCTCCGAGGCCGGGATCGTGCTCGACGAGCAGAAATGGCCGACGACGGCCTGCACCTTGTCCTGGTCGACGAAGCGGTTGGCGACGGCGACGGCCTGTTTCGGCTCGCAGGCATCGTCGCCCTTCACGAGCTCGATCTGCTTGCCGTCAATGCCGCCGGCGGCGTTGACCTCGTTCACATAGGCCGAGACGCCGGTCCAGACCTGTTCGCCGAAGGTGGCGTTGGCGCCGGTCATCGGGCCGGCGACGCCGATCTTGATGGTGTCGGCAGCAAGCGCCGGAATGAGAAACAGCGAAGATGCGATCGCGGTGGCCGCGAAGAATGTCGAGAAACGAGTCATGAAAGGCTTCCCTCTGGTTAAGCCGTTGATCTTCCTTGATGCGACGCGCGTTCAATCGGCGTTCTGGTTCTTTTTTCCCGCCCGCCGCGGCTCTTCCGGCCGGGTTGGTGGCAAACGGTCTCTGTCGTGATTGCGACGCTTCCCCTGTCGCAATCCGTCGGTATTTCAAGTTGACACATGTATGATAAGTGATATATCCAAAATCCGTCAAGCAGAAATCTTGCATCGCTGCGCTAGCCGTGGAAACTGGTGCTCAAAGGTCAAAGCGACAGGGAATCGAGTGTGGGGAACGACATGGTGAACAACGCACAGCGGAACTGCCGCGTCGGGGTGGATATCGGCGGCACCTTCACGGACATCGCCCTCGATGTGGATGGCACGCTCCATTCGACGAAGGTGCTGACCGACTACACCGCGCCGGAGCGGGCGATCCTGAAGGGCGTCGCTGCCGTCGCCGAACTTGCCGGCATCGCGCTCTCGGAAATCGGCCTGCTGATCCACGGCACGACGCTTGCCACCAATGCGCTGATCGAGCGGCGCGGCGCCAAGACCGCTTTCGTCACCACCGAGGGTTTTCGCGACACGCTGGAAATGCGCACGGAAAACCGCTTCGAGCAGTACGATCTCAACATCACCCTGCCGCCCGCACTGATCGCCCGTGCCGACCGCTTTACCGTGCGCGAGCGTATGAACGCCGCCGGCAAGGTGCTGCTGGCGCTGGACAATACCTCCGTCGAGGCCGTCGTCTCGGCCATCGCGGCAGGCGGCTATGAAAGCGTCGCCATCGGCTTCATCCACGCCTATGCCAACGGCGCGCACGAGGCCGCCGTGCGCGACGCCATCGTGAAGCGCCTGCCGCATGTCTCCGTGTCGATTTCGTCGGAAGTTTCGCCGCAGATGCGGGAATTCGAGCGTTTCAACACGGTCTGCGCCAATGCCTATGTGAAGCCCGCGATCAAGTCCTATCTCGACCGTCTCGTCGTCTCGCTGAAGCAGATCGGCGTCGGATGTCCGGTCTTCATGATCCATTCCGGCGGCGGCATCGTCTCGGTGGAAAGCGCCTCGGAGTTTCCGGTGCGCCTCGTCGAATCCGGTCCCGCGGGCGGCGCGATCTTCGCCGCCGATATCGCCCGGCGCCACGGTCTCGATACGGTGCTCTCCTTCGACATGGGCGGCACGACGGCCAAGATCTGCCTGATCGAGAACCAGGTGCCGAAGACGGCCAAGACCTTCGAGGTCGCCCGCACCTATCGCTTCCGCAAAGGCTCAGGCATGCCGATCTCCATTCCGGTGGTCGAGATGGTGGAAATCGGTGCCGGCGGCGGCTCCATCGCCGGCGTCGATGCCATGCGCCAGATCCGCGTCGGCCCGCATTCCGCGGCCTCCGAACCAGGCCCGGCCTGTTACCAGCGCGGCGGCAAGAGCCCGACCGTCACCGATGCCGACCTCATTCTCGGCAAGCTCGATCCTGACAATTTCGCCGGTGGCGCCATTCCGCTTTCCGTCGAGGCGAGCCGCCAGGCGATGGCCGACGATATCGGCGCGGTGATCGGCCTCGATCCGGATGGCGCCGCCTACGGCACCTGCGAAATGGTGGACGAGAACATGGCCAATGCCGGCCGCGTCCACACGGTCGAAAACGGCAAGAACATCGCCGATTTCACCATGATCACCTTCGGCGGCGCCGGCCCGCTGCATGCCGCAAGGCTCTGCGAGAAGATGGGCATCTCCACCTTCCTCGTACCGGCCGGTGCCGGCGTCGGTTCGGCCATCGGTTTCCTCCGCGCGCCCTTCGGTTATGAATCGGTGCGCAGCGCCGTCTTCAATCTCTCTGACTTCGATTTTGCCGCTGCCAATCAGCTGCTGGACAGCATGAAGGCCGAGGCGACCGGTTTTGTGGAAGGCGGGCTCGATGCCGGCGCACCGGTGATCGAACGCACGCTCTTCATGCGCTATGCGGGGCAGGGCTGGGACATTCCCGTGGCACTCGCCGCCGATCGCTTCGATGCTCAGAGCGCGGAAAAGCTCGTGGAGCTGTTCGAAGCCGATTATGCCCGCTTCTTCGGCCGCGCCATCGAGGGGCTGGACATCGAGATCGTCAGCTGGTCCGTGAAGGCCAGTTCGCCGCTGCCGCCGGTGGAGCGGGTTGCCGCTGTCGATGAGGGCAGCCTCATCACGCCGGCAAAGACCCGCCGCCTGTTCGAAGCCGCGCAAGGTGCCTTCCTCGATGCCGGCATTCATGAGCGTGACGACCTGAAGCCCGGCGATGTCGTCAAAGGCCCCGCCATCGTCGTCGAGCGCGAGACCTCCACCATGCTCACCGCCGCCTTCAAGGCCATCGTGCAGAACGATGGCTGCCTGCGCGTCACCCGGCTGTAAGGAACGAACCGATGAACCAGTCGATGATCGATATCCATATGCAGGTCATGTGGAACCGCCTGATCTCCGTCGTGGAGGAACAGGCCCAGACGCTGATCCGCACCGCCTTTTCCACCTCCGTGCGCGAGGCGGGCGACCTCTCTGCCGGGGTCTTCGACCTCGAAGGCCGCATGCTGGCGCAGGCCGTCACCGGCACGCCAGGCCATGTCAACGCCATGGCCGAATCCGTCGCCCATTTCATCCGCGATATCGGCCCGGAAAACATCTTTGAAGGCGACGTCTACATCACCAACGACCCATGGAAGGGCACCGGCCATCTGCACGACATCACCGTCGTCACGCCCTCCTTCCATCATGGCAAGCTGGTCGGCTATTTCGCTTCCACCGCCCATGTGGTCGATATCGGCGGGCGCGGCTTCGGGCCGGATGCGCGCGAGGTCTATGAAGAAGGCCTCTTCATCCCGATCATGAAGTTCTTCGAGCGCGGCGAACTGAACCGCACGCTCATCCACATCGTGCGCAACAATGTGCGGGAGAACGACAAGGTGGTCGGCGATTTCCATGCGCTCGCCGCCTGCAACGAGACCGGCCACCGCCGGCTTATCGACATGCTGACGGAATTCAACCTCGAAGACCTGTCGATGATCGGTGGCTTCATCCTGAAGCACAGCCGCGAGGCGACGCTGGAGCGGCTGAAGAACCTGCCGCACGGAAGCTGGTCCTACAGCCTCGATCTCGATGGTTACGACGAGCCGGTCCATCTCGCGGCAAAACTCACCATCGGCCCGGAGGGCGTGCTGGTCGATTTCGACGGCACCTCGGGCATGAGCAAGTTCGGCATCAACGTGCCGCTCGTCTATGCCAAGGCCTATGCCTGCTACGGCATCAAATGCGTGGTCGCACCGGAAATCCCCAACAACGCCGCCTCGCTCGCGCCCTTCGACGTCGCAGCGCCCGAAGGCTGCATCCTCAACGCCAAGCGCCCGGCTCCCGTCGCCGTGCGCCATGTGCTCGGCCATTTCGTGCCGGATCTCGTGCTCGGCGCGCTGCACCAGGCGCTGCCCGGCCAAGTGCCGGCGGAGGGTGCCAGCGCGCTCTGGAACCTGCATATGAGCGTGCGCCCCCTCTCCGACCAGATCGGCGGCAAGGGGGCGGAAATCCTGATGTTCAATTCCGGCGGCTCCGGTGCGCGTGCCTCGCTGGATGGGCTGAACGCCACCGCCTTCCCGAGCGGCGTGCACACCATGCCGATCGAGGCGACGGAGAATGTCGGCCCGGTCATCGTCTGGCGCAAGGAACTGCGCGAAGGTTCCGGCGGTGCTGGTGCCCAGCGCGGCGGTCTCGGCCAGATGATCGAGATCGAAGCGGCCGAAGGGTTTTCGTTCCGCTTCTCCGCCATGTTCGACCGCCTGAACCATCCGGCCCGCGGCCGCGACGGTGGCCTCGACGGCGCGCCCGGCGGCGTGGCGCTCGATGACGGCACGGCGCTGAAGGGCAAGGGCCTGCAATTCGTGCCGGAAGGTCGTCGCCTTGTGCTGTCGCTGCCGGGTGGCGGCGGTTACGGCGATCCGGTCGCGCGCCCTGCGGAAGCCGTCGCGCATGACGTCAGGCATGGTTACATCACAGAGGAGCAGGCCGCGCTTTATGGCAAGGCGGGAGGCAAGGCATGAACATGATCGCGTTTGAAAGTCTTCGGGCATCCACCATCAAATCCTCGCCCTCCATGGCTGTTTCCATGGCGGCGAAGGCCATGCGGGCGAAGGGTGAGCAGGTGATCGACCTGTCGCTCGGTGAGCCGGATTTCGACACTCCCGCCCATATCGTGGACGCCGCGGTGGATGCGATGAAGCGCGGCATCACCCGCTACACCGCGCCGGACGGCCTGCCGGAACTGCGCGAGGCGATCGTCCGGAAATTCAAACGAGAGAACGGCCTCGACTATGCCATGGACGAGATTTCCATCGGCAATGGTGCCAAGCAGATCCTGTTCAATACCTTCCTCGGCACGCTGGAGCCCGGCGACGAGGTGGTCGTACCGGCGCCTTACTGGGTGTCCTACACCGACATCGTCATCCTGCATGGCGGCTTGCCCGTCATCGTGCCCTGCGGTGTCGAGCAGGCCTTCAAGATCACGCCCGAACGGCTGGAAGCGGCAATCACGCCGAAGACCCGCTGGTTCCTGTTCAACTCGCCCTCCAACCCGACGGGCGCGATCTACACCGCCGCCGAGCTGAAGGCGCTGGGCGAGGTTCTGGCCCGCCACCCCCGCGTCGCCATCATGTCGGACGAGATCTACGAGCACATTGTCTGCGCCGACGTGCCCTTCACCTCCTTCGCCAATGCCTGCCCGGAGCTTCGCGACCGCACGCTGCTCATCAACGGCGTCTCCAAGGCCTATGCCATGACGGGCTGGCGGCTCGGTTATGCGGCGGGGCCGAAGGCCCTGACGAAGGTGCTGAACAAGATGCAATCGCAGAGCACGACCTGCCCCTCGTCGATCACGCAGGTCGCCGCCGCGGCGGCGCTGAACGGCCCGCAGGATTTCGTGACGACGGCTGTCGCGGAATACAAGGCGCGCGGCGAGCTGGTGACGCGCGGCTTCCGCGCCATTCCAGGGCTTGAGGTGCGCGCGCCGGAAGGTGCCTTCTACCTCTTCCCGAAATGCGCCGCCCATATCGGCAAGACCGCGCCGGATGGCACCGTGATCGAGAACGACACAGCGCTTGCCGCCTACCTGCTGACGGAAGGCAAGGTCGCGACCGTGCCGGGCGCCGCCTTCGGCGTCGAGCCCTATATCCGCCTGTCCTTCGCCACATCGCGCGACAATCTCACCCTGGCCATCGCGCGCATCGCCGATGCCTTGGCCCGGCTTCGCTAACGAGGAACCCCATGTCCCATTTCCAGAGAGTTTTATTGACAGGGGCGGCAGGCAGCGTCGGCACGGCGCTTCGCCAGTCCGGCACGCGGCTCGGCAGGATCGTCCGGCTTTCCGATCGCAAACCTTGTGAAAACGTCGCCCCGCATGAGGAGGATTTCCCGCTGGAGCTTGCCGATTTCGATGCGGTTTCGGAAGCGGTGAAAGGCTGCGACGCCATCGTGCATCTCGGCGGGCAACCGCTCGAAGGGGCCTGGAAGACCATCCTCGATTCCAACATTTCCGGCGGCTACCACATCTATGAGGCCGCGCGCCGCCATGGCGTCAAGCGCATCGTCTATGCCAGCTCCGTGCACGCCATCGGCTACTACGAGCGCACGGAGACGATCGACGGCAGCGTGCCGACGCGGCCGGATAGCCTTTACGGCGTCTCGAAAACCTTCGTGGAAAACCTAGGCCGCTACTATTTCGACAAGTTCGGCATCGAGACAGTCTCGCTCCGCATCGGCTCCTGCTTTCCGGAGCCGACCGACCGACGCCACCTCATCACCTGGCTGTCCTATCGCGATTGCCGCCAGTTGGTCGAAAAGAGCCTGTCGGCGCCGCGCGTCGGCTTCATGGTCGCCTATGGCATGTCGAACAATTCGCAGGCCTTCTGGGACAACCGCACCGCCGCCGTGCTCGGCTACAAGCCGGAAGACAGCGCCGACGACTATGCCGACAAGGTTTTCGCCAAGACCGAGCAGGGCGACCCGAACGACCCGGCCGTGCGCTACCAGGGCGGCAGTTTCACGGCAGCCGGTCATTTCGAGGACGAGTGATGCAGGCTTCGAAGACATCTTATGACGTCGTGATCGTCGGCGGTGCCGTGGTTGGCAGCGCCACGGCCTATTTCCTCGCGACCAATCCCGATTTCACCGGCTCCGTGCTGGTGATCGAGAAGGACTGGACCTACCAGCGCTCGGCCACCGCACTCTCCTCCAGCTCCATCCGCCACCAGTTTTCCAACGCGATCAACGTCAAGGTCTCGCAGTTCGGTACGGAATTCATCCGCAATTTCAAAGAGAACGTCGCGGTCGACGACGACACGCCGGAAATCGGCTTTCACGAGAACGGCTATCTCTTCCTCGCCGGCGATGAGCGCGGCAGCGAGGTGCTGCGCCGCAACCATGAGACCCAGGTCGCCTGCGGCGCCGAGGTGTCGCTGCTCGATCCCGAGGGGCTCGGCCGGCGGTTTCCCTGGCTGAACGTCGAGGGGCTGACGCTGGGCAGCACCGGCGAGCGCGGCGAGGGCTGGTTCGACAGCGTCGGTCTCCTCCAGGGCTTCCGCAAGAAGGCCCGGTCGCTCGGCGTCGAATATATCGAGAACGAAGTTGTCGCGGTGAACCGCGAGGGCGATCGCGTGGTCTCGGTGACGACGAAGGGCGGACAGACGATCGCCTGCGGCACGATGGTCAACACCTCGGGCACCAACGGCAAGAAGATGGCCCGCATGGCCGGCCTCGACATTCCGGTCGAGCCACGCCGGCGGTCGCTGTTCGTCGTGGATTGCCGTACGCCGCTCGAAGGCCCGGTCGGCCTCACCATCGACCCGACCGGCGTGTTCTTCCGCCCGGAGGGGAAATTCTACCTGATGGGCACCTATCCGAAACACGATCCCGAGGTCGATCCAAACGATTTCGAGGTGATGCATCACGAATTCGAGGATGAGATCTGGGAGACGCTCGCCTATCGCGTGCCGGCCTTCGAGGCGATCAAGGTCGTGAACAGCTGGGCGGGGCACTACGATTATTGCACGCTCGACCACAATGTCATTCTCGGCCCGCACAGCGAGGTAAAGAACTTCCTCTTCGCCAACGGCTTTTCCGGCCATGGCCTGCAACAGTCGCCGGCCATGGGGCGGGGGCTTTCGGAACTGATCACCTATGGCGGCTTCCGCACGCTCGACCTTTCGCCCTTCGGCTACGCGCGCGTGGCCGCGAACCGCCCCTTCCTTGAAGACGCCGTGATCTGACGGCCGGGAGACAGATATGAAAACCGAGAACAAGGCCCGCAGCGGCGGCCAGGTGCTGGTCGACGCCTTGAGGATCCATGGCGTCGAGCGGGTGTTCGGCGTGCCGGGCGAGAGCTATCTGGCCGTGCTGGATGCCTTCCATGATGCGGAAAAGGCGATCGAATTCGTCATCTGCCGGCAGGAAGGCGGGGCGGCCTATATGGCGGAGGCCTATGGCAAGCTGACGGGTAAGCCCGGCATCTGCTTCGTCACCCGCGGGCCGGGCGCCACCAATGCCTCGGTCGGCGTGCACACGGCTTTCCAGGATTCGACGCCGATGATCCTGTTCATCGGCCAGGTGGCGCGCGACCAGATGGAACGCGAGGCCTTCCAGGAGATCGACTATCGCCGCATGTTCGGCCAGATGGCGAAATGGGTGGTGGAGATCGAGGATGCGGCGCGCATTCCGGAGCTCATCAGCCAGGCCTTCCACCGCGCGGTCAACGGTCGTCCGGGGCCGGTGGTGGTGGCGCTGCCGGAGGATATGCTGACGGATCTTGTGTCGGTTGCCGATACGCCGGCCTTCAAGCGCGTTGAGGCCTATGCCGGCGAGCCGCAGCTCGATGAATTGACCACGCTGCTGGCGAAAGCCGAGCGTCCGATGGTCGTCGCCGGTGGTGGCGGCTGGACGCCGCAGGCCGTTGCCGATCTCAAGACCTTTTCGGACGCCTTCTCGCTTCCGGTCGCCGCCTCGTTCCGCTGCCAGGACCTGTTCGACAACACGCACCCGAACTACGCGGGCGACCTAGGTCTGGCCGCCGGGCCGAAGCTGATCCAGCACGTCAAGGACTGCGATCTGCTGATTTCCATCGGTGCCCGCCTCGGCGAGATGACCACCGGGGCCTATACGCTGATCGATATTCCGGTGCCGAAGCAGACGCTGGTGCACATCCATCCCGGTGCGGAAGAACTCGGCCGCGTCTATCATGCGACGCTGCCGATCAATGCGAGCGTCGCCGGCTTCCTGTCGCAAGCGGCGAGGCTTAAGCCCGCCGCTGCACCCAGCTGGGCCGAATGGACGAAGGCGGCGCATGCCGACTATCTCGCAAACATCGATTACCCGCAGGTGCCCGGCCTCGTGCAGATGGGCGCGGTGATGGAATGGTTGCGCGGCCACCTGCCGGCCGATGCGATCCTGACGACGGGGGCGGGCAACTATTCCGCCTGGGCGCACCGCTTCTACCAGTACCGCACCTTCCGCACCCAGCTTGGGCCGACCAATGGCTCGATGGGCTACGGCGTGCCGGCGGCGATCGCGGCAAAAATCATCGCGCCGGAGCGCACGGTGGTCGCCTTCGCCGGCGATGGCTGCTTCCTGATGAACGGGCAGGAACTGGCGACGGCCATGCAATATGACGCCCGCGTCATCTTCCTCGTCATCAACAACGGCATGTACGGCACGATCCGCATGCACCAGGAACGAAACTATCCCGGCCGAGTTTCCGGCACGCGGCTCACCAATCCGGATTTCGCCGATCTTGCCCGCTCCTACGGCCTGCACGGCGAGACGGTGGAGAACACGGAAGAGTTCGCCGATGCCTTCCGGCGCTCGGAGGCATCCGGCAAACCGGCGCTGATCGAGATCCGTATCGATCCGGAGGCGCTGACGCCGAAGATGAGCCTGTCGCAGATCCGCGAGCAGGCGCTTGCGGCGGGCCGGTGACGGCGCTCAGTCGTCCGCTTCGCTGCCGGCCGGTTCGTCGAGCATCAGCCGGTAGCGGCTCAGGCTTTCCTCCAGATGCGCGGCCAGGGCCTGCTTGGCCGCCTTCGGGTCGCCCTGGGTGATCGCCGCGAGGATGGCGGCGTGCTCCTTGTTAATCTTCTTCAGATAGGCATTGTAGGAGCGGCCGGACTGGCGGTGTTTCAGCACGAGGTCGAAATTGATCTCGCCCATCACCGCGACGAGGAAGCGCGGAAAGTGCGGGTTGCGCGTCGCCTTGGCGATGGCGAGGTGGAATTCGAAGTCCGCGCGCGCCTCGATTTCCGCATCGCTCGTGTCGAGGTTCTCGATATAGTCGAAGGCGCGGGCGATTTCGGCGAGCGCTTCGGGCGTGCGGCGCTGGGCGGCAAGTGCGACGGACTGCATTTCCACGCCGAGCCGGAGTTCGAGGATCTGCATTGCCGAGCGGATGTCGTCGATGCGGCTGATCTCGAAGTTCAGCGTCTTGGCGTCCTTCTCCGTGACGTAGACGCCCGCACCCTGGCGGGCCATGACGCGGCCTGCCACCTTGAGCGAGGTCAGCGCCTCGCGGATGACGGTGCGCGAGACGCCGAACTCCTCGCACAACTGCGCGCTTGACGGGATCTTCTCGCCGGGCGCATAAAGTCCGGAGTCCATGCGCTCGGCCAGTTTGGCGACGACGATTTCCGCGAGATTGCCGCGCTGCGTGATGATCGACATGGCGGTCCCGCCTTTGTTGAAGTTTGCATTTATCACATATCATACATGGCGTCGTCCTTGAGGGGAAGCGCTGCGTCGTCTTCAAGTCTTTGGTTCCGGAAGCGGCTTGCACTTCGTAAAAGTTAGCATATAAGTGATAACATACCAATATGGCCACGCAACTTGAAAATCGCGAGGAGTGAAACGTGAAGAACCAGTCTGTTGTCATCGTCGGCGGCGCTTCGGGCCTCGGTCTCACGACGGCGAAGCTGATGATCGCGCATGGCGCGCAGAAGATCGGCCTGATCGACCGCAACGAGGCGCTGCTCGCCACCTCCGCGGCGGAACTGGAAGCCCTCGGCGCCGAGGTGGCGACGGCGGTGGCGGACATTTCCCGCGCGGAGACGGCGCATGCGGGTTTCGACGCGGTTACCGGCAAGCTCGGCCGCGTGCACGCCCTCGTCAACAGCGCGGCGATCTATCCGCGAAAGGCCATTCTCGACATTACCGACGAGGACTGGGACCTGGAAAACGCCATCAATGTGAAAGGCACCTATCACATGATGGTCGCCGCCGTGCGGCACATGCGCCAGTTCGTGAGCCCGCCGGAAGTGACCGGCCGCATCGTCAACATCACCTCGGTCGATGCCTTCAAGGCCCATCCGCAGAACGCGCATTACGCGGCCACCAAGGCCGCCGTCGTCAGCCTGACGAAGTCGTTCGCGCAGGAATGCGCCAAGGACCAGATCCTGGTGAATTCCGTGGCGCCTGCCGGCTTCGCCACGGACCGCGCCAAGGAACTCGGCTTCCTGCCGGAACTTGCGAAAGCCAGCGCGCTCGGCCGCGCGGCAGAACCGGTTGAAATGGCCGAATGGATCGTCATGATGGCCTCCAGCCGCAACACCTATGCGACCGGCGAGAATGTCGTGATCAGCGGAGGTTACATCTATGTCTGACGCCTATCGCGTCGCCGTCGTCACGGGCGCGACCAGCGGCATCGGCAAGGCGATCGTGCCCATGCTGCGCCGGCGCGGGCTGACGGTCCATGCCGTCGGCCGCAACGAGGCGGTGCTGGCCGAGCTTGCCGAAAGCTGCGGCGCCGTGCCCGTGGTGGCGGATGTGCGCGACACGGCGCGCATCGCAGACGCGCTGGCCGGCGTCGAGGTCGATATCCTCGTCAACAATGCCGGCATCCTGTCGACCCGTGCGGCCTTCCAGGATATTGATCCTGCCGAAATCGACGCGATGATCGACGTCAACCTCAAGGCGCCGATGCATCTGACACGCGCCTTCCTGCCCGGCATGGTCGCCCGCAAGCGCGGCCATCTGCTCTATATCGGCTCCAGCGGCGGGCAGGCGCCCTATCCGGGCATGGGCGCCTACGGACCTTCGAAGGCCGGGCTCAGCCTGTTTTGCGATAACCTGCGCTGCGATCTGCTCGGCACCTCGGTGCGGGTCAGCGAGATCGTGCCGGGCCGGGTCCAGACGGCGCTCTACCGCACCTCGATCCCCGACAACCAGGCCGCCGCCGTACTCTATGACGGCTATCGGCCGATCCAGCCGGAAAACATTGCGCAGGTCGTCAACGACGTGATCGCGCTGCCGGCCCATGTCGACGTCGCCCGTATCGAGGTTTTCCCGACCGACCAGGCGACCGGCGGCGGGACGATGGTGAAGTTCGAGGCACCGTAGGAGGAACACGATGGCGGGGGATGCCGACAAGGAAAAAGAAAAGACGGAGAAGGCGCCCGATCTCGTCCGGCACTATCGCCCTGTCGCTATCCGCTCCGTGCTCGCCGTCCACGCCATGATTCCGCGAACGCCCGTGCCCGCCGTCTCGGAACCGACATCGGACATGGGCTTTGCCCTGCCGTCGGGGTTTCATTCCATTCCAGAGGATTGAGCCTCCCGGCTTGATTTCGCCGCGCGCATGGCGCATCTGGCATGCGACCTCAACGCGGTGGCGGCATGAAAGCAAGCGGACTGAACGTACTGGTCATCGACGAGAACCGGATTCGCGCCGCCATCATCGAGGAGGGCCTGCGCGATTCGGGTTATGACCAGGTCACCGTCATCGACGTGATGCACGGGCTCGCCCGGCGCATCGCCGATCTCAACCCGGACGTGATCGTCATCGATCTCGAAAACCCCAACCGCGACATGCTGGAGAGCATCTTCCAGCTTTCCCGCGCGGTGAAACGTCCCATCGCCATGTTTGTCGACAAGTCGGACGAGGCCTCCATCGAGGCCGCGGTGGAAGCGGGCGTTTCCGCCTATATCGTCGACGGGCTGAAGCAGGAGCGCGTGCGGCCGATCCTGAAAATGGCGATCAGCCGCTTCAACGCCTTTTCCCGCCTCAGTCGGGAGTTGGAGGAGACGCGCGGCGAGCTGGAGAACCGCAAGGCGATCGACCGCGCCAAGGGGCTGTTGATGCGCTCTCGCGGGCTTTCGGAAGAGGAAGCCTATGCGCTGCTGCGCCGCACGGCGATGAACCAGAACCGCAAGATCGTCGAGATCGCCCAAAGTCTCATCACGGCGGCCAGCCTGCTCGATCCGGGAGCCAAGGAATGACGATGCGCCACGCCATCACCGCCGGCTTCGTGCCGCTCCTCGACAGCGCGCTCCTCGTCGTCGCGCGGGAAAAGGGTTTTGCCGAGGCGCAGTCGATCGACCTTACCCTCGTGCGCGAACGCTCCTGGGCGAGCATTCGCGACCGCCTTGCCGTTCGCCAGTTCGACGTCGCGCATATCCTCGGCCCCATGCCAATCGCCTGCAATCTCGGCCTGAGCGCGCCGGCACCCGAGATGATCGTGCCGATGGCGCTGGGGCTCGGCGGCAATGCCGTCACCGTCTCGGCAGCGCTCTGGCAGGCGATGGCGGGGGAGGCGGCGAAGGCCGATCTCGACGCGCGTGCCAATGGCGCGGCGCTTCGCAAGGTCATCGACGGGCGGAAAGGCGAGCCGCTGCGCTTCGGCGTCGTGCATCCCTATTCGGGGCATAATTACGAGTTGCGCTACTGGCTGGCGGCCAGCGGCATCGATCCGGACCGCGACATCGAGATCGTCGTGCTGCCGCCGCCGGACATGGGCGATGCGCTCGCCGAAGGCGCCATCGACGGCTATTGCGCCGGCGAGCCCTGGAACACGTTCGGCGTGATGAAACGCGGCGGGCATCTCGCCACCGTCAAGGCCGCGATCTGGCGGTCGAGCCCGGAAAAGGTGCTGGGCGTCAATGCCCGCTGGGGCGAAACACACCCGGAGGCTTTGGCGGCCCTGCTCGTGGCGCTCTACGAAGCGTCGCTATGGTGCGCCAGGCCGGAAAACCGCGAGGAACTGGCGCAGTTGCTCGCAAAACCCGCCTATGTCGGGCGGGACGCCGCGCTGCTGCTGCCGGCGCTGAGTGGGGAGCTTCCGGTCGGCGGCGGTTTCGTGCAAAGCGTCAGGGACTTTTTCGTGCCCAATGCGAAGGCCGCGACCTTCCCCTGGAAAAGCCATGCGCTATGGTTCTACACCCAGATGGTCCGCTGGGGGCAGGTCGCGCACACCGCGGAACGCCAGAAGATCGCCGCGGAAACCTATCGGCCCGATCTCTATCGCGCTGCGCTGAAGGGGCTCGGCATCGCCATGCCGTCCGCCAGCTCCAAGGTCGAGGGTGCCCTGACGGTAGAGACGCCGGTCGGCTCGTCCGGGGCGCTGACGCTCGGGCCGGACGGCTTCTTCGATGGCGGGCGTTTCGATCCGGATGCCGTGGATGCCTATATCGCGGTGCAAATGCGATAGCGCTTATTTTATGCGCACTGCACAAAAAGTGGCTTCGTTCGTGCGCATACGCCAAGCATCGTCTTGCGCCGTGGCCTCGAAAATTTCCCAATAGCTTTCAGAATCAAGCGCTTGAAGAAACTGGCACGCTGATTGCTTTGTTTCTTGCGGGCCTTCGGGTCACGAAATCGGCGTCCAACGACGGGCGCCTCCAGCAAAGCCGCTGATCAGGATTGTGCGCACCCTTGAGGGTCGCGCGTGCCTGGCCAGCGGCTTTTTGTTTTTCAACCCCATGATGGATCGGCACGACCTTGTCGGGCCTCGGAGAAGCCATGTCTGAGAACAAGCAGCCCCTGTCCCCGCGCGAACCGGCAATCGCGCTCTGGATGTCCACCTTCGCCTTCACCATCTGTTTCGCCGTCTGGACGATCTTCGCGATCATCGGCATCCGCATCAAGGACGACCTCGGGCTCTCCGAAGCCCAGTTCGGCCTGCTCGTCGGCACGCCCATCCTCACCGGCTCGCTGGTGCGCATCCTGCTCGGCGTCTGGACGCCGCGTTACGGCGGCCGCCTCGTCTATACGCTGACCATGCTGGCGGCCGCGCTTTCGACGCTGCTGCTCTCCCATGCCACCACCTTTCCGCAGATGCTGCTCGCCGGCCTCGGTGTGGGGCTGGCCGGCGGGTCCTTTGCCGTCGGTGTCGCCTATGTCTCGCCCTTCTTTCCAGCGGAAAAGCAGGGCACGGTGCTCGGCATCTTCGGCGCCGGCAATGTCGGAGCGGCGCTGACGAAATTCCTCGCGCCCCTCGTGCTCGTCGCCGCCGGCTGGCAGATGGTGGCGGAACTCTGGGCCGCGGCTCTGATCCTCACGGCCTGCCTCTTCTGGTTCACCACCAGCGACGACCCGGCCTTCTGCAACCGCCGCGACGGCAAGGCGCCGAAGCGTAGCCTCGCGCAGGAATTCGCACCGCTGAAGAATGCCCGCGTCTGGCGCTTCTCGCTCTACTATTTCTTCGCCTTCGGCGGCTTCGTCGCCCTGTCGCTCTGGCTGCCGCGTTATCTGGTCGGCGTCTACGGCTTCGATATCGCCACCGCCGGCATGATCGCCGCCGCCTATTCCATTCCCGGCAGCATTTTTCGCGCCCTCGGCGGCATGCTGTCCGATCGCAAGGGCGCGCGTTCCGTCATGTACTGGATGTTCGGCGTGTCGGCCGTCGCCACGCTCATCCTGTCGCTCCCGACCGGTGTCACGCCCATCATCTTCATCGCCGTCGTCTTCGTGCTCGGCTTCGTCATGAGCCTCGGCAAGGCGGCCGTCTACAAGCACATCCCGGCCTACTACCCCGATAGCGTCGGCGCGGTCGGCGGCGTCGTCGGCATGGTCGGCGGGCTCGGCGGCTTCGTGCTGCCCATCGCCTTCGGCCTGCTCAAGGATGCGACAGGCCTCTGGTCGAGCTGTTTCCTGCTGCTCTTCGCCGTCGTCGCCGTCTCGCTTCTCTGGATGCACCTCTCCATCCGCCAGATGGAGCGCCCCTCCGTCTCCGCCGTCGCCGCGTAATTGTAAGGAAACACCATGACCGAGAAACTCGTCATCATCGGCAACGGCATGGCCCCGGGCCGCATGCTGGAGCATCTGCTGGAAAAGGCGCCCGGCCAGTACGAGGTCACCATCTTCAACGCCGAGCCGCGGGTGAACTACGACCGCATCATGCTCTCGCCGGTGCTTTCCGGCGAGAAGGACTACGAGCAGATCATCATCCACGGCGATGGCTGGTACATCAAGCACGGCATCACCCTCTACAAGGGCCACCGCATCATCTCGATCGACCGTGATGCCAGGACGGTCACCTCCGATCACGGCGTCACCGAAAGCTACGACAAGCTGGTGATCGCCACCGGCTCCGTGCCTTTCATCATCCCGGTGCCGGGCAACAACCTGCCCGGCGTCATCACCTATCGCGACCTCGACGACGTGCAGGCCATGCTGCTCGCCGCCCAGTCGCGCGAAAAGGCCATCGTCATCGGCGGCGGCCTGCTCGGCCTCGAAGCCGCCGCCGGCCTTGCCGGCCGCGGCATGGATGTGACGGTCCTCCACGTCATGCCCACGCTGATGGATCGCCAGCTCGACCCCGCCGCCGGCTACCTCCTGCAGAAGGAGCTCGAAGGCCGCGGCATCAAGATCCTCTGCAAGGCGAACACCAAGGCCATTGTCGGAAACGGCAGGGTCGAGGGTATCGAGCTTGATGATGGCCGCGTCATCCCCGCGACGCTCGTCGTGATGGCCGTCGGCATCCGCCCGAGCGTCAACCTCGCCAAGGAGGCGGGCCTTGCCGTCAACCGCGGCATCGTCGTCGATCATGGCATGCAGACCTCGGACGGCAGCATTCTGGCGCTCGGCGAATGCGCGGAAGTCGGCGGCATGGTCTACGGCCTCGTCGCGCCGCTTTACGAGATGGCCCGCGTCGCCGCCTCGCATCTTGCCGGCGAGCGTTCCGCCGCCTTCGTGCATTCCGATACGCCGACCAAGCTGAAAGTCACCGGCATCGAGCTCTTCTCACTCGGCGATTTCGCCGATGGCGACGACCGGGAGGAGATCGTGCTGCGCGATGCCTCGGCCGGCGTCTACAAGCGGCTGGTGCTGAAGGACAACCGCATCATCGGCACGGTGCTCTATGGCGAGACGGCGGACGGCGCCTGGTTCAACGACCTCAAGAAGAAGCAGACCGACATTTCCGAGATGCGCGAGACGCTGATCTTCGGCCAGGCCTACCAGGGGGGCGCCCCGCTGGACCCTATGGCGGCCGTTGCAGCCTTGCCGGATGATGCGGAAATCTGCGGCTGCAACGGCGTCTGCAAGGGCCGGATCGTCTCGACCATCACCGACAAGGGCCTGACCTCGCTCGACGACGTGCGCGCCCACACCAAGGCATCCGCCTCCTGCGGCTCCTGCACCGGCCTCGTAGAGCAGCTGATGACGCTGACGCTCGGCGACAGCTACAACCCGGCCGCCGTGCAGCCTGTGTGCGGCTGCACCGATCTCGGCCATGACGACGTGCGCCGCCTGATCAAGGCCAAGGGGCTGAAGACCATCCCGGCCGTCATGCAGGAACTGGAATGGAAGACCTCCTGCGGCTGCGCCAAGTGTCGCCCGGCGCTCAATTATTACCTCGTCTGCGACTGGCCGGACGAATATGCCGACGACTACCAGTCGCGTTTCATCAACGAGCGCGTGCACGCCAACATCCAGAAGGACGGCACCTATTCCGTCGTGCCGCGCATGTGGGGCGGCGTCACCAATGCGGGTGAATTGCGGGCGATTGCCGATGTCGTCGACAAGTTCGAAATCCCGCTGGTGAAGGTGACGGGCGGCCAGCGCATCGACCTGCTCGGCATCGAGAAGGAGGACCTGCCCGCCGTCTGGGCCGATCTTGGCAAGGCGGGCTTCATCTCGGGGCAAGCCTACGCGAAAGGGTTGCGCACCGTAAAAACCTGCGTCGGCTCCGACTGGTGCCGCTTCGGCACGCAGGATTCCACCGGGCTCGGCATCCGCATCGAAAAGTTCATGTGGGGCTCATGGACGCCGGCCAAGCTGAAGCTCGCCGTCTCCGGCTGTCCACGCAACTGCGCCGAGGCGACCTGCAAGGATATCGGCGTGATCTGCGTCGACAGCGGTTTCGAGATCCATTTCGCCGGTGCGGCGGGCCTCGATATCAAGGGCACCGAGGTTCTCGGCCTCGTCAAGACCGAGGACGAGGCGCTGGAGCATATCGTGGCGCTGACGCAGATGTACCGCGAGCAGGCGCGCTATCTGGAGCGCATCTACAAATGGGCCAAGCGCATCGGCCTGGAAGAAATCCGCCGCCAGATCATGGGCGACGAGGCGAAGCGCAAGGCCTTTTACGGCCGCTTCGTCTTCAGCCAGAAGTTCGCCCAGGTCGATCCGTGGTCGGAGCGCGTCTCCGGCAAGGACAAACACGAATTCCGGCCGATGGCGACGGTCGGCTACACGCAGGCCGCGGAGTGAGCCCCATGGACATGAACTGGATCGCCATCGGCAACATCGCCGATATCCCGCTGCGCGGTGCGCGTTGCGTGAAGACGCCGCAGGGCAGGATCGCCGTCTTCCGCGCGGCCGAAAACGAGGTCTTCGCCATCGAGGATCATTGCCCGCACAAGGGCGGGCCGCTGTCGCAGGGCATCGTGCATGCCAGGGCCGTGACCTGCCCGCTGCACAACTGGGTGATTTCGCTCGAAACCGGCAAGGCACTCGGGGCCGACCAGGGGGCGGTGAAGACCGTGCCGCTGCGCAACGAGGACGGCGCCCTCTTCATCGCGCTCGAAAGCCTGATGATGGCGGCGGAATAGGCCATGGCAGGAACCCGCCTCGCCCCTCATCCGGCTGCCGCCACCTTCTCCCCGTCCCGACGGGGAGAAGGATGCCGGAGCACCGGCATCGCCACATCTTCCTTCTCCCCGCTCGCGGGGAGAAGGTCCCGGCAGGGGGATGAGGGGCGTCCGGTGCTCCCAACAGGAGCCGCCGATGCCCGTTGAAACGAAAACCACCTGCCCCTATTGCGGCGTCGGCTGCGGCGTCGTCGCCAAGATGGGCGACGACGGCACGGTTTCCGTCAAGGGCGATCCGGACCATCCGTCGAACTACGGGCGGCTCTGCTCCAAGGGATCGGCGCTCGGCGAGACGGTCGATCTCGACGGACGCCTCCTCCATCCGGAAATCGGCGGAAAGCGCGCGGCGTGGGACGAAGCGCTCGACCTCGTCGCCCGGACGTTTTCCACCGCCATCGCCGAGCACGGCCCGGACTCCGTCGCCTTCTACGTTTCCGGCCAGCTTCTGACCGAGGACTACTACGTCGCCAACAAGCTGATGAAGGGGTTCATCGGCTCGGCCAATATCGACACCAATTCGCGGCTCTGCATGTCGTCCTCCGTCGCCGGCCATCGCCGCGCCTTCGGCGCCGATACGGTGCCGGGGACCTATGAGGACCTGGAACTGGCCGACCTGGTCATCCTCACCGGCTCGAACCTCGCCTGGTGCCACCCGGTCCTCTACCAGCGGCTGGCCGTCGCCAAGGCGAAGCGGCCGGGCATGAAGATCGTCGTCATCGATCCGCGCCGCACGATGACGGCCGATATTGCCGACCTGCATCTGGCGATCCGCCCCGACACCGATGTCGCGCTGTTCGTCGGCCTCTTCTCCCATCTCGTCCTCAACGATGCGATCGACCAGAACTATGTCGCGGCGCATACGAGCGGCTTTGCGGAAGCCTTCGTGGCCTCGTCTTCGGTCTCCTTTGCCGACGTGCTGGAGCAGACCGGTCTGCCGGCCATGCAGCTGCGCGAATTCTACCGGCTTTTCACCACGACCGAGAAGGTGGTGACCTGCTACAGCCAGGGGGTCAACCAGTCGTCGTCGGGCACCGACAAGGTCAACGTCATCCTCAACTGCCACCTTGCGACGGGTCGCATCGGCCGGCCGGGCATGGGGCCGTTCTCGCTGACCGGCCAGCCGAACGCCATGGGCGGGCGCGAGGTCGGCGGGCTCGCCAACATGCTGGCCGCCCATATGGCGATCGAGAGCGCGGAGGACCGCGACCGCGTGCAGCGTTTCTGGCAATCGCCGCGCATTGCCGACAAGCCGGGGCTGAAGGCGGTCGATCTCTTCCAGGCGGTCGCGGACGGCCGCATCAAGGCGCTGTGGATCATGGCGACCAATCCCGTCGTCTCCATACCGGATGCCGATGCCGTCGAAGCGGCGATCAAGGCCTGTCCCTTCGTGGTCGTCTCCGACATCCTGAAGACGACGGACACCGCCCGCCACGCCCACATCCTGCTGCCCTCGCTCGGCTGGGGCGAGAAGAGCGGCACGGTCACCAATTCGGAGCGCCGAATTTCAAGGCAGCGCAGCTTTCTCGACGCGCCGGGCGAGGCCCGCGCCGACTGGTGGCAACTTGCCGAAGTCGGTCGCCGCATGGGCTTTGCCGCCGCCTTCGACTATGAAGCGCCCGCTGAGGTTTTCGACGAGCACGCAGCACTTTCCGCGTTCGAGAACGAGGGCGGCCGCGATTTCGACATCGGCGCCTGTGCCGGGCTCACCCCTCAGGCCTACGATACGCTCGCCCCGTTCCAATGGCCGCGGCGGGTGGAGGGCGGCAGGGCCGAAACCCGTTTCTTCGCCGAGGGCGGCTTCTACCATGCGGATGGCAAGGCGCGGTTCGTCGCGGTCGAGCCGACCGCGTCGGATCGCACCAGCGCCGCCTATCCCTTCACCCTCAACACCGGCCGCATTCGCGACCAGTGGCATACGATGACCCGCACGGGGAAAAGCGCGCGGCTGTCCTCGCATATCGCCGAGCCTTTCGCCGAGCTGCATCCGCGGGACGCGATGGAGATTGGGGTCGGCAATGCCGGCCTCGTCGAAATCGAAAGCCCGCAGGGCAAGGCGGTCGTGCGCGCCCTCATCACCGATCGCCAGGCGCGCGGCAGCCTCTTCGTGCCGATGCACTGGAACGATCAGTTCGCGGCGGCGGGCCGTATCGATGCCGTCGTGCCGCCCGTGACCGACCGGATCTCCGGCCAGCCCGCCTCGAAAAACGTCGCCGTCGCAGCCCGCAAATTCAAGGTGGCGCACTACGGCTTCGCGGTGTCGCAGGCAAAGCCGGATGGCCTCGACGCGGCCTATTGGGCGCTGGCGAAAGCGGAAGGCGGGTGGCGGCTCGAACTGGCGTTCGACCAGCCTGTCGAGGACTGGTGTGAATGGTGCCGCAAAACCCTGTCCATTCCCGACGGCATCGAGCCGCTCGGTTATACCGACCGCCCGTCCGGCGAAGTCAGGCTCGCCTTCTTCGACGGTCTGCGCCTGCTTGCGGCCTTTTTCCTGGCGCGCGAGCCGGTCGCCGTCGCGCGCAGCTGGGCAGTCGCGCAGCTCGGTGCCGAACACGCCAACCTGCGCAAGCGTTTCGCCCTCGTCGCCGGGCGCCCGGGGGCCGACAAGCCGGACCCCGGCGCCACCGTCTGCGCCTGCTTCGGCGTCGGCGTCAACCAGATCGTCGCTGCCGTGCGCGGCGGATGCCGCAGTGTCGACGCGGTGGGCAAGGCGCTCAATGCGGGAACCAATTGCGGGTCCTGCCGCGGCGAAATTCAAAACATCGTCGATGGATGCCTCGCCGCCGCCGCGGAATGAAGACTGAGGTGCTTCAGCCGAACTCCACCGTCACGAAGACCAGTTCCGTGGTGCCGGTATTGGTGAGGTCGTGCACGAAGGCGGTGTCGGGCGTCAGGTCCGGAAAGTGACGCGTGTCGCCGGCGGCATAGGTCACGTCGACCACCCGCCCGTCGCCATAGCGGGAGCGCGCCGTGCCATCGCCCAGCACCGTCCAGAAATACGGCCTGTCATGCCGGTGCGGCGCCAGGCTTTCGCCCGGCTGGAGCCGCAGGTGCCAGATGCGCATGCCGGGCTGATCGAGCACCAGCACGGTGCCGATCCTGTCGTTTGCCCGCGCCGCCGCGCGTTCCTTCTCGGAGAGCGGCGTCATGCGGCGCTGCTCCAGGCCGGATAGGTGGCGTAGCCTTCATTGTCGCCGCCGAACAGCGTCGTCGCGTCGAAGGCGGAGAGCGGCAGGTTTTCGCGGTAGCGGCGTGGCAGGTCGGGATTGGCGATGAAGGGGCGTCCGAAGGCGGTGACATCCGCCAATCCCTCCGAAAGGATCGCCTCCGCGCGTTGCGGATCGTATTTGCCGGCGACGATGATCTTGCTGGAAAAGGCCGCCCGCAGGTCGCGGCGGAAGGAGGCAGGGGTGACGGGCGCATCGTCCCAGTCAGCCTCGGCGAGGTGGATATAGGCAAGCCCCAGGCGGTCGAGTTCCCGCGCCGCCTTCAGCGTCGTCGGCACGATCTCGTCATCGACCATGCCGCGCTGGGTGATGAACGGCGACAGGCGGATGCCGGTGCGTGCGGCACCCGCCTCAGCCGCGACGGCTTCCGCCACTTCGACGAGAAAGCGGATGCGGTTCTCCTGGCTGCCGCCGTAATCGTCCGTGCGCTGGTTTGCCGAGCGGCGCAGGAACTGGTCGACCAGGTAGCCGTTCGCGCCATGGATCTCGACCCCGTCGAAACCGGCCTTCATCGCATTGGCCGCCGCTTTGGCAAAATCGACGACGACCGCACCGATTTCCGCCGTCGTCAGCGCCCGCGGCACCGGGCAATCGGCAAGGCCGCCTTCGCCTGTCGCGGGATCGACGATCCAGACTTTGGCCTCGGGTGAAATGGCGGACGGGGCGACCGGCAGGCCATCGGCATGGAAGCTCTCATGGCTCATGCGGCCGACATGCCAGAGCTGCAGCACCATGCGCCCGCCGGCCGCGTGGACCGCATCGGTCGCCGCGCGCCAGCCCGCAGCCTGTGCGTCGGAATGGATGCCAGGCGTGAAGGAATAGCCCTGGCCCTGCGGCGAAATCTGCGTGGCCTCGCTGATGATGAGCGCGGCGGAGGCGCGCTGGGCATAGTAGCGCGCCATCATATCGTTCGGCACATTGCCCGGCTGCGTGCTGCGCGCGCGGGTCATCGGCGCCATGGCGATGCGGTGCGGCAGGTCGATGGCGCCGAGCGAGACGGGCTGGAAAAGCGAAGCGGTCATGGTCGTCCTCGATGTTTAGGCAGCGGATAAGCCCGGCCGCCATGGTTCGAGGTGGACAGTACTGCTTGCGGAAAGTCCCGATAATTGCTTTGATCCGGAAATCATAATTCGGAAAAGCCGATCAATGCTGCTTGAGAACCTGTCTCTCTTCCTGCGTATCGTCGAAAAAGGCGGCCTCGCCGTCGCGGGCCGCGAGGTCGGGCTTTCGCCCGCGACCGTCTCGGAGCGTCTTGCCGCGCTGGAGGCCTATTACGGGGCGACGCTGCTCACCCGCACGACGCGCGCCATCAGCCTGACGGAGGAAGGGCGGGCGCTCGTCGAGGGCGCCCGGCGGCTGCTGGCGGAGGCGGAGGAGCTGGAAAGCCGCGTGCGGCGCGGCGCGGACGTCATTTCCGGTCCGATCAGGCTGAGCGCGCCGGAAGATCTCGGCCGCCGCCTGCTGGTACCCGTCATCGATGCTTTCCTCACGGACCACCCCGCGGTGACGATCGATCTCAACCTGACGGATGGTTATGTCGATCTCGTCGGGCAGGGCATGGATTTCGCCATCCGGCATGGTGTGCTCGCGGATAGCAGCCTTCGGGCGAAACCGCTCGGCGACAACAGCCGCATCGTCTGCGCCTCGCCCGCCTATCTGGAAAGGCACGGCACGCCGCAGCATCCGGACGAACTCGAAAACCATGAATGCATCGTCATGCGCTTTGGGCAGAACATCGACCGCGAATGGTCCTTCGTCATCGACGGCGTGGTTCGCAAGGTCACAGTGCACGGCCGGCGTGTGGTGAACGACGGCGGGCTGGTGCGCCAATGGTGCAAGCAGGGGCTGGGCGTCGCGCTCAAGTCGATCCGCGACGTCGATGCCGATCTCGCATCCGGCGCGCTGGTGGAGCTGCTCAAGGATTTTTCCACCGGCAGCACAGCCTTGCAGATCGTCTATCCGCCGAGCGCCGTCCAGCCGCGGCGCGTGCGCCTGTTGATCGAGCGCATCGCCGCGGTCCTTTCACCGGGCCGCGGCGCGTAGTCGTCAGGCGGATACCTGGTCGAGGAAGATCAGGCGCAGCGGCTCGGCGAGCAGGTCGTCGATCGTCACGGCGAAGGCCTGGAAATAATCCGCCGCGATGTGCTCATCCAGCGCCGCCTGGCTTGCGAAGGCTTCGCGCATATAGAAGGTGCCAGGCTCCTCACGCAGCTCGAAGAGCACGTAGTCGAGGTTTCCGGGCTCCGCGCGGGTCGGCTCGATGAGGGCGAGCAGGCCCGCGCGCAGTGCGTCCCGCTTGCCGGGTTTCGCCTTCAGGACGGCGATGGCGATGAGTTTTTCGGCTGGTGTCGTCATGGTGATGTCCCTCCTCAGAAGCCTTCGAGCACGATCTTGCCCTTGGCCTTGCCGGATTCGATGAGCGCATGGGCGCGCTTGAGGTTTTCCGCGTTGATGGCGCCGAAATGGTCGGCGAGCGTCGACTTGATCTTGCCGGCATCGACC
This sequence comes from Shinella sp. GW821-FHT10F02, assembly GCF_058809275.1. Classification (NCBI taxonomy): domain Bacteria; kingdom Pseudomonadati; phylum Pseudomonadota; class Alphaproteobacteria; order Hyphomicrobiales; family Rhizobiaceae; genus Shinella; species Shinella sp. GW821-FHT10F02. The sequence continues at coordinate 132,755 of NZ_JBXASL010000002.1, read as the reverse complement.
AGTTCGCTGATGCGGTTCAGCAGGTCATGCTGCTTCTCGATATCGGCGGTGGCAAACAGCGAGCGGGTGAACATCAGCTCCCAATGCAGCGAGATCGACTTGCGCTTCAGCGGCAGGGCGTTCAGCACCTTCGGATCGTCGATCAGGCCGAACCGGCCCTGCGGCGCGATCAGCTCGACAATGTCGGCGAGATGGTCGTCCGTGTTGGTCGTGGAGAAGACGAAGGCGGGTTGGCCGATGCCGAGCGCCTCGATCTGAGGGGCCAGCGGCTGACGGTGATCGACGACATGGTGGGCGCCGAGCGCCTTTACCCAGTCCTGGGTTTCCGGCCGGGACGCGGTGGCAATCACCGTGAGGTCCGTCAGGGCGCGGGCGATCTGGATGGCGATCGAGCCGACACCGCCGGCGCCGCCGATGATCAGGATAGCATTTGCAGCACCCGCAACCGGACGGGTCACCTCCAGCCGGTCGAACAGCATTTCCCAGGCGGTGATCGACGTCAGCGGCAGGGCTGCGGCGGCGGCGAAATCGATCGACGCCGGCTTCCTGCCGACGATGCGCTCGTCGACGAGGTGGAACTCTGCATTGGTGCCGGAGCGGTTGATCGCGCCGGCATAGAAGACAGCGTCGCCCGGCTTGAACAGGCTGGTTTCCGGCCCGACGGCGGTAACGACACCGGCGGCATCCCAGCCAAGCACCTTCCAGTCGCCCGGTTCCGGCTTGGCGGAGGCGCGGATCTTGGTATCGACCGGGTTGACCGAAACGGCCTTTACCTCGACGAGGATATCGCGCCCCTGCGGCTCGGGCCGCGGCAGGTCGAAATCGACAAGCGCCGTCGCGGCGTCGATCGGTTGCGGGGTCTGGTAGCCAATGGCACGCATTTCAATCTCCTGAATGTGCAAAAGTCGGTTCGTATGGGGTGAAGATAGGACCATACGGCATGCACCGATAATTTGCCGAAATCCAAAATGATAATTCGAATTTTTCGAAGTTGTCTTCTGGGCGTGCCGTGCGGGGCCTTCGGCGTTGACAAGCGGCCACGAAATTCTCATATATAAAATAGTAATTCAAATAAGAATTCTGCGGAATCTTTCGGGGCGTCGCAGGGAGGAGCCTTCATGCAGGATGAACCCGGATTGCTCGCCGGTCTGACCGTGGTCGATATGAGCCAGTTCCTTTCCGGTCCCTATTGTTCGCTGCGGCTGCTGGATCTCGGCGCCCGGGTCATCAAGATCGAGCGGCCCGATGGCGGCGACCTGTCGCGCCGGCTCTATCTGAGCGACACCGAGGTCGGCGGCGATTCGACGCTGTTCCACGCCATCAACCGTGGCAAGGAGAGCCTCGGCATTGACCTCAAGAACCCGGACGATCTCGCCTTCCTGCGAAAACTCATCGCCAGGGCCGACGTGCTCATCCAGAATTTCCGGCCGGGCGTCATCGAGCGCCTCGGCCTGGATTATGCGGCGGCGAAGGCGATCAACCCGGCCATCGTCTATGCCTCGATCAGCGGTTACGGCGAGGATGGCCCCTGGGTGATGCGGCCGGGGCAGGATCTTCTGGCGCAGGCGCGTTCCGGCCTGATGTGGCTGAACGGCGACGAGGAGCAGGGGCCGGTGCCCTTCGGTCTCGCGGTCGCCGACATGCTGGCCGGCGCCAATGCCTGCCAGGGCATTCTGGCGGCGCTGGTGCGGCGCGGCATTTCCGGCAAGGGCGCCCATATCCAGACGAGCCTGCTCGAAGGTCTGGTCGATTTTCAGTTCGAGGTGCTGACGACCCATCTCAACGACGGCGGCCGCAAGCCGAAACGCTCCGGCTTCCGCAGCGCGCATGCCTATCTTTCCGCGCCCTACGGCGTCTATCCGGCGAAGGACGGCTATCTGGCGATCGCCATGACGCCGCTCGGCCGGTTGCAGGATCTCTTGCAGATCGAGGCGCTTGGCATCTATCGCGACGACAGCAAGGCGTGGTTCACGGCGCGCGACGCGATCAAGCGGATCATTGCCGAACGCATCGCGACCGAGACCGTCGATCATTGGCTGTCCATCCTCGAACCGGCGGATATCTGGTGCTCCAAGGTGCTGGAATGGCCGGAACTGCTGGCGAGCGACGGTTTCCAGATGCTCGACATGTTGCAGACCGTCACCCGCGAGGACGACGTCTCGATCGGCACGACCCGCTGCCCCGTGCGCGTCGATGGCCGCCGGCCGCTCGGCGGGCAGGCGGCGCCGCGAGTCGGCGAACATACCGGCCGCATCCGGGCGGAGTTCGCTTGATGCGCACTACATTGAAGGGCATGACCTGGAGCCATCCGCGCGGTTACGATCCGATGGTGGCCTGCTCGGAAAATTGGCTGCAGAAGACCGGCGTCGCGATCGAATGGGACAAGCGGTCGCTGCAGGATTTTGAGAGTTTTCCCGTCGAGGAACTGGCGCGCCGTTACGATCTCATCGTGATCGACCATCCGCATGTCGGCCAGATCACGGCGGAAAACTGCCTTGCGCCGCTGGACGTGGCGAGCCGGAAAGCCGGCTTCGCAGCGTTGGCCGAAGGCTCTGTCGGCAGATCCTTCCCGAGCTATAATTGGCAGGGCCGCCAATGGGCGTTCCCGATCGATGCGGCGACGCAGGTGCTGGCGTTCCGGCCGGACCGTCTCGACGCGCCGCCGACGACCTGGGCGGACGTTCTCGACCTCGCAAAAGCCGGCGAGGTGCTGTTGCCGCTGCGCCCGCCGCATTCGCTGATGTGCCTGTTCACGCTGTGCGGCAATCTCGGCCACCCGTGTTCGGTGGAGCGGGACCGGCCGTTTGTCGATGCCGAAGTCGGCGTCCAGGCGATCGAGATGATCCGCGAACTGGCGGCGCTCGTCGAACCCGCCTGCATCGGTATGGATCCGATCGCCGTGCTCGACCTTATGGGCGAAGAAGGCGCGCGTTACAGCCTCTCGCCGCTGATCTATGGTTATGTCAGCTATTCCCTTGATGGTTTTCGCGCAAACCGCATCGCCTTTGCCGACATGCCGGTTGCTGGCGCAGGCGGGCCAGCCGGATCAGCGCTCGGCGGCACGGGCATCGCCGTCTCGGCGTTTTCGGAGAACCGCGAGGCGGCCATCGATTTCGCCTACTGGATTGCGGGCGGTACGGTGCAGGCCGATCGCTACTGGCGCTCCGGCGGCCAGCCCGGCCATGCCGCGGGCTGGGAGGACGAGGCCGCCAATGCCGCGACGCTCGGCTTCTACCAGAACACCCGCCGGACGCTGGAAGGCGCGTGGCTGCGGCCGCGCCATGACGGCTACATGCCGTTCCAGGAGGCGGCGTCGCAGCGCATCAACCGGGCCGTGACGAGCGCGGAGCCGGCGGCGAAGGCCGTTGCCGACCTCAACGATCTGTTCGTGAAGAGTTTTCGCTAGGCGCTCACGCCTCCGGCTTGCCGTCCCGGTATTTGACCGTCTGGATGTGCTCGCAATAGAGCACCAGCTCGCCCTCGCCCTTGAAGACCTCGTAGGAGGCGCGGATGAGGCCGAGCGCGTCATACTTCGGCTGTTTGTCGAGGTTGGTGCGGATCGTATAGATCGTGTCGCCGATGAAGACGGGCTTGATGAAGCGCAGGCGGTCGTAACCGTAGGAGAAGGCGTTGACGCAGTTGGTCGCGACCAGCCCGAGCCCGGCGGAAAACACGAAGGCACCGGCCACGAGGCGGCGACCGAACAGGCCTTCCGTCTCGGCAAAGATCTGGTCGCCGACATAGGGGTGCATGTCGAGCACCAGCGCGTTGAACTGCATCGATTCGCCTTCGGAAATCGTGCGGCGCAACGAGCGGATCTTATGGCCGACCGCGAAATCCTCGTAGAACCAGTTCTCCGAATTCCACACCGGCAGGGCAGCATGTGCCTCCGGCATGGTCTTGGGATGGGTGCTTTCGATTCCAACGGTCGACGTCATGCAGGCCTCCTCTGAATGAGGAGACCATGCCACAGAAGAATGATCCATTCAAATACGAATTGATTAATCGCCGGGCTTGAAGTCGGCGCCGGTCATTTCGGAAAGCTTGCTGGTCGTCTCGCTGATGAGCTGGATCGTCGTGGAAATGTCGGGCGCCACCGGCGTGTTGATCAGCGTGATATAGGGCACGGTCAGGGCGGCGATCGCGGTGCCGTCCGCGCCGAGCACGGGGGCCGAGAGGTTGATGACGCCGGCCGTCTGGGCGCTCGGCATCATCTCGTAGCCACGCGTGCGGATGAGGTCGAGCCGCGCCAGGAATTCCGGCGTCACGCGCCCGTCCGTGCCGCCATCGCCGACATGTTCGGCGATCATGCGCTCGCGTTCCAGCCCCGGGCGGAAGGCGAGCAGGACATGGCCGGAACCCGTGTCGAACAGGCCGATGCGCGAGCCGACGCGGATGGAAATCCCCCAGTAACCCGGGGCTTCCTGCTGGGCGATGACCACCGGATTGCCGCGGTCGAAGACGACGAGCTGATTGGCCTGGCGCGAGGCTTCGGCAAGTTCGCGCATCAGCGGCACGGCGAAGGAAACGAGCCGCCGCACGGGGGCGTGGAGCTGCGCGAGGCCGAAGAGTTTCAGCGTCAGCGAGAAGCGGTCGCCGTCGATGCGCGTGACGTAGCCGCGTTTCACCAGTCGGTCGAGCATGCGGTAGAATTCGTTCGGGCTGCGGTCGAGACGCTTGGCGATTTCCGCCTGGGTCAGGCCGCCATCGACGCCGGCGAGCAGTTCCAAGATGTCGAGGCCCTTGTCGAGCGCCGGCGCGCGGTAGCGATCGTTTTCGTCTTCCGACACCTGAAATCCCTCTAGTGAATGTGTAAATTCATATACGCAGAAATACCCCATGGCAATGCCGGAATCCGGTTTTCCGCTTGACGATGAATGAATAATTGGTTTGTATATGAATGAAGCTCTTATTGGTGAGGGCTGGCGAAAGCCACATGGGAGGAGAACATGTCGAGATTTCTAGCCGGCGTCGCGGTCGGTGCATTGATGTGCGCGGGTTCCGCGTTCGCTGCCGACCTGCCGGGAAAATTCGAGGGCGTCACCGTCGATGCGAAGCTCATCGGCGGTCAGCAGTATGAGGCGCTCTACGCACGCATCGCTGAATGGGAAAAGGCGACGGGCGCCAAGGTGAACGTTCTATCGAAGAAGAACCACTTCGAGCTGGACAAGGAAATCAAGTCGGATATCGCAACGGGCAACATCACCTGGTGCGTCGGCTCGAACCACTCGTCCTTCGCCCCGCAATATCCGGATATTTATACCGATCTTTCGGCGCTGCTGCCGAAGGAAGAGATCGACGCCTTCGTGCCGGCCAACATCTCGTCCTCGACGCTCAGCGGCAAGCTGGTGATGCTGCCGCGCGCGCAGTTCGACGTTTCGGCGCTCTACTACCAGAAGAGCCTCTACCAGGACGACGCCAAGAAGGCGGCGTTCAAGGAGAAATACGGCTACGACCTGACCCCGCCGGACACCTGGCAGCAGGTCACCGACCAGGCGACGTTCTTCTCCAATCCGCCGGATTTCTACGGCACGCAATATGCCGGCAAGGAAGAGGCGATCAACGGCCGCTTCTATGAGATGCTGGTGGCCGAAGGCGGCGAATATCTCGACGCCGACGGCAAGCCGGCCTTCAATTCCGAAGCGGGCGTGCGTGCCCTCGACTGGTTCGTCAACCTCTACAAAGCGAAGGCCGTGCCGGCCGGCACGACCAACTATCTGTGGGACGACCTCGGCCAGGGCTTTGCCTCCGGCACCATCGCGGTCAACCTCGACTGGCCTGGCTGGGCAAGCTTCTTCAACGACCCGAAGTCGTCCAAGGTCGCCGGCAATGTCGGCGTGAAGGTGCAGCCGGCGGGTTCTTCCGGCAAGCGCACCGGCTGGTCCGGCCACCACGGCTTCTCGGTCACGGAAAGCTGCGCCAACAAGGAAGCGGCCGCCTCGCTCGTCTGGTTCCTCACCAACGAGGACAGCCAGAAGCTGGAATCCTCCGCCGGTCCGCTGCCGACGCGCACGGCCGTCTGGGATTTCAACATCAAGCAGGCTGAAAGCGACCCATACCGCAAGGAAGTGCTGACCGCCTTCCAGGAAGCCGCAAAGAACGCCTTCGCGGTGCCGCAGACGGCATCGTGGATCGAGATCTCCAACGCCGTCTATCCGGAGCTCCAGGCCGCCATCCTCGGCGACAAGACCTCCAAGGAAGCGCTGGACGCCGCCGCCGAAAAGGCGACGCAGATCCTCGAAGACGCCGGCGCGCTCTGAGACCAACCTGTGGCGCCGGGCAACCGGCGCCACTTGCCACCCCTTTTGACATTTCGGAAAATTTCAACGCCGCCGGTTTCGGCAGGCGGTTTTCCCTGCATTCGCGAAGACTGGAGAAGCCGATATGAAAGGCTGGAGGCCACCGGCACCGTTTCTGCTTCTGCTGCCCGCCATCCTGGTGCTTGCAGCCGTCGTCATCGTCCCGCTGATCCTGTCGCTCTATTCGAGCTTCACGCCGTTCCGTCTGACGCAGCCGGCCTCGCTCTACATGTTCGTCGGCTTCCGCAACTATGCGCGCATCCTGACCGACCTGGAGTTCTGGACGGCCTTCGGCCGCACCGTGCTGCTTTTGACCATTGCGCTCAATGTCGAGATGCTGCTCGGCCTCGGCCTTGCCATGCTGGTGGAGAAGGCGACACGCGGACAGCGTCTGCTGCGCACCATCATGATGTTCCCGATGATGTTCTCGCCGATCCTTGTCGGCTTCCAGTTCAAGTTCATGTTCAACGACAATATCGGCCTGGTGAACAACGCGCTGCAATCGCTCGGGCTGACCGACCAGGCGATCCCGTGGCTGATCGACGGCACGCTCGCCTTCACGGCGATCCTGATCGCCGAAGTCTGGTCGTCCACCTCTGTCTTCGCGATCCTCATCCTCGCAGGCCTGCTCGCCATGCCGAAGGAGCCGATCGAGGCGGCGCGCGTCGACGGTTGCACGCCCTGGCAGACATTCCGCTACGTCACCTGGCCCTTCATCATGCCCTTCGCCTATATCGCCATGACCATCCGCTCGCTCGACGTCGCGCGTGCCTATGACATCGTCAAGATCATGACGGATGGCGGCCCGGCCAAGCGCACGGAGCTGCTGTGGACGCTGGTCTCGCGCACCGCCTATGCGGACGCCCGCATGGGCCTCGCCAACGCCATGGCCTATGTCGCGATCCTGCTCTCCATCCTCTTCACCGTCTATTTCTACCGCAAGCTAGCGGCAGCGCGGACCCAGATTGCGGCGGAGTGGTAAGTAAGATGAACGAGAACGCAAAAGCCCGTATCAACGGCATCCTCCTGTCGATCGCGCACAAGATTGGCCTGTTCCTGGCCATGACCGTCATCTGCCTGCCGGGGCTCTGGATCGTGCTCGCCTCGTTCCGGCCGACGGTCGAGATCATGGCAAAGCCGCCGGTCTGGATCCCGCAGGACCTGTCGCTCGATGCCTATGTCGCGATGTTTTCCGGCGTGGGGCAGGGTGGCATTCCGGTCATCGAATATTTCCGCAATTCGCTGATCATCTCCGTCACCTCGACGGCGATCGCGCTCGCCATCGGCATGGCCGGCGGCTATGCCTTCGCGCGCTTCCGCTTCAAGGCGAAGTCCTCGATCTTCCTCGGCCTGATGCTGACGCGCACCGTGCCCGGCATCGCGCTCTCGCTGCCGCTGTTCTTCGTCTATTCGAAGCTCGGCATCATCGATACGCATTTCGGGCTGATCATGGCCTATGTGGCGCTCAACGTGCCCTTCACCATCTGGCTGATCGACGGCTTCTTCCGGCAAGTGCCGAAGGATCTGGCGGAGGCCGCACAGATCGACGGCTGCACGCGCTGGCAGGCCTTCTGGCAGGTGGAGTTTCCGCTCGCCGGCCCCGGCATCGCTTCCGCCGGCATCTTCGCCTTCCTCACCTCGTGGAACGAGTTCGCGCTCGCCTCGCAACTCACCCGTTCCGTCAACTCCAAGACCCTGCCCGTCGGCCTGCTCGACTATACGGCGGAGTTCACCATCGATTGGCGCGGCATGTGCGCGCTGGCGGTGATCATGATCATCCCCGCCCTCGTGCTGACCTTCATCGTGCAGAAGCATCTGGTTTCCGGCCTCACCTCCGGCGCAGTCAAAGGATAATCCATGGCAACCGTTTCTCTCGAAAAGCTGGTCAAGCGCTACGGCGCGGTCGAAGTGGTGCATGGTATCGACCTCGAAGTGGCGGACCGCGAGTTCATCGCGCTCGTCGGCCCGTCCGGTTGCGGCAAGTCCACCACGCTGCGCATGATCGCGGGCCTGGAGCCGATCTCCGGCGGCAACCTCAAGATCGGCGGCAAGATCGTCAACGACCTGCCGCCGCGCTCGCGCAACCTCGCGATGGTTTTCCAGTCCTACGCGCTCTATCCGCACATGACAGTGCGCGAAAACATGGGCTTTTCGCTGAAGATCGCCGGCCAGAAGCCGGAGGAGATCGCGCCGCAGGTGGAAGAGGCGGCCAAGACGCTCGACCTCACGCATCTGCTCGACCGTCGCCCCTCGCAGCTTTCCGGCGGCCAGCGCCAGCGCGTCGCCATGGGCCGCGCCATCGTGCGCAATCCGGAGGTCTTTCTCTTCGACGAGCCGTTGTCGAACCTCGATGCGAAGCTGCGCACGCAGATGCGGGTCGAGATCAAGAAGCTGCATGCCAAGGTCCAGTCGACGGTGATCTACGTCACCCATGACCAGGTGGAGGCGATGACGCTTGCCGACCGCATCGTCATCATGCGCGATGGCTATATCGAACAGGTCGGCACGCCGGAGGACGTTTTTCAGCGCCCGCAATCGAAATTCGTTGCCGGCTTCATCGGCTCGCCGCCGATGAACCTCAAGGATGCCGAGGTGGCGGACGGCCAGCTCGTCTTCGAAAACGGCGACCGCCTGCCGCTGCCCGCCCGCTTCAGGGAGCGTGTGACGGCCGGGCAGAAAGTAACTTTTGGTCTGCGCCCAGACGATCTCTATCCGGCTGGTCACGGCATCCATTCCGGCGAGGATGCCGATGTGCATGACCAGGATCTGCGGGTCATCCTCACCGAGCCGCTCGGCAACGAGACACTGGTCTTCGCCGATTTCGGCGGCGCCGAATGGGTCGGCCGCATGCTGAACCCGCGGCGGCTGACGCCCGGCGAAACGCTGCCGTTCTGCTTCGACCTGTCGCAGGCCCATCTTTTCGACCGCGACAGCGGCCGCACATTGCGAGGCTGACATGGCGAAGATCGAACGCATCGAGCTGAAAATGGTCGACCTTCGCCCGAAGGTCGAGCGCACGGACGCCATCCAGAGTTTCGTCAGCCAGGAAACGCCGCTCGTCACTATTACGGACAGCGATGGCGCGGTGGGCACGGGCTACAGCTACACGATCGGCACCGGCGGCTCCTCCGTGATGCGGCTTCTCGCCGATCATCTCGCGCCGCGCCTGATCGGCCGCGATGCCGACCAGATCGAAGCGATCTGGCACGAGCTGGAATTCGCCACCCACGCCACGACGATCGGCGCGATCACCTCGATCGCGCTTGCTGCGATCGACACCGCGCTGTGGGACCTTCGGGCTCGGAAGCAGAATCTGCCGCTGTGGAAGCTCGCCGGCGGGGCAAAGGATCGCTGCCCGCTCTACACGACGGAAGGCGGCTGGCTGCATATCCCGGTGGAAGCGCTCGTCGAGGACGCGCTCGACGCCAAGGCGAACGGCTTCACCGGCTCAAAGGTGAAGATCGGCAAGCCGCACGGTTCCGAGGATTTTTCGCGCCTTTCGGCCGTTCGCAAGGCGGTCGGCGATGGCTACGAGATCATGACCGACGCAAACCAGGGTTTTTCCGTCGACGAGGCGATCCGCCGTGCCGAGCGTCTGCGCGACCTCGATCTCGGCTGGATCGAGGAGCCGCTGCCGGCGGACGACATCGACGGTCATGTGCGCCTCAACCGGTCGACTGCGACGCCCATCGCCGTCGGGGAATCGCTCTATTCGATCCGCCATTTCCGCGAATATATGCAGAAGGGCGCCTGCTCGATCGTGCAGGTCGATGCCGGCCGTATTGGCGGTATCACGCCGTGGCTGAAGGTGGCGCATGCGGCGGAAGCCTTCGACATACCGGTCTGCCCGCATTTCCTGATGGAGCTGCATGTCAGCCTGACCTGCGCGGTGCAGAACGGCAAATATGTCGAATACATCCCGCAGCTCGACGACATTACCACTTCGCGCCTGACGATCGAGAACGGCATGGCGCTCGCGCCGATGACGCCCGGCCTCGGCATCGACTGGGACTGGGATGCGATCCGCAGCCGGTCGATTGCCGAATTCGAGCACGAGATCCGCAAGGGAGCCTGAGACATGCAGCGCATCGGCATGGTGATCGGCGTCAAGCCGGAGAAGATCGCGGACTACAAGCGCCTGCACGCTGCCGTCTGGCCGGACGTGCTCGCGATGATTTCCGCCTGCAATATCAAGAATTACTCGATCTTCCTGAAGGAGCCGGAGAACCTGCTGTTCTCCTTCTTCGAATATCACGGCACCGACTATGCCGGTGACATGGCGAAGATGGCGGCGGACCCGAAGACCCAGGAATGGTGGGCCGTCTGCATGCCCTGCCAGGCGCCGCTTGAGACGCGGAAAGAGGGGGAATGGTGGGCGAGCATGGAGGAGGTGTTCTTCCATGCCTGACTTCGACCCGAAATCGCTCTCCCAATCCTGGCCGCTGCCCTCGAATCCATGCCCGATCGTCACCTTCGGCGCGGGCTCCATCGTTGGCGACGCGCACTACCCGGCCTATCGCAAGGGCGGCTTCCCGATTGCCGGGCTCTACGACCCCGATCATGACAAGGCGAAGGCGCTTGCGGAAAAATGGGGCGTCACCGCCTACCGCACCGTCGAGGAAGCAGCCTCCGTCGAGAACGCGATCTTCGACCTCGCCACCCCGCCGGCCGCCCATGCCAAGGTGCTCGCAGCGCTTCCCGAAGGTGCTGCGGCGCTGATCCAGAAGCCGATGGGGGCCGATCTTGCGGCGGCGACTGAAATTCTAAAAATCTGCCGCGCCAAGAAGCTCAAGGCCGCCGTCAATTTCCAGCTGCGGTTTGCACCGATGATGCTGGCGCTGAAGGATGCGATCGCCAAGGGCCTGCTCGGCGAAGTGGTCGATTTCGACGTCTATCTCGCGCTCGATACGCCCTGGCAGCTCTGGTCCTTCCTCGAAGGCCTGCCGCGCATAGAGATCGCCATGCACTCGATCCACTATCTCGATGTCATCCGCCAGGTGCTGGGCGACCCCAAGGGTGTGCATGCCAAGTCGATTGGCCACCCGAACCATGCGATGGCGCAGACGCGCACCACCGCGATCCTCGACTATGGTGACCGCGTCCGCTGCGCCGTCTCGATCAACCACGACCACAAATTCGGCCGCAAGCACCAGGCCTGCGAGTTCCGCGTCTCGGGCACGGAAGGTGCGGCCTATCTCCAGCTCGGCGTCAATCTCGATTATCCGCGCGGCGAGCCGGACATCCTGGAAATCTATCCGAAGGGTGGCGATGGCTGGGTTACTGTGCCGCTTGAGGGGACGTGGTTCCCGGATGCCTTCGTCGGCCGCATGGCGAACCTCCAGCGCTTCGTTTCGGGCGAAGACGCCGAGCTCGTCTCCTCGGTGGAAGATGCCTGGATGACCATGGCGCTCGTCGAGGCGGCCTATGCTTCCAGTGCCGCGCCCGCCACCTCGCTCGCCGCCCGGCCCCAAAGCAATTCCAGCAAAAGTGCGTAGCGGTTTTGCGTCCGGAATTGCGTAAAAACAGAAAGTTAGAGCATTTTCGCGAAGCGGAAACGCTCTAGACAGGAACAGGACATGGAACAGGTCAGATATTTCGAGGACTATGCCATCGGCGACGGCCGCAAGACGATGGGGCGCACGATCACCGAGACCGACTTCGTCGTGCATGCGGGCCATACGGGCGATTTCTTCCCGCATCACATGGATGCGGAATTCATGAAGACGCAGCCCTTCGGCCAGCGCATCGCGCATGGCACCATGGTCTTTTCGATCGGCGTCGGGCTGACGGCGAGCGTCATCAATCCGGTGGCCTTTTCCTACGGCTATGATCGCATGCGCTTCATCAAGCCCGTCTTCATCGGTGATACCATCCACACCCGCGTGACGATAACGGCCAAGGAAGACGATCCGAAACGCGCCGGCTTCGGCCGCGTGATCGAGCGCACGGAAGTCATCAACCAGAAGGGCGAGGTCGTGCTCGCCGCTGACCACATCTACGTCGTCGAGCGCCGGCCGAACGCCGCCTGACGCCCCATCCAAGGAGCCATCATGTCTTTTTCTCTCGAAAACAAGCGCGTCCTCCTCACCGCCGCCGGCCAGGGTATCGGCCGGGCGAGCGCGATCGCCTTTGCGCGTGCCGGCGCCACGGTCGTCGCGACGGATATCAATGCCGATGCGCTGAAGAGCCTGGCGGGCGAAGCCAATATCGAGACCTATGTTCTCGACGTGCTGGACGACGAGGCGGTCACGCGCGTGATCACCGCCACCGGGCCGTTCGACGTGCTGTTCAACTGCGCCGGTTTCGTGCATGCCGGCTCGATCCTTGAGATGCCGGACAAGGATCTCGACTTCGCCTTCGATCTCAACGTGCGGGCCATGGTGCGCACCATTCGCGCGGTGCTGCCGTCGATGCTGGAGCGCAAGGATGGCGCCATCATCAACATGGCCTCCGTTGCCTCCAGCGTGAAGGGCGTGCCGAACCGCGCCGCCTACACCATCACCAAGGCTGCCGTCGTCGGGCTGACGAAGTCGGTTGCGGCCGACTATGTCGGGCAGGGCATCCGCTGCAACTGCATCTGCCCCGGCACGGTCGAAAGTCCCTCGCTTCAGGACCGCCTGAAGGCGCAGGGCGACTATGAGGCGGCGCGGGCGGCCTTCATCGCCCGCCAGCCGATCGGCCGCATCGGCACGCCGGAGGAGATCGCCGATCTCGCCGTCTATCTCGCCGGCGCCACCTATACGACGGGCCAGGCCTACGCCATCGACGGCGGCTGGACCATCTGAAATACTCGAAACCGACCATTGCAAGGGCCGCTCCCATGACCAAGATCACCAGCCTGCGTTCGATCGACCTGCGCTTCCCCACCTCGCAGAGCCTCGACGGCTCGGATGCCATGAACCCCGATCCGGACTATTCGGCCGCCTATGTCGTGCTCGGCACGGATGCGCCCGGTCTCGAAGGCCACGGCCTGACCTTCACCATCGGCCGCGGCAACGAGATCTGCTGCATGGCGATCGAGGCGATGAAACATCTGGTGGTCGGCCTCGATCTCGACTGGGTGCGTGAAAATCCCGGCCGCTTCTGGCGCCATGTGACGAGCGACAGCCAGTTGCGCTGGATCGGCCCGGACAAGGGCGCCATGCATCTGGCGACCGGGGCAGTGGTCAATGCAGTTTGGGATCTTCTTGCCAAGCAGGCCGGCAAGCCGGTCTGGCGCCTCGTCGCCGAAATGAGCCCGGAGGAAATCCTCTCCATCGTCGATTTCCGCTATCTCACCGACGCACTGACGCCGGAGGAGGCGCTCGCCATCCTCAGACAAGCCGAAGCGGGCAAGGCGGAGCGGATCGCGACGTTGGAGGCCGAGGGTTACCCCTGCTACACGACGTCAGCCGGCTGGCTTGGCTATGATGACGAAAAGCTGCGGCGCCTCTGCCAGGAGGCCGTCGACCAGGGCTTTACCCATATCAAGATGAAGGTCGGCCGCGATCTGGAGGACGACAAGCGGCGGCTCCGCATCGCCCGCGAGGTGATCGGCGACGATCGTTTCATGATGATCGACGCCAATCAGGTCTGGGAGGTCGGGCAGGCGATCGACTGGGTGAAGGAACTCCAGCCCTACAAGCCCTATTTCATCGAGGAGCCGACGAGCCCGGACGACGTCTTCGGCCACAAGACGATCCGCGAGGCCATCGCGCCGGTGAAGGTCGCGACCGGCGAGATGTGCCAGAACCGCATCATGTTCAAGCAGTTCATCGCCGAGGGCGCGATCGACATCGTGCAGATCGATAGTTGCCGCATGGGCGGCCTCAACGAGGTGCTCGCCGTGCTGTTGATGGCGGCGAAATACGACCTGCCGGTCTGGCCGCATGCCGGCGGCGTGGGGCTGTGTGAATATGTCCAGCACCTCTCGATGATCGATTACATCGCCGTCTCCGGCACGAAGGAGGGCCGTGTGATCGAGTTCGTCGACCATCTGCACGAGCACTTCATCGACCCCTGCCGCATCGAGAACGCCGCCTATATGCCGCCGTCTCTGCCGGGCTTTTCCATCGAGATGAAGCCGGAGTCGATTGCGGCCTATACGTTCGGCGGTTGAAGCCCTAGGCCTGCGGTCTGGACAGTCCTTGATTGAAGGATTTATGATCGCAACCCCGAACAATGCGATATGCACATCATGAATATGGTCAAGCCGCCTTTGCCGTCTGAAGGCCGGGAGGATAGAATCCAGTCGAATCCGGTGCGGCTCGGTGCGCGGTTGCGGCTGACGCGCCAGACGCGCGGGCTGACGCTGAAGGCGCTGGCGCTGGCGGCGGATTGTTCGGAAAGCCTGCTCTCGAAGATCGAGAACGGCAAGGCCTCGCCGTCGCTTCCCATGCTGCACCGGCTGGTGCGCGCGCTCGATTCCAACATCGGCTGGATGTTCGAGGAGACGGATGGCGAGGAGGGCGTGGTGTTTCGCGCCGGCACGCGGCCGCTCATCACGCTCGACCCGCTGCGCCGCGGCGAGGGCATCTCGCTCGAGCGCATCATTCCCTATTCGGCCGGCCATCTGCTCCAGTGCAACATCCACCATATCGAGGCGGGCGGCCAGAGTGCCGGGCCGATCCAGCATGTGGGCGAGGAGGTCGGCTATCTGCTGGTCGGCGAAATCGAGCTGATGATCGGCGACAAGACCTTTCGGCTTTCCGCGGGCGACAGTTTCGTGTTCAATTCCGAACTTGCCCACTGGTATCGCAATGTCGGGGAGGAGCGCGCCTCGATCTTCTGGGTCAATACGCCGCCAACCTTCTGATATCGTTTTCTAAAATCCTCTTCGACCGATTTTGCGAACCGGAAATTCAAGTAACTTGACATGCATTCAAGTTACTTGAATAATGCCTCTCGTAAATTCCTGTGGCCGCCAACGGCTTCAAACAAGGGGAACATCAAAATGGGTCGGACAAAATATCTTCTCGGCTGCGCTGCGGCCGCCACGCTGACGCTCATGAGCGCGGGCAATGCCTTCGCCGATACATTCGCACTCGTCACCATCAACCAGCAGGCACTGTTCTTCAACCAGATCAATGACGGCGCCAATGCCGCGGCCAAGGCTGCCGGCGTCGACCTCGTCATCTTTAACGCCAACAACGTGCCGTCCGCACAGAACGATGCGATCGAGACCTACATCACGCAAAAGGTCGACGGCATCATTCTCGTCGCCATCGACGTTAATGGTGTGAAGCCGGCGATCACCGCGGCCAAGAATGCCGGCATTCCGGTCATCGCCATCGATGCGCAGATTCCGGAAGGCGACAACATCGCCTTCGTCGGCGTCGACAACACGGCCGCTGGCGGCGATATCGGCAAGTTCTTCTCCGACTACGTGAAGAGCGACATGAGCGGTGCCGCCAAGGTCGGCGTTGTCGGCGCACTCAACTCCTTCATCCAGAACCAGCGCCTCGATGGCTTCAAGGCGGCGGTGACAGAAGGCGGCCAGAAGGTCGAGTTCCTCGACACCGTCGATGGCCAGAACGTGCAGGACGTGGCGCTCTCGGCCGCCGAAAACCTGATGACTGCCAATCCCGACATGAATGCGCTCTACGCCACCGGCGAGCCGGCGCTGCTGGGTGCGGTTTCCGCCGTTGCCAGCCAGGGCCGCGGCGACAGCATCAAGGTGTTCGGCTGGGACCTGACCAAGTCCGCAATCGACGGCATCGATCAGGGCTTTGTCACGGCCGTCATCCAGCAGGATCCGGCCGGTGAAGGCAAGGCTGCCGTGGAAGCGCTCGTCAAGGTCAAGAAGGGCGAGACGATCGAGCCGATCATCAACGTGCCGGTGACCATCGTCACTAAGGAGAATGTCGACCAATATCGCGACATGTTCAAGTAAGCCGTCCGCCGCTGCCCGGCCGGAAATCCGGGCAGCGGTGCTTTTTGGGAAGGGCCACTGAACATGACCGACACGCAAGTCAGCCGCGTCCGGATGACCGGCATATCCAAGCGCTATGGCGCGCTGCAATCGCTCGACAATGCCTCGTTGAACCTCATGCCGGGCGAAGTGCTCGGGCTGGTGGGCGACAATGGCGCGGGCAAATCCACCATCAGCAAGGTGCTTTCGGGCGCCGTCATCCCGGATTCCGGCACGATCGAGATCGACGGCCGGCCGGTCTCCTTCACCTCTCCGGCGGAGGCGCGGGCCGCGCGCATCGAGATGGTCTACCAGGACCTCGCGCTCTGCGACACGATCGACGTCGCCGGCAATCTCTTCCTCGGCCGCGAGCCGAAACGCCACATCGCCGGCGTGCCGATGCTCGACAAGAAGCTGATGCACGAGCGGGCACGCGACATGCTCTCCAATCTCGGCATCGTCATTCCCGATACGTGGATGAAGGTCGAAAACCTCTCCGGCGGCCAGCGCCAGTCGATCGCGATCGGCCGCGCCGCGTCCTTCGATCCCTCCGTGCTCATCATGGACGAACCGACGGCGGCGCTTGCTGTCGCCGAAGTGGAGGCGGTGCTCGAACTGATCCGCACCGTGTCCCGCCGTGGCGTCTCCGTCATTCTCATCACGCATCGCCTGCAGGATCTCTTCCTCGTCTGCGATCGCATCCAGGTGATGTATGAGGGCCGCAATGTCGCCGAGCGGCGCATCGAGGACACCAATATCGAGGATGTCGTCAATCTCATCGTCGGGCGGAAATTCGCTGCCCGTTCCGCCGGCCATCAGGCGAGCCACAGTCAGGCTGGCCACAATCAGGCCGGCCAAAATCAGGAAAGAGGCGCTTCCGCATGAGCTCCGAGCCCAACGCCTATTCCAGCCATCCGCCCCGCATGCGCGAGACGACCATGCTCGACAAGATCATCGCCAATGGCGGCGTCATGTCGATCGCGCTGTTCTTCGTCGTCTGCTGCTTCTTCTTCGCGGTAACGACAGACGCCTTCCTGACGGCGCCAAACCTGCTCAACATCATCCGCCAATCCGCGCCGCTGCTGATCGTCGCGGCCGCCATGACCTTCGTCATCACCACGGGCGGCATCGACTTGTCGGTCGGCTCCGTGCTGGCGTTGACCGCCACCCTTTCGGCGGCGGCCTTGCAGGCCGGCATTCCCTGGCCGCTTGCCATCGTCTTGATGCTGGCGCTCGGCGGCGTGGTGGGGCTGATCCAGGGCTATTTCATCGCCTATGAAAAGATCCCCGCCTTCATCGTCACGCTGGCCGGCCTTTCGGTGATCCGCGGCTTTGCTCTGCTCATCACCGGCGGCTATTCGATCCCCATCGAGCCGACCAGCCCCTTCGTGACGATCGGCCGGGCCTGGGTGCTGGGCATTCCGGCGCCGGCGCTCATCGCCATCGTCGTGCTTCTCGCCGCCTATGTCGTCTTCAACGAAACCCATTTCGGCCGCTACGTCACCGGCGTCGGCGCCAATGCGGAAGCGACGCGACGTGCCGGCGTCAACACGCGCCGGGTCATCCTTTGGGTCTATATCCTGTCGGGCACGGCTGCGGCGGCGGCCGGCGTCATCCTCTCGGCCCGCCTCGGCTCCGGCTCGTCCAATGCGGGGCAGGGTTTCGAACTCGACGTCATCGCGGCCGTGGTGCTGGGCGGCACCAGTCTGTTTGGCGGGCGTGGATCGCTGGTCGGCACGATCCTCGGGGCGCTCACCGTCGCGGTTCTGGCGAACGGCCTCATCCTGTCGCACCTGTCGCCCTTCTTCACGCCCATCGTCACCGGCTTCATCATCCTGGTCGCGATCTGGCTCAACTTCCGCCTGTTCAAGGGCGGGGCAAAGGGGCGCTGACATGCTCGACCATCTCTTTGCCGAGGAGCCGAAAAAGCGCCACCCGATCGGCGTGAACTCCGGAACCGCCATGACGGTCACCGGCCCGGTTCCGGTGGACAATCTCGGCGTCACTCTGATGCACGAGCACATCTTCCTCGATGGTGCGACGAGCTGGATCTGCCCGTGCCATCCCGACGAGAAGGCGATCGCCGAACAGAAGGTCGAGATCGGCATCATCGGCGAGTTGCGCATGAACCCCTATATGAACCGGGACAATGTCTCGCTCGACGACGGGGATCTCGCGCTCAGCGAACTCAAGCGCTTCCAGGCGCTTGGCGGCTGCACCGTGGTGGAGACGACGAATTTCGGCATCGGCCGCGACGCGGCAGGCCTTGCCCGCATCGCCCGCATGTCGGGGCTGCGCATCATCATGGGCACCGGCTTCTACCTCGAACACACCCATCCCGAATGGCTGAAGGCCATGAGTGTCGAGGACGTGACGCAGTTCATCGTCGACGATGTCGGCGGCGGCGAGAGCCAGCCGGAGATCATGGCCGGCATTATCGGCGAGGTCGGTGTCAGCCGCCATTTCACCGCCGAGGAGGAAAAATCACTGCGCGCCTCGGCGCGGGCGGCGCGCATCACCGGCCTGCCGCTTTCCATCCACCTGCCGGGTTGGGAGCGCCTCGCGCACCGCGTGCTCGACGTGGTAGAGGAGGAGGGGGCCGATCTGGCGCATACCGTGCTCTGCCATATGAACCCGAGCCACAGCGATCTCGATTACCAGATGGCGCTCGCGAAACGCGGGGCCTTCCTGGAATATGACATGATCGGCATGGACTACTATTACGCCGACCAGGATGCCCAGTCGCCCTCGGACGAGGAAAACGCCCGCGCCATTGCCGCCCTCGTCGACAAAGGGTTTGGCGACCGGCTGCTGCTGTCGCAGGATGTCTTTCTCAAGATCATGCTGACCCGTTACGGCGGCTTCGGCTACGGCTATATCCTCAAGCACTTCCTGCCGCGGCTGAAGCGGCACGGCGTGGATCAGGCGGCAATCGACCGCATGCTGATCGACAATCCCAAATCCGTCTTTTCCGCCGCGCGCTGAGCGCCGGCCTGTTTCAAGGAGTTCCCATGACCAAGAAGAAAGTCCTGCTCGCCGGCGAATCCTGGGTTTCGACCGCGACCCACATCAAGGGTTTCGACCAGTTCCCGACCGTCACCTACCACACAGGTGCCGATGAATTGTTGAGCGCCCTGAAGGAAAGCCCCTTCGACGTCAGCTTCATGCCGGCGCACGAGGCGCAGAAGGAGTTTCCGAGCACGCTGGAAGGCCTGCAGGCCTATGACGCCATCGTGCTCTCCGATATCGGCGCCAACACGCTGCTGCTGCATCCCGACACCTGGATCCACTCCCGCCGCACGCCGAACCGCCTGAAGCTGCTGCGCGAGTACGTTTCGAAGGGCGGCGCGCTGCTGATGTTCGGCGGCTACTATTCCTTCCAGGGCATCAATGGCGGCGCGCGCTTCCGCAACACTGCCGTGGAAGAAGTTCTGCCGGTCTCTTGCCTTTCCGTCGATGACCGCGTCGAAGTGCCGGAAGGTTTTACGCCGGTCGTTTCCGGCGATGTCTCCCATCCGATCCTCGCCGGCCTGTCGGGTGAGCTGCCCTACCTGCTCGGCTTCAACGAGGTGGTGCTGAAGGACGGCGCCAACCAGTTGATGACGGTCTCGTCCGAATACGGCTCGCTGCCGCTGCTCGTTACCGGAACCTATGGTGAGGGCCGCACGGTGGTCTGGACCTCCGATGTCGGCCCGCACTGGCTGCCGCCGGAATTCATCGCATGGCCGGGCTACAAGACGCTGTTCGAGCAGATGCTCGCCTGGGCGACCGACTAACGCAACGCCGCGGGGCCGCCCATGACCATCCACGTCGTCGGCAATGTCTGCGTCGATACGAGCTTTCGCCTGGAGCGGCTGCCGCAGCCGGGCGAGACGCTGAATGCCCTTGCGACCAGTGAAGGCCCTGGCGGCAAGGGTGCCAACCAGGCGGCCGCCGCCAGCCGCACCGGCGCGGATGTCATGCTGTGGGCGCCGGTGGGCAAGGATGCAGCAAGCGTTTGGATCGAGGGCGTCATCGCCGCCGAGATCCCGGCACTCCGGCTGACGCGCCTCGATCTTGCCTGCGACCGCTCGGTCATCATGGTCGATCCGTCCGGCGAGAACGTCATCGTCACGGCTGCCGCCTGCGCCGATGCTTTCGACCCGCTCGCCATGAGCGCGCTTCGAGAAACATGGACGGTGGGTGACATGCTGCTGATGCAGGGCAACCTGCGGGCAGGGGTCACCACCGCCTGCCTTCGCGCCGCGCGGGAGGCGGGGCTGTTCACGGCCCTCAACCCGAGCCCGCTTCCGGCGGAACCGCTCGACTTGGCGGCCGTCTCGCTGATCGTCGTCAACCGGCCGGAGGCGGAAGCGCTGACCGGGAAGGCCGATCCGGAGCAGGCGGCGCGCGCGCTGGTGGCGGCCGGTGCCGGTAGCGCGATCGTCACGCTTGGCGCTGAGGGCGCGTTTCTTCTCGATGCGGCGTCGGCCGTGCGCCGCCTTCCCGCGCGCGAGGTCGCAGCCATTGACGCCAGCGGTGCCGGCGATTGTTTCGCGGGCACGCTCGCGGGGCTTCTTGCGCAAGGCGCATCGCTTTCCGCCGCCGCGTCCATCGCGACGGAAGCGGCGGGGATTGCCGTCGGGCGCCCCGGCACGCTCGCCTCTTTCCCGACACGGGCGGAAATCTCCGCCCTCACCAAGACAACGAAACTGGAAAACGAGTGATCGACATGAGCAACCCTATCGGACGGCAGGACAACGATACGCTGAAGACGCTTTTCGGGCGCGACAAGCCGGTGATCGGCGTGGTGCATCTGCTCCCGCTGCCGGGTTCGCCGCGCTATGACGACGAGGGCGTGGAGGCGATCTACGAGCGCGGCCTGTCGGATGCCCGCGCCTATCTCGCCGGCGGCTGCGATGCGCTGATCGTCGAGAACCACGGCGACGTGCCCTTCGCGAAACCGGACCAGATCGGCCATGAGACCTCCGCGCATATGGCGGTCATTTCCGATCGCATCCGCCGCGAACTCGGCCGGCCGATCGGCATCAACGTGCTCGCCAACGCGTCCATCCCCGCGCTCGCCATCGCCTCGGCCGCCTCGGCCTCTTTCATCCGCGTCAACCAATGGGCCAATGCCTATGTCGCCAATGAAGGTTTCGTGGAAGGCGAGGCCGCGCGCGCCATGCGCTACCGCGCGCAGCTGCGCGCCAAGGGCATCCGCATTTTCGCCGATGCCCATGTCAAGCACGGCGCCCATGCCATCGTCGCCGACCGGCCGGTGGAAGAGCAGGTCAAGGACCTGGTATTCTTCGACGCCGACGTGGTTATCGCCACCGGCCAGCGCACCGGCCACGCCGCCGACCTCAGCTATATAAAAATGATCAAGGAAGCGGCCTCATTGCCAACATTGGTGGGCAGCGGCGTGACCCACGACAACGCAAACGACATCCTCTCCGTCGCCGACGGCGTGATCATCGCCAGCGCCCTCAAATATGACGGTGTGTGGTGGAATGCCGTCGATCCCGACCGCGTCAAGCGCTTCATCGCAGGCCTCGGTCGATGAAAAACGAGCCTGCGGTCAATCCCGACCGCCTGCTGCAATCCGTCTCCGACTTCGCGGCGATCGGCGCCACGCCCGCCGGCGGCGTTAACCGGCAGGCGCTGACGGCGGAGGACCGCGCCGCCCGCCGGCTGCTCGCCGATCGCGCTTTGGCGCGCGGCTTCGCCGTGTTCCAGGACGAGGCCGCCAATCTCTTCATCCGGCGCGAGGGCCGGGATGCTACGCTGCCGCCGCTCCTCATCGGCAGCCATCTCGACAGCCAGCCGACCGGCGGCCGCTTCGATGGCGCACTCGGCACGCTCAGCGCCTTCGAAGTTCTGGAAGCGCTCACGGACGCCGGTGTGGAAACCGAGCGGGCCATCGAGGTCGTCGCCTTCACCAACGAGGAGGGAAGCCGCTTTTCCCCGGGCTGCATGGGCTCCATGGCCTTTTCGGGTGCGGCAAGTGTAACGGACTGGCAGGCGGCGCGCGGCACGGACGATGCGCTCTTCGCCGACGAACTGCGCGCCACGCTCGACGCGCTGCCCGAAGCCGAGATCCGGCCCGCCGGCCACGCCGTCTCCGCCTTCGTCGAGCTCCATATCGAGCAAGGTCCCGTCCTCGAACGCGAAAACGTGCCGATCGGCATCGTCACTGGCGTGCAGGGCACGAAATGGCTGGAGGTCGCCTTTTCCGGCGAGGCGGCGCATGCCGGCACCACGCCGCTCGAATTCCGCAAGGACCCGATGGCCGCCGCCGCCGCCGCCATCGCGCGCATCCAGGACGGCATCATGCCATCTGATCCCGAGGCGCGGCTGACGGTCGGCCGCATTTCGGCCGAGCCCGGTTCCGTCAATGTCATCCCGGGCCGGGTGTCCTTCACCGTCGACATGCGCCACCCTGACGCCGAGGCCCTTGCCGCCATCGAGCGGCGCGTCCACGAGGAATGCCTTGCCGCCGCCAAACGCTGGGGCTGCGAAGCGGCGATCGCCCTGCGGGTCGACATGCCGCCCGGCCGCTTTGCCACCGCCGTGACGGTGGCGATCGCGGAGAGTTGTAACGTACTCGGCATCGCCAGCCGCCCGATGGTCTCCGGCGCCTTTCACGATGCGCTCTTCGTCAACCGCGTCGCTCCGTCTGCGATGATCTTCGTGCCGTGCCGCAACGGCGTCAGCCACAACGAGGCGGAATTCGTCTCCGACGAGCACATCGTCACCGGCGCGCGCGTCCTGCTGGGCGTCGCGTTGCAGCTCGCGTCCTAAACCTCCACCGGCCGCGCCTTCTGGCCGCCGACGCCGAAGACGCGGCGGTAGCGTTCGATTTCGGCTGGGTCGCCGGTTGCCTTGGCGGGGTTGTCGGAAAGTTTGACGGCGGGGCGGCCGTTGGCGCTCGTCACCTTGCAGACGAGCGAGATCGGGTCGAGGCCGTTGCCGCCATCCGGGTCGCAGCCGCGAAAATCGTTGGTGAGGTTGGTGCCCCAGCCAAAGCTCATGCGCACGCGGCCGTGAAAATGCCGGTAGGCCTCCTCGATCGAGTCGATGTCCATGCCGTCGGAGAAGATCAGCAGCTTTTCGCGCGGATCGCGGCCCTTCTCCTGCCACCAGCGGATGATCTCCTCGCCGCCGGCAATCGGCGGCGCGCTGTCTGGGCGAAAACCGGTCCAGTCGGCGAGCCAATCCGGCGCATTGGCGAGGAAGGCGGGCGTGCCGAAAGCATCGGGCAGGGCGATCAGAAGGTTGCCGTTGTAGAGCTGGCGCCATTCCTCCAGCACCTGGTAGGGCGCCTTCGCCAGCGCCGCGTCGTCCTCGGCAAGGGCTGCGGCCACCATCGGCAGTTCATGCGCATTGGTGCCGATGGCTTCGAGATCGGCGTCCATGGCGAGCAGCACGTTGGAGGTGCCGATGAAACGATCGCCAAGCCCCTCCTTCAGCGCCTCCACGCACCAGCGCTGCCACAGGAACCCATGCCGTCGCCGCGTGCCGAAATCGGAGATGACGAGGTCGGGCAATTGCCGCAACCGCTCCACCTTCTCCCACAGCCGCGCCTTGGCGCGGGCATAGAGGATATCGAGCGCGAAACGGCCGCGCTCGCGCATCGCGGCGCGCGATTTCAGCTCGTTGATGATGGCGAGCGCCGGGATTTCCCACATGGTCGTGTGTGTCCAGGGGCCGTCGAAATGCAGCTCGTACTGACCGTCGGCCTTGCGCAACTCGTAATCCGGCAGGCGGAAGGCGGCGAGCCAGGCGATGAAATCCGGCCCGAACATGCGCGCCCGGCCGTAAAAACTGTTGCCGGCCAGCCAGATCAGTTCCTTCTTGGTGAACCGCACGCTGCGGGCGTGGTCGAGCTGGGCGCGCAGTTCCCCCTCGTCGATGACATCGGCAAGCCGCACGCTCGTCGTGCGGTTGATCAGCGAGAAGGTCGCGTCGACGTCCGGATGCCGATGCCGGATCATCTGGAGCATCAGGAGCTTGTAGAAATCCGTATCGAGCAGGCTGCGCACGATCGGGTCGAGCCGGAAGTTATGGTCGTAAGTGCGGGTCGCGATGTCGGTAACGGCCATGCCGGCTACTCCGTTCAGTATCTCCGATGTCACTCATACCTGAACGCCGCGTTTATGAAACCAGCGGCCGCGAAGGCACATCTTTCTGAAGCCCGGTGGCGAGGAGGCGGGCGAGCGCCGCGACTTCCCGCTCCAGCAGCGCCGGCGTGATGCCGACGAAACGGCCTTCGAGGCTAATGGCGATGACGCCGTGCACGGCGGAAAACACGGTTCGCGCGCGGATCGCGATATCCTCGGCGGAGGCCTCCGGCATCTGGCGGGCGAGGGGTGCTGCGATCAGGCCGATGAGGAAGGCGTGTTCCGCCAGATGCCAGTCCGGAACGGCAACACCGTCCGGCATCCGGTGCTCGAACAGCGCCGACCACAGGTTCCGCTCGGCAAGCGCGAAATGCAGATAGGCAAGCGACAGGTTGAGGAAGGCCTCTTCGAGGCCGCCCGAAGACGGTAGCGCGACGTTCAGCGCCGTCTCCAGCCGCTTCAGCGTGCCGGAATTGACGTGGAGAACGAGCCCATCCAGATCGTCGAAGACGGTGTAGAGCCCGCCGAGCGCCGAGCCTGCGCGCTCCGCGATGTCGCGCGCCCGCAAACCCTTCAGGCCCTGTTCCTGAATGAGCTCCGTGCCGGCCGCGATCAGCCGCGTCTTCAGCTCTTCCTTCTTCTCCCGCCGCTTTTCCGTCATCGATGCCTCCTGTTTTGAACATCGTTCATTTAATACCTTGAACATCGTTCATTTTTATGCGAAAAATATCATGAACAATGTTCATACAGGCAGAGGCACAAATGTTCAAATATAGTCTGCGCAAAAAGGGGAATGTTCCATGCAACGGAATCTGATGACCTCCCGGCGCTTTGCGCCGCTCTTCTGGACGCAGTTCCTGTCGGCCTTCAACGACAATTTTCTGAAGAACACCCTGGTTTTCCTCATCCTCGCCACCATGGCGGCGGACGCGGCGGGCTCGCTCGTCACGCTGGCGGGCGCCGTCTTCATGGCGCCGTTCCTGCTGTTTTCCGCGCTCGGCGGGGAATTGGCCGACAAGTTCGACAAGGCGGTCATGGCCGAGCGGTTGAAGCGGGTGGAGCTTGCCGCTGCGACCGTCGCCGTTGTCGGTCTCGCCTTCCACTCCGTCACGGTGCTGATGGTCGCGCTCTTCCTGTTCGGCGTGATATCGGCCCTGTTCGGCCCGGTCAAATACGGCATCCTGCCCGACCATCTGGAGCGCAAGGAACTGCCGCGCGCCAATGCCTGGATCGAAGGCGCGACCTTCATCGCGATCCTCGGCGGCACGCTGGTCGCCGGCCTTGCCGCCGCCGATGGCGTCAATCCCTGGCTCTTCGGCCCGATGATGCTGGGCCTCGCGCTCGCCTGCTGGCTGTCGAGCCGCTACATTCCGCGTGTCGGCGCAAAGGCGCCGGAGCTTGTGATCGAGCGCAACGTGCTCGCCTCTACCGGCCGCCTCGTCAATGCGCTGCGTGGCGACCAGCGCCTCTGGCGCTCCGCGCTGATGGCCGCCTGGTTCTGGCTCGTCGGCGCGATCGTGCTCTCGCTGCTGCCGCCCATGGTGAAGGGCAGCCTCGGCGGTGAGGAAACCGCGATCACCGCCTATCTCGCCGTCTTCGCCGTTGCCGTCGGCATCGGCTCGGCCATTGCGGCCTGGATGTCGGCCGGCCGCATCGTGCTTCTGCCGGCCCCCGTCGGCACGCTGATCATGGCGCTGTTCGGCCTCGACCTTGCCTGGAGCGTCGGCCATGCCGGTGTTGCCGTTCCGGCAGAAACGCTCTCCGCCTTCTTCGCCGGCCCCTACACCATCCGCATCGCCATCGACCTCGCCGGCATGGCGATTGCCGGCGCCTTCCTCGTCGTGCCCACATTCGCCGCCCTTCAGGCCTATGCCGAGGAGGAGCAGCGCTCGCGCGTCATCGGCGCGGCGAATGTGCTGTCGGCGGGTTTCATGACGGTCGGCGGTGGTCTGGTCGCAGCCTTGCAGGCAGCGGGGCTTTCGACGCCGGTGCTTCTTGCGGGCTTGGCGCTTGCCAACCTGGTCGCGGCCTTCGTGATGCTGCGCACGCTGCCCACCAATGCCTTCCGCGATTTCGTCTCCATCCTCTTTCGCGCCTTCCTGCGGCTGGAGGTGGACGGCCTTGAGAACCTGAAGAAGGCCGGCAAGGCGCCGATCATCGCGCTCAACCATGTCTCCTTCCTCGACGGCGCACTGGCGCTGGCGCTGACCGACGAGGAGCCGACCTTCGCCGTCGACTACACGATCGCCAAGGCCTGGTGGGTGAAACCCTTCCTGAAGATGTGCAACTTCCTGCCGCTCGATCCGTCCAAGCCCATGGCGACGCGCACGCTCATCAAGACCGTCAATGCCGGCAATCCGCTCGTCATCTTTCCGGAAGGCCGCATCACCGTTACGGGCGCGCTGATGAAGGTCTATGACGGCGCCGCCATGGTGGCCGACAAGACGGGCGCAATGGTCGTGCCGGTGCGCATCGACGGGCTGGAGAAGAGCTATTTTTCGCGCCTCTCCTCGCTCCACGTCCGCCGTCGCCTGTTCCCGAAGGTCAAGGTCACCATTCTGGAGCCGGTACGCCTCTCGGTGCCGGACGAACTGAAGGGCCGCAAGCGCCGCATGGCCGCCGGTGCCGCGCTCTACCAGGTCATGTCCATGCTGATGTTCCGCACCACGGACACGGATGCGACCGTGCTGGAAAAAGTGATCGAGACGGCAAAGGAACGCGGTTTCCGCAAGCTCGCCGTGCAGGACCCGGTGACCGGTTCGCTCTCTTACGGCAAGCTTCTGACGGGTGCGGCCGTGCTCGGCGCGAAGTTCAAGGCCCTGTACCCGGCGGAGAACACGCTCGGCGTGCTTCTGCCCAATGCCAATGGCGCGGTGGCGACGATCCTCGGCGTGATGTCGGCCGGCAAGGTGCCGGCCATGCTCAACTTCACGGCTGGTGCCGCCAATATCCTCTCGGCCTGTCGGGCCGCCGAGGTGCGCCATGTGCTGACGTCCCGCGCCTTCGTCACACAGGCGAAGCTCGGCCCTGTGGTCGAGGCGCTGTCGAAAGAGGTGGAGATCGTCTGGCTCGACGACCTGCGCCAGACCGTTCGGTTCGTGGACAAGCTGCGCGGCCTCCTGCGCAAGGCCCGGCCGCTCGTTCGGCGCAAGGCGGATGACCCGGCGGTGATCCTCTTCACCTCCGGCTCGGAGGGCGCGCCGAAGGGCGTGGTGCTGACCCACCGCAACATCCTCTCCAACGCCGCGCAGGCCGCCTCGCGCATCGATTTCCACTCGGGCGACAAGGTGTTCAACATCCTGCCGGTGTTCCATTCCTTCGGGCTGACGGCCGGCACCATCCTGCCGCTCATCTCCGGCGTGCCGGTCTATTTCTATCCCTCGCCGCTGCACTACCGGATCATTCCGGAGCTGATCTACTCCTCCAACGCGACGATTATCTTCGGCACGGACACGTTCCTCAACGGCTATGCGCGCACCGCGCATCCCTATGACTTTCGCTCGATCCGCTACTGCTTCGCCGGCGCCGAGCCGGTGCGCGCCACCACCCGCGCGCTCTACATGGAAAAGTTCGGCGTGCGCATTCTCGAAGGCTACGGCGTCACCGAGGCAGCGCCGGTCATCGCGCTCAACACGCCAATGTTCAACAAGGCCGGCAGCGTCGGCAAGATCATGCCAGGCATGGAATACCGGCTCGATGCGGTGCCGGGTGTCACCGAGGGCGGTCGCCTCTTCGTGCGCGGCGCCAATGTCATGGCCGGTTATCTGCGGGCCGAAAACCCCGGCGTGCTGGAGCCGACACCGGACGGCTGGCACGACACCGGCGATATCGTGACGGTCGACGAGGATGGGTTCATCGTCATCCGCGGCCGGGCCAAGCGCTTCGCCAAGATCGGCGGCGAGATGGTCTCGCTTGCCGCCGTCGAGGCGCTTGCCGGCGAATTGTGGCCGGGCAACCTCTCGGTCGTCGTCTCGCTGCCCGATGCGCGAAAGGGCGAGCGCCTGGTCATGCTGACCGACGCGCCGAACGCCACCCGCGCCGCCTTCCTCGCTTTCGCCCGTGAAAAGGCCGCCATGGATATGATGGTGCCTTCGGAGGTGAAGGTCGGCACGGTGCCGGTGCTCGGCTCCGGCAAGGTCGATTTCGTCAGCGCGCAGAAGCAGCTGGCAGAGGCGGCGAGGGCGGAGCAGGCGGCCTGACGCTGCCTAGCCGAGTACGAGGTCGTGGGACGGTAGGCGGTACTTCGGAAGAGTGAGCGGCGCCGGCCCGACGCGCAGCACGTTGATCAGATGATGATCCGGCGGCAGCGGAAAACGCTGCCGCAGGGTTTCCGAAGCGGCAGGAACGTCGGCGAGAACCGCCATCGGCCAGCCGGCAAAGCCGAAGCGGGTGAGGCCAAGCCAGAAGCGATAGAAGGCCCGGCCGGAAACGACCGGGCTTTCGCCTTCCGGTCGATGGAACAGCAGGCAGGCCGCCGCCGTCATCGTCTTCCCGGCTTCCGCGACGAGCGTCTTGCCGAGGCCCAGCCGGTCGGCTAGGTCGAAGAGCGGCGAGGCGAGCACACGTCCCGCCATCGCGCCCTCCAGCCGCCCCATGCGCAGGGCATCGAGGTTCAGGCCGTCGAAAGCGTAGGCGGCGTGAGCCGGCGTAAGGCGCATCCACGCCACAAGTTCGTCGCGGAACGCGCGCTCGCGCATGACGGAGAGGCTGGCCTCATCGTTCAGCGCGGCGATGAAGACGAGGGCGTCCGGTCCGCCGGCAAAGTTGATGTCGCCGCTTTCAGTCGCCCATTGTTTGACATTCGCAATCACGTCCGGTGCCGCAGCGGAAAAGGGACCGCGCCAGGTGAAGCGTTTCTCCGTCCAGTCGGCAAGCGGCGAGGGGCTCGCTTCTCCGGCCGGGGTGAGGCGCGCGGCCAGCCGATAGCCGGGGCGCCAGGAGCGGATGTCGGCCTCCCAGAGATCATCCACGACAACGCCGGTGCCGCGCGCGGCGAGCGCCATTACTATACCCTCAAGCGCCGCGCCGCAGGAAAGGCCCATGTCGCGGCCCGTTGGATCGCCGACGCCGAGGTGCCGGGAGAGATCGGCGGCGATGAGGATATTGCCCGCTTCGTCCAGCGCGAAACGCGCCGGCTGGGTGTTGTGCACGGAGGGCGCGCGGTTCGCCAGCGCGGCGAGATCGGCGAGCGTGGCGGCGTCGATCCGGCTCATAGCGTCTTTCCGAAAAGGTGCAGGCGGTGACGGGGGCGGGCGCCGGCCTTCTCGGCCTGGCGCAGGCTTGCGGCATTGGCATCCGCGATCCAGGTGCCGCCGGCGGTCTCATAACCGGCATTGCGCATTTCGCCGAGCACATGGGCGAGCATCAGCGGATTGAGGCCTCGCCCCTGATGCTCCGGCTTCACGCCCTGGAAGATGACGACGGCGCGCCGCCGCCTGAGGCGATGTTTCAGGAGGTGCCAGGGGGCGGAAAAACCGAGCCGCGAGCCCATCGCCTTCAGCATCGGGTTGACGTCCGGTATCGCGATCACCGCGCCGGCCGGCACGCCGTTCCGTTCCGCCACGGCCGAGATACGCGGATCCATGATCCACTTCATCTCCTTGGCCTGGAATTCGTATTCCGCACGGCTGACGGACACGAACATCGGATTGTCGGCGAAACTCTCGTTGAGGATCAGCCGCGAATCCTCCAGCCGGCGGTCGAGCGTTGCGCGGCGGATCGGCGAGAAGCGAAAGCCGTCGGCTAGAAGGGCCTGCATCTCGGCGCTGCCCAGCAGCCGGTCCGTCGCGGCGTTGCGGATATCGATCTCGAAGGTGGTCATCGGGAAGGAGGGCGAATAGCCCCGGGCTTCCAGCAGGCGCGGCAGGTGCGGTGGTCCCCAGACCTGGTCGGTGTAGGGCGCATTCTCGAAACCGCCGGTCAGGATGCCCACCTGCTGCATGGCGGTCAGGTTGAAATTGCCGAGGAGTTCGGTGAATCCCCTGGCGCGTGCCCAATCCTCCGCCCGCTCCAAAAGTGCGGCGGCGACGCGCTCGTCGTCGGCGCAATCGAAATAGCCGAAGTAACCGCGCTTCAGCCCGAACCGGGCATTCGCGGCGCGGTGCATATGGGCCGTGATGCGCCCGCGCACCGCGCCGTCCTCATGGGCGGTGAAGATGGCGAAATCGTCCGCCGTCTCGAAAAGCGGATTCTTCTCCGCCGAAAGAAAGCGCTTCAGGTCGCTGAACATCGGCGAGACATAGGGCGTCCTGTCGCCGTAGACGGCGAAGGGCGCGGCGAAGAAGGCGTCGAGGTCGCCCTCGCGGATCTCAATCATCGCGCGCGTTCCTTTCTGAGATCAGGAAGGCCATGCGCTGGGCGACCTTCAGCTCCGTTTCGGCGCCCGGCGTGGCGGAAACCGAGGGCATGTTGAGCGCGATCAGCCGGAACGGCCGGGCCGATACCAGCATCAGATGGGTAGCCTCGTATTTTTCGAGCAGCCAGGCGAGCTGTTCGGCATCCGATTGCGCAAGACCGCCCGCTTCCGTGGCGCGCAGCAGCGGCCGGGCGGCAAAGAGCGCCTTTATGCCCGCAAGGTCGAGATCGGCAAGCTCCTTCTCGCCGAGCAGCAGCGCGCCCTCGACCAGCGGATGGTTCTGCAATTCCTTGAGAAAACCGAGCGTATCGTCGATGCGATCTTCCGCGAGATGCCGGATGAGGCTCTGCCGCCGCTGTTCCGTGTGCAGGCTGATGCTGTCCTTCCAGATCACGCCAAGGAGCGCGGCCGAGGTGACGACAGAAGCCGTGCGCACCAGCGCGGCCGCGTCGAACCCGTTTTCCAGGCCGATGGCGAGCGCGCCGAGAAGGGCTGCGGCCAGCAGGACGGCGAAGGAGACGACGGTATCGCGATGGCTGACGGCACGCTGGCCGAGGCTGATCAGCAGCCAGCAGAGAAACAGGATGGCGACCCCGCCAAGCCGCACCGGAAGATCGACATAGGCCGAGCGGAAATCCGTCACGAGCAGAGGCAGGATCAGGAGCAGTGACAGCGCGATGCGGTCGACCGCCTGGTTTTCCGCCTTGGAAAGGCTCGTCCGGTCACGCGTCACCGCCATGTGCCCGGCCAGCGCGAAGGTGACGAGCTGATAGAGGAAGAGCAGCACCAGGCGCCACGGATCGACGGCCGTCGGCAGGAAGGCGAGCACGGCAAAGGCCGCCGCACCACCGGCCGCGATCCATTTCGTGACTTTTGGCGCATGCCGGCGCAGCAGGCCCTCGGCGAGCAGGACCGTGGCCAGCGGTACGAGCCCCGCCGAGATGATCGTCGCGGCCTCAAAGATGAAGAGGCCCGTCCACCAGGCAAGCACGCGGCTCACCATCAAGGCGGCCAGCACCCGCAGGCCAAACAGGAAGCGCCGGGTCAGCGGGCTCCCAGCATCGAAACTGCGGATGGCGCCGATCAGCACCGCCAGCCCGCCGAAGGCGGCGAGCGAAATGAAGGTATCGGCGATCAGCGCTGCGATCATAGTTTTGCCGGCGCGGCAAGTCGCGTCAGGTAGCGCCGCACCAGCGGGCGCAGCAGCGCCGCAACGAAAGCGTTGCTCGGCCGCTCGATACGGCCGGCATGCGGATTGAAAAACCAGCCGCGGCAATCGGCGCCCTGCGGCTTGCCGAGCACCGTGTGGATCGCCTCATAGGCCATCAGCATGCCTGTCGTGATGACCATGGGCGCAAAGGACATGCGGCTGCGCGTGCCGGCCACCACTTCGCCGGCAAGCGCCAGGTCGACATGGTGGCGGGAGGAGGAATGCACCATCACATATTCCGCCTCGCGCAAAAACGCTTCCGCCCGCTGGTCGCTCGTCAGCGCGTTCCAGGCGGTCCCGAGCGTCGGATAGCCGAGTCGTTCCTCCGGCATCGGGTCCTGCGGCCGCGTCACATAGACGGAGGGCAGGGGGGCGGCATAGGCGTCGATCATCGTGCGCCCGTGCCGTCGCGCCGTGCGGTAGAGCAGCAGCCCCGCACCGAGATCGTCCGTGCCGTTGATCACCACATCCGCGCCGGTGACAAGCGTTTCCGCATGGTCCGTCCACGCCGCACCATGGACGGTGACGTCCAGATCGGGATTGATCTTCAGGCAGAGGTCGCGCGTCGCCTCCGCCTTCGGCTGGCCGATCGTGTCGGCAAAGCAGAAGACCTGGCGATTGAGGTTCGACAGCTCGAAACGGTCGATATCGGCCAGCACCAGGCGGCCGATGCCGGCACGCACCAGCGCCTGGATGGCCGCGCCGCCCATGCCGCCGGTGCCGCAGACGAAAACCGTCGCCTGCGACAGCCGCCGCTGCTCCGCCTCGCTGACGAAGCCGATGTTGCGGGTGGTGAAAGTGTCGTAGGAAAAGGTTCCGCTCATCGTTTGGAAGGCCTCAAGATGCCCCATTGCCGCTGGCTGTCCGCCCAATGCAGCACCGGCAGGACGAGCCGCTGCACGAGGATGACGAAACTTGCCACCGCCAGCCGCCCCAGCGCATTGCGCGGCACGCTTTCGAGCAGGTAGCGCTGCGCGGCGTTGAGATCGAGCTGGCCGATCTGCAGCAGGTCATCACCGCGGGCATAGTCGAGTTCGGCGGCGCAGAAATCGTTGTATTCGGGTTTGCGGTGTTTTGGCGCGGCGTCGAACGTCTTTTTCAGGTTGTCCGAGCCGCCGGTATAGGCATTGGTGATGACGAAGCGGTCGGCATCGAAGCCGGCCTCCGGGCCGACGCCGAAAACATGCCGGTGCGCGGCCATGATTTCCGTCGCAATCAACTGCTGGCGCAGCGAACGCCGGGCGCCGCGCGTCGGCGCCGGAAAGACGTCGCTGAACGTCTCCGCCACCATGCCGGCGACCGCCGGCACCTGCGTCACGTTGGAAATCCACAGCGGGCGAAGCTGGTTGCGCAGGAAGAGCAGAAAGCAGGTAAGCCCGTAGAGCACCCAGGAAAGCCCCTGGCTGCGCACGGCGGGATCGATCATCACCAGCCCGAGGTGAAGAACCTCGACGGGCTTGCCGGAAAGCGAAAGCGCGATGACGGGGAGCGCATTGAACGCGACCGGCTGTCCATCGGAGACCCGGTAGACGAGGGTGACGATCGTGCGCGACAGCACGTCCTCCCGCTCGGAAAACACTCCGTAGTCGAGGTTCCCGTCCGCAACCGCGCGCCGCGCCACCGACCGCAGATCGTCGCGCAGGCCGGCAAGGTCCGGCGCGCTCATCCACAGGCCGGGAAACTCGACGATCCGCGCGCGAAATTCGGGGGATGTCTTGAACGCGAGGTCCAGACGCTTCTCCAGGACGACCGAAAGCAGATTGTACAATGGACTGTGCCCGATGATCCAGAACGGCGGAATGCACGCTTGCGGCTGCAAGCATCGTATATTTGCAGCCGGGAGGAAACATTTGGTTTAAGCCCGGAAGGGAGAATTTACCGATGCAGGACCGTCGCGCCGTTTGCCGGCACCCGAGCGATAAAGGCCTGGCTCGCGCCCGGCCTATTCCTCCGGCATCAGGCCATCGAACACTTCCAGCAGGGCATTGACGATCTCCTGGCCTAGCGCATTGGCCCTGTCGGCGATTTGCTCGTCACCCTGGTTGCGGACGGCCAGCGCGAGATTGCCGCCTTCTTCCGCGACGATGGCCTTGGCGCGTTCGATTGCCCATTGTGCGAAGTCACTGCGGTTTTGGATCGTCACCGTTTCCATTGTCGTCGGCCTGTTCACTGTTCCTTTGGGAATTCGCGGCTATCTCTAGCATGCGCGTTGAGTCTTGCGTACGCGCCTCACAGATTTGTGTTCCGTTACGGCCACTTGGCCGCACCCTTAGCGATTGCCAAACGAGGGGGTGCGTGCGACTGCATGGCCATGACCCCCGCACGCTTTATCGAATGTCTTATCGTGATCCGATGGACGCCCATCAACCTGGCATCAGCGCTCCAATGCGACCTATCATGGGTGGAGGCGATGGAAGTCGGAAACGAAGAAATCCCGGACGGCCTGGCCGTCTGGCTGGAGAATCTCGCGCGGGTGCATACCGACCAGCCGCCGCCGAAGAGTTTTCGTGGCAAGCGGTCGAGACTTTAGGCGCTGCGTTCCAGTTCCGCATCGAGGCGGTTGTAGGTCGCCTGGATCATGTCGATGTCGTTGATGTGGCTGGCAACGGCCACTTCGACCAGCACATTCGCGATGGCCGCATCGACGCGCAAGGGTGTCATAGGGTGCGCGCTTGCGAGCGCGAGGCCGGCCTCCTCATCGCCACCAAGCGCATAATACAAATCCAACGCCGATTTTAAAAACAGTGCGCTGCGCTGGGGCGAGGATTGCGCGGCGAGATCGCCTTCATATTGCGCCGCCAGCGCCACTGCCTTGTTTTGTATTTCGCTCATATCGAGATTCTCAAGACCACTCTGCCGATCGCATCGATTCTGCTGCTGCCGTGCGGCCTATTAATGCCGGCGAAGCTAGTCCGAACCTGATCAGCCGCCTTTCCATTCCGAGCGCACCAATTCGTACCAAACTTCGCCGTGCTCACTGCCCGCAATCGGCTCGGGCCAATCGACGGAGACGGTGCGTGCGTAAATCAAGCCGACCTTTTCCATCACGCGGCGCGAGGCGTGGTTCACCGCCATCGTGGTCGCCACGATCCTGTCATATCCGCCGTTCCTGAACCCCCAACCAACGAGCGCCGAAGCCCCTTCCGCGGCCAGCCCCTGGCCCCAATCCAGGCGGCGCAGGCGATATCCGAGTTCGGCCACGGTCTCGCTCTCCGGCCACAAACAGAACCACCCGACGAATGCGCCGTTGATCGTGCGCCGCGCCGTCCAGACGTAGGGCTCGGTTCCTCTGGGCATGAGGAACGTCGCGTTCGGATCGACCTGCTCGTGGTCGACGGGGTGTCCGCCGTTCAGAAAGCGCATGACCTCCGGATCAAGTTCAAGATCGATGAAGTCAGCGCGGTCGCTGGGGGAGCAAGGACTGAGCGTCAGGCGCGTCGTCTGCAAAACAGCCATTTTCGAAGATCCCTCCATCGGGCAGGCTCAGCTCAGTCGCCCGAGGCTCTCGTTTTGAATGTCACTTTCACGACGTAGCTGCCGTTCCGCTTCCATTTGCGTTTCGTGCTGACCAGCATGTCCGGCCCCAAGGCCTCATCCGCCTCCGCAAACGCCCGCCGGACCTCCGCGATGGCGTTGTGATAGTCGGTGTTGTCCCGCTTCGGCGCTTCGATCGCCGACTTCATGAGGGCCGTCACGCCCTCCTTTTCCTCATCCAATGCTGTAACTCCGTATCACCGTGGTCGCTCGGCTGCGCTCGGCGCCGGCTACAAGTGCCTATCCGAACTACCATGCCATCCGGTCGACTCGTCGATAATTTTCTGCACTTTCCAGAGTGGGCACAAGGCGTTGGTTCTCGTGGATGGCGCAATGCGGCTCACCGGCCTGCGCGAATTTCGATATAGCCTTGACAATAACAGATTTGTTATATAACAAGTATGTTATTATTTTTTTGAGGACATGCCGTGACCGATCTCGATTCCGCCTTTTCGGCTCTGGCCGACCCGACGCGTCGGGCGATCCTTGCGCGGCTCGCTTCCGGTGAAGCCACGGTCATGGAGCTGGCGCAGCCCTTCGACATGAGCCAGCCCGCCATTTCCCGGCATCTCAAGGTGCTGGAGGGGGCCGGTCTCATCGTGCGTCGCGCGGAAGGAACCCGGCGTCATTGCAGCCTGGCGCCCACGGCGCTTGAGGAGCTGGAACAGTGGCTGGCGATGCTGCGCCGGGTTCTGGAAGCCAATTACGGCCGGCTCGACCGGCTTCTCGCGACCATGTCGCTCGAACCCTCCAAAACCAAGAACAAGGAGTAATCATGTCCAGGCTCATGCTCACCACCGACGGCGAGACCGATGTCGTCGTCACGCGCCGCTTTGCCGCCCCGCCGGAAGCCGTCTTCAAGGCCCACACCGAGCCAAAACTCTTGCAGCAATGGCTGCTTGGCCCGGACGGCTGGACCATGCCGGTGTGCATCAACGATGCGCGACCCGGCGGAAAGATTCGCTACGAGTGGAGCGATGGCAACGGCAACGGTTTCCATCTGACCGGCGAGTTCATCGAGGTCGTGCCCTTCAGCCGCATCGTGCATGTGGAGCGCATGCATCTGCCCGATCCGACCCCGGACAATCGTGTCGAAACCACATTCCAGGCGGATAATGGCGGCACGTTGATGACCATGCGCATGCACCTGCCCGATGGCGAGACGCGCAAGGCAATGCTCGAAACCGGCATGGAGCACGGCATGGAAGACAGCTACAAGCGGCTGGAAAACCTGTTCTGAGGCTCATCCGTCTCTATACGGTGGCCGTGATTGTCGGGCGCGAGGATGCAGGCGCTATCCTCGCGTTGACCCTTTACACCGCCTCGAAACTGCGCACGAAGCGGTCCATCACATCGTCCACGTCGCTCATCGACAGGCAGAGCGGCGGGCACATGCGGATGACGTTTCGGTAGGGGCCGGATCGGCTTGCCACCAACCCGTTGCGGCGGGTCGCTTCGAAGACGGCGAGCGCCTCGTCCGGGGCGGGTTCCTTCGTCTGCCGGTTCTTGACGAGTTCGATTGCCAGCATCAGCCCTTCGCCGCGCACATCGCCGACCAGCTCGAAACGGTCCTTGAGTTCGGTGAGCCGTGCCTTGAGCGCGCCGCCGACCTTTCGGGCGTTTTCCTGGAGCTTTTCCTCGCGGATGACCTTGAGCACCGCGCGGCCGGCGGCACAGGCCACCGGGTTGGCGCCATAGGTGTGGAACAGGAACTTATCCGCCATCGATTCCGCAACGCCCCGCTTGGCGATGACCGCGCCGAGTGGGATGCCGTTGCCGACGCCCTTGGCGACCACGACGATATCAGGAACGACATCGTGGGATTCGAAGGACCAGAAAGCGTCGCCGGTGCGGGCGACGCCTGATTGCACCTCGTCGATGATAAGGAGGCCGCCAGCGGCGCGAACCTTCTCGGCACCACCCTTGATGTAGCCCTTCGGCATGGGCACGATGCCGCCGTAACCCTGCACCGGCTCGATGATCATGCCGGCAAGCCGCCCGCTCGTCGAATAGTCGATGGCGCGCTTGATCTCCGCCAGATAGGGCTCGACGCCCTCGCCATAGATGCCGCGATACTGGTTGGGCTCGGCCACGAATGTGACGCCGCCGAGCTGCGGCACGTTGTGGCGGAAGCCGGCGATGCCGGTCAGCGCCTGCGCCCCGAAGGTCGCGCCGTGATAGCTGGAGCGCAGCGCCAGCATGTCGATATTGCCGGTATGGGCGCGCGCCATCAGCAAGGCGAGATCGATGGCCTCGGCGCCGGAATTGGTGAAATGCACGACCCAGTCGTGGCCTTTCGGCATGGTCGCCGCCAGTTCCTCGGCATAGTGCGCGGGCACCGGATGGTAGAACATCGTCGTGCAATGGGTGAGTTCCGCCACCTGCGCCGTTGCGGCGCGCACGACTTCCGGATGCGCATGGCCGACGGAAATGCAGAGGTTCATGCCGAGCAGATCGATGTATTTGTTGTCGTTTTCGTCCCAGACATATTGCCCGCGGCCGCGCTTGATGATCAGCGGATCCTTGAACGGCACGAACTTGCGCTGCGAGGCGGCGTAATACCGTTCGCGTCGCGCGACGATACCGTCGGTCGACCAATCGATGTCCATCGCGGGCGGAAGTTGGGCCTGGTTCATGACGCGCTCCTCGTGAGATGCGGGCATGAAATCACTGAACGATCGGCCTTGTCACGGTGAAACGACTGCATCAGAGAAACTGATGGAGCCGATTAGCGTCAGATGTCGACGGTGCAATAGTCGGGCGCAAGTTGCGGCAGCCGGCGCGTGATCGTTTCGGACAGCACTTCTGCGGAACGCCGGGCGAAGGCTTCCGGAATCTCGCCAAGCTCCCGCTCGCGCGCAACCAGCTTCAGGCTGCGGGAAAAGCCGGCAAAGGGCAGCGGGTGCACGCCGATCTCCATGCCCTCCGCCAGGCCGTCGATCAAGAGCGTCGGCGTGAGGATGGTAAAACCCATGCCATTGGCGACGGGCGCCATGACGACGCTCGACCGGTCGCCATCCATGCCGCGCGGGATTTCGATCCGGAGACGGCTAAGATGCTGGTCGATGCGCATGCCGACCGGCGTCTCGCGGCTGAAGCGCACGAAGGGCAGCTTCTTCGAGAGCTTGTGAATGTCCCCCACATCGCCGGCAAAACCCTTCGGCGTCACCAGCACGAATTTTTCCGTCATGATCGGAAAACGGATCAGGCCCTCGACCTCGAACATCTCGCTCGACGTCACCGCAAGGTCGGCCTTGCGGGCGCGCAGCAGGTTGATGTGATCGGTCGCAAGGCCTGCATAGAGGCTGAGTTCCGGCACGTTGAAGCCGTCGCGTGCCAGCACCGACAGCGCCGGGGCCAGCGTCGTCGCGATCGAGGCGAGCATGGCGATGCGCAGGAGCGGCAGAGGCGCCGAATTGAGCCGGCGGACATCCGACCGCAGTTCCTCGACCTCGCTGAGGATGGCGATCGAGCGGCGGTGGAGCGCGACGCCGGCTCGGGTCAGCTCGATCGGCCGAATGTTGCGGTCGATGAGGCTCACGCCGAGCGCCGTCTCAAGGTTTTTCAGGTGCTGGGATGCGGCCGACTGCGTGATGCCGAGCATCTGCGCGGCCTGGGTCACATGTCGCGTTTCGACAACCGCGGCAAACACTTCGATAGCACGGAAGAGGTTGAAATCGAAGCTGCCCTTGAGCATGGAGGCCATCATCTGTTCGACACCATCAGTTTTTCTAATGAAGCGAAAATCGAGTTGAACGCAAGTCTCCTTCCCTGAATTCTCATGCCGACGGAAGAGCGGGGTGAAATGCAGGTGGCGGAAAGTGCTGGGATTGTCATCATAGGCGGCGGGGTCATCGGCCTCGGCATCGCCTATCATCTCGCCGAACGCGGCGTCAGCGACGTGGTGC
This sequence comes from Shinella sp. GW821-FHT10F02, assembly GCF_058809275.1. Taxonomy (NCBI): domain Bacteria; kingdom Pseudomonadati; phylum Pseudomonadota; class Alphaproteobacteria; order Hyphomicrobiales; family Rhizobiaceae; genus Shinella; species Shinella sp. GW821-FHT10F02. The sequence continues at coordinate 93,458 of NZ_JBXASL010000002.1, read as the reverse complement.
TGATCGAGCGCAACCAGCTGACGAGCGGCACCTCCTGGCATGCGGCCGGCATCGTCGGGCCGTTGCGCGCCAGCCTCAACCTCACCCATCTCGCCCGCTACGCGATGGAACTCTTTCCGGCGCTGGAAGAAAAAACCGGCCAGAGTTCCGGCTATCAGCGCACCGGCGGCCTCTGGCTCGCCCGCAACGCAGACCGGATGGTCGAACTGCGCCGCATCGCCCATATGGGCGAGGTGACCGGCATGCATGTGGAGATGATCGGTCCGTCAACCATTGCCGAACGGGTACCGAGTCTTTCAGTCGACGGGCTGGTCGGCGCGCTCTGGGTCGCCGAGGACGGGCAGGCCAATCCGGTGGATATCTGCGCGGCCTATGCCAAGCGCGCCCGCTCGGCCGGCATCCGCATCCGCGAAAATGTCGGCTGTGCCGGCTTCGACATCGAGAATGGCCGCGTCGCGGGCGTCAGGCTGACGACGGGCGAGACCATCCGCTGTGGCAAGGTCATCAACGCTGCCGGCGCTTGGGCGCGGGATGTCGGCGCGCTTGCCGGCGTGCCTGTGCCGTTGCAGGCGGTGGAGCATATGTATGTCGTCACCGAAGCGATCCCGGGACTCGAACAGCCGTTTCCCATCGTGCGCGATCTCGATGAAGGCATCTATATCAAGGGCGATTCCGGCAAGCTTGTACTCGGCGGCTTCGAGCCGGATGCAAAACTGTTCCAGACGAAAAGCGTGCAGGGCGAGCAGCCGTTCCTGGAGCTGCCGGAGGACTGGGAGCAGTTCGAGCCCTTCATGACGGCCGGGCTGAACCTCGTGCCGAAACTGGCCGATGCGGGTATCCGCCACTTCATGAACGGCCCGGAAAGCTTTACTCCGGACACGCGGCCGCTGATGGGTGAATCGCCCTATCTGCGCGGCTTCTATGTCGCGGCCGGGTTCAATTCGACCGGCATGATGTCATCGGCCGGTGCGGGCCGGGCCATGGCGGAATGGGTGCTCGACGGCGAGCCGGGGCTTGATCTCTGGGCGCTCGACATCACCCGGTTCGACCGGTCCGCAGGGTCGAAATATTTTGCCGGCAAGCGGATGGAGGAGTCGGTTGCCGATCTCTTCCGCATGCACTGGCCTTACAAACAGGCCAAGGCGGGACGGGATGTCAGGCGTTCGGCCTTTCACCGGCAGTTTGCCGACATGGGCGCCGTCTTCGGAGCACCGACCGGTTGGGAACGCCCACTGTGGTTTGCCGCCGACGACACGGAACGGGATTTCCGCTACGCCATGGGCGAGCAGCATTGGTGGGCGGCTGCAGCGCGCGAGGCCAAGGCGATGGCGGCGGGCGTCGGTCTCTTCGAGCTGTCGCCCTTCACCAAGATCGACGTGCAGGGCCGCGATGCGCTGGCGCTGCTGGACTATCTCTGCGCCAACCGCATCGACGTGGCGGAAGGCAAGGCCGTCTATACCCAGATGCTGAACGCACGCGGCGGCATCGAGGCGGATATCACGGTGACGCGCTTCGGCGAGCGCCATTTCCGCGTCACCAGCGGTGCCGCCACCCGCCAGAAGGATGTCGCCTGGATCGCCCGGCATGCCGAGGATCGTGGGCTGGAGGTCGTCGTCTCCGATGTGACCTCCGCGGAAGCCGTTCTGGCGGTGATGGGGCCGGAGGCGCGTGCGCTGCTGCAAAGCCTGACGGACGACGATCTTTCGGATACGGCATTTCCCTTTTCCACATCGCGCCGCATTGACATCGGCATGGTCAACCTCAGGGCGACGCGCGTCAGTTTCGTCGGTGAACTCGGCTACGAACTCTATGTCGCGACCGAGTTTGCCGAGCAGCTTCTCTCCACGGTGACGGAGGCGGGCAAGGCCCATGGGCTGGTCGCCTGCGGCCACTATGCGCTGGATGGCTGCCGGCTGGAAAAGGGCTATCGCCACTGGGGCCACGATATCGGGCCGAAGGAAACGCCGCTGGAGGCGGGCCTCGGCTTTGCCGTCGCCTGGAAGAAATCCGGCTTCCTGGGCGAAGAAGCGCTGCGCCGGCAGAAGGCGGAGGGCGTCGCCAGGCGGCTGATGCATTTCGCCGTCGATGGCGGCAATCCGCTGCTGCTGCATGATGAGCCGATCTACCGCGACGGCCGGTTTGCAGGGCTGACGACATCCGGCGGCCAGGGTTTTCGCACAGGGCTGGCACTCTGCCACGGCTATATCGCCTGCGCGCCGGGCGAGCCGCGCGAGGCGCTTCTGTCATCCACCTACGAAATCGCCATCGCGGGCCAGCGCCACCATCTGCGGCCGCTTGCGGAGGTTCCCTATGATGCTGCCGGGACCCGGCTGAGGAGTTGAACATGAGAACACAGGCACGGGTCGTGGTCATCGGTGGTGGCGCCATGGGCGTTTCGCTGCTCTACCATCTGGCAAAACGCGGCTGGAGCGACGTCATGCTGGTCGAGAAGACCGAGTTGACCGCCGGCTCCACATGGCACGCCGCCGGTCTCTGCACGCATTTCGCCCACAACGCGACAATCATGGAAATGCGGGCGCATTCGATCCGGATGTATCGCGAGGGGCTGACGGCCGAGACCGGCCTGCCAACCGGCTTCCACGCCAGCGGCGCGCTGCGCGTCACGCGCTCAGAGGAGCGGATGAACGAGTTCCGCCACGTCCAGGGCATCGGCGACTTCGTCGGTCACGAATTCCGGATCCTGACGCCGCAGCAGCTCAAGGAGATCTATCCGCTGGTGGAGCTCGACGGCATCATCGGCGCGATCTACGAGCCCAATGACGGCCATGTCGACCCGACGCTTGCCACCAATGCGATGGCGACCGCGGCGCGCAATCTGGGCGCCGAGATCGTCCGCCACAATCCCGTCCTGTCGCTTGGCAAAAACGCCGCGGGCGAATGGCTGGTGGAGACAGCCAAGGGCACGATCGTCGCCGAGCATGTCGTCAATGCCGCCGGCACCTGGTGCCGCGAGATCGGCCAGATGATGGGCCTCGACCTTCCGGTCGTGCCGATGCTGCACCAATATGTCGTCACCGCGGAGGTGCCGGAGATTGTCGCGCGGATCCGCGCCGGCGAACCGGAGTTGCCAATCATCCGCGATCCCGAGGAAAGCTGGTATCTGCGCCAGGAGCGCGACGGCTACATCGTCGGCCCCTACGAAAAGACCGCCCATCCGTGGGCCGTCGACGGCATTCCGCCGGCCTTCGGCATGGAGCTGATGCCGCCCGATCTCGACAGCATCGAGCACATCATCGCCATGGCGATGGAGCGCGTGCCGGCGCTCGCCAATGCCGGTATCAAGACCGTCGTCAACGGCCCGATCACCTTCACGCCGGATGCCAATCCGATGGTCGGCCCGGCCTTCGGGGTGCCGAACGGCTGGCTGCTGACGGGCTCCAGCATGGGCGTCATGGAAGGCGGCGGTGCGGGTGCCTTTCTCGCCGACTGGATCGTCGATGGCGCGCCGCCGCGCGATGCGCTGGCGATCGACGGCCGCCGCTTTGGGAATTTCGCCGACCGCGACTTTCGCATCGACAAGGCCGTCGAGTGCTTCGGCCTGCAATTCGGCATCCACTTTCCCTATGAGGAGCGCGAGGCCGGCCGCCCGCGCCGCGCAACGCCGGCCTATGACCAGCAGCAGGCTGAGGGCGCCATCTTCGGCGCCGCCTATGGCTGGGAACGGCCCAACTGGTTTGCCAAGGACGACGCGGCACCCGACCTGACCTTCCGCCGCCCCGGCTGGTTCGAGACGGTGGCCGCCGAATGCCGCAACGTGCGCGACAATGTCGGCAACGTCGATCTCTCCGCCTTCTCGAAATTCGAGGTCAGCGGGCCGGGTGCCGCGGACTTCATGGCCTCGCTCGGCTCCAACCGCCCGCCGGTGCGCGACGGCCGGATCGGCCTCATCCATGCACTCACATCGCGCGGCGGCGTCGCCTCCGAGTTCACCGTCACGCGGCTGGCCGAGGATCACTATTACCTCACCAGTGCCGCCTTTGCCGAACGGCATGACGAGGATCTGTTGCGATCGCGCGCGGGTGCCAGCGTCACCATCGAGAACCTGACGGAGAAGCGCGGCATCCTTGGCGTCATGGGTCCGAAGTCACGCGACCTCTTGCAAACGCTGACGGAAGCGGACCTTTGGAACGTAGCCTTTCCCTGGCTGACGGCGCAGCGGGTGACGGTTGCCGGCGTGCCGGTGCTGGCGCTCCGCGTCTCCTATGTCGGCGAACTGGGCTGGGAGCTGCATGTCGATCTCGATCGCATCGGCGATCTCTACCGGGCCGTGTCGGAGTCCGGCAAGGGCTTCGGCCTTGCGCCGTTCGGCATCTATGCCGTCAACGCGATGCGGCTGGAAAAAGGCTATCGCGGCTGGGGCGCCGACCTCACGACGGAGCGCACGCCGCTCGAAGCAGGGCTGGAGGCGCTGGTGCGAACGGAGGGCCGCAGCTTCATCGGCCGCGAGGCGATGCTGGAGCGGGCCGCCTCCGAAAAGTCCTGGCGGATGGCGCTGTTTTCCGTCGAGGGCGACGGCATTTCATTGCCCTTCTACAACCACACCGTCTGGCAGGACGATCAGGCCGTCGGCGTAGTGACGTCCGGCGCCTACGGCTTCCGCACCGGCAAGCCGCTGGTGCTCGCCTATCTCACGCCGAAAGCGACGGCGGCGCCGATGTGCATCCGCGTCATCGACCGCGATCTCGCCATCACGGAACTGAAGGCGGCACCCTACGACCCCGACAATCTCAAGCCGCGCGGCATCGAAGCCGCGGTGCAGCAAATCAAGAAAGTGGGCTGAGCCATGGACACGACAAAAGAGAGCGTTTCGGACACGGTGCCGGAGCGCGGTCGTTCCCGCACCGGCGGCCGGTCGGGCCGGGTCGAGCAGCGCGCCAATGCGGCGGCACCGCGAAAACCCTTCATCAACCGCAAGCTTGCGCCCTTCGAGATCCTCAACGAGGAAGGCCTCAACCTGATCGAGGGCAACGCCGACCGGCTGCTGAAAGAGATCGGCATGGAGTTCCATGACGATCCGGAAATCCTCGACGTTTTCCGCAATGCCGGGGCGGATGTGCAGGGCACGCGCGTGCGTTTCGAGCCCGGCATGTGCCGCAAGATCATCCAGGCGACGGCACCGCGCGAATTCCAGCAGCACGCCCGCAACCCCGCCAACACGGTGACGATCGGCGGCAACAACACGGTGCTCTGCCCCGCCTGGGGGCCGCCCTTCGTGCATGATCTCGACCGCGGCCGGCGCTATGCGACCTATGCCGACTTCCAGGATCTCATCAAGATCCACCAGATGATCCCGCATCTGCACCACTCCGGCGGCGTCGTCTGCGAGCCCGTCGACCTGCCGGCCAACAAGCGGCATCTCGACATGCTTTACGCCCATATCCGCCATTCCGACCGCTGCTTCATGGGCGCCTTCATCGGCGGCATGCGGGCGCAGGATGCGGTGGACATGGCGAAGATCGTGTTCGGCGACGAGTTCGTCGCCAACAATGCCGTGCTCTACAATGTCAGCAATACCAATGCGCCGCTGGTGCTCGATGCCAACATGTCGGGCTCGCTGAAGGTCTATGCGCGCAACAACCAGCCGGTGGCCTGCACGCCCTGGACGCTTGCGGGTGCCATGAGCCCGGTCACGGTGGCGGGCACGGTCGCGCAGGTGCTCGCCGAGGCGCTCGCGACGCTCTGCCTCGTGCAGCTTATCAATCCCGGTGCGCCGTGCCTGATGGGCAGCTTCGCCTCAACGATCTCCATGCAATCCGGCGCGCCGACCTTTGGCACCCCGGAGGCGGCCAAGATGGTGCTTGCCTGCGGCCAGCTCGCCCGCCGGCTCGGCGTGCCGTTCCACACTGTCGGCACGCTCTCGGCCTCGAAGGTGCCGGATGCGCAGGCCGAGCAGGAGGCGACCTGGGGCCTGATGATGTCGATGCTGGCGGGCGCCAACATCGTCAACCATGCGACCGGCTGGCTGGAGGGCGGGTTGGTGACGGGCTATGAAAAGACCGTCATCGACGCCGATCTCTGCGGCAAGATTTCTGCATTTTTCGACGGCATCGATCTTTCGGAAAACGCCCAGGCGCTGGACGCCATCGCCGCGGTCGGCCCTGGCTCGCACTTCCTCGGCAGCGCCCATACCCAGTCGAACTTCATGAGCGCCTTCTATCTCTCCACCATCGCCGACAACAATTCCTTCGAGCAGTGGAGTTCCGAGGGCGGGCTGGATGCCGCGCAGCGCGCAAACCGCAAATGGAAACAATTGCTGGAAAGCTACCAGGATCCCGGCCTCGACCCGGCCATCGACGAGGCCCTGCAAGCCTTCATCGCCAGGCGCAAGGAAAGCATGCCGGACCAGAACTACTACTGAGAGGCGGCCGCTAATGCCGCCGATCAGTTTGGCTAATGATCCCAATTCCGTTGGAAGCGGGCCAGCGATCTCAATACTTTATTAAAGAGCTCTACAAAAAGGGGAACCACATGGGCCAACGCATTCTTACCTCTGCATTGTTCTCGCTGCTGGCCGCCGGAGCCGTTCCGGCGCTCGCGGCCGACGTGACGATGCCGGACCCGAACTATGCCACGGCGACCGCCGTGATGAACGTCATCAAGGCCGCCGCCGAGCAGGAACTCGGCCTCGAAGTCTCGACCGTTACGACCACGGCCGTGCCCGTCATCTGGGAGGCCATGGACCGCAACAAAGGCGAGGTCGATATCTGGCCGGACGTCTGGCTGCCGAACCAGCAGGGCCTGGTCGACAAGTATGTCAACGGCAACAAGACGGTGAGGCTGGCGAAGAACGGCTACGAGGCAGTTCAGGGATATTGCGTCACCAAGACGACTGTCACCGACCACAACATCAAGAGCGTCTATGACCTCGCCAATCCGGAAAACGCCAAACTGTTCGACAGCAATGGCGACGGCAAGGGTGAAATCTGGCTCGGTGCCTCCGGCTGGCAATCGACCAATATCGAGAAGGTGAAGGCGCGCGACTACGGCTTTGCCGAGTTCTTCGACCAGCAGGTGACCGAAGAGGCCGTCGCCACCGCATCGCTCGATCGCGCGGCCAAGGCCAACAAGCCGTGGGTCGGCTATTGCTACGGCCCGCACCAGAACTTCGCGCTTTACGATCTCGCCATGCTGGAAGAGCCGAAGAACGACCCGGCGAAGTATGTCGTCGTGCAGCCGAACGACGATCCGGAATGGTTCGAGAAATCGAAGGTGTCGTCCGGCTACGCGACGACGACCGTCCATATCGGCTATGCCGCCTCGCTTGCGGAACGCCAGCCGGCGCTCGTGGAAGCGCTGGAGCGCATGAGCTTCAAGCCCGAGGACGTCAGCAAGATGGCCTACGAGATCATCGTCAACAAGAAGCCGGCGCCGGATGTCGCCAAGGACTGGATCAAGGCGAACACCGAGACGGTTTCGAAGTGGTTCGGCCATTGACCGGGCGGCCCGATGACCGATCGGCAGAGGGCTGATGCAGGCGGGCGCGTGACGGAGGGCGGCGAACCGCTGATCGTCATGCGCAACGTCTGGAAGATCTTTGGCGAGCGGCAGGCCGAGGCGCTTGCCGCCTTGCGCGCCGGTGCGGCGGGCAAGCAGGAAATCGCCGAGCGCTTCAACTGCGTCGTCGGTGTCGCCGACGTCAACCTGTCGGTGGATCGCGGCGAGATCTTCTGCGTCATGGGCCTTTCCGGCAGTGGCAAGTCGACCCTGGTGCGGCACATCAACCGGCTTCTGGAACCCACGGCTGGCGAAATCCTTGTGGGCGGCGAGAGCGTCATGGCGAAATCGCCGGCGGACCTGCGTTCTCTCCGCTCCCACAAGATCGGCATGGTGTTCCAGAATTTCGGCCTGCTGCCGCACCGCACCGTGCGCGACAATGTCGCTTTGCCGCTGGAGATCCAGCGCGCCTCCCGCCAGAAGCGCTTCGACATTGCCGAGGAAGCGCTCGAAAAGGTCAATCTCGCCGGCTGGGGCGATCGTTATTGCCATGAACTCTCCGGCGGCATGCAGCAGCGCGTCGGCCTTGCCCGCGCGCTTGCGGCCGATCCGGATATCCTTCTGATGGACGAGCCGTTCAGCGCGCTCGACCCGCTGATCCGCCGGCAGTTGCAGGACGAGTTCCTCTCGCTCTCCACCGCGATGGGCAAGACCGTGGTCTTCATCACGCATGACCTGGAAGAGGCCGTGAGGATCGGCGACCGTATCGCGGTGATGAAGGACGGTATGATCCTGCAGGTCGGCACGCCGGAGGAGGTCGTCACCCGGCCGCAGCACGACTATGTCGAGAAATTCGTCGCCGAGATTTCCCGCCTCAACATTCTGACGGCGCGCAGCATCATGGTGCCGGTCGGCGACCGTCACCCGGCCGACCTCAACGCGCTACCCTCGGTCCGTCCCGATCAGGTACTGGGCGACCTCGTCGAGATCGCCGCCAGCCATTCCGGCGCCATCGCGGTGCGTGAGGCGGACACGATCGTCGGCCTCATCGACCGGACGGCGATTCTCAACGGGCTGAAGCGGAGAGAGGCATCATGAGCGAGATTTCCTCCGAGGATGGGCTGGTCAGGGAATTCACGCGGCAGGGCGCGGACTATTACGCCCGCGTCTTCGCCCGCATCCGCAGCCATGCCGGCTTCACCTGGTCCTTCAATTGGGCCGCCGCCTTGCTCGGGCCGATCTGGGCAACCGCCCGCAATATCCCCGTCCTCTTCTGGCTTGCCTTGTTTCTGGAAACCCTCGCCGTCGCCCAGCTCGCCACCGGCTTTGCCGGTAATCTCGGCGGCGAGCAGCGCGTGCGCGCCGAGCGCCTGTTCAAGCAGGCCGACGACCGACGGGTCGAAGCGGAAAAGGCCAAGACGGCGGGCGAGAGCAGCGCGGACAGCATGCTGCGCTCCGCCGATGGGCTCAAGACCGCCGCGGAAAATGCCGCCCGGCAGGCCGAGGCCGCGGAGGCGCGCGGGCCGATGCTGATCGGCGCGGGCCTGCTGACATTGCTCATCGGAAAACTCCTCGTCGGCGTGCTGGCCAATCCGCTGCTGGAGCGCCGGTTCAATAGATGGCGCTCAAACCGGACGCTGCGGCACGGCTTCCACCGCGCGGGCGCGCTGCTTGCGGCGGCGTTCTGTTTCCTCGCTTACGGACTCGTCGCCTGGCGGGTCGCCGCCCAGGCGCCACCGTCCTGGCTGACGACGGCGCCGGTCAATCGTGAATGGCAGGGTCTCGTCGCCGCGATGCTCGATCGCGCGCTGGAAGGATTGTCGAAATCCGGCGAAGCCGTCTTCTCCGCCATTACCGGCCTCATTAACATCGTGCTCGACGCCGCAGCGAGCGCCCTGACGACGATGCCGTGGCCGGTGACGATGGCGATGATCGTCATTCTCGCCTGGCAGCTGGCGGGCAACCGCGTGGCAATCTTCACCGCGGCGGCACTCGCCTATCTCGCCGTGCTCGGCTTCTGGGAGAAGAGCCTCGAAACGGTCGCCCTGCTCGGCACCTCGGCCGTGCTCTGTCTCATCATCGGCATTCCGCTCGGCATCTGGTGCGGGCGGCGCCCGGCTGTCTATACGGCGATCCGGCCGATCCTCGATTTCATGCAGACCATGCCGGCCTTCGTCTATCTCATCCCGGTCATCGCACTCTTCGGCATCGGCAAACCGCCCGGCGTCATCGCCACGCTGGTCTTCGGCACGCCGCCGGTCGTGCGTCTCACGGCACTCGGCGTGCAGGGCGTGCCGGCGAGCATCCGCGAAGCCGCCGAAGCCTACGGCGCCACGCGCTGGTTTCTGCTGACCCGCGTCGACCTGCCGCTCGCCGCTCCGTCCATCATGGCCGGCGTGAACCAGACCATCCTGATGTGCCTGTCGATGGTGGTCATCGCCTCGCTGATCGGCGCCAAGGGGCTGGGCGAGGATGTCCTGAACGCGCTGCAATATGCAGCGGTGGGCCAGGGCCTGCTGGCCGGGCTTGCCATTCTGCTCTGCGCGATGATCATCGACCGGATCGTGCAGGGCAAGGCGCGCTCCTGAGCGGCAATTGTCTCGGGTTCATCGATAATGGGATGCGTTCGGCACGGTGCCCATGCTAGGAGGCCGTGCAGACAACGTTATGAGATACCCCGATGCTTCCCTGGATTGAGCTGGACCGCGCAACGATTCCCGGTGATGGCGGCGATCTGCGCCTGAAGCGGCGCGGCAGCGAATTCTCCATCATGCTCGGCTCGAATGAGCTGATGAACAGCCGGCTGAGCGGTTCTGAAGAAGCGCTGGCGACGCTTGGCTGCGAGCGCATTGCAGGCCGGAAAAACCCCGGCATTCTGATCGGCGGCCTCGGCATGGGGTTCACGTTGCGCGCCGCCCTCGGCGTATTGCCGGACGATGCCCGTGTCGTCGTCGCGGAGCTGGTGCCGGCAGTCGTCGACTGGGCGCGCGGACCCATGGCGGATATCCACCAACGCACGCTCGACGATCCACGCGTCCATGTCCATGTCGGCGATGTCGGCGCGCTGATCCGGTCGAAGAAGGACGCCTACGACGCTATCCTGCTGGATGTCGACAATGGCCCCGACGGCTTGACGCGCGCTTCCAACGACAGCCTTTATGACCACAATGGTCTTCGTGCTGCAAAGCTCGCCCTTCGCGCGGGAGGCGTGCTTGCCGTCTGGTCGTCCGCGCCGGACAGCGCTTTTACACGCCGATTGCGCGACGTCGGCTTCGCCACCGATGAGGTGAATGTGCGGGCCAATGGCAAACGCGGTGGTGCCCGCCATGTCCTGTGGGTGGCGACGAAGCCGCCTCAGCCGAAGTAGCGCACACGCACGGCGTCGATGGCGACGGCGATGAAGATCATGATGCCGCCGATCATGCCGACATAGAAGGACGGCACGGAGATGATTGCGAGGCCGACCTGGATGACGGTCAGGAGCAATACGCCGCCCAGAACGCCGATCACGCTGCCGCGCCCGCCAAAAACCGAGACGCCGCCGATGATCGGTGCTGCGATGGCGTAGAGCAGGTAGCTTGACCCTTGGTTGGAGGTGATCGCCATCTGCCACGAGGCGAGCAGGTAGCCGGCGACGCCCGCGAGAAAACCGGCGATCGTGTAGGACAGGATTTTCACCCGGTCGACGCGGATGCCGGCGGAATTCGACGCCACCTGATTGCCGCCGACCGCGAAGATCGAGCGCCCGAGCACGGTATGGCGCAGCAGCACATACATGCCGAGGATCGCCAGCACAAAGACGATCGGCATCAGCGGCCAGCCGCCGAGCGTCGTCTGGCCGATCCAGACATAACCGGGGCTGAGGCTGGTGATGGTGCGCCCCTGTGTCAGCGCCAGGAGCGCGCCTTGCAGGATGATCATCATCGACAGCGTCTGGATCAGCGACACCATCTTGAGCTTGGTAATGCAGATCGCGTTGAAGAAGCCGATCAGCGTCGCCGCGCCGATACCGATGAGGGCGGCGAGCGCGAAGGGCAGGCCGAGATCGGTGTTGGCCATGGCGCCCAGCGCCGAGGAGAAGCCGACATTGGCGGGGATCGACAGGTCGATTTCCGCCACCAGCAGCGGCAGAGACATGGCAAGCGCGATCATGCCGAGCACGGTCGCCTGCACCATGATGTTCTGCAGGTTGAACAGGGTGAAAAAATACTGGTTGAACAGGCCGAAGATCACGACAAGCGCGATCAGCCAGATCCACACGACATTGTGCAGGACCCATCCCGTCATCGAGCTTCGGCGGGTGCTGGTTGCGGGCGGCTTGGTCGTCGTGGCTGTCATGGTGGTATCGCTCATCTGAATGTCTCCTCTCGCGCGGAACGCCGACCTCCTCGATCGGCGCATCCGGCGCCCTATCCGAGATTGCGCAGCCGGCTGCGCGAAATGGCCTCTCCCGCCAGCTCTTCCCGGATACGCCCGTTGTGGAAAATCAGCACGCGGTCAACCGCGCGCACCAGTTCGTCGGTATCGGTGGAAATGATGATCACCGACACGCCGGTGCGGCTCAGCTCGTCGACGATGCGCAGCACATCCTGCTTCACGCCCACGTCGATGCCGCGTGTCGGCTCGTCCAGCATCAGGAGTTTCGGCTTGGTGGCCAGCACCCGGCCGAGGCAGACCTTCTGCTGGTTGCCGCCCGACAGCGTATCCACCGCCACGCTACTGTCCGGCGCCTTGATGCCCAGCGACTGGAAATAGCGCTGCGACAGCGCGCGCTCCTGCTCTGCATTCATGAAGGCGCCCTTGGCCAAAGCCACCTCGGCCGACAGCGAGATATTCTCGGCAATCGACATCTGCGAAATCGAGCCATCCTTGCGCCGGTCGTCGGAGAGGTAGGCGATGCCGGCGGCGAAGGCTTCGGCCGGATGGGCGGGCAGGGCGCGTGCCTCTCCGTCCACAAAGGTGATCGTGCCGGAAGAGGCTCGCTGCAAGCCGAACAGCGCGCGCGCCAGTTCCTTGCCGCCGCCGCCCGGTAGCCCGGTGACACCGACGATCTCGCCGGCGCGGATTGCCAGCGACGGTACGTCGAGCGTGCCGGCGCGGATGTCTTTCAGGATGACCGCGGGCGCGCTGGCGGGGAATTGCCGTTTTTCGCGCTCGAACAGCACCAGGCCGCGCCCGAGCACCAGTTCCGACAGGTCCTCGGAGGTCAGGCTGCCGACATACTCAGAGCCGCCGGCATACCGCCCGTCGCGCAGCACGGAAACGGCGTCGCAGATTTCCAGGATCTCGTCGTTGAAGTGGGAGATGAAGATGAAGGTCACGCCCTCGCTTTTCAGCCGGCGCATGAAGTCGAAGAGCTGGGCGCGGTCGTCGACCGTGAGGGCGGCGGTCGGCTCGTCGAGGATGATGACCTTGCCGCCAGAAAACATCGCCCGCAGGATGTTAATCTTGCGCCGCGCCACGGCATCCAGCGCGCCGGCGCGGGCGTCGGCCGCAATGCCGGTGCCCTCCAGCATGCGCTCGGCATCCTGCCGGAGCTTGCGCCAGTTGACGAAGCCGAAGCGGCGTTTCGGCCAGATGCCAAGCATGAGGTTTTCGGCCGCACTCAGGTGGTCGATGATCATCGGCTCCTGCGTGACGAGGAAGACGCCTGCCTTCTCCATCGCCTGCACGTCCACATGGGCGAGCGGCTTTTCGTCGAGATAGATCGTGCCGGAGGTCGGCTTGCGCTGGCCGGACATGATGCCGACAAGCGTGCTCTTGCCAGCGCCGTTCTCGCCGAGCAGGCCATGGATGGTGCCGGCGCGCACCGACAGGTCGACATCCCGCAGGGCGACCAGGCCGCCATAGATCTTGCCCAGATTTTCGACCCTCAGCACGGTGCGTGCGGCGGGCGAGGCCTCAAGTCGGGACGTGGGCGCTGTTGTCATGGGGTCCTCATGCTGGTGAAGGACGATGCCGCCCTCACGGCGGCATCGTCCCGTTCAAACCGGCGGCCTATGGGAGGCTGGCCGTTCCCGGTATCAGGTATAGGGGATGTTCCACTCCTTCTCGGCGATGTAACCCCAGTGGCGCTTGTCATCGGCATTGGACGGGTCGATGACAAAGGGCGGGATGATCAGCGTCGGTCCGGTCTTGCCGGCGACGATCTCGCCCTTCTCCCAGAAGTATTTCTTGTTTTCGTAGGTGCCGGTCGGAACGGCTTCCTTCTTCATGGCGTGCTTGGCCAGCATCTCGACGGCGATCTCGCCATAGGCGATCGGATCCTGCGAGACGCAGCCATCCATGTAGCCTTCCTTGATCCAGTTCAGCGCCACAGGCTCGCCGTCAATATTGACGAAGATGACATGGCCTTCCTCGCCGACCTTCTTCCACCGGCCCTTCTGCTGGAGCGCGGTGACGATGCCGCGCGACGGGCTGTCGGATGGGGCGTGCACGGCGTCGAGGTTCGGGAATTCGGAAAGCGTCGAGAGCGTGACCGCCAGCATCTGGTCGAGCGCGCCTTCGGTCGGGCGGGCCAGATAGTTGATGTCCGGATATTTGGCGAATTCTGCGTCCATGCCTTCCTTGCGCTGGCGCCAGGCGACGGATTGCAGCGCGCCGAAGCAATTCAGCACCGTGCCCTTGGGGCTGCCATGTTTCTTGGTCAGGCCCTTGATGATCTCCTGCGCCGCCATGACGCCGCCGAGATGGTTGTCGAAGCTGACGGTGATGTCGACCTCGCCGCCGTCGGTCGGCGTGTCGATGATGGCGACCGGAATGCCCTGGCTCTTGTAGCGGTTGATGACGCTGACGATGGCCTGGCTGTCGATCGGATCGCAGACGATGCCGGCCGGGCTCTTCAGCATCAGGCTCTGCCATTGCTCTAGCTGGCGGGTGTTGTCGAAGCTTGCATTGGTCGCCTGGAATTCCCAGTCATTGGCCTGGACGGCCCGCTTCACGGCCTCTTCCTGGATGACGAAGAAATAGTAGTCGAGGCTCTTGTTGCTGTAGGGTACGAAAGGTTTGGTCTGGGCAAAGACGTTGCTGCCACCGGCAAGCGTTGCCGCGCCCAAAGCCGCGCCTGCCTGCAGCAGGTGGCGACGGCTGATCTGAATATTTGCGCTCATCTGGTTTCCTCCCTCGAAAAGCTAGCAAAACTAGATTTCCACTATATCGGTACGATGTCAATAGCGCAGGCCTGCGTCTTAAGTCTCCGGAAAACGCTGCTGCCTAACTTTTGTATGCAAAAATCTAGTGCGTAAAATCAATATGTTAAGCGATAATAATCCTGCCGGAACGACGGGGATCGAAAACCCCGGTTCCGGCGTCGTTTTCGGCAAGTCGGCAATACCAGTTTACGTTGTTTTACTAGATTTTCGCATTTCCACGTAGGCAGAACCATCGAATTTTCCCACCACCATGCCATCGGATTCTCGCGTGAACAGGCCGTTTTCCACGACGCCGGGGATGCGGTTCAGCTCGATTTCGAGTTTGCCGGGCTCGGCGATCGTGCCGCAGTGGCAGTCGAGGATGAAGTTGCCGCTGTCGGTGACGACCGGCAGTTCGTCGCGCATGCGCCGTTCGATGCGGATGCCGGAAATGCCGTGGTCGGCGAGCGTCTTGCGGACCATGCGCTCCGTCTGCTTCCAGGCGAATTGTACCACCTCCACCGGCAGCGGGAACCCGCCCAGCCGATCGACGATCTTGCTCTCGTCGCAGATGGTGATCATTCGCTTCGAGGCATGGGCGATGATCTTCTCCCATAACAGGCAGGCGCCACCGCCCTTGATCATGTTGAAATCGCGGTCGATTTCGTCCGGCCCGTCGATGGTCAGGTCGATCTCGCCGATCTCGTTCGGCTCGGTGATCTGGATGCCGACATCGCGGGCGACATCGATGGTGGAACGCGAGGTGGTGGTGCAGGTGAGCTTCATGCCGCCGGCGACATGTTTGCCGAGTTCACGCACGAAGAAATGCGAGGTCGTGCCCGAGCCGAGGCCGAGCTTCATGCCATCGCGCACGAACTCCTCGATGACGCGGCGCCCGGCCGCCTTCTTTGCTTCGTCCTGGGTGCTCATGGGGTCTGCAATCCTCCGGTCTTTCAGATCTTGTCGGTTTGCCAGCTATCGAGCGCCGGCAACTGGTCAGGGAACTCGGAACCGCTGATCACCGCCATGGAGGTGACCAGCATGTTGACGACGAGGTGATGGTTGAGGCGCGAGGCGATCGGCGTCAGCAGCTCCGTGCGCTCATAGGGCGTCACGGCGATCAGTACGTCGGAAATGCTCGCAAGCGGGCTGTCGGCCGCGGTAATCGAGACGACGCGCGCGCCACGGGCGCGAACGGCGGTCGCGACCTCGACCATCTGCTTGGTGTGGCCGGATTGCGAGAAGATCAGCGCCACTTCGCTCGGCTTCGAGGTCTCGGCATGCAGCCATTGTTTCTTGCGTCCGTTCACGGCCGCGCAACGCAGGCCCAGGCGCTGGAATTTATGCTCGGCATCCACCCCGGTGATCTCGGAAATGCCGCTGGAATAGATGCCGATCCACGTTGCCCCGTTCAGGAGCTTGGCGCCGGCCTCGATCTGGGCGGGGATGATATCCTCCAGCCCGCGCTGGATGGCGTTCAGCGAATTGCGCGCCGTCTTGCGCACGATGTTTTCGACCGAATCCCCGGCGACGATCTGTTCGTAGGCGAAGGGGGCCGAGGGCACGAGGCTCTGGGCGAGGTAGAGCTTGAAATCCTGATAGCCTTGGAAGCCGAAGCGGCGGCAGAAGCGCATGATCGTCGGGTCGCTGACGTCGCATTCCTCCGACAGCTTCGCCATGCTCATATGCAGAACCTGGTTCGGCTGCGTGCTGACGAAGCGGGCGACGCGCGCTTCCGCCGTCCCCATCTCGTGGCTTTCCTGCAAAATGCGTTGCAACAGGCTATCGCTGGTCATTCCTGCACGTCTCCTTCGACAAGCGGTTGGCGCAGGGCGGCAAGGTCGGAAAGCCGGGTGAGACGGTAGGCTGGTGCCACGTCGAGCTGCCGGCCGGTCCCCCAGGGAACGGCGTAGAACGGCACCCCGGCGCGCGCCGCCGTGGTCTGGTCCACGGTGGTATCGCCGACATAAACCCAGCGCCCGGCCGCAAGGCCCATGCGCGTTGCGACAGTCAGGAGATGAATCGGGTCCGGTTTGCAAGCCGGCACGTCATCGGCACCGGCGACGGCGTCGAACAGGTGGCCGATGCCGAGGATGTCGAGGATACGCAGCGTCAGGGCATGCGGCTTGTTGGTACAGATGCCGAGGCGAAAGCCGGCTGCATGCAGCAGATGCAGGTCTTCCTTCACCGCCTCGTAGAAGCGGGTGAGGCGCGAGGGCGTGCGGTTATAGGCGGCGAGATAACCTTTGACGGCGCGATCCACCGTTTCGTCGTCGCTCGGCAGGCCGAGTTCCACCATCATGTCCAGCAACAGGCGGCGCGGGCCGTTGCCGATGAAGCGCTCGACAAAAGCGACCTCCAACTGCGGCCAGCCCTGCTCGGCGAAATATTCGTTGACGCCGCCGGCAATGTCCGGCGCGCTGTCGATCAGCGTGCCGTCCAGATCGAAGATCAGCCCCTCGCACTCCTGGTCGCGTGTCGTCATCGCTGCTGCCCTCATGTCTGAATGTCGTCGAACGCGCGCGACAGCGCGTTGAGATTGTCGCGCAGCGCCGGATAAAGCGCCTGATAGACCGCAAAGCCGGGGCTTAGCCGCGCCCGGCCTGCCGCGTCCGCCGTCTCGCGGGTGAGGGGACGGCACAGCGCCGCCGCCTGTTCCGGCGTCTCGTAAAGGCCGACGCCGAGGCCCGCCACCAGGGCCGCGCCGAAGGCCGCCCCTTCGGCCGCCCCCTGCGTCGTCACCACGTCGCAGCCGAAGAGATCGGCTTGCATCTGCCGCCACAGCACCGAGCGGGCGCCGCCGCCGGAGGCCTTGACGACGCTGGCCTCGATGCCCGCCTCGCGCATCACGGTGAAGATGTCGTAGAGCGCGAAGGCAACGCCCTCCATCACGGCACGGGCCATGTCGGATGGGCCGTGCAGCCCGGTCAGGCCGATGAAGGCTCCGCGCGCATCCGGATCGGAGTGCGGTGCGCGTTCGCCGTTGAGATAGGGCAGGAAGACGAGGCCGCGGCTGCCGGCCTGGCTTTCGGCGGCGGCCGCGGCGATATCGTCATAGCTCCAGTCGCGGCCGGCGGCGAAGCCGCGCAGCAGGCGCTGGAACCAGCTCATGGCGAAACCGGCATTCAGCGTCACGCCCATCGCATGCCACTTGCCCGGCGCGACATTGCAGAACACCTGCAGGCGGCTGCCGGGATTGTCGATTGGCCGGTCAAGCGCCGAGGCGACGATGCCGGCGGTGCCGATCGTTGTCTGCACGTCGCCGGGCGCAATGACGCCCGAGCCGATGGTTTGGATGACGCTGTCGCCACCGCCGCCGACAACGGGAATTCCCTCGTCAAGGCCAAACAACGCCGCGCCGGACCGACTAACGCGGCCGGTGATCTGCGGCGATTCATGACAGGGTGCAAACAGGCCGGCGTCGATATCGAGCTTTTCCATCAGCGAAAAGCTCCACGCGCGGCCGCGCACGTCGAACAGGCCGGTGCCGGAGGCATCGGAAACCTCCGTCGCCTTTTCGCCGGTCAGCAGCAGCCGCAGGTAATCCTTGGGATTGAGCACCTGCTTCAGCCGGCCGAACAGGTCCGGCTCATGGTTGCGCATCCAGGCGATCTTGCCGCCGGTATAGCCGAGCAGCATGCGGTTGTTGGTATAGCCTCGCAGCGCCGCCTCGCCGCCGGCTTTTTCCGTCAGCGCGGCACATTCCGCGCCATTGCGCTGGTCGTTCCAGAGCAATGCCGGGCGCAGCACGCGGTCGGCCTCGTCGAGCGGCGTCAGCCCGTGCATCTGTCCGGAAAGGCCGATCGCGCGGATTTCGACGTCGCGATGGGCGGCAATGAGCCGGCCGACGGCCTGGCGTGTGCCCTCGATCCACAGCGCCGGATCCTGCTCCGTCCAGCCGGGGCGCGGCTGGGCGAGGTCGTAGGTCGCGGTCTCGCTGCCGATCAGCGCGCCATCGGTTGCGAGCAGCAGCGCCTTGCAGCCTGACGTTCCGATATCGATCCCGAGGACGGCCTGCCGCATGGCTCACAGACCTTCCGGCAGGTCGAGACGGATGCGGATATGCTTGAAATTGAAATATTCCAGCATGCCCTCGCGACCATGTTCATAGCCGACGCCGCTCTGCTTGCGCCCGCCATAGGGCGCGTTCATCACCCCCGCATCGACATTGTTGACGGCGACATTGCCGTAATCGAGCCGGCGCGACAGGTGGCGGATCTCGGCGGCATCCTGCGTGTAGAGGTAGGAGGCAAGGCCATAGGGTGTATCGTTGGAGAGGTTCACTGCCTCCTCCAGCCGGTCGAACGGCATGACGCCGACGAGCGGCCCGAACGTCTCCTCCGTCATCACCTTCATCGTGTGATCGCACTCGGCGACCACGGTCGGGCGGAAGAAATGACCCTTGGCAAAGGCCTCGCCCTGCGGCCGGTCGCCGCCGGCGGCGAGCCGGGCGCCCTTGGCGAGCGCGTCCTTCAGGTGGTCGATGGTCTTGTTCAACGGTTCGGCCGAGGCCATGGCGCCGATATCGGCATCCGGCTGCGTGAGGCCGTTGGCGACGGTCAGTGCGTCGGCGGCTTTCGCCAGCCCGGCGACGAAGGCCGCATAGACCGGCCGCTCGACATAGATGCGATTGATCGCGATGCAGATCTGGCCGTTATTGCGGAAGCTGCGGCGCGCGGCACCCTTGATCGCCGCGTCGAGATCGGCCTTGGCGGTGACGATCATTGGGCAATTGCCGCCGAGTTCCAGCGACAGGCGCTTGATGCGCGGGCAGGTCTTCTGGATGTGCAGGCCGACGGCAGACGAGCCGGTGAAGGCGATCTTGTCGATATCCGGATGCTCGACCAGGGCTTGTCCAACGACAGAGCCGGAACCGGTGACGACATTGACGACGCCGGCCGGGATTTTCGCCTCCTTCACCTTGGCGGCGATGGCGAGTGCAGTAAAGGGCGTCAGTTCCGCCGGCTTGACGACGATGGTGCAGCCGGCGGCAAGCGCGCCGCAGAGCTTCCAGCCGATCAGCTCCGCCGGATAGTTCCACGGCGTAATGGCGCCGACGACGCCGATCGGCTCGCGCACCACATGGCTTTCGCTATCGGTCGTGTCGTTCGGGATGATCTCGCCATGCACGCGCACCGCCTCTTCCGCATAGAAATGGCAGGCCTCGGCAAGCTTCAGGATCTCGCCGCGCGCCTCGTTGACCGGCTTGCCCTGTTCCAGGGTCATCACCTTCGCCATGGCGTCGGCATCGGCGGCGATGACCTCGCCGAGGCGATGCAGCGCGGCGGCGCGCACCTTGGCGGGCGCTGCCGCCCAGTCCGGAAAGGCCTTGCGGGCGGCGGCGACGGCGGCGTCGATTTCCTCCTGGCTGGCGAGCGTGATGGAGCCGATCTCCTCCAGCGTCGCCGGGTTTTCCACCGGGATCGGCCGGCCGCGCCCGGTCACGAAATCGCCGTCGATAAACAGTTTGCCGCTGAGCTGGTCGAGCATTGTACCCATCGTTCTTGCAGTGGTCCTCGAAGGCGTCTCCACGCCGGATCGCTGCAATATATAGTATCACTACGCATCCACAAGCCCCGCCATAGCCGGCAATTTCATTTTTGCGCCTGCGAAATTACGCTGCAATGCAAAAGGAAAATGGCATTAAATCATTGTCTTGTTGCCATATTTGGCGCTTGGGAGTGCTCTCCGCCACGACACTCGTTTTCGTTGGCGCATTTTGGATTGACGAAAAAATGAAGTAATACTAGTAATGCCGCATCCCAAGGAGGACCTCTCATGATCATCGATTTCCCGAAGGCTGCGCGCCTGATCGGCCGCGTCTGGCGCCCTGAACTGGACGGGCCGTCCGTCGTGATCGTGCGCGACGGCGTGCTGTTCGACGTCACGCAGGAGGTGCCGACCGTCGCCGACTTCCTCGACCGGGATTGCGTCGCCACCTTCGACGCGCTGACCGGCGAGCGGCTCGGCCCGGTCGAGGATTTCGTCGCCAGCCCGCAGGAGATGGGCAATGGCGCGGCGCGCGCCTGCCTGCTCGCGCCGTGCGACCTCCAGGCGCTGAAGGCCTGCGGTGTCACCTTCGCGCGCAGCATGATCGAACGCGTCATCGACGAGCGCACCGCCGGCGACCCGCAGCGCGCGGAAGAAATCCGCCAGCGCATCGGCGACCTGATTGGCGGCAGCCTCACCAATGTGCGCGCCGGCTCGGAAACGGCCGAGCATGTGCGCGGCGTGCTGCAACGTGAGGGGCTCTGGTCGCAATATCTCGAAGTCGGTATCGGCCCGGATGCTGAAGTCTTCACCAAGTCGCAGCCGATGTCGTCCGTCGGCCATGGCGCGCTGGTCGGCGTCAACAAGATTTCGCGCTGGAACAATCCGGAGCCGGAAATCGTGCTCGCCGTCAATAGCCGCGGCGAAATCCGGGGCGCCACACTCGGTAACGACGTCAACCTGCGCGATGTCGAGGGCCGTTCCGCCCTACTGCTCGGCAAGGCGAAGGACAACAATGCCTCCTGCGCCATCGGCCCCTTCATCCGCCTGTTCGACGAGGGTTTCGGCATCGCCGATATCGAGAAGGCGGAGCTCAGCATGTCGGTGCGCGGCGAAGACGGGTTCGAACTCACCGGCCGCTCCAACATGGCCGAGATCAGCCGCGCGCCGGCCGAGCTGGTGCGCCAGACGCTGTCGAGCCATCAATATCCCGACGGTTTCATGCTGTTCCTCGGCACGATGTTCGCGCCGACGCAGGATCGCGGCACGCCGGGCAGCGGTTTCACCCATCAGGAGGGCGACGTCGTGGAGATCTCCACGCCGCTGCTCGGCACGCTCGCCAACACCGTCACCTCCTGCGACAAGGCGGCCCCCTGGACCTTCGGCACGCGGGCGCTGATGCGCAATCTCGTGCAGCGCGGAGTTTTGGGGTGATGCGCGTCGTCGTCACCGATTACGCCTTCGGAAATGTCGATCAGGAGCGCGCGGCTGCGATGGCGGTGGCTGCGGCCTTTTCCGAACACCAGTGCCGCAGCGAGGAAGAGACCATTGCCGCCGTGCGCAATGCCGATGTCGTCTTCAACAACTTCGCGCCGATGAACGAGCGCACCATGGGTGTGATGGCCCAGGGCGCCACCGTCATCCGCTACGGCGTCGGGGTCGACAATGTCGACCTGGAGGCCGCTCGGCGGCTGGGCGTGCATGTCTGCAACGTGCCGGACTACGGCGTCGAGGAAGTCGCCGATCATGCCGCCGCCATGGCGCTTTCGCTGGCGCGCAAGCTCGGCCGCTACGACGCCGGCATCCGCGCCGGCGAATGGAAGATCGGCGCGATGGTCGATCATGTCCGGTCGCTCGGCCAGTCGACCGTCGGGCTTGTCGGCTTCGGCCGCATCGCCCGCGCCTTCGCGCGCCGCATGCAGGCTTTTGGCGCGACGATCGTTGCCTATGACCCTTATGTTTCCGCCGCCGATGGCGCGACGATGCTGCCGCTCGACGATGTGATTGCGCAGGCCGATATCCTGTCGCTGCATGTGCCGCTGACGCCCGAGACCCGGCATATGATCGGCAAGGCCGAGATCGCCCGCATGCGCAGGGGCGCGATCCTGATTAACGTCTCGCGTGGCGGGCTGGTCGATGAAGTGGCACTCGCCGAAGCTCTTGTCAGCGGCCATCTGGGCGGGGCAGGGCTGGACGTGTTCGAGAAGGAACCGCTGCCGGCAGGGGTGCCGCTTCGCGACGCGCCCAATACGATCTTCTCGCCCCATGCGGCCTTCTTTTCCGATGCCTCGGTCGAGCGACTGCAACGGCTTGCGGCGGAAGAGGGTTTGCGGGCGCTGAAAGGCGAGCCGCTGCGCTGCGCCCTGACATGATGGAGAAGCCGATGGCCTATCTCAAACAATTCGACCTCACCGGCCGCACCGCGCTGGTGACCGGCGCGGGACAGGGCATCGGCGCCGAATGCGCCGCGGCCCTTGCCGAGGCCGGCGCGCATGTCCATTGCACCGATCGCGACGGCGACCGCGCAGCGGAAACGGCGGAGCGGCTGAAAGCCGCCGGCTTCAGCGCCGACGCCCATGCGCTCGACGTCACCGACACCGCTGCACTCGAAACCTTGGCGGCGGCGCTGCCGCCGCTCGACAGCCTGGTCTGTAATGCCGGCATCGTCACCAACACGCCGGCGGAGGAGATGAGCGACGACGAATGGGACCGGGTGATCTCCATCAATCTCACCGGCGTGTTCAAGACCTGCCGCGCCTTCGGCCGGCGAATGCTTGCCGCCGGGTGCGGCTCCATCGTCAACATCGGATCGATGTCCGGCACCATCGTCAACACGCCGCAGCCGCAGTGCCACTACAACGCCTCGAAGGCCGGCGTGCATCACCTGACGCGCTCGCTTGCGGTCGAGTGGGCCAAACGCGGCGTTCGCGTGAACGCGGTCGCGCCGACCTACATCGCCACGCCGCTGCTCGACAAGTTGAACGAACAACCGGAACTCATTCGTCGCTGGCTGGACCTGACGCCGATGGAGCGCCTCGGCAAACCCTCGGAAATCGCCTCGGTCGTCCTGTTCCTCGCTTCGGATGCTTCAAGCCTCATGACGGGTTCGATCGTGACGGCCGATGGTGGCTATACCGCTATCTGACCGCTTCTCGTCTCGAAGGCTGCAATCTCCAAGAATCTCTATTGTCATGTTGTAAGTACAACATTATAGGATGAAGAGAAGATATCTGGAGGATGCCGCATATGTCCGAACGCCGTGAGTTGGCGAACGCCATTCGTTTCTTGACCGTCGATGTCGTGCAGAAGGCGAATTCGGGGCACCCCGGAACCGCCATGGGCATGGCCGATATCGCGGAAGTGCTGTGGAACGATTTCCTGCGGCACAATCCGACCAATCCGAAATGGCTGAACCGCGACCGCTTCGTGCAGTCGAACGGGCATGGCTCGATGCTGACCTATTCGCTGCTGCATCTCGCCGGCTACGGGCTGACGGTTCAGGACTTGAAGGATCACCGCAAGCTGCATTCCAAGACACCCGGCCATCCGGAATATGGCATCACTGCCGGTGTCGAGACGACGACCGGGCCGCTCGGCCAGGGTTTTGCCACGGCTGTCGGCATGGCGCTTGCGGAACGCAAGCTCGCGCAGGATTTCAACCGCGACGCTTTCCCCGTGGTCGATCACTTTACCTATGTCTTCGTCGGCGACGGCTGCCTGATGGAGGGTGTCGCGCAGGAGGCGGCCTCGCTTGCCGGCACGCTGAAGCTCAACAAGCTCATCGCCGTCTATGACGACAACAAGATCTCGATCGACGGCGAAACGCCCGGCTGGTTCGCCGACGACAGCGCGGCCCGGTTCCGCGCGCTCGGCTGGAACGTTATCGCGGATGTGGACGGGCACGATGCCGCGGCCATCGCCGCCGCATTTGCCGTCGCTCGCCGGTCTGAAGACAAGCCCACCATGATCTGCTGCAAGACGATCATCGGCTACGGCTCGCCGAACAAGCAGGGCAAGGAAGAGGTGCATGGCGCGCCGCTCGGCGTGGACGAGGTGGCGCGCACGCGCGAGCATCTCGGCTGGACGCATGAGGCCTTCGTCGTGCCGGAACCCGTCATGCGGGCCTGGGACGCCCGCCCGCGCGGCGAGCGAGCGGAAGCCGAGTGGAACGCACTCTTTGCGGCCTACAGGACGCACTATCCCGAGCTCGCGGCCGAACTGGAACGCCGCAGTGCGGGCAAGCTGCCGGACGGCATCGATGCCGTCGTGGCGGGCGAGGTGACGCGCATTCTTGCCGCCACACCCGTCAAGGAGCCGGTCCGCAAGGCGTCCAACCGTGTAATCGGCAATCTCCTGAAAAGCCTGCCCGAGGTGATCGGCGGTTCGGCCGACGTCTCGCTCTCCACGCTCGCCTGGACAGGTGCCGCCCGCTCCATTACGCCCGACGATTTCTCCGGCAACTTCCTGCATTACGGCGTGCGCGAATTCGGCATGTCGGCCATGATGAACGGCATGGCCGCCCATGGCGGATTGATCCCCTACGGCGCCTGTTATCTCGTCTTCAGCGACTACAGCCGCAATGCCGTGCGCCTTGCCGCGCTGATGGGCCTCAAGGCGATCTTCCTCTACACGCACGATTCCATCGGCGTCGGCGAGGACGGGCCGACGCACCAGCCCTGCGAACAGCTTGTGGCCTTGCGCGCGATCCCCAACATGTCGTTATGGCGGCCGGGCAGTGAACTGGAGGCATTGGTGGCGTGGGAACACGCGCTGAAGCGGCAGGGGCCGAGCGTTGTGGTTGCCGCGCGGCAGGATGGCGGTGTGTTCGCCCATTCGGCAGGCGATCTCGATGGCATTCGCAAGGGTGGCTATGTGCTGAAGGATTCGGCGGGCAAGCCGGATGTCGTTCTCGTCGCGACCGGTTCGGAACTCGGCCTCATCCTTGCTGCTGCCGCCACCCTGGAAGCCCAGGGCAAGGCAGTCCGCCTCGTCTCCATCCCCAACGGCAATCTTTTTGCGCGGGAAAGCAGGGACTACCAGGACAGCGTGCTTGCCTTCGGCACGCCGACGGTCTTTGTCGAGGCGGCGTCGCCGCTTTACTGGTACCAGTTCCTGAAGGGGCCGGGTACGGTCGTCGGCGTCGATCGCTTCGGGGAATCGGCGCCGGGGCCTGAGATCTATCGCCTGATGGAGCTGACGGCCGAGCGGATCGTCTTCGAGGCCGAGCAACTGCTGCGTTAATCACAAGGGACGGGGAAGACATGTATCTCGGCATCGATCTTGGCACCGGTTCGGTCAAGGCCCTTCTGATCGACGACGGCGGCAAGGTCGTTGCCGAGGCCTCCCGTGTCTATCCTGTCTCCTCCCCCGTGCCGGGTTATGCCGAGACCGCACCGGCCGACTGGTGGGCGCAGACGGTGGCGGCCGTGCGCGCCTGCTGCGAAGGGCGCGGTCGCGAGGTCCGTGGGATCGGCCTGTCCGGCCAGGCCCACGGCCTCGTCGTCATGGGTGCCGATGCGAAGCCGCTTCGGCCCGCCATCCTCTGGGCAGACCAGCGGGCGACGGCTGAGATGGATGCCGTGCTCGCGCTTCCGGAAACGGTTCGCCGTCCCCTCGCCAATCCCGTCGTCAGCGGTATGGCCGGGCTATCTCTGCTATGGTTACGGGCAAACGAACCAGAGACGTATGCCGCGACCCGCCGCATCCTCTCTCCGAAGGATTGGCTGCGGCTCATCCTGACGGGCGAGACCGTGACGGAGCCCGCGGATGCGTCGATGACGCTGCTTTACGATGTCGGGGCCGACCGTTGGGCCACGGATTTCCTCGGCTCGCTGTCGATCGATCCCGCAATTCTCGCGCCGGTCGTCGAATCGGATGCGGTGGCGGGCAGGCTGACGGCGGCGGCTGCGGCGGAACTCGGCCTTGCACCCGGCACGCCGGTGGCCGCCGGCCTATCGGACACGGCCTCCTGCCTGTTCGGCATGGGACAGACAAAACCCGGCTCGACCATCCTCCAGGTCGGTTCCGGCATCCAGATCATGTCGGTGGTCGAGGCCATCGAGCCGCGGGTCCAGCCCTTCTACAACAGCTATCGCGGCATCGGCCGCAGCCTCTATTCCATGGCCGCCTTGCAGAATGGCGGCACGGTGTTCGAATGGGCGCGCATGGTTTTGGGCGCCTCCTGGCCGGAAATGTACCGCGCCGGCTTCGAGGAGAACGAGGGAAACGGCGGCATCGTGTTTCTGCCCTATGTCACAGGGGAACGCGCGCCGCTGCTCGATCCGAATGCATCCGCCGCCTGGGCCTATATGCGCCTCGGCTGCACGCGAAACCAGCTCATCCGCTCGGTCTTCGAGGGCGTGGCGCTTGCGGTACGCGATAGTTGGGATGCGATGCAGGGCATCGGCGTTTCGGCCGACCGCATCCTCCTGACCGGCGGCGGCAGCACCGATCCGCGCTGGCAGCAGATGCTGGCCGACATTCTCGAAATACCGCTGGTGCCGGCGCATGATCTCGGCAACGCCACCATCGGCGCCGCCTATCTCGGCGGCATCGCCGCCGGCCATTGGCGCGGCGCGGACGATATCCCCTTTCCGGACGAGCTTGGCGCGCCCGTCGAGCCACAGCCGTTCGAGGGGTTGGACGAACTCCTCGCCCGTTTCCGCGCGACCTATCGCGGCCTCAAGCACATTTGAACCTCAATAGGTCCGGTGCAGGTCGATGGTCAGCCGCGTGCGATCGGGGTGATGCCAGGACTCGTAATATTCGAGCACCTGCTTGTTCTGGTCATAGGTCACTTCGCGGTTGAACAGGACGTAGCTGTTCATCTCCACATGAAGCTGTGTGGCGATCGCCTCTTCATTGATGCGGGCAAGCTCCACCTGGCGCTTGCCGGTTGTCGCCACCGCGTCGTAGCGCTTGGCGAGGTACTGGTAGAGCGAGACCTTCTCCAGCTCGTTCGATTGCAGCAGGTCGGGAAAACGCGAATAGGGCAGGTAGTTGCGCACCACGAGGAAGACGACGCCGTCCGCATAACGCAGGCGCTCCAGGAAGATCGCGTCGTTTTCGCCGATTTCTTCGGCAATGTGGGCTGGCGGTTTGATGCGCTCCTGCTTCAGCACCCGGGTCGTCAGCTTGAAGCCGGCCTTGGCCATGCTTTCGAGCAGCGGATCGAGCTGCTGGACAAGCGCGATTGGCACCTTGCGCTCCAGCACGAAGGCGCCGCGACCGCGTTCCGTCTCGATGAGATTGTCATGGGCAAGCGACTGGAGGGCTTGGCGGACGACGCTGCGCGACACGTCGTACTGCTCACAGAGTTCGCCTTCGGTCGGCAGCTTGCTGCCGGGCGGATAGGCGCCCGTCTCGATTGCGGCCCGCAGCGTTTCGGCAAGCTGGAAGTAAAGGGGAATGGGTGAATTGCGTTCGATGCTCATGCGAATCTCTTCCTCCCGGACCGGGGTCGAACGACTTTGCCTGTTGTGCCCATGACATGACAAGCGGACATCTCGAAAAGCGTTGGCTGACGTCATGGGCTGTTGACACCAGGATCGTAGTTTGATTATGTTGTCCGTACAACATTACAAACTGCTATCCTGATATAGCAGATAGTGCCGACGACATCAAATCCGGGAGTTGCAAGGTGGGTGCGAGTGAAGCTGTCATCGAGGGTGTATCGGCGTTGCGCGCCGTCACCAAGGCGCGCAATTCAGGCCCGCATCCGTCCAATCCCGGCGTGGCCTTTTCGATGGATCCGGTCGAGGCGGTGCGCGTCAATCTCTCGGCCGCCGAACGCCGTGTTGCCTCGCTTGCCGGCCGTCGCACGGTCAAGAAGGAATGGCAGGCCGCCTGGCTCGTACGGGCAATCGAGTGCATCGACCTCACCACGCTGAGCGGTGACGACACGGAAGGCCGCGTGCGCCGGCTCTGCGCCAAGGCGCGGCAACCGCTGCGCGAGGACCTTCAGGAAGCGCTTGGCCTTGCGAACCGCCGCATCACCACCGGCGCCATCTGCGTCTATCACCGTTTCGTTGCGACCGCCGTCGATGCCCTGAAGGGCAGCGGCATTCCGGTCGCGGCCGTCTCCACCGGCTTTCCGGCTGGTCTCTCGCCTTTCGAGACGCGCCTCAAGGAAATCGAGGCATCCGTTGCCGATGGTGCCGCCGAGATCGACATCGTCATCACCCGCGAGCATGTGCTGCGCGGCAACTGGCAGGCGCTCTACGACGAGGTGAAGGCCTTCAAGAAGGCCTGCGGCCCGGCGCATATGAAGGCCATTCTGGCGACCGGCGACCTCCAGACGCTGCGCAACGTCTCGCGCGCCTCGTGGGTCGCGATGATGGCGGGGTCCGATTTCATCAAGACGTCGACCGGTAAGGAAGGCATCAATGCCACGCTGCCGGTGACGCTGATCATGCTGCGTGCCATCCGCGACTATCGCGAGATGACCGGCCATGTGGTCGGCTACAAGCCGGCCGGCGGCATTTCCACCGCGAAGGATGCCATGGCCTATCTCGCGCTGATGAAGGAGGAGCTCGGCAATGACTGGCTCCAGCCGAACCTCTTCCGCTTCGGCGCCTCCTCGCTGCTCGCCGATATCGAGCGCCAGCTCGAACATTATGTCACCGGCCGTTATGCGGCCTTCAGCCACCACGCCATGGCCTGACGGCGGGCGAGGGGAGATAGAAATGTCGATTGCAGAGATTCTTGACACGATGAGCTACGGCCCGGCCCCCGAAAGCGACAAGGAAGCGCGCGCCTGGATCAAGACGCTGGGCGGCGAGACGAGGCTGTTCATCGGCGGCGCCTGGAAGAAGGCGAAGACCGGCGAAAGTTTCGAAACCACCGCACCCGGGACCAGTGAGGTTTTGGTGCGCATCGCGCAGGCGGGTGCCGCCGATGTCGACGCCGCCGTCAAGGCCGCGGCGAAGGCGCAGCCGGCCTGGGCCGCGCTTCAGGGCCACCAGCGCGCCCGCTATCTCTATGCGCTGGCCCGTCTCATCCAGCGCCACAGCCGCCTGTTTTCCGTGGTGGAAACGCTCGACAATGGCAAGCCGATCCGCGAGACACGCGACATCGACATTCCGCTCGTCGCCCGCCATTTCTACCACCATGCCGGCTGGGCGCAGCTCATGGATGGCGAGCTTGCCGACCGCGAGGCGCTCGGCGTCTGCGGCCAGATCATCCCGTGGAATTTCCCGCTGCTGATGCTCGCCTGGAAGATCGCGCCGGCCATCGCGCTCGGCAATACCGTCGTGCTGAAGCCCGCCGAATATACCTCGCTCACAGCGCTGCTCTTCGCCGAAATGTGCCAGAAGGCAGGTCTGCCGGAGGGCGTGGTCAACATCATTACCGGCGATGGCGCAACGGGCGAGGAGATCGTCAAGCACCCCGGCATCGCCAAGATCGCTTTCACCGGCTCGACCGAGGTCGGCCGCCGCATTCGCGAGGCGACCGCCGGCACCGGCAAGAGCCTGACGCTGGAACTCGGCGGCAAGTCGCCCTTCATCGTCTTCGACGATGCCGATCTCGATGCGGCTGTCGAAGGCGTGGTCGATGCCATCTGGTTCAACCAGGGCCAGGTCTGCTGCGCCGGATCGCGCCTGCTGGTGCAGGAAAGCATCCACGATCGTTTCATCGCCAAGTTGAAGGCCCGCATGGAGACGCTGCGCGTCGGCGATCCGCTCGACAAGGTCATCGATATCGGCGCCATCGTGCACCCGGTACAGTTGGAGCGCATCCGCTCGCTGGTCGAGGCGGGCGTCAAGGAAGGCGCCACCCTGCACCAGCCGAAGGCCGGCGTTCCGGGCAAGGGCTGCTTCTATCCGCCGACGCTGCTGACCGGCGTGCATCCGGCCTCCACCGTCTCGCGCGTCGAAATCTTCGGCCCGGTGCTGGTCGCCACGACGTTCCGCACGCCCTCCGAAGCGGTGGAGCTTGCCAACAACACGGAATACGGCCTCGCCGCCTCCATCTGGAGCGAGACCCTGTCGCTCGCCCTCGACATCGCGCCGAAATTGAAATGCGGCGTCGTCTGGGTGAACGGCACCAACATGTTCGATGCCGGCGTCGGCTTCGGCGGTTACAAGGAATCCGGCTTCGGCCGCGAGGGCGGCCGCGAAGGGCTTTCCGCTTACAGCCGGCCGAAATGGCTCGCCAAGGCGAAGGCGATCGTCGAGAAGCCGGCGGCACAGGCGACCGGCGACGTGCTCTCCACCGGCTTCGTCGATCGTACGGCAAAATTCTATGTCGGCGGCAAGCAGGCGCGGCCCGATGGTGGCTATTCGCGACCTATCGTTTCGCCCTCCGGCGCGCTTGTCGGCGAAGTCGGCGAGGGCAACCGCAAGGACATCCGCAATGCCGTGGAAGCCGCCCGCAAGGCGACCTCCTGGAGCACCGCGAGCGAGCACAACCGCGCGCAGATCCTCTACTACATTGCCGAAAACCTCGACGCTCGCGCCGGCGAATTCGCCGACCGCCTCGCCGCCATGACCGGCCAGCGCCGGCAGGATACGATGCGCGAGGTTTCCGCCAGCGTGTCGCGCCTGTTCTCCTACGGCGCCTGGGCCGACAAGTATGAGGGCGCCGTGCACAAGCCGCCGATGCGCGGCGTGGCGCTCGCCATGAACGAGCCCGTCGGCACGCTCGGCATCGTGTGCCCCGAAGAGCCCGGCCTGCTCGGCTTCGTCTCCACCTTCGCGCCGGCCATTGCGCTCGGCAACCGCGTCGTCGTCGTGCCGTCGGCCAGCCAGGCGCTCGCCGCCACCGACTTCTACCAGGTGCTGGAGACATCCGACGTGCCGGATGGCGTGGTCAACATCGTGACGGGCGACCGGGATGCCCTGGCGCTCGACCTCGCCAAGCATGAGGAAGTCGACGGCATCTGGTATTTCGGCACGGCGGCCACGGCCGGCGCTATCGAGAAGGCGTCCTCCGGCAATCTCAAGCAGGTCTGGACGGAACAGGTGCAGCGCGACTGGTTCGATGCGCGCCAGGGCGAGGGCCGGGAGTTCCTCGCGCGTGCCACGCAGGTGAAGAATATCTGGGTGCCCTACGGCGAGTAAGGCACGGGAGCACGGCGGGCCACCCCGGCCCGCCTGAGAAAATGCCGGGTGGCCGCTATGGCCTCCCGCATCGATTTCGAAGACCGACGGTTCGCAGCCGAGGGCAGCGCTTTTGCGCGCCCACCCTTTCGTGCGGCCGGAGATCAGGCATTTTAGACGGAGGAAAGACGTGTATCTCGAACGTTTCAGGCTCGACGGCGAACTGGCAGTCATCACGGGGGGAGGGCGCGGCATCGGGCTTGCGAGCGCCGATGCGCTGGGCGAGGCCGGCGCACGGCTTGCCCTCATCGAGCGCGATCCCGCACTTCTGGAAGAGGCGCGCGCGACGCTTCAGGCCAAGGGCTACGACGTCTCCGTGCATGAGGGCGACGTCACCGATGCCAAGCGCATGCAGGCGATCGCCGACGAACTGGCCGCCAAGGGCGGCGCCTCCATCCTCGTCAACAATGCGGGCATCGCGCTGAGCGACATTCCCGCCGAGGACATGGAAGACGAGCGCTGGCTCAAGGTCATCGATGTCAATCTCAACGGCGTCTACTGGTGCTCGCGCTCCTTCGGCCGGCACATGCTGGAGGCCGGCCGCGGGGCGATCGTCAATCTCGGCTCCATGTCGGGCTTCATCGTCAACCGGCCGCAGCCGCAGGCGCATTACAACGCCTCGAAGGCCGCCGTGCACCACCTGACCAAGTCGCTCGCCGCCGAATGGGCGCCGCGCGGCGTGCGCGTCAATGCGGTGGCGCCCACCTATATCGAAACGCCGCTCAATGCGCTCGTCGAGAACAACCGGCCCATGTTCGATCGCTGGATCGATTCCACGCCCATGGCGCGCATGGGCAAGGACCACGAGGTCGCAAGCGTGATCCTCTTCCTGTCCTCCCAGGCAGCCAGCCTGATGACCGGATCGATCGTGCTTGTGGATGGAGGATACACGCTCTGGTGACCGCATCCCGTGCCGGGTGCCGCACCACATCGTGTTTGCCGCAATAGCATGCAAACAAGTCAACTAGGAGGAGTTACCATGACCACTATCAAGACGCTTCTGGCAGGGTCCGTCGCCCTGTTCTGCCTCACATCCGCCGCCATGGCGGCGGATTGCAAGGTGGGCCTTACCATGCCCTCGCTCAACGCGCCCTATTTCGCCGCGCAGGTCGCCGCCGTCGAAAAGGCCGCCAAGGATGCGGGCTGCGAAATCACCACGGCGGACAGCCAGAGCGATTTCTCCAAGCAGATCAACGATGTGGAGGACATGATCGCCAAGGGCATCAACATCCTCATCATCAACCCTCGTGACCAGGAAGCGCTCGTGCCGGTCGTCAATGCGGCAACTGCCGCCGGCGTCAAGGTCGTGGCCATGGACTCGACGCTCAATCCGAAGGCCAATTTCATCTCGCAGGTCCGCTCTTCCAGCGACGAGAACGGCCGCCTGGTCGGCGACTGGATCGCCAAGACGATGAAGGGCACGCCGATCAAGATGATCCTGCTTTCCGGCAACCAGGGCAATCCTGGCGGGCTTGAGCGCCGCATGGGCGTCATCAAGGGCATTACCGAAGCGCAGCTCGTCAACGAAGGCGCGGTCAACCTGCAGATCCTCGGCCAGGGCTGGGGCGACTGGGCGACGGACGGCGGCCTGAAGGCGGCGGAAGACCTGTTCCAGGCCCATCCGGACGCCAACCTCGTCGTCGGCGAGAACGACTCCATGGTGCTCGGCGCCGTGCAGGCGGCCAAGGCAGCCGGCCTCGACAAGATCCTCTTCGCCGCCGCTGCCGATGGACAGCGCGAGGCGCTGGCGATGATCAAGGACGGCGCCTATGGCGCGACGGGACTCAACGATCCGGACCTCGTCGGCCGCACCGCCTTCGACGTCGCCTACAAGGCGTTGAAGGGCGAACTGCCGTCGGACTTCCCGAAAGAGTATTTCACCCCCGCCGACGTGATCTCCAAGGACAATGTCGACAAGTATTACAAGCCTGATTCTGTATTCTAAATCGACAGCAAGAGAAGGATGCACCGGTTTCCGGTGCATCCTTTTGGGAGCCCAATGACAGAACTTGTCAGTCTATCCGGTATCCGGAAGAACTATGCCGGCGTGCAGGCGCTGAAGGGCGTGGATTTCGACCTGAAGGCCGGCGAAGTGCATGCGCTTGTCGGTGAAAACGGCGCGGGCAAATCCACGCTGATGCGCGTGCTCGGCGGCGAGACCGCGCCAACTTCGGGCACGGTTAGCCTTTACGGCGAGATGGTCGCACTGTCCGGGCCGCGGGATGCGACGAGCCGCGGCGTGTCCGTGATCCACCAGGAGCTGGCGCTGGCGCCGGACCTGACGGTGGCCGAAAACATCTTCCTCGGGCGCCTGCCGGGCTTCGTCAATCACGGCGCGCTGCGCAGGGCGGCACGCGACATTCTCGACCGCCTCGGCTTTGCCATCGACCCCGCCGTGCAGGCTGGCCGGCTGACGGTCGCCCACCAGCAGGTGGTCGAGATCGCCAAGGCGCTGTCCAACAAGGCGCGCATCATCGTCTTCGACGAACCGACTGCGGTGCTCGCCAACAGCGATGCGGAGCGGCTTCTCGCGATCATCCGCGAGCTGCGCGCCGGCGGCACCGGCGTCGTCTATATCTCGCACCGCCTGAACGAGGTCTTCGACCTCTCCGACCGCATCACGGTGATGAAGGACGGTTCGCATGTCGAGACGCTGGAGACCGCCGCCACCGATGTCGACGCGGTGATCGCCCGCATGGTTGGCCGCCAGATGTCCGCGTTGTTTCCGCCGAAGGACGGGCGCGTGCCCGGCAAGGTGGTCGTCGACGTGCGCAACGTCACCCGCGGGCGCAAGGTCCGCGATGTCAGCTTTTCCGTCCGCGCTGGCGAGGTCGTCGGTCTCGGCGGTCTCGTCGGCTCCGGCCGCACGGAGGTCGCGCGCCTCGTCTTTGGCGCCGACAGGATGGATTCCGGCACGGTCGAACTGAACGGCAAGCCGCTGCACCTCTCGTCGCCGCGCGATGCGGTGCGCGCCCAGATCGGCCTCGTTCCGGAAGATCGCAAGGAACATGGCGTCATTCTCGATGCGCCGATCCGTATCAACACGACGCTCGCCAAGATCCGCAGCATCACCCGTTTCGGCATCCTGAATGTCGCCAAGGAACGGCAGGTTGCCACAGCGCTCGGCGCCGAGATGCGCCTCAAGGCATCGAGCGTCGATGCGCCGGTCTCCAGCCTTTCGGGCGGCAACCAGCAGAAGGTGGCGCTCGCCAAGTGGTTCCATGCCGATTGCGACCTGCTCATTCTCGACGAGCCGACGCGCGGCGTCGATGTCGGGGCGAAAAGCGAAATCTACAATTTGATCAACGACCTGGCCAAAGCCGGCAAGGCGGTTCTCGTCATTTCGTCCGAACACCAGGAGCTGTTCGGCATTTGCGACCGCATTCTCGTGATGGCGGAAGGCGCCATCGTGGGCGAACTCGCCGAAGGCGCGTTCACCGAGCAGCAGCTTTTGACGCTGGCAATGACCCAGTCGGCCAGGAACAGGGATGAGGCAAGCCTATGACCACTACACCCGCAAGCGCCGCCGCGCCGTCGTCGCTTACGCCCCGCATTCTGGAGGCCGTCCGCCATTATGGCACGCTGGGCATCTTCCTGGTGCTGGTGATCGTCGCGTCACTCTGGTCCGATGCGTTCCTGACAGAGCGCAACCTGATGAACGTGGTGCGCCAGGTTGCCTCCGGCGCCGGCATCATGGCCGTCGGCATGCTCTTCGTCGTGCTGACGCGCGGCATCGACCTTTCGGTCGGCTCGATTGCCGCCGTCGGCTCGGTGCTCTGTGCCCATCTCATCGCCGCGCAGGGGTTCAGCGTGCCGCTGGCGATCCTGCTGGTCATCGCGACCGGGGCGGCCTGCGGCGTGGTCACCGGCTTCTTCGTCGCCTATATGCGGCTGCCGTCCTTCGTCATCTCGCTCGCCATGATGGCGATCGCCCGCGGCATTTCGCTGATCGTCAGCGCCGGCCGGCCGATCACCATGGGAGAGCCCGGCGCGTCGCTCGTCGATTTCGGCAGCGGTTTCTTCCTCGGCATCCCGCAGCCGGCCATCCTGATGCTGCTGATCTACGCCATCGGCGCGGCGGTGCTGACCTATACGAGCTTCGGCCGCATCGTCACCGCCATCGGCTCGAATGAGGAGGCCGTGCGGCTCTCCGGCGTGCCGGTTGAGCGCTACGTGCTATCGGTCTACGTCATCAGCGGCGCATTGGCGGCCGTTGCGGGCATCGTCGCGGCCGGGCGCACGGGCATCGGCACGCCGCAGGTCGGCGTCGGCGCGGAGCTTGACGTCATCGCGGCCGTGGTTATCGGCGGCGCGAGCCTGATGGGCGGGCGCGGCAACATGTTCAACACGCTGCTCGGCGCGCTGATCCTCGGCATTATCACCAACATCATGAACCTTGCCGGCGTGCCGGGCTATCACCAGAACGTCTATCTCGGACTGATCATCATCCTGGCGATGCTCATCCAGTACGTCACCGCCCGTTCGCGGCGCTAAATCGGAGAACAGCATGTCCCGTTCCTTCGGCAGCCCCAGCCGCTACATCCAGCGCCGCGGTGAAATCGCGCGCCTCGGCGAACACATGGCGCCGCTTGGCCGCAAGCCGCTTGTCCTCATCGACGCCTTCCTCTTCGAGCGTTACGCGGAAACGCTCGGCGCGAACCTGAAGGACGGCTTCGACACCCGCTTCGAAAAATTCGGCGGCGAGTGCAGCGACCGCGAGATCGCGCGCGTGACGGCGATCACGGCCGAACACGGCGCGGATGTCGTCGTCGGTATCGGCGGCGGCAAGACGCTCGACACCGCCAAGATGGCCGCGCACAGGACCAATGCGCGCATGCTGGCCGTGCCCACCATCGCCTCCACCGATGCGCCGACAAGCGCCGTGGTGGTCGTCTATTCCGATGAGGGCGTCTTGCAGGAGGCGCACAACCTGCCGCGCAATCCCGATCTCGTGCTGGTCGATCCGGAGGTCATCGTCGCGGCACCCGTGCGCTTCCTTGTTGCCGGCATGGGGGATGCGCTCTCCACCTGGTACGAGGCCCGCGCCAATATCGAGGCCGGCACGTTCAACTACATTTCCGGCGGTTTCCCGGCCACCCGCGCCGCCATCGCCATTGCCCGCGAATGCCATGCGGTGATCATGGAACAGGCGGTGAAGGCCAAGCTTGCGGCGGAAGCTGGCGTCGTCACGCAGGCGGTCGAGGATATCATCGAGGCGAATACGCTGCTCTCCGGCCTCGGCTTCGAGAATTGCGGTGTCTCCGCCGCGCACGGCATCCATGACGCGCTGACCGTGCTGCCGGAAATCCACGGCCTCCTGCATGGCGAGAAGGTCGCCTTCGGCGTGCTCTGCCTGCTCGTGCTGGAAAACCGTCCGCAAAGCGAGATCGACGAGACCATCCGCTTCTGCCGCACCCTCGGCCTGCCGACCACGCTGGCGGAGCTGAACATCACCGAGGACGTGCCGGCCAAGGTGCGCAAGGTCGCCGAGGCCGCCGTCAAAGGCAACATCACGCACGCTACTCGCGCACCCGTGGGCGTACAGGAAATCGAAGCGGCTATTCTCGCCGCCGACGCACTCGGGCGGGCGACCTGAGCAGCTTCCATACTGCAAACTAAATCGAGACCCCGGCCGAGAGGCCGGGGTTTCTTATTTGTCGCTTTAGAAACCGCCGACGACGAAACCGCCATCGACAGGCAGGTCCGCACCGGTGATGAAGACGGCGGCGGGGGACGCGAGGAAGAGCGCGGTGCCGACGAGGTCGTCCACCGTGCCCCAGCGCTTCAGCGCCGAGCGCTGGGCAATCTTTTCGGCCGGCACGGGGTCGGTCCACAGGCCCTTGGTCATGTCGGTCTTGTGGTAGCCGGGGGAGATCGCGTTGACGCGGATGCCGTCCGGGCCGAAGGCATGGGCGAGGTGGCGGGTGAGGCCGAGCACGCCGGACTTGCTGGCGCCATAGGCCGGCACGAGCGGGTCGCTGACATAGCTGAGCATCGAGGCCGTGTTGAGGATGACGCCCTTCGAGGCCTTCAGCAGCGGCAGAACGGCCATGGCAAAGCGCATCTGGCTGTTCAGGTTGACGTCCATCACCTCCATATAGGTAATATCCTCGAATTCGGCTTCAGGACGGGCGATGCCCGCGCCGTTGACGAGAACATCGAGCTTGGAAAGCGTCTTGGCGAAAGCCTTAATAGCCTCCGGGTCGCGCACGTCGACGCGCTCGAAGCGGATGCCCTTGTTCTCCGCGTCCGCCGCTGCCGCCTTCAGCTTCGTCTCCGAGCTGCCGAGCGCAACAACCGAACCGCCGAGCCGGGCAAAACCCTGGGCAATGGCAAGGCCGATGCCGGACGAGCCGCCGGTGACCAGGATGTCCTTGCCGGCAAACAGGTCCGGGCGAAACGTGTCGATGATGTCCTTCATGATTTCCTCCTCCAATGGGGTGATTCAGGGCCGAGCGCCGGCCGAGCGGATCTGGGCGGCAAGCGCGTCCATGTCGTCGTAGAGCGCCTTGCTGTGATGGTAGAGCCGGTCGAACACCGGCTGGACATGGCTGTAGACCTCGACCCAGGCAGGATCGGGCGCGATTTCATCCGCATAACGGACATAGGCTTCCGCCGCATCCTCCGGCCGGGAAAAGCGGCCCGTCGCGGTCGCCGCCATCGCCGCGCAGCCGACAAGGCCGCATTCCGGCTCCTGCGGCACGAGCACTGGCGTGTCGAAGACGCTCGCCTTGATCTTCAGCCAGAGTTTCGTGCGCGCGCCGCCGCCGGCGGCGATCATGCGCTCCAGCCGCTTGCCGGAGCTCGCTTCCATGATGCGGATATGGCGGGCCATGGCAAAGGCGATGCCTTCAAGGATCGCCCGGTGCAGGTGCTCCATGCCGTGCACCGCGCCAAGCCCGAAGAACTGCGCGCGCGCGTTGCGATGCTGGCCGAGACGCTCGCCGGTCAGGAAGGGCATGAACAGCAACGCTTCGGAACCGGGCGGTGCTTTTTCGGCCCGCTCGACGATATCGCTGTAGCTGAGCGCGCCATCATGGAAGGCGCGGCGCGCCCAGCGCATGCCGTCGCCGCCAGTTTCGAGCAACACGAAGGGCGCCCAATTGCCCTCGATCGTTGCGACGTTTGAGATTTCGGGATCGAGCAGCGGTTTTTCCGCGATCATCGTCACGATCGCGCCGGTGCCTGTGCTGTCCGAGCCGAGGCCGGGCCGGCAGGCGCCCGAGCCGAGCAGTGCCATCGGATAGTCCGCCCCGCCCACCATGACGGGCGTGCCGGCGGCAAGCCCGGTCGCAAGTGCCGCTTCCTCCGTGACATGGCCGATGATGTCGAGCGGATTGCGGATCGGCGGTAGCAGCCGGGCGTCCAGCCCCATGCGCTCGATCATCACCGGCGACCACGCGACCGTCTCCGGATTCATCAGGAAGCTGCACGAAGCATCGCCGGTATCCATGGCAATCTCGCCGGTCAGCCGGAAGTTGATGTAGTCCTTCGGCATGATGGCGACGGCGCTGCGCTTGTAGGCTTCCGGGTCGGCATCGCGCACCCATTGCAGCTTGAAGCCCGGCCAGGCCGGTGTCGGCGTGTTGCCGCTCTCGCCGAGATAGCTTTCGGGTGTGTTCTCGGCCTCGAATTTTCGCACAAGGTTGAGCGTGCGCTTGTCGTTCCAGAGCGGCGCGGTATCGCGGGTCAGTTGGCCCGCATCGTCGAGCAGCACGAGGCCGTGCATCTGGCCGCAGATGGCGACGATGGAGATACGCTCGCGCGCGCCCTCGCTCTTGTCCAGCACGGCGCGAACCGCGGTGCAGGCGCCCTCCCACCAGTCGAGCGGGCGCTGTTCCGCCCAGCCGAATTGCGGAACGATCTGGTCGTGCTCGCGCGCCGCGATCTCGACGATCCGGCCCACGGTGTCGATAAGCGCCGCCCGCACGCTGCCGGTGCCGACGTCGATGGCGAGAAAGAGATCCCCGGTCACGATGCAACCTCCCTGAGCGCGGCGAGTGCGCCCGACAATGCCTGCTGTTGATCGGCGGTCTGACGATAGGCGACAAGCGCGGCCTGGTAGACGGCGCGCGTTTCCGCTGCGGGTTCGCTGCGGCCTTCCGCGACATGCAATGCGCGGATCGGCAGGAAATCCGTCCAGAGCCCCATGCCGACGAACGCCAAGGCTGCTGCGCCGAGTGCGGCG
This sequence comes from Shinella sp. GW821-FHT10F02, assembly GCF_058809275.1. Lineage (NCBI taxonomy): Bacteria > Pseudomonadati > Pseudomonadota > Alphaproteobacteria > Hyphomicrobiales > Rhizobiaceae > Shinella > Shinella sp. GW821-FHT10F02. The sequence goes on along the minus strand of NZ_JBXASL010000002.1, from coordinate 54,096 downwards.
GCCTGCTGGTCGATCTTCGTCTTGACGATCGTGCAGTCAAAGACGTCGGAAAAGACCTGCCGCCAGAAGGCGCTGCGCGCACCGCCGCCCACGATGATCATCTCCGAGCCGATCGCAGTCATGCGGCGCAACTCGTCGAGCGCGACGCGCAGACCGAGCGCCACGCCCTCCAGCGTCGCGCGCAGAATGTCAGCGCGGCCGTGCTGGAGGTCCAGCCCGATGAAGCCGCCGCGCACCGCGGGGCCGCCCTCGAAGCTCGTGCCGCCGCCAAGCGTGGGCACGAAGATCAGGCCGCGTGCGCCGGCTGGCGCTTCGCCGGCAAGGCGGAACAGTTCATCATGGACGTCAAGGCCGGCAGCCTTGGCCGCCTGTTTGACGTCCGGCAGCAGCGTGTCGGTCACCCAGTTGACGCTGGTGCCGGAGGAGAAGATGGAGGTCGCCGAAATGAACATGCCCGGCACCACATGGGCGAAGACGAAGGGGCGCACCCGGTCGTCGAGCAGCGGCTCGGAAGAGGAAACGGTGATCCAGCTGGAGGAACCCATCGAGGCGTAGGCGTCACCCTCCAGGAAGGTGCGGCCGCCGAGCGCCATGCAACTGTTGTCCACGCCACCCGCGACCACCTTGACGCCCGGCGGCAGGCCAAGTTGCTTCGCGACATCGGGCAGGACGTCGCCAAGAATCTCGGTAGAGGCGACGATTGCGGGGAAGAGATCTGGGCTGAGAGCCGCCGCTTCGATCAGCTCCGGTGCATAGCGTCCGGCCGTCAGATCATAGACGCCGGTGCCCGAGGCATAGGATGGGTCGGTGGCGATGCGGCCGGTGAGCCGCAGGTTGATATAGTCCTTGGTGCCGATGATCGTTCTTGTCCGGGCAAAAATGTCGGGCGCATTCCGGCGCAGCCAGATCGCCTTGAACACGGTGTAGAGCGGGGCCGGGAAGCCGTTGCCGGTCTTGCGGTACCATGCGTCCGGATCGACCCGCGTGAAGAAGTCCTCCGCCTCAGCAACGGCGCGGCCGTCCGACCAGAGCGGCACGAACTCCTGCAACAGGGCGCCAGTCTTATCGAGCGGAATGCAGCCGAGGCTGTGGCCGGAGATGGCGATGGCGCGGATGGAGCCGGCATCCACGGCGGGATTGCCGAGCAGCGTCTTCAGGCTCGCGCAAATGGCATCCCACCAGTCCTCCGGGCGCTGCTCGTGGTGCGAGGAGGAGGGGTAGAACGTCTTGTAGGACACGACCTCTTCCGCAATGCAGGTGCCGTCCGGGCGGAAGATCGCCGCCTTGACGCCCCCGGTGCCGAGGTCGAATGCTGCAACGGTATCGGCCATGGTCTCAGCCCGCCATGCCGGTTACGTCGAGGCGGCCGCCGGGCAGGGCGGCGCATTGGCGCACCAGATCAACCGCGACCTTCGTGTTGATACCAAAGCGGGTGACGCCGAGGCGCACCATGGCGGCAATGCTTTCCAGCGAGCGGATGCCGCCCGAGGCTTTCACCTCGACCGCGCCGTCGACGGTGTCGATGATGAGCTTCAGCTTTTCCGGCGTCGTGGCGCTCGGCGTCCAGCCGGTGCCGGTCTTGACGAAGGCGGCGCCGCTTTCGGCGACAATGGCTGAGGCGGTGCGGATTTCGTCGTCCGTCAGATGTGCGAGTTCGAGGATGACCTTCAGTGGCACCGGCGCGATGGCCTCCACCACGGCGCGGATATCGCTGCGCACATAGTCGAGATCGCCGGATTTGAGGCGGCCGACATTGATCATCATGTCGAGTTCCTGCGCGCCGTTTCCGGCAAGCTCCGTGGCCTCCGCCACCTTGGTGCGGGTCGTATGCCCGCCGGACGGGAAGCCGACCGGGCCACCGACGAGCGTCAGCCCGCCTGTAGGCACCAGGCTGCGCAGCAGTGGCACGAAATTCGGCAGCACATGGGCGGCGATGAAACCTTCGGCCACGGCGATGTCCGCCAGCTCCCGCACGTCCGCCTCGGTATGGAAGGCCTGGACGGCGCTGATGTCGATCAGGGCGGCGAGTTCGCGGGGTGAGAGCGATGCCGGCGTCGGGGAGCGGTGGCGGGTGTTGTGCATCTCTATGTCTCGTTGCTCATTCTCAGATAGCGGAGGTTGCGCTTCATGCCGGTGAAGAGTTCGACATGTTCGGCGCCGCGGCGCAGCGCCACGCTGGTGGAAAGGATGTCGATCACCGTCAGCGCGGCGATGCGGGATATGGTGGGCGTGTAGATATTGGTGTTTTCCAGCGTCTCGACCTTCAAAACGAGATCGCAGAACTCGACGAGCGGCCCATCCGCACCGACGATGCCGATGATCTGGCAGCCGTTCTCGCGCGCCCGGCGTGCGGTCTCGATGATCGCCAGCGTCGCCCCCGTATTGGAGATGACGACGGCGACGTCGCCCGGCTTCAGCATGGAGACGACCATGATCTGCTGGTGCGCGTCGGTCTCCGCGCCGCAGGGCACGCCGAACAGCGGGAATTTCTGCTGCGCATCGCGGGCGACGATGCCCGAGGCGCCGAAGCCGAAGAAGTCGATACGGTTCGCCTTGGCGAGCATGTCGACGACCTGGCCGACCTTGACCGGGTCAAGATGGTTGCGCACCCAGTCGAGGCTGGTGATCGTGTAGTCGAAGATCTTCTCCGAGACCTGGGCCGGCGTGTCGTTGCCGTCGATGACCGAATGGGTCGCGGACACGCCGAGCGCCAGGCTTTGCGCGAGGCGCAGCTTGAAATCCTGGTAGCCCTGGCAGCCGACCGAGGCGCAGAAGCGGATGACCGTCGGTTGGCTGACATCCGCCCATTCGGCGGCCTCCGCGATGGTCGCGTTGATGACACGCTTCGGATCGGCGAGCACGAGTTCCGCCACCTTGCGGTCCGACTTGCGGAGCTCTCCGCGCTTCATGCGGATGACCTCCAATATGTTGTTATTGTTGCCGCCAATCGGTTTGGGCTGGAGCGCGCTGGTTGACATGGAGACCCCCGGTTCACTTAGACAATCGGTATTCAACCGACAGCTTTGCCCGATGGAGCCGCGCCCTGCAATCAGCCGCCGCCGATTTGGCATCGATCGTTGCAGGGTCCTCGGTGTTGAAGGCGAACATGCCGTAGTGGTGCGCGATCATGTCCGCCGCGCCGATCCGGTCCGAGAGCGCACAGGCTTCGTCCAGCGTCAGGTTGCCGGCGATGCCGGCTTGCGTGAGCTCAGGCCGGCGGCCATTGACCGGCAGCAGCGCGAGATCGGCCTTGAAGGGCGCGACCTCGTCGACGAGCCCTTCGAAGGGGATCGTATCGCCGGAATGGTAGAGGCGAACGCCGTCGCTCTCGACCACATAGCCCAGAAATTTGTGCCAGCCTTCCGGCGAGCGCTCCAACGTCTCGTGTGCGGCGCGGATGGCGGTGATGGCGAGGCCGGGTAGGGATTCGATACGTTCGCCGGCATCGACCGTGATGAGGCGTTCCAGCCCGACGCCAATACGCTCCTTCGCGGCCTCGATCGCGGCGCGGGGCACGACGAAGCGACAATCCGGATTGGCCGTGGCGATCGGCGTGAGGGTCTGCTGGTCCATGTGGTCGGTATGGTAATGCGTCACCAGCACGAGATCGACCGGGCCGATTTCGGACGGCTGGATGGGGGCGGCCATCAGGCGGTCGTGCTCGAAGCGCTTACCCTGGTATTTCTCCGCGAGGCTATCGGAAAGATAGGGATCGATGACGATACGATAGCGGCTGGTCGCGATGACGAAGCCGGCCTGCCCGAGCCAGTAGAGCCGGACGTCCTCGGCCGGAGGCGTGGAGAGCCGCATGGCGAGCGATTCCGAAAATGGCACGGGCGAAAGCGACGTCATGCTGCGTCCTCCCTGACCAGCGCGGCGAGAAGGTTTTCTACGGCGATGGTCGTCGCCTTGCTGACGCTCTCGTCGGTCAATCCGCCGATATGGCTGGTGGCGATGACGCGGGGATGGCTGGCAAGCGAGCCGGGGGCGGGCGGTTCCTCGACGAAGACGTCGGTGGCATAGGTCTGCAACCGGCCCTTATCGAGTGCGGCGCGCACCGCATCCTCGTCCACCAGCGTTGCGCGGGCCGTGTTGATGAGGATGGCGTTGGGCGGCATGATCGCAAGACGGGCCGCATTGACGATCGGCTTGCCGTCTGCGGGCGCCGGGCAATGTAGCGAGACGATGTCAGCCTCCGCGAAAACCTCGTCTAGGCTCGCCCATTTGAACGGCCCATAGACTTCGACATTCGGGCGGAAGGGATCGTGGGCGACGACATTGGCCCGCATCGACGAGACGGCGCGCGCGACGCGCTTGCCGATCGCGCCGCAGCCGATGATGCCGACGGTGCGTTCGGCGATTTCCTTGCCGCGCGAACGCGGCCAGCCGCCGGCCCTTATGCCGGCCGTCTCGGTGGGGATGTGGCGGAGGGAGGCGAGGATGAGGCCCATCGCGAGCTCCGCCACGCCAACGGCATTGGCGCCTTCGGCCTTGAGCACGCGGATGCCCCGGCCCTTCAGTAGCGACAGCGGAAGGTTGTCGATGCCGGTGCCGTTGCGGCTGATGGCGCGCAGGCTATCGGCGGCGGCAATCACCCGGTCGGAGACCGGCTCCACACCGGCGAGCCAGCCGACGCAGCCGGGCACGAGGTCGAGAAGTTCGGCCTCGCCGGGCATGCGGCCGGGCGTCGGGAACACAAGGTCGAAACCGGCCTGGCGCAGCGGTTCGAGTTCCGGCGGCGGATCGAGCGAGAGCGAACGGGGTGTGACGAGAATACGCTTCACCACATCACCCCTTCGCCGCTTCGATGGCGATGCGCGAAATCTCGTCGAAGGACGGGCCGGAGGTCGGGATGTCGATGTCGAACACTTCGGCGATGACCTGCGTCCAGCCATGCAGGAAATAGGTCCAGCCATCCTCGACCTGCAACCCGCGCGCCGCTTGCTGGTGCCGTGCCTGGTCGAGAAAGACGAGATCGCCGCGGTAGTTCAGGTCCCAGGCGATCGCCCGCTCGGGGAAGAGGCCCGCATCGGTGATCGGCGAGCCCGGCGCGTCCTTGCCGAGGCCGGTGGCGTTGATCACCAGTGAACCGGGTTTCAGCGCGGCCATGGCGGCATCGTTCAGTTCCGGCCGGTCGGCCAGCACGTAGTCGATCTTTACGCGGGCGTTCATGTCCTGGTGAATGCGCCGCAGCTCGTCGAGACGCGGCTGCGACCGGTTGGTGACGACGATGCGGGACGGCACGTCGGCTCCACGGCTTGCCTGCATGAGGTGCCAGGTGATGGCGATGGTGGAGCCGCCGGCACCCATGGAGAGAACCTCCGCGCCAGTGTCGGCAAAGTGGCTGGCCGGCACGAAACCGTCGATCGCCAGGCCCGAGGAAATGGGGTCCTTGGCGTGGCAGATGAGCTTGCCGTTACGTTTCGATAGGCAGCTCGTCTCATGCATCAGCAGCGCATGCGGATCGATCACGTCGAACATGTCGCGTGCCGCATTGAACAGGTCGATCTTGTGCGTGGTGACCAGCGCGCCGAGCGACAGCGGGTCCGTCTTGATGAAGGCGACGGCCTCGCGATAGGCGGCCGGGTCGGCGTGCAGCGGAAAGTCGATGCCCGTCAGCACCGCGTCCTTCAGCCCGAGATGGCGCGCCCAGGCGGGGAAAACCCGCATGATCGAGCTCTTCGCCGTCGTCACGCCGATGAAGTAGAAGGTCGGCTGGATCGCGGGTTGATAGCGGCTCATCGGTTTGCCTCGCGTGCCTCTTTGGCCTTTGCCACCGCGGCGCGCGCCTTAGCCGTGATATCGGCCCAACGGCCTTCGCTGATATCGGCCTTGGTCGCGATCCATGTGCCGCCAACGGCTGCCACCGCGCCGAGCTTCAGCCATTCGTGCATGTTGTCGAGGCTGACGCCGCCGGTCGGTACGAAACGGGTGCCGAGATGCGCGAAGGGCGTGCTGATCGCCTCCAGCATGGCGGGGCCGCCGGCGGCCTTCGCCGGGAAGAATTTTGCCAGTTTCAGGCCGTGGCGGGTGACGGCGGTCAAGTCGGAGGGGGTCATGATGCCGGGCGCGAAGGGAAAGCCCTTGCCGTTTGCGGCCGCAACGATCTCGGCGTCGAAACCGGGCGCAAGGCCGAAGCGGGCGCCGGCGTTGATTGCCGCGTCAAGCGCTTCCGGCGTCAGGATCGTACCGGCGCCGACCAGCAGTTCCGGCCGTTTGTCGGCCATGATGGCGATGACTTCGGCCGCCGCTTCGGTGCGGAAGGTGATCTCGGCTAGCGGCAGCCCGCCTTCGAGAAGCGCATCGGCGAGCGCGACGGCATCGGATGCGCGCTCGATGGCGATGACCGGCACGACGCCAAGCTTGGCGGCCTGATCGAATGGGGCACTCATGCGGTTTCTTCCTTCTCCTGATGGCCATAGAGGGCGGCGATCGTCGCCGCGTCCCGCATCCGCCAGCCGGCATTGTCGACCTGTTTCCAGCCGCCCTTGCCATCGTCCATGATGCGGGCGCGCATGCCGCCGGCTTTGGCGATGCAGTCATAGTCCTGGCCGGAATCAGCGGGGTAGCAGAACAGCATCACCAGTTCCTCGTCGCCGACATTGACGGAGCGGTGGATCCAGTAGGGCGGCACGTAGCAGACCGTCTGGGCGTCGATTTCGACGATGCGGATCTCGCCGTCCGGCGATTCCATCAGCATGAGGCCGCGGCCCTTCTGGCCGTAATAGATTTCCGGCCGGTCCGCCTGCCGGTGGATATGGCCGCGGGTGACGAAATATTCCTGGCCTACCTTGCCCGGCAGCATGCGGGTGACGCCGAAGATAAGGTCGCCAGAGCGTTCGTTGGGGCGAAATTCCGAGACTTCGTAGACGACCGTGTCGTTCCACTCGGCCTGCATGGCGGAGAAGGCATCCGCATCCGCATAGAGACCCTCAAGGTCGCGGAAACGCTTCTGGTAATCGCCCGTGGCATCGCTCATGGCGCCGGTCTGAAGATCGACCTTGCACCCGACGGGCTCGAATAGCTGTGTCAAAACTGGGTCCTCGTCTCTGTCAATTTTTCGATCAAACGATGGTGTAACCGCCGTCGATCATCAGGTTTGCGCCGTTCACCATCGCGGCCGCGCCGCTGGCGAGGTAGAGCACCGAGGCGGCGATCTCCCACGGCTTGGCGAAGCGTCGCGTCGGGATGGCGGCGCGGGCGCGCTCGCCCTTTTCGCCGGCCCAGCCGGTGAGGCCGAGTTCGGTCTCCACCACGGTCGGCGACAGCGCGTTGACGGTGACGCCGCGCGGTCCCCATTCCAGCGCCATGCAGTTCGTCATGCCGATGATGCCCGCCTTGCTGGCGCAATAGGCGACATGGCCCTCGATGCCGATCACGGCGGCCTGCGAGGCCATGTTGACGATGCGGCCGGCTTTGCGCTCCAGCATGCCCGGCGCAACGGTGCGCGCCATCAGGAAGGCGCCCTTGAGATTGATGGCAAGCGTGCGGTCCCATTCGGCCGTCGGATAGCTTTCCGCCGGTGCCAGCGGCCCGATGCCGGCATTGTTGACGAGAATGTCGATGCGGCCGAAGGCCTCGGTCACCGCTTGAACGGCGCGCTCGACGCCCGGCTCGTCCGTTACGTCCACGACATGCGCGATGTGGTGGGCGCCGAGCGAGGCGGCGACATCGGCAACGGAGGGATCGCGGTCGAGCAGCGCGACACGCGCCTTCTTCGCCGCGAAGGCTTCGGCAATCGCCCGGCCGATGCCGGTCGCCGCACCCGTGACCACTACGGTCTTGCCGCTGAAATCCAGCAGGTCGTCGAAGGAGGGGGTGTCCGTCATGTCAGAATTCCTGGCCAGTATGGGTGATCGTCATCTCCTGGAGATTGACGTCCTGCGGAAGCTGGTAGGCAAAGAGCATGGTGCGGGCGATGTCGTTGACGTCGAGGCCGCCATTCAGCTGCTTGCGGCCGTTGTCCCAGAATTCGTAGGCGTTCTGGTGGGTGATGGTCTTGTCGATCTCCGACTTGGCGACGCCCGGCGAGATGACCATGACGCGCACCCGGTGGGCCGACATGGTCTGGCGCATCCCCTCGCTCACGGCATGCACGAAGTGCTTGGTGCCGCCATAGACATCATGATGCGGATAGACCTTTCGGCCGGCAATCGACGAGACGTTGATGATCGTGCCGTGGCGGCGCTCCTTCATGCCGGGGGCCACCGCATGCATGCCGTTCAGCACGCCGAGGCAGTTAATATCGACGAGGTCGCGCCATTGCTCGGGGTCCTGCTCGTCGAGACGCGCGAGACGGGAGATGCCGGCATTGTTGATCAGGCAGTCGACCGGGCCGAACTTTGCCTCGCCCTCGGCGATCGCTGCTACCAGTGCCGCATGGTCGCGCACGTCGGCGTTGACGGCCAGCGTGTCGGGAAGGCCCATCGCCTCGATCAGCTCGGGGCGGCGGGCGATGAGGAGCAGCGGATAACCAGCGGCGGAAAAGACCCGGGCGGTTTCCTGGCCGATGCCGGCGCTGGCGCCGGTGATCATGACGAGGGGTTTTCTGTCGGTCATGGCTTACCTCCGGCGGTCAAGCGATGCTGCGCGAAAAAGCGTCGAGCGCCAGGATCGCATCGCGGACCGCAGGCACGGTGATGGTGACGGGCGTGGCATAGATGATGTTGCCCGGCCGGCAGGCGGCCTCCGCAACACGCTCGATCTTAGCGGGCACGTCGTCAACGACGCCAAGGTCCGAAAGCTTCGTCGGCAGGCCGACGCTGCGGCAGAAGCGGATCATCGCCTCGATTTCGGCATGATCGCGGTTTTCCAGCATCAGCAGGCAGAGCGTGCCGAAGGCGACCTTTTCGCCGTGGAAATAGCCGTGGATCTCTTCGAGCACGGTCAACCCGTCATGGATGCCATGCGCGGCCGAGCAGCCGCAATTCTCGAAGCCGAGACCGGAAAGCAGCGTGTTCGCCTCGATGATGTTTTCCACCGCCTGGGTCAGCAGACCGGCCTCGACGGCGATCTTGGCCTTCACGGCATCGCGCATCAGCACGCTCTGGCAATGCCTGGCGATCGCCATGCCGGCTTCGGTGGTCGGAAAGCCGCCGGCGACATAGTTGTTCGTGCGCGATTCGATGTTGGAGCGAGCCTCGAACCAGGTCGAAAGCGCGTCGCCGATGCCGGAGACGAGGAAGCGCGCGGGGGCTGCCGCGACCAGCGCGGAATCGACCACGACCACATCCGGATTGCGGGGCAGGCGGAGGGAGTCTTCGTAGACGCCGTGTTCCGAATAGCGCACGGCAATCGCGCTGCAGGGCGCGTCGGTCGAGGCGATGGTGGGTGCGATGACGATGCGGGCGCCGGTGTCGATGGCGACGATCTTGGCGGTATCCGCCGTCTTGCCGCCGCCAACGCCAACGAGAACGTCGCTGCCATGCTCGATGGCGATCGCCCGCACACGCTCGATTTCGGACGTGCAGCATTCGCCGCCGAACCGCTCGAAGCGGATGTCGAGGGCGTCGCCGGCGCTCGTGCCGATGCGCTCGCTGAGCGTGTCGAACAGCACGCGGTCGATCAGCACGAGGGCGCGTTTGCCGAGCGGTACCAGGTAGCTCGCTAGCTTGTCGATCTCGCCTGCGCGCTGGATATATTTGTTCGGACCGCCGAATGCGCGTGCCATTCAATTGCTCCCGTATCTCTTTGCTGTGAAGGTCAGTGGATGGTGTAGCCGCCGTCGATGGTGAGCACCGAGCCGGTGACGTAGCTGGCGGCATCGGAGGCGAGGTAGAGCACGGCTGCGGCCACTTCGCTCGGCTTGCCGGTCCGGCCCAGCGGCGTCATGCCGAGCCAGATCTTCGACCACTCCGGGTCGTCCAGCCCGCCCTGCGTCATGGCGGTTTCAATGTAGCCGGGCGCCACTGCATTGATACGGATGTTGTTCTTGGCGAATTCGCCGGCCAGCGACTTGGTCAGCATGTGCACACCGGCCTTGCTGGCATTGTAGGCGACCTGGTTCTGCGGAAGATTGCTGATATAACCGGAGATCGAGCCGATATTGACGATCGACCCGCGCCCCGCCGCAACCATCGTCTCGATGGCCGCCCGGCAGCACCAGAAGAGGCCGGTGAGGTTGGTGTTGATCACCTCGTCCCAGGTCTCTGGCTTGACGTCGAGGCTGTCGCCATGGCGCGCGATGCCGGCATTGTTGACGAGGATATCAAGCCCGCCAAGCTCGGCGGCCGCCTGCTTTACGAGCGCCTGGGCGGCGCTCTCGCTGGAAATATCGGCGGGCAGGTAGAGCGCTTCGATGCCCTTGCCGGCCAGATGCCGGACGGCTTTTTCACCCTCGTCGCGAGAGCGCGCGGAGATGGCGATGCGTGCGCCGGCCTCCCCAAGCGCCTCGGCGCAGGCAAGTCCGATGCCTCGACTGCCGCCCGTCACCAGCGCGACACGACCATCCAATCTAAAAAGCTCAGCGTACACGATCCCCTCCCGGTAGCGCCCTCCTTGGCGCCTCTAAAAATGTAGTTTAGCTACCTTGACAATCGAGTGTCAATCCGAAAATCTATGTCTCAGGGATGGAATTTACCGAAATCAAAAGGAAGTGCGGCCGAATTCGCGCCGTGATTTCGATAAAATGTAGCTTAGCTACGGGAGGACAGCAAAATGGGCGTTCAGCCGCGCTACCGTTTTCGGTCGGGCGACGTGGGTGGCGATGTGTCAGCGGCGCGTCGTTCGGCGCCGTTCCTTGGCCGGCGCCACGGCGGCTTCCGCCTCCCGCGCCGTCACCGCAGCCAGATAATGTTCCCGCGTCGCCTCGATGTGCTGGCGCATGAGGTTCACGATGGCCTCGTCGTCGCCAGCCGCGACCAGCTCCGCCAGCCGCACATGCTCCTCGAACGAGGTGGCGTTAAGCGAGGGAGCGAGCGACAAGCGGTTGCGCAGCGCCTGCACCCGGAAGGCGATCAGCTCGTAGGCCTCCATGAGATAGGCATTGTCGGCAAGCTCGAAGAGCACCCGGTGGAAGCCGCCGTCGAGCGTGCGGTAGAGCTCCGCATCGTCGGCGTCGAGCGACTTGCGCATCTTCTTGACGATGTCGGCCCATTGTTTGGCAAGCGCCCGTCGATCGGTGGCAAGCGCCATGCGGAGGGAGGCGAGTTCCAGCACCTCGCGCAGTTCGGAGAGTTTTCGGACCTGGTTTGCATCCATGTCGAAGACGAACGAGCCGCGCTGCGGATGCACCTCGATGAGACCCTGCCGCTTCAGCACCATCAGCGCTTCGCGCACAGGCGTCTTGGAGACGCCGAGCTCGGTGGCGAGTGCGATTTCGGAGAGCGGTTCGCCGAGCTGGAACACGCCGCGCACGATGCGGTTGCGTATTTCCTGCGCCGCCAGGTCGGTCAGCGACGGACCGCGGTCGAGTGTATTCATAGGGTCTCCCTTCCTTGCAGGGGCCGACGCGGGTTCACCGAGCCCCTCAACTATTTACACTGAGATATTAGATATGATACGCCAATTCTCGTCGTCTGCAATCTCCTAGGTTGGGTCCGATATGTCCGTCCAGACTCTAGTTGCCCCCGATTTGCTCCAAGCGCGAGTCGAAACTGCGCTGCGCAACGCCGGCGCGTGCGACGCATCCGCCGCTGCCGCCGTGCGGGCGTTGATGCATGCCTCGCGCATCGGGGTCGACAGTCACGGCGTGCGGCTGGTGGTCCACTACGACAAGGTTCTGCGTGGCGGACGGGTCAACGGAACGCCGAACATCACGGTCCGCAAGACGGCGGCTGCGACGGCGATCGTCGATGGCGACAATGCGCTTGGCCACCATGCGGCCTATGTCGCGATGGACACGGCGATCGAACTGGCGCGCGACAGCGGCATTGGCGCGGTCGGCGTCATCAACTCCTCGCATTTCGGTGCGGCCGGTGCTTATGCGCGGGTTGCTGCGGAAGCCGGTATGATCGGCTTTGCGACCACCAATTCCGACAGTGTCGTGGCGCTCTTTCAGGGCCGCGAGGCCTTTCACGGCACGAATCCGCTGGCCTTTGCGGCCCCCAGCGGCGGTGAAAAGCCCTGGTTGCTCGACATGGCGACCTCGTCGATCCCGTTGAACCGTCTGCTGCTCTACAAGTCGCTCGGCGTGCAACTGCCGCAGGGCGTCGCCGTTGACGAGGCCGGCGCGCCGACCACGGACCCGGCTTCGGGCAAGACGCTCCTGCCGCTCGGCGGCGTGGATTTCGCCTTCAAGGGGGCTGCCCTTGCCGGCGTTGCGACGCTGCTGTCGGCGGTCTTGCAAGGCATGACGCTCGACCACGCTTTCATCCCCATGGTGGGAGGTGACGATTATTCGACGCCGCGCCAGATGGGGCATTTCCTTCTCGCCATCGATCCGGACCGCTTCGGCGGCCGGGACGTCTTCCATGCCGGCATGGCCGCCTATCTGGCGGCTTTGAGGAGCGCGCCGGCGCAGGAAGGCGGCGAGATCCTGGCGCCCGGCGACCGCGAATGGCGGGTCGAAGCCGAGCGCCTCGTGGCCGGCATTCCGGTCGATCCCGATACCGCGGCGTTCCTGGAACTGCCGCGGAGCCCGGCCGGACCGGCCGGACATTCCAAGGAGAACACAGCAGCATAGCCAATCACGCGCCGGGGCAGGGAGCCCACGGCCGTCAACCGGGAGGAATGAAATGAAATCCATGCTGAAAAAGGGTTTGCTGGTCGCAGCGCTGATGACCTCGACGGCGCCCGTCGCCATGGCGCAGGAATGCGTCGATGCGGACCGCGTGCCGATCACCTGGTCGACGATCGCCGGCTTCTACACCGATGCCATGGCGAATCTCGTCGCCGGCTTCGAGGCGAAGAACTGCGTCAAGGTCAATGTCGTCAACATCGACAACTCGCAGCTCTACAACAAGCAGGTCATCGAGATGGTCGGCCAGACCGGCGCCTATGACGTCGTGACGCTGGAAACTTCCGAAAAGGCGGAATTCGCCGAAAACGGCTTCATCCTGCCGATGACGGACTATTTCGCCGACAAGAAGGCGCAGCTCGACGACGTGGCGCCGACGCTCGCAGCCCTCACGACGCAGTACAAGGGCGACGTCTGGGGCCTGCCGTACTACACCTACACGGCCGGCTACATCTATCGCGCCGACTTGTTCGAGGATGCGACCGAGAAGGAAGCCTTCAAGAAGCGCTTCAACTACGATCTCGCCGTGCCGACCACCTGGGCGCAGCACCGCGATATCGCCGAATTCTTCACGCGCAAGGCCGGCGAGAACCTCAAGGGCGAAGCGCTCGCCAAGGACTTTTATGGCGTCGGCCTGATGGCCGGTCCCTTCCCGGAAATCCAGGACGAAATGTCCGGCGTGCTCTGGTCGCAGGGCGCGGACTGGCTGACGGACGAGGGCAAGGTGCCGGTCGACGCGGTCGAAAAGGCGATGAACGACTATCTGGCGCTGATGAAATTCGCCCCGCCGGCGGCCCTCACCGTCACCTATGACGGCGTAATGAACCAGATGAAGGACGGGCAGATCGCCCAGACCTATTCCTTCTTCCTCGATCAATGGCCGAATGCCGTGACGACCGAAACCAGCGTGCCGGGCGCCAAGATGGGCGTTGCCGAAGCGCCGGAGAAGAAGGCCTATATCGGCGGCTTCCTGCTTGCCGTCTCCGCATCGTCCGCCCATCCGCAGGAGGCGATGGACTTCGTCGCCTATATCGGCGGCCATGATGCGCAGATGGAGTTCGCCAAGGCGGGCGGCACGTCGACGCTGATGAGCGTGCTCTCCGACCCGGCCTTCGCCGTGCCGGAAAGCCGCACGAAGACCGGCCACTTCTCGACGCTGCTGAAGATCTTCGATTCCATGAAGGGTTTCCGCTCTAACCTGTTCGACACGCCCTTCGGCGCGAAGATCTACAACACGATGCAGATCCCGCTGCAATCGGCGGCGGCCGGCCAGATCGACGCCCGCGCGGCGGCCGAACAGCTCGCTGCCGAAGTCGAGAAGATTTGCGGCGGCCCGTGCCCGATCGGCAAGTGATCGAAGCATCGATCCAAGCTTTGCATGGTGGGCACCCGCCCACCATGCAGTTTGATTTGAGAGGCGGGTTTGCCCGCCCAAAAGTTTCTTCTGGAGGAGTTTGATGTCGCAGTCGCTATCCGTGTCGGCGTCGCAGGAAAAAGGCGTGGCAAGTCCAACCGCCATGTCCGATCGTTGGTTCTCGATCCTTCTTGTCGTGCCTGCGATGTTGGTCATCCTTGTCTTCGCGCTGCTGCCGCTCGCCTATGCGCTCGACGTGTCCTTCCGGTTCGCGGACCTGACGCGTGGCCGCATCGGCGATTTCGTCGGCCTCGACAACTACCGGACGGTCCTGCATGACAGCGCCTTCTGGAGTTCCGTCTGGGTCACGCTGAAATTCACGCTGACGGCCGTCACGCTCGAAATGGTGCTGGGCATCGCCATCGCCTTCCTGATCCACGGCGCAACCGTCGGCAAAGGCGTCATCCGCAGCCTGATGATCCTGCCGCTTGCCACTTCGGCGGCGGTGACGGGCCTGTTCTGGCGCTATCTCTATGATCCGCAATTCGGCCTGATCAACTATTTCCTCGGCCTCATCGGCCTGCCGGAGCCCAACTGGCTCGGCGACTATACGATCGCGCTCTGGTCGGTCATCCTGTTCGACGTCTGGCAATGGACGCCCTTTGTGGCGCTGATCGCGCTTGCCGGTTTGCAGGCGCTGCCGAAGGAGCCGTTCGAGGCCGCCGAACTCGACGGTGCCAGCACTTTCCGCGTGCTGCGCACGCTAACCTTTCCGATGCTGAAGCCGGTGCTGTTCCTCGTCCTCGTGCTGCGCACCATCGACAGCGTGCGCCTCTACGATGCGGTGGCTGTGCTGACGCGCGGCGGACCGGGCACGGTGACCGAGACCATGACCTTCTATCTCTACCGCACGGGGCTGAAGCTTTTCCGGATGGACTATGCCTCCACCATGGCGATCTTCTTCCTCTACGCCATGCTGGTCGCAAGCCTCTTCGCGCTTCGCCCGCTGCTCACCCAATTTTCGTCGCGCGCATCCGAAGGCTGAGGAGATCGCCATGCTGCAACGTGAATCAAGCTTCCCCAAGGAAGCGCTCCGCTACGGCCTGATCGTCATCGTGCTCGGCTTCATCGTGTTTCCGATCGCCTGGATGATCATCACGTCGTTCAAGCCGGCCGATGCCATCATGGTGTCGCCGCCGCGCTTCCTGTTTACCCCGACGCTGGATAATTACGTCCACGCGATCTACGACAAGAACTTCCTGTTCTACATCAAGAACACGCTGTTCATCTCCGTCGCCTCGACGATCATCGTCGTGATTACCGGCTCGCTCGCCGCCTACAGCTTCGCGCGCTACAATGTCGGCGACGGCCACATCCTGTTCTTCATCCTGTCGACCAAGATGTTCCCGGCGATCGCCGTCATCCTGCCCTACTTCCTGATCTTCCGCGAAGTCGGCAGGACGGGCGCCGGCAAGTTCCTCGGCATCGGGCTCGACCAGCCGGGCGCGCTGATCATCTCCTATACGGTGTTCAACCTGCCCTTTGCCATCTGGCTGCTGGTATCGTTCTTCCAGGATATTCCGCGTGAACTCGAACATTCCGCCCGCCTCGACGGCCTGTCGCGGCTGAAGGTTCTGGCCAAGGTCGTCTGCCCGCTCGCCGCCCCCGGCATCGCGGTCACCGGCGTCTTCACGCTGATCTTCAGCTGGAACGAGTTCCTGTTCGCCTACATCCTGACCCGCAAGGCCGCGAGCACCGTCACCGTCGGCGTCGAATCCTTCTTCACGCTGCAAGGCATTCTCTGGGGGCCTGTTGCGGCCGCCGCCACCATCAGCGTCCTGCCGATGCTGGTCTTCGTGCTCGCCATGCAACGCTACATGGTGCGCGGCCTCACCTTCGGCGCTGTGAGAGGATAAGATCATGAGCTTCAGTCAAGGCTGGGATACCGGCTTTCGCGTCATCCTTCTCTATGTCGGCGTCGTCTTCGTCTGGCTCGGCTTCATCGAGCCGTATTTCGCCAGCCAGGCGATGTCGGTGGTCATCATGAACATCGTTGCTTTCGTGATCTCGGCGGCCTTCGTCGTGCGCGCCCGCAACCGCTTTATCGCCGAGCGCCAACAGGCGGAGGCGGAAGTTGCCGCCCTCATGCAGGAGGACGTCTGATGTACGAACTGAAATCGGTCCACAAGCGCTACGGCCTCGCCAAGGTCGCCCTTCGTAAGATCGATCTTACGGTGCGCGACCGCGAATTCCTTGTGATCTACGGGCCGGCCGGCGCCGGCAAGAGCACGCTGCTCAACATCCTCGCCGGCATCACCAAGCCGACCAGCGGCGACGTGCTGCGCAACGGTGTCTCCATTCTCCGCGTGCCGCCGGAAAAGCGCGATGCGGCGATGGCCTTCGAAAACTATGCGCTCTATTCGCATCTCTCGGTCGGCGAAAACCTGGCCTTTCCGCTGAAGGCCCGCGGCATCGGCCGTGCGGAAGTGGAGGAACGCGTCAAGCGGATCTCCGGCATTCTGGGCATCGGCCACCTGCTCGATCGGCGCCCCGGTTTCCTCTCCGGCGGCCAGCGCCAGCGCGTGGCACTCGGCCGCGCGATCATCCGGCCGGCGGACATTTATCTGCTCGACGAACCGGTCGGCCATCTCGATGCGAAATTGCGCCACAAGATCCGCGCCGAACTTAAAGCGCTTGCCGAGGACTTGTCGGCGACCGTTGTCTTCACCACCACATCCTCGCGCGAGGCCCTGGCACTCGGCGACCGGGTTGCCGTGCTGAACGCCGGCAAGCTGGAGCAGCTCGGCAAGCCGGCGGATCTCTACCACCGCCCGGCAAACGCCTTCGTCGCCTCCTTCGTCGGCGATCCGCCGATGAGCTTCATTTCGGTGCAGCCTCGTCGGCACGACGGCAGGGTCGATTTCGTGACGGCGGATGGCATGCCGGTCGCCTCGCTTGCGGCCGAGGCCGTCAGCGACCTCAACGAGGAGGTCGGCTCGAAGATCCAGGTCGGCTTCCGTTCAAACGAGGTGCGGATTGCCCGGGAGGGCGACTCCAATGCGCTGCGTGGCCGCGTCGATGTCATCGAAAACCTCGGCTACATGAAGATCGCCCTTGTCGGCATCGGCAATGACCAGGTCTCCGTCTCGGTCCCCGCCGGCACATCGCTCGGTGTGGGCGAAACCGTCGCCATCGCCTTCCCGCGCGACGCCGTCCACTTGTTCCAGAATGCCCGGGCGGTCACGCACGCCATGCCTTCCGCAGGAGTTTGACCCATGGCCTCCATAAAAGCCGAAAAACTCGTCAAGCGCTACGGCGCCGTCCAGGCCGTGCACGGCATCGATTTCGAGATCGCCGATGGCGAATTCGTCGCCATCCTCGGCCCCTCCGGCTGCGGCAAATCCTCGACAATGCGCATGATCGCAGGTCTGGAGACGGTCACCGAAGGCTCGATCTACTTCGACGGCAAACGCGTCAACGACGTGCGCGCCCGAGACCGCAACGTTGCCATGTCCTTTGAATCCTACGCGCTCTACACGACCATTTCGATCTACGAAAACATCGCCTTCCCGCTGCGCTCGGCCAATGTCGACAGCAAGGAGATCGATCGCCAGGTCCGCGACATTGCCGAGAAGATGGAGCTGACGGCGCTGTTGCATCTCAAGCCCAAGGGCCTTTCCTCGGGCCAGGCGCAGCGTGTCGGCCTGGCGCGCGCGCTGGTGCGCAAACCCGAAGTGTTCCTGCTCGACGAACCGATTTCGCATCTCGACACGCGCCAGCGTTATCGCATGCGCCGCTTCATCAAGAGCCTGCACCAGAAGTTCAACTATACGATGATCTATGTCACGCATGACCAGGAGGAAGCCTTGGCGCTCGCCGACCGCGTCATGGTGATGAGCGACGGCGAGATCCAGCAGATGGCGGTGCCGGACGAGGTCTATGCGCGGCCGAAGAACGCCTTCGTCGCCGGCTTCGTCGGCGAGCCGCCGATCAACTTTTTCGATTGCCGCGTGGCGGCGGCGGATGGCGGCTGGTCGATCGAATTCGAAGGCCGCAAGCTTGCCTTGCCGCAGCGCCTGCATGCGGCGGCACAGGATATCGGCGATGGCGGGCTTGCTGCGATCCGCCCGCACTTCCTGTCGATCGGCGGCGACAGTCCGCTCCGTCTCGATGGCAAGGTCTTCATCACCGAGGAATTGCAGGACCAGAACCTGATCTTCGTCGATGTCGGCGAGGCGCGCTTCACGCTGGTCGCCCATCCCTCGGTGACGCCGAAACGCGGCGAGGCGGTGCCGGTGTCGATCGATCCCGATCACCTGTTGCTCTTCCCGCGCTCACAGGCCGGCAAGGTGGAGAGTATCGTCGCATGAGCTACGACCACATCGTCGTCGGCGGGGGAACGGCGGGCTGCCTTGCGGCGGGCAAGCTTGCGGGCGAGCACGGTGCGCGCGTGCTCGTGCTGGAAGCCGGGCCGGATGACCGAAACCCGCTGATCCGCATGCCGGCCGGCTTCGTCAAGCTGCTCGGCGTCGAGAAATATATGTGGTTCTACAAGTCCGTGGCGCAGGCGCGGCTCGGCGGCCGCAGGCCCATCGTGCCGCAGGGCCGCGTGCTCGGCGGCGGCTCGTCGGTCAATGCCATGGTCTATATGCGCGGCCAGCCTGCCGACTACGACGGCTGGGCCGACGAGATCGGTGACGAACAATGGTCTTACGATGCGCTGCTGCCCTATTTCACGGGCATGGAGGACAATGCGCGGCTGAACGACGATTATCACGGCGTCGGCGGCCCGTGGAAAGTCTCCGATCTCGACCACATCTGCGAACTCTCCCGCGCCTTCGTGCTGGCCGCCCAAGGCATCGGCCTGCCACACAACAGCGACTTCAACGGCCGCAGCCAGCGTGGCGTCGGCGCCTATCAGGTGACGACCCGCGATGGCCGGCGCTGCTCCGCGGTCGATGCCTTCCTGCGGCCTGCCATGGCGAGTGGCCGGCTCGACGTAAAAACCTCTTGCCTCGTCCATTCGCTGATCATCGAAAACGGCCGCGCCGTCGGGGTGCGCTATTCGCAGGGCGAGGGGCGGACGGTCGTGGAAGCCCGCTGCGATGGCGAGGTGCTGCTTGCCGCCGGCGCCATCGCGACGCCGAAGCTGCTGATGCTCTCCGGCATCGGACCAGCCGATCATCTCAAAACCCACGGCATCAACGCGCTCGTCGATCTGCCGGGCGTCGGCGCCAATCTTCAGGACCATACCGAGACGCCGGTCGTGGCGCTCTGCAATGGTCCCTACGGCTATTATGGCCATGATCGCGGCTGGAAGCAGATGCGCAACGGCCTCGAATATCTTGTGAACCGCACCGGACCGGTGACGTCCAACGGCGTTGAGGCCGGCGCCTTCTTCGATCCCGACGATCTCTCCAACGATCCGAAGATCCAGCAGTTCTGCGTGCCCACCGTCTATCTCGACAAGGACCATACCGACCAGCAGGCAAGCCATGGCCTGACGCTCAATTCCTGCGTCGCCAAGCCGCGGTCGCGCGGCTCGGTGCAGCTTGCCTCCGCCGATCCGAAGGACCAGCCGCTGGTTGATCCGAACTATCTGGCCGACCCCGAAGACTTGCGCCTGTCGATCGGCGGCGTGCGGCGTGCGCGCGAAATCCTGCAACAGGAGCCGCTGCGGTCGATGATCGCACGGGAAATCTTCCCCGGCCCGGACAAGGTGTCTGATGCGGAGCTCGCCGAACACGCGAAGCGCTTCGTCAAGACCGTCTATCACCCGGTCGGCACCTGCCGCATGGCGCGCGAAGGCGACGCCGGTGGCGTGCTTGGCGCCGACATGCGGGTGCGCGGCGTCGAGGGGCTTCGGGTCATCGATGCCTCCGCCATCCCCACCATCATCTCCGGCAACACCAATGCCGCCGTGCTGGTCGTCGCCGACAAGGCGGTGGAATTCATCACCGGCGCAAAGCGCCGCCAGCCTGCGGGCATCGCGCCACGGCGCGAGGCCAGCACCCTCCAGACAGCCTGAGGAAGACGCCGATGCCTCCCATGAAGACCGATCCCAACCCGCGCATGCCCTACCAATTTCCCATGCCTAAGGAGTCGCTGCCGGATATCGTCATCCCGGACGCCATTCCCCTCGACGACCGGGTCTGGGTGCCGCAGGGCACGAATGTCTGGTTCCGCCCGCTCTGCCTCAACCGCTCCGCCGGCTACTGGATGAACCTGTTGAAGGTGCGCAAGTCCGGCGTGCTCAGCCGCCACCGGCATCCCCAGGCGGTGCACGGCTTCGTGCTGAAGGGCCGCTGGCATTATCTGGAACATGACTGGGTCGCTGAAGAGGGCGGTTACGTCTTCGAACCGCCGGGCGAGACGCACACGCTGGTCGTCCCCGACGATGTCGAGGAGATGATCACCTTCTTCCAGGTCAACGGCATTATGTATTACGTCGATGCTTATGGCGAACCGCTCGGCTTCGAGGACGTCTTCACCAAGATCGACATGTGTCGTGCGCATTACGAGGCAGTTGGGCTGGGAGCGGATTATGTCGACCAGTTCATCCGCTGACGGGCGGACCGGCGCGATCGGCAACCCCGCCGCCTACCTGCGCCCCGGCCTTTTCGAGGGCCGTCAGGTGCTGGTGAGCGGCGGGACCTCCGGCATCGGTGCTGCGATCTGCCAGGCCTTCGTCGCGCTCGGCGCGGATGTGGTGGCGACGGGCGTCACCGACGCCGAGATCGCCGCCGCCGGAGACCGGCCCGAGATGAAGGGCGTGCTCTTCGCCACGCTCGACGTGCGCGACAAATCGGCCGTCGATGCCCTCGTTGCGGGCCTGCCGCGGCTCGATCATGTGGTGAACTGCGCCGGGGTCATCCGGCGCAATGACGAACTGGAACCGGACGTCTTCGCCGAGGTCGTCGACATCAATCTCAACGGCTCCATGCGCGTCTGCGCCGCCGCCCGCCCGCGCCTTGCGGCCACCGGCGGCACGATCGTCAATACCGCTTCCATGCTGTCCTTCTTCGGCGGCGGGCTGGTGCCCGGTTATTCGGCCTCCAAGGGCGGCATTGCGCAGCTCACCAAGTCGCTGGCAATCGCCTATGCGGCTGATGGCATTCGCGTGAATGCGATCGCGCCCGGCTGGATCGCCACGCCGCTGACCAAGGGCCTGCGCGAAAACGCGGAGCGCAACGCGGCCATCGTCGCGCGCACGCCGCTCAATCGCTGGGGCGAACCGGCCGAACTTGCCGGCGGCGTCCTTTATCTCTCCTCGCCGCTTGCGAGCTTCGTTACCGGCAGCGTGCTGGTCATCGACGGCGGCTACCTGATCACATGAGGCACCCTATGAAGGCGATTGTTGTTTCCGATGCAAAGGCCCGGCTTGACGATGTGGCCCTGGCCGACCTGCCGATCCCTGAGCCCGGTCCTGGCCAGTTGCGCATCAAGGTCATCGCCGTCTCGATCAACCCGGTCGACTGGAAGCTGGCGCTCGATCACAAGCCGGAATGGATCTATCCGCATGTGCTGGGGCTCGATGCCGCCGGCATCATTGACGCGGTCGGTCCCGGCGTTGAAGGCTGGAAAGTCGGCGAACGGGTGGTGGTGCACAACAACCTCTGGAAGTCCGGCGTCTTTGCCGAATATTGCCTGGCACCGGCCCACGCGACATCGCGCCTGCCCGAGGGCATCAGCTTCACGGATGCGGCAGCCGTTCCCTGCGCCGGCTACACCGCCTATCAGGCGCTGTTCCGCAAAGCGCGGATCGAGGCGGGACAGACCGTTCTCATCCAGGGCGCCAATGGCGGCGTCGGTGGTTTCGCAACACAGCTTGCCCATCAGGCGGGCACGAAGGTCATTGCGCTGACGCGGGCCGAGCACTTCGATGCCGTGCGCGCTTTCGGTGCCGATATCGTCTTAGACTATCGCGATCCGGACCTGCTGCAGAAGGTGAAGGCCGAGACGGAAGGTGGTTATGGCGTGGACGTCATGGTGGAAGTGGCCAACCCCGGCGACGCCCGCAAGTCGCTCGCTTTCGTGCATTATAACGGGCATCTCGTCTCGGTCGATCCGCTGCCCGTCATGACCGACGTGCCGTCCTACACCTATGCCGCCTCCATCCACGAGATCGGGCTCGGTGGCGCCTACAATGCAGGCCATGTGCCGACGCAGCGGGATTTCGCCCGCATGGGCGATGACCTGATGGCGCGTCTGGCGGGAGGCAAGCTCGATCCGATGGTGGAGGAGATCGTCACGCTCGAAGACATTCCGGACGCCTTGCAGCGCCTGCGCGCTCGCGCGGTGACGGGCAAGATCGTCGCCCGCGTCGCGCCGGATGCCTGATGACAACACAGCAATACGGGAGGAAAGACATGCCCAGGAACACCCATTACATCGACGGCCGGTTTGTCGAGGACAGCGCTTCCGACCGCATCGCCGTCTACAATCCGGCAACCGAGGAGCAGATCGCGGAAATCCCCGATGCGTCTGCCGAGACAGTCGATGCCGCCGTGGATGCGGCGCGCAAGGCACAGCCCGCCTGGGCCGACCTTCCGCCGATCGAACGAGCTGGTTTCGTCAAGGCAATCGCCGGCAAGATTCGCGATAAGGTTGATGTGCTGGCCGAGACGATTTCCCGCGAACAGGGCAAGACGCTTGGTCTTGCGCGTGGCGAAGTGCTCGGCATGGCCGGGTTGATGGACTACATGGCCGAGTGGGCGCGCCGCATCGAGGGCGAGATCATCGCCAGCGATCGCAAGGGCGAGACGATCTATCTGAACCGCGTGCCGATCGGCGTCGTCGCCGGCATCCTGCCCTGGAACTTTCCGTTCTACCTGATCGGCCGCAAGCTCGCGCCGGCGCTGGTAGCGGGCAATACGATCGTGGTGAAGCCCAGCGAGGAGACGCCGCTCAACGCCTTCCTCTTTGCGGAAATCGCGGATGAGGTGGGGCTGCCGAAAGGCGTCTTCAACATGGTTTCGGGCCGCGGCCGCACGACGGGTGCCGCCCTTTCCGGCCATACGGGCATCGATCTCGTCAGCTTCACCGGCAGCGTGCCGACGGGCGTCGCCATCATGGAGGCGGCGGCTAAGAACCTGACGCGGGTCAATCTGGAACTCGGCGGCAAGGCGCCGGCCATCGTGCTGAAGGATGCCGATCTCGACCTCGCGGTGGAGGCAATCACGGCATCGCGCATCATCAACACTGGGCAGGTCTGCAACTGCGCCGAACGCATCTTCGTCGAGCGCCAGGTGGCGGACGATTTCACCGAGCGCTTCATCAAGCGCATGGCCACCGTCAGCTATGGCGACCCGCTCACCGAGCGCGATGTCGACATGGGGCCGCTGGTCAATGCGGTACAGCTTGGCAAGGTGGAAGCCATGGTCGATCGGGCACGGCAGGCGGGCGCTACCGTGGCGCTTGGCGGGCAGCGTGCCGATCGTAACCGGGGCCTCCATTACGAGCCGACGGTGCTGACGGGCTGCACGCCGGACATGGAAATCATGCGCAAAGAAATCTTCGGCCCCGTCGCGCCGATCGCCGTCGTCAACGATGCCGACGAGGCGGTCTATCATGCCAACGACACCGAATATGGCCTGACATCCTCGCTCTACACGCAGGATCTCAACAAGGCGATGCAGGTCACGCGGCGCCTGCAATTCGGCGAGACCTATATCAACCGCGAGAACGGCGAGGCCTATCAGGGTTTTCATGCCGGCCGCAAAAAGTCCGGCATCGGCGGGGCGGACGGCAAACACGGCTTTTACGAATATATGGAGACGCAGGCCGTCTACATCCAGCACGGGTGAGGATGGCCGCGAGGCACGGGCCGCGACCTGCGGCCAGAAAGGAACGGGATGTATCTTCAGAAATTCGATCTGTCCGGCCGCGTGGCGGTGGTCACCGGCGCCGGGCAGGGGATCGGGCTCGCCTGCGCCGAGGCGCTCTGTGAGGCGGGTGCGCATGTCGTGCTCACCGATATCAGCGTCGAGCGCAGCGAAGCCGGCCGCGCGGCGCTGGCCGCCAAGGGCTATTCCGTCGAGGCGGACGTGATCGATATCGGCGACAGCGCGTCGGTCAATGCGGTGGCGGACCGGCTGGCAAGTGCCGGCCGGGCGGCGGATATCCTCGTCGCCAATGCCGGGATCGCCCAGGCAGGCGTGCCAGGGGAGGACCTGTCGGATGCCGATTGGGAGCGGATGATCAACATCAACCTCAACGGCGCCTTCCGCTCGTGCCGGGCCTTCGGAAAACACATGTTGGCGAAGGGCAAGGGATCGATCGTCACGATCGGTTCGATGTCCGGCACCATCGTCAACCGGCCGCAGCAGCAGGTCCATTACAATGCGGCAAAGGCCGGCGTGCACCACATGACCCGCTCGTTTGCCGCCGAATGGGCGACGCGCGGCGTGCGGGTGAATTCCGTGGCGCCGACCTATATCGACACGCCGCTCCTGACCTTCGCCAAGGAGGACAAGCCGATGTACGAGCAATGGCTGGACATGACGCCGATGCACCGGCTCGGCCAGCCGGACGAGATCGCCGCGATCGTGCTGTTCCTCGCCTCCGATGCCTCCAGCCTGATGACGGGTTCGATCGTCACCGCGGATGCCGGTTACACCTGCTGGTAAGGCCACAGCCAGGAGCCATCGCGCTGCCCGCGCTGCGATTTCGCGGCGCGGGTAGAAGATTTGCCAAAGCTTTCGGCCTTGAATCATTATCCTGACATGCTATACGTACAACATGACAAATTAGGCGTTTAGCCTGCGCGGCCCGTAGCTGGACAGAGCCAGCGCGCAAGAATTTGGTGCGCCTCGCACCCGAAGAGAATTAAGTAGCTTAACTACATTATAGCGTGGCCGATTGGTTGAATCCGATCCGTCGCGACGCCGGTTTTGCATCAAAATCGCCGAAACTCACGCAAGTGATTGTGATCATAATAGCAAAAAATGTAGTTGAATTACCTTATCGCTTTGTCTAGCATCCGATTAACGTGAGGGGTGGGAGCGCCGATCGGCGCCCATCGCGCGCGTTGGAGGAGATTTTTTCGACAGGGAGGGAGCTATGTTCAAGACGCTCGCAAAAGCATCATTGTTTGCTGCGGCCGCGACTGTTGCACTCTGGCCGGCATTCAGTGCCGCGCCGGCCATGGCACAGGAAGGCGACAATATCGACATCACGATCGGCTGGGTGCCGCCGGACATTACCGGCGTCTTCAAGACCGCGACGAACTTCTTCGAATTGGCCGCCGCTGACGCCAACAAGAATGGCTTCAACGTCACGGTCCTGACCAAGTCGCCGACCAGCCCCACGGCCTTCGCCGAGCAGGTCAGCATCATCGAGGACATGATCCAGCGCAAGGTCGACCTGATCGCCGTTTCGCCGGCTGAGGTCGCCACCGTCAAGCCGGCGCTCGTGCGCGCCACCGAAGCCGGCATCCCGGTCATCATCGTCAACCTGCTCGAGCCGATCGACGGCGTGAACGTCTCGTCCTATATCGGCTTCGACAACACGCAGGGCGCGGAAGTCAGCGCCTATTCGGTCGTCGATTATTTCGGCGGTCCGGGCGTGTTAGGCACGGGTGACAAGGTCACTGTCGAGCCCGGCGCCTATCTCGACCTGAAATTCTGGCAGGATCTCGCCGCAAAACTTTCGGATGAGGACAAGGCCAAGATCAAGGCGCGCGGCGCCATCATCGAGGGCGTTGCCGGCGGCTTCTTCTCGACGGCCCGCCTCAACGGCTTCCGCAAGGTGCTCGAACAGTTCCCGGGCATCGAGATCGTCGGCGGCACCTGCGCTGGTGACTGGAACCGCGAAAAGGGCACGCGTTGCGCCGAGGATATCCTTCAGGCCAACCCGGAAAACCTCGACTTCATCTGGGCGGCATCGAACGAAATGGGCCTCGGCGCCATGCTCGTCGCCGGCTCCAGCGGTCGTCTCGAAACCGTGCAGGACGGCGCGAACATCGGCGACAAGAAGGTGGCGGTCTTCACCAATGACGTGACGCCGGAATCGGTCGACCGCATTGCGGAAGGCAAGATGATTGCCGAAACGACCCATGGCTTTGCCGATTGGGGCTGGTTCGGCACCAAGTTCGCCGTCGAGCTCGCCTGCGGCCTCGAAGTGCCGAAGACCTTCGATATCCGCCCGCGGACCGTCTACGAGGCGAATGCGCGCAACTTCTACCCGGAGCCGAAGCTCGAAGCGATCGACTGGAAGACCATCCGGACGAATTGCAAGAAAGCCAACTAAGGTTTCTCCCAGGACGCGGGGCGCATCTTCTCTTGAAGAGGTGCCCCGCGCCGCCGTTCGCCTGCAAGGCGGGCGCGGTATGCGGAGATGAAGCGGCACGCTCGGTGCCGGTTGAATGGTAGTCGAGGCGCATGGACCAGCACGAAATCCTTCTGAAACTCGAAAATATCGAGAAGCGTTTTCCCGGCGTCGTGGCCTTGAAGTCGATCTCGCTCGACGTGCGCGCGGGCGAAGTGCAGGTGCTTCTCGGCGAGAATGGTGCCGGCAAGTCGACGCTGATGAAGATCCTCGCCGGCGAACATGCCCCGACTGCCGGAGACATCGAGATCGGCGGCAAACGGGTTTCGGCCCTCACGCCGACGCTCGCCACGGAACTCGGCATCGGCCTGGTGCATCAGGAACTAAGCCTCATTCCGGCGCTGAGCGTCACGGAAAACATCTTTCTCGGCGGCTTGCCACGTAATGCCTTTGGCAAGATCAACTGGGGCAAGGCCCATAAGGCTGCGCGGCACGCGCTGGAAGCGCTCGGCGTCGCGATCGATCCGACGGCCGAAGTGCGTACGCTCGAAGTGGCTGAGCAGCAACTGATCGAGATCACCCGCGTGCTGGCGCGCGGCCCCCGCATCCTGCTGCTCGACGAGCCCACTTCCGCGCTGTCGGACAGCGAGCGCAGCCGGCTATTCGATGTCATCCGCCGCCTCAAGCAGCGCGGCCACGGCATCATCTATATTTCGCACCACCTGTCGGAAATCCCGATGATCGCCGACCGTGTGACGATCCTGCGCGATGGCATCGTCGTCGACACGCTGCCAGCTGAACAGGCGGACGAGGAGACGGTGATCGGCCTGATGGTCGGCCGCAGGCTGGAAGAACAGTTTCCCAAGGAGACGGTGACCCTCGGCGCGCCGGTGCTCGCCGTCGAAAACCTCGCCTCCGGCGGCACGCTGAAGGACCTGTCCTTCTCGCTTCGCCGCGGCGAGATCCTCGGCATTTATGGCCTGATGGGCGCGGGACAGGCGGAAATCGCCGGCGCCTTGTTTGGCTTGCAGACGGTCAAGGCCGGGTCGATCGAGGTCGAGGGCAAGCGCGCCGATTTCCGCCATTCCTCCGATGCGATCGCGGCGGGCCTTGGCCTGATCTCGCGCGATCGCCGCCAAAGCCTCGTGCCCATGCAGCCGGTCGGCCCCAATCTCAGCCTCTCCTGGCTGGCCGGCAAGTCGCTGCTGTCGCGGCTCGATCTGGTGCGCGAGCGCGAGGAGGGCAATCGCTATATTTCGGACCTGCGCATCCGGCCGGCCTCCACCACGCACAAGCTCTTCTTCTTCAGCGGCGGCAACCAGCAGAAGGTCATCCTGGCGCGCTGGATGTCGAGCGGTGCGCGGATCCTGATTTTCGACGAGCCGACGCGTGGCATCGATGTCGGCGCCAAGGCGGAAGTCTTTGCGGTGATGAGCCGGCTGGTGTCGGAAGGCGCATCGATCCTGATGATCTCCTCGGAACTCAACGAGTTGATCGGCATGGCGGATCGCGTGCTGGTCATGCGGGGCGGGCGGCTTTCGGCGGAGTTGCCGCGGGACGAGATTACGCAGCAGAACATGCTGCGCTATGCAAGCTAGGAAGTGGGAGACAGCATGAGTGCGGAAAAGAATTCGGACACGCCGGCAGCGGCCGTGGGTGGCCGCGGGGCGAAGATCAAAGGGGTCGTCTTCCAGGCCGGTCCGCTGATCGCGCTCGTGTTGCTGATGGCCTATCTCGCCTTCGCGACGTCCAACTTCCTGACCTTCGACAACCTCTCCAACGTGGCGCGCCAGTCCGCCTTCGTCGCCATCCTGGCAGTGGGGCAGACCTTCGTCATCCTGACCGGCGGCATCGATTTGTCCGTCGCGGCCATCGCGGCGCTGGCGGGGTCGATTACGGCGGTCCTGCTCACGCAGTCGCTGGTGCTGTTCGGCGTCGATCTCGGCTTCGTGCCGCCGCCGGTGGCAATCCTGATTGGTCTTGCCGTCGGCGTCGTCGCGGGCGCGCTCAATGGCTGGCTGATTTCCACGTTCAAGATCCCGGATTTCATCGCGACGCTCGGCACGATGACCGCGTTCCGCGGCGCCGCGCTGCTGGTGACGGATGGCATGCCGGTGCCCTCGTTCAATGCCACCCGGCAACTGCCGGAAACGCTGACCTGGGTCGGCGGCGGCCAGCTCTTCGGCGTGCCGGTGAGCGCGCTGATCGCGCTCCTGTGCGCGGTCGCCGGCTGGTATGTGCTGCGCTACACGGCGCTCGGCCGCGCCATCTATGCCGTCGGCGGCAACCGCGCAGCCGCCCATTCCTCCGGCATCAGCATCACCCGCACCAAGATCATGACCTATGCCATTTCCGGCCTCTTGGCCGCGATCGCCGGCATCATCCTCGTCGGGCGGCTCAACTCCGGCAATGCGCTGATGGCGGAAGGCGAGGAACTGCGCTCCATCGCCTCCGTCGTCATCGGCGGCACCAATCTCTTCGGCGGCGAGGGCGGCGTGTGGGGCTCGATCATCGGCGCCACCATCATCGGCGTGCTCGGCAACGGCCTCAACCTGCTCGATGTCAGCCCGTTCTGGCAGCGCATCGCGCAAGGGGTCGTCATAGTGGTCGTCGTCATCTTCGACCAATGGCGCCGCCGCAGCATGACACGCGTCTGACGAGGAGGACATCATGAACAAGCTTGGGCTGCACGCCAATGTCTGGGTGCGCGACTGGAGCCGCGAGGAGTGCATTCTCGCGGTGAACAAGACCGCCGAACTCGGCTTCGACATCATCGAAATCTCTGCGCCCGACCCGAAAGCCATGGACATCGCCTTCACCGCAAAGGAGTTGCAGAAGGCGGGCATCCGCGCCAACCTGTCACTCGGCCTCGATGCCGCAAGCGATATATCGAGCGGCGATCCGGACCGCGTGCGGGCCGGCGAGACGCGGCTGCGCGAGGTCATCGCCGCTGCCGCCGAACTTGGCTCGTCGCATGTCTGCGGCATCCTCTATTCCGCCTTCCAGAAATACAGCGAACCGCCGACTGCCGCAGGCATTGCCGGCGCCGTCGACGTCCTGTCGCGTATTGGCGAAGAGGCCGGCCAGCACAGCATCACGCTCGGCCTTGAAGTGGTCAACCGCTACGAGACGAACGTGCTCAACACGGCCGGTCAAGGCGTCGAGCTGTGCAAGAGGATCGGCCTGCCCAACGTCAAGGTCCATCTCGATTCCTACCACATGAACATCGAAGAAGCCGATGTGGAGATGGCGATCGTCGATGCCGGCGAGCACCTCGGCTACTTCCACATCGGCGAATCCAACCGCGGCTATCTCGGCGCCGGCTCGGTGGATTTCGTAGCGATCTTCAACGGGCTCGCCCGGATCGACTATGCCGGCCCCATCGTCTTCGAATCCTTCTCCTCCACTGTCGTCGGCCAGCCCCTCTGCGGCATCCTCGGCATCTGGCGCAACCTTTGGGCCGATGGCGAGGACCTAGCACGTCACGCGAAGGCCTTCATCACCGCGCACCAGCAGTCGGCCAGGGAAGTCGGCAAAGAAGCGGCGAGATCGGCGCTTCCGTGAGGATTGCGCGCCGTCGCCTCCGATGTGTCTAGCGGCTGTCTCCGTAGGCAAACTTCGAAGTTCTGCATCCTTGCTTTCTCAATTAATATAGTTGTATCATGCAACCATATTAATTGAGAGTCCTGAATGATCACCTCCCCACGCCTGGTTGAAGAGATCCGCGCCGCCTCGCGTTCGATGGTGCGAGAATGGGGGTTTATGGGCGGCGATTTTGCTGGGACGGATCTGTCCCCTTCGGCCGTCCATGCGTTGATCGAGATCGAACAGGGCGGCATGACCGCGCGCGAGCTTGGGGCTCGCCTCCGTCTCGAAAAGTCGAGCGTCAGTCGGATGCTGCGCAAGCTGGTGGAAGCTGGCGATGTCAGCGAGGACGCGGGGGAAGAGGACGGCCGCGTCAAGAGGCTATCGCTGACACCCGCCGGCAAACAGCGCGTGCAGGCGATCCATGCCTATGCGGGTGCGCAGGTTGCCAATGCCCTCGGCCACTTGGAGAGGGGGCAGGAGCGCACGGTACTGGATGGTCTGCGGCTCTACACGGCGGCACTTGGGGCCGCGGCTGGCGAAGGGATTGCGGCTCCTGCCATCGAGATCGTCAGGGGATACCAGATCGGGCTCATCGCCCGCATCACGCAAATGCATGCGCTCTATTATGCAAGGACATCCGGCTTCGGCCAAAAGTTCGAGAGCGTCGTTGCCGGCGGCCTGGCCGAATTCTGCAACCGTTTGGACAACCCTCGCAACGCGATCTGGACCGCGATGCGCGGTGGCGAGATCATCGGCTCGGTTGCGATCGACGGTGAGGACCTTGGCGAAGACAAAGCGCACCTGCGTTGGTTTATCGTCGATGAGGGTGTGCGTGGCGGCGGTGTGGGCCGCAAGCTGCTTTCCGCCGCGCTCGGCTTCGTGGACGCGCAGGGTTTCGCGGAAACACATCTCTGGACGTTCAGCGGTCTTCTGGCCGCCCGCCACCTGTACGAGGATTTTGGTTTCACATGCAGGCAAGAGCAGTCTGGTGCTCAATGGGGCAGGCAGGTCATGGAGCAACGCTTCGTGAGGCCGCACCCTTGACGGCAAGCCCTGCTTGCAGGCTCGATCACCTCACCGTCTTCTTCTCCAGCATGCAGGGCGCGGTCGCCGAAATGATCACGCTCGGCGAGGATCGTCGAACGGCGCCGTTTTCGTAACCCCGATGAGCCGCTTGAGCATCTCAAGGACATCGTCGACGAAGGTGAAGATGACCGGGATGACGACGAGGCTGAGCAGGGTGGAGGTCATCAGGCCGCCGATGACGACGATTGCCATCGGCTGTCGGAAGCTTCCGTCACCTCCGCTGAGGCTGAGCGCCACGGGCAGCATGCCGCCGGCCATCGCGATCGTCGTCATGACGATCGGGCGGGCGCGCTTGTGGCAGGCGTCGACGAGGGCGTCGAACCGTGACAGGCCGGCGCGGCGCGAGACTATCGCGTATTCGACCAGCAGGATCGAGTTTTTTGTCACCACGCCCATCAGCATCAGCAGGCCGATCACCACCGGCATGGAGAAGCCGGTTCCGGTGACGACCAGCGGCAGCAGGGCTCCGCCGAGCGACAGCGGAAGCGCCATGAGGATTGTCAGCGGCTGAAGGAAATCGTGGAAGAGCAGGACCAGGACGGCATAGATGCAGAAGACGCCGATCGCCATGGCGATGGCGAAACTGCCGAAAAGCTCCGAACTGCGCTCCAGCTCGCCCTGTTCGACGAGTTTTACCCCATCAGGAAGGTCACGAAGTGCCGGCAGCGCCTGCGCCTCGCGATAGACGTCGCCCAGGATGCGCCCGTTCAGTTCCAGAGACAGCGTCACGTTTCGCGAGCGGTCGATGCGGCTGATCTCCGACGGGCTGCCGCCGATGCGGATATCGGCGACGGAGCCGAGATCGACGCTGCCGCGGCTACCGGCAACGCGGATGTTTGCGATGTCGTCGAGCGTCGTTCGATTGCCGGGGTCGAACCGGACGCGGATGGCGAGTTGTCGTTGCGGCAGGTTGAGCTTGGCGAGTGCGGCAGCGTAGTCGCCATTCGTCGTAACGCGGACCGCCTCGGAGATCGCCTCCGCTGTGACGCCGAGGGCCGCAGCGCGGTCGAGATCCGGGATGATCTGGATTTCGGGAGCCTGCAGGGAGGCGCTGGAGGTGACCGCTCCGATGCCCCGGAGCGTGCGCAACTGGTCTTCTAGCGCGCCGGCGGTCCGGTCGAGAGCATCGGGATCGTCGCTGGCAAGCGTGATTTGAAGCGTCGTACCATTGCCGCCCGTGCCGACCTCGACCCTGATGCCCGGAAGAACGGCGAGGGCCTGGCGGATGTCGTTTTCGATTTCGCTCTGCGTGCGGTCCCGTTCGCCGATTTTCTTGAGGTCGACGACGAGCGAGGCCGTTGCCGTATCGACGGTCGTGGAGGCGTCGAGCAGGTCGCCCGATGAAACGCTCCCGACGGCGGAGAACACGCGGGTGACGCCGGGCAGGCCGGACACGATCTCCGCCGCCCGCCGCGTGGCCCTGTCCGTCTGCTCGATTGTGCTGCCGGGTTGCAGCGTCAGGGTGACCTGCGTCTGCGCATCGTCCGACGCGGGCAGGAAACTGGTGCTCAGCAAGGTGATCGTCGAGAGCGACAGGGCGAGAAAGATGCAGACACCGAGGATCGTCAGCTTGCGATGGCCGAGGCAGGTCTTCACGAGCGCCATATAGGTGCGCATGATCCAGCCATCTTTTACAGGGACGGGATGCGCCTTCATCATGTAGGCGGCCATCATCGGGGTCAGCAGGCGTGCGACGAGCAACGAGGCGAGAACCGCAACGGCGGCCGCCACGCCGAACTGGCGGAAGATGAGGCCCGGAATGCCGCTCATGAAGGCGGTGGGCAGGAAGACCGCGACGAGCGTGAAGGTCGTGGCGATGACGGCGAGGCCGATCTCGTCCGCCGCTTCGAGGGCCGCCTCTTTTGGCGTTTTGCCCATTTGCAGATGGCGGGCGATGTTCTCGATCTCGACGATCGCGTCGTCGACGAGGATGCCGACCACCAGCGAGAGCGCCAGCAGCGTCACAGTGTTCAGGCTGAAATCCGCAAAATACATGACTAGGAAGGTCGGGATGACGGAGAGCGGCAGCGCGACCGCCGAGAGGAAGGTCGCCCGCCAGTCCCGCAGGAAGAGCCAGACCACGACGACCGCCAGGATCGCGCCCTCATAAAGCATGTTCATGGAGCCTTCGTAGTTTTCGACGATCGGCCCGATCGTGCTGTAGGCCTCGACGATCTCGACATCGGGATTGGCGGTGGAAAAAGCCTTCATCGCCCTTTCGATGGCGGCTGCGACGCCCGTGTCCGAAAACCCGTTCGAGCGCTTGACCTGGACGGCGATCACGGCTTCGCCGTCGAGATAGGCGATCGAAGACCGGTCGGCAAAGCTGTCCGTCACGCTGCCGATCTCGTCGAGCCGCACCAGATGGCCGCTCGGAAGCGGGATGGGCAAAGCCTTCAGCGCCTCGATCGAGGACGCGGCGCCGAGCGTGCGGATCGCCTGCTTGGCCCCGCCGATCTGCGCCCGCCCGCCCGAGGTGTCCGACTGCATCGACTTCAGACGATTGGAAACGGTCGCCGCGCTCAGATCGAGCGAGGCCATGATGCCGGCGTCCAGATCGACATGCACTTCGCGATCGACGCCGCCGAGCCGGCTGACCTCGCCGACACCGGGGACGGCGAGCAGCGCCTTCGTCATGGCATTTTCGACGAACCAGGAGAGTTCCGTCTCGTCGAGCTGGGCGGAACGCACCGCATAGGTGAGGAGAGGCGAGCCCTGCACGGTCACCTTCGTCACGCCAGGCGTCTGCATCTGGGAGGGCAGGTCGCCGCTTGCGCTGTCGACGGCGTTGCGCACCTCGTTCAGCGCCGCCTCGCTGTCCTTCTCCAGCTGGAAGGAGACGGTGATGGAGACGGCGCCGTCGGTGATCGTCGTCGTGATGTGGTCGAGCAGGCTCAGCGCGGCGAGCTTGTCTTCGATCTTGCGTGCGACTTCCGTTTCCAGCTGGGCGGGTGCCGCGCCTTCGAGCGTGGCGTTGATCTTGATCGTCGGCAGTACCATATCGGGAAAGTTCTGGACCGCCAGCCGGTCGAAGGCGAGAAGGCCGCCCGCGGTCAGCAGGATGAACAGGAGTATGGCGGGAACGGGATTGCGGATCGACCAGGCCGAGACGTTCATCGAATGGTTTCCTCCACCCGGACAAGCGTTCGGTCCGAAAGAAACGCGCCGCCCGCCGTCACGACATTGGCCGAGCGATCGGCGCCGGAGAGAATTTCCACCTCGCTGTTCTTTCGGCGCCCGGTCTCCACGCGGATACGGGACGTGCGCCGGTCGGCATCCACGGTGAAGAGGTAGCTGATGCCATCCCGCAGCACGAGCGCCGATTCCGGTACGGTGAGGGCCGGCGTGCTATCGAGCTCGATCTGGCCGGTGGCGTAGAGGCCGATGGGCGGGCGGGCCTCGGAAGGCAGCGTCACATAGGCGAGCGCACGTCCCGTATCCGTGCTGACGGTCGGCCCGACGAGCCGGACGGTTCCCTTCACGCGTCGGCCATCGGGACCGATGATCGTGGCGGTCAGGCCCACCTTGATGCGCGGCAGATAGCGGGCGGAGACTTCCGCCTGCCATTCGACGCGCTGCTGGCGGATGAGGCGGAACAGCTCCGTGCCGGAGGAAACGACGGCGCCGAGCTGGGCGGAACGCGACGTGATCAATCCGTCGTCGGGCGCCACGATGATCGTCTGGGCAAGCTTGATCGTCTGGCTGTCCAACAGGGCTTGCGCCACCTCGACGCCTGCCGTCGCCGTTTGTTCGGCAATCAGATATTCGGTGATCTTCTCATCCGACAGCGCGCCGCTTGCCTGCATCTTGCGCGCCCGGTCGGCATTGGCTTTTGCCTTGGCAAGATCCGCCCTGGCGCTCGCGAGTGCGGCCTCTTCCTTGCGCAGTTCCGCCCGCACGGCCTCGTCGGCGAGCCTGACGAGGGGCTGTCCCTTGGAGACCACCGCGCCGACATCGACAAGCACATCGGTCACGCGCAGACCGCCGGTCTCCGCGGCGACGACCGCCTCGTGCCAGGGCTTCAGCCAACCACTTGCTGGCACCGTTTCGGGCCATTGGCGCTCCATGGGTTTTGCCACCGCGACGGTCAGCGCGACCGCCGCCTCATCCTGTGGCGCGAGCGCGGCTTCGGCGGCAGAAACGGGATTCACGCCGAGGAAAAGCGCAAGAAAAAGAGGTGTCGGTCGCATCGTGCGGGTTTCCTTTCGGTTTTTTGGGAAGGCTCGCACGGATGTAGCGGATCGCATGTGAAGTGCGGTCAAGTTCGGTTAAGATAGATTAAGTTGGCTGGCGAAACCCGTAGCCCACGCGATAGAAGAACGTGCCCGCCACGCTGCCATTCTTCTGCGCGGCCCGTCTCTCGACGGGGCCGATAGTGTCGAACCACTTTGCGAGCCCGTCGCCGGAGACGCTGTTTTCCTTCAGGCCGTACAGGATGACGACGCGGCCCGCGGATGCCTTTCCGGCGTGCCAGGTGCCGAACATCAGGCCGTTCTGTCCGAAAAGATTCTGGCTGGTGATGTCGTCCAAGGCTGTTCGCCCTTGACCGTAGAAGCCGAGTTGGCTCGCGATATTGTAGGCATCCATGCCGACGAGCAGCGGCGAATATCCGGTTTCGGCCGCAACCTTGGTCCTGATCTGCTCGGCGCCGGCGGAAAACTCCTCCCAGGCGACCGGCAGGCCGCGCAAGGTGCCGGAATAGCCGATGAACGGAAGGCCCAGCGCCAGGTAGTGCAGGAACAGGGCGAAGCACAGGATGCTCGTTGCCGTGCCGACTTTCAACGCCGCAACCAGTCTTGTCCTGCGCCCTTGTTTCACGGCGTCTGCAACGATCTTCGCCATCGCCGGCAGCAGGGCAAGCCAGAGCGGCCCGGTCCAGTTCAGCTTGACGCCGTGCAGCAGGCTGAAGCCAAGGAAGACGGAGAGCGGGACGAGGGTGAAGACCAGGATGAACGTGGCAGGCCCGCGCATGGCGAGATGGTCGACAAGGCGCACCAGTCTGGCCATCGTGATGCCTGCCAGTGCGAGCCCGACGGGGCCAAGCAAGGCTGTGATGAACATCGAAAGCGTGTGCGTGGAGAAGCGGATATCCGCCAGCCATCGCCGGCTTCCCTGGAACTGGAAGGACGCCCAGTCGTGGGTGGCGTTCCAGAGGATCACGGGCGAAAACAATGCGACGGCGATGGCTGCACAGAGATAGGGCCATTTCGACAGCAACCAGTGCCGGGATTGCGGATGGATGATCAGGAAAACGATTGTCGCCGGCCCGAGCAAGGCGATCGTGTATTTCGACAACATGCCGAGGCCGATGCAGATACCCACTCCGAGCCAGGCTCTTCGGCGCCGTCCGATCAAGGCGCGTTCCAGGAAATACAAGGCTCCCGCCCAGGCAGCGGTCAGCGGCGCGTCCGGCGTCATGACGGTACCTATCGCAAAGAAGAACGGGAGAATGGACACGAGCAGCAGGGCCAGGAAGGCGGATGTGCGGCCGAACAGGTTGTCGGTAAGGCGAAAGAGAAAGAACGCCGTCAGCAGCCAGCACAGTGTTGCGCCCGCGCGCACGCCGAATTCGGAGTCTCCGAAGATCGACGTGCCGAGCCATATCAGCCACGCGACCATCGGCGGGTGATCCAGATAGCCCAAGGCCGGATGCTGGGCATAATTCCAGTAATAGGCTTCCTGGGGGATGAGGTCGATGCTGCCCTGGTAGACGATCCGGATCATGACGACATAGACGGCAACGGCGACCGCGGCGAGTTTCCAGCGGGTCGTCGAGGGCAGGAACGTATCGCTGCGGAAGACGTAGAATTCGTTTCCGACGTAGCTGACGATACCGCCGCCGGCGATGCCCAACATCAGCACCCACAGGAAGGGTAGCCCGAGATCGGAGGCCGTCGCGATGAAACCGCCGCGCATCGCCAGGGCCAGCACGGAGAGAAGCAGAAAGCGCGCGAACCGCGTGCTGTTCCCGGCGCGGTCTTTGAAGGACCATTCCGCGTGGGCTAAGTAGTTGAAGAGGGCCGCAAAGCAGAAACCGGACATGTGCGCGACGGTGATGTCGGCGCCAAGAATGCGCATCATCGATACGATGGCGAAATCCAGCACGAAGCCGGCAAAGCCCACCACCGCAAAACGATGAAAGGTGTCCGAGGTGTCCGTTCCCCTGGAAAATCGCACCAGCTGGCCGAGATAGGCCGCGAACTGGCGCGCGCCGATCTTCGATTTCCCCTTGATCCGGTCGGTGAAGGAGATCGGGACCTCGGTAACCGTCAGGGCGTCGCCGCCGGCGAAAATCGCCTCCAGGCCGATCTTGAAGCCTTCGGCATGGGAGCCGGCGGCCAGAAGACGGTCCCGCTTTACGGCGAAAAAGCCCGAAAGCGGATCGTTCACGTCGGTGAAGGGCGAGGCGAATGCGCCGCCGAGCCGGGAGAGAAGGCGGCGGTGGAGCGGCCATCCGACGGTGCGCCCACCCTCGACATAGCGGCTGCCGACGGCCATGTCGAAGCGCCCGGAGGAGAGAGGACGGACGAGATCCGGAATGGAGTTCGCCGGATGGCTGCCGTCCGCGTCGAGAACGACGAGGATCGGAAACCGCGCCTTCTCCGCTGCCGAAAACACGTCCTCCGCCAGTCCGCCGGGACCGTCGTTTCTGACCAGGCGAACCGGGTGCCGACTTGCCCAGCGGTTCACCCTTTCGCATGTACCGTCGGTCGATCCGCCATCCGTGACGATGATCTCGAAATTGAAGTGTTCACGCACGCTGTCGACGATGTCGCCGAGGATGCGGTCGATGTTCTCCGCTTCATTCAGCGTCGGCACGATGATCGAGACGGCGGGGCGGATGTCCTGAACATCCGATAGCTGGAAGGCCTTGACGTGTTCCGCCTCATGCGACGGCATCCGATATGAAAACATGGAGCTCTCCGGGCAATGCAAACGCGCGATCGGCAATCCGACGACGCCATTGCCTGGAACTAGCTGCTCCCCCGGCCGGATGGTTTTAAGACTTATTAACGTTTGCTCGGAGTTGTTGCCTTGGCAGGCATGGGAGAAACATCTCTTAACAAGACAAAACCCATCCCAAAGCGAATCCCCACCAATGTCCGCCCCGCGGCCCTTACGGCCTGCAGAGTGATACGCACCCAGGAGCGGAACATTGTCTTCCAAGATGAAACACACGAGCTTGATCGTATTGTCGGCGCTGATTCTTCCCCTGGCACTGCGGAATGCAGCAAGGGCGGCTGACGCCAACACGCTGGCCGGCGATCCCAGCGGCGAGGTGCAGCCGGAATTCGACGCCGAACGGTTCGGCGGCTTTCGCGGCAAGCTGCACGACTGGGAGTTCGTGCTCGGCGGGGGCGCGATTTATGCGCCCAAATTCGAGGGGTCGAAGGATTTCAAGGTCATGCCGGTCCCGTTCATCTCGGCGACCTTCAACGACTATGTGCACATCAATCCCCAGGGCCTCTTCGTCGACGTCTACAAGGCCGAGAATTTCACCATCAGTGCGAAGGGTGGTTACGACCCCGGTCGCGATGAGGACGACAGCCGCCATCTGGATGGCCTTGGGGATATCGGCGCCGGTGGCGTGCTGGGCGGCGTGATCGCCTACCAGCTCGGCCCGGTGGAACTGACGGCCGAGATCGACAAGACCTTCGGTGGCAGCGACGGGCTCACCGGGAAATTGGGGGCGGAAGTCTCGCATTTCTGGGGGCAGTTCATCTTTTCCGCCGGCGCATCCGCCACCTGGGCGGACAAGAAACACATGAAGTCCTATTTCGGCGTCACCTCCGCCCAGTCGGCCAGGTCCGGCCTTGCCAGATACGATGCCGGGGCGGGTTTCAAGCGCATCGATCTGACCGCGTCCGTCACCTATATGGCGTCCGAAAACTGGTTCGTCAGGGGCCAGGCCGAACTCGGCATCCTGACCGGTGATGCGAAAAACAGCCCCATAGTCCAGAAAGACACCCAGCCGTCGGTCATGATGTTCGTGGGCTACAAGTTCTGAGGCGCGGCAGCGGCGGAGCCGCAGCAACAAAAATAAACACAATTGTTGCTGACAGCCACGATGGCGGGCGGGATAGTCTTTGCCGGGAGGGCGACAGGAATGGCTGAGGTCATGAACAACACCGCGAGCAATGTTCTCGCCCAGGCGTCGGCCCGCATCCTCGTCGTCGAGGACGATCGCGATATTGCGAGCATGCTCATCGAGCTTATGCGGGAGGCCGGATACGCCGCCGAGGCGGTCGGATCGGCGCTCGAAATGGACCGCCTGCTGAGAAAGAAGGAGTTCCAGCTCATCATCCTGGATGGAATGCTGCCGGGTGAGGATGGCTTCAGCATCTGCAGGCGAATCCGGTCGTCCGATACGATACCCATCCTCATGCTGACAGCCCTTTCGAAAGAAATCGATCGGGTCGTCGGGCTGGAACTGGGCGCGGACGACTATGTCACGAAGCCGTTCAATTCCAGGGAGTTGCTGGCAAGAGTGAAAGCGCTCCTGCGGCGGTCGTCCTATTCGATGCAGCTCAAGCCGAGCCTGGAAAGCATGACATTCGCCGGCTGGCGGATCGATCCCGTCACCCGCGAACTGACCGACAGCGACGGCGTGCATGTGTCGCTCACCACGGCGGAATTCGATGTGCTGCTCGTGTTCTGCCAGAACCCGCGGCGCGTCATGACGCGGCAGGACATCTTGACCCGCACGCATGCCGGATCCGCCGGACCTGTCGAGCGCAGCATCGATGTGCATGTCAGCCGCGTCCGACAGAAGATAGAGCCGAACTACAAGGACCCGACCTTCATTAAAACCGTTCGCCTCGGCGGCTACATCTTCACGCCGGAGGTGGAGGTAGAAACATGATCGACCGCTTCCGCAAGGCGTCCATACGGTGGCAGTTCATAGCGGTGGCGTTGTTTCCGATCCCGGTGATCATCGTGTTTATCATTGCGATGCTGCCCGAGCCGCTCATTTTCTACAATGAGAAGCTGCTGATGGTCAGGCGCACGCAAATCGAGATGATCGTCACGCAATTCAGGAATGCGGGCGACAATCCCGAGGTGCAGGATCTCGTGCGCTCCAGCGCGCCTCTCGGCCTCGAATTGACGGTCGTGCCGTGGAGTGCCGCGAGCGAAGCGCAGGCGCGCGAGGAGGATACCCATGCCGTCTCGGACGAGCTTCGCCGCCTCCTGCCTGACGATTTCGAAGCGGTGGCGCTGCAAAACCCGCCGGGAAGCGAGCGGCACAATTCGGTGGCGGTGCGCCTTGATGCCAAGCGTGCTCTCGTTATCGGCTTCTCCAAGGCCTACAATTCCCCGTCGTTTCTCAGTCTGGTTCTGGAATTCGTCGCCAAGCTCACCATCCTGATGCTGCCGATGCTTCTGCTGGTGCTCTACATGGGGCGCATGATCACGTCGCCTCTCGTGTGCTTTGCGGATGCCGCAAAAAGATTGCGTCTCGACGATAACGAGGACGAACTGTTCACGGCCGAAGGCGCCAAGGAACTCCATACGCTCGCGACGTCGCTCAACAATATGCGACGCCGTATCCGTAAAATGGTCGATGACCGGACGCGGATGCTGACGGCCGTGAGCCACGATCTGCGAACACCGCTGACCCGGCTGCGCATGCGCGTGGAGCGCTCCAGGGACCCCGCGTCACGGGACGCAATGCTTGCTGATATCGAAACGCTGACCACCATGATCGAGGAAAGCCTGCAATATCTGAGCAGCAATGCGACCGCCGAGCCGATGAAAAAGGTTGACATTTCCAGCCTGCTGCAGACGATCACCTCGGGATTCTGGGATCTTGGCCATACGGTGCGCTACAGCGGACCCGAGCGGCTCGGATATCTGTGCCGGCAAAAGGCGCTTGTGCGCGCGATCACCAACATTGTGGAAAATGCAGTGCGGTTCGGTACGGTCGTCAGCGTCGAATTGCGCAGCAATCCGCAAGGCGGCGCGGTGATCACCGTGAGCGATAACGGCCCCGGCCTTGAAGAAGGTCTTGAAGAAAAAGTGCTGGAACCCTTCTTCAAGGCCGACGAGGCGCGGTCGCCGAATTCCAATAGCGGTTTCGGATTGGGGCTTTCGATCGCCGACGAAGTCGTAAAAGGCCACGGCGGTTCGCTCGCGATGGAGAATATCCTGCCGCATGGCCTGCGCGTGACGATACATCTGCCGTCGATCCAGGCCATCTCGGTTCAAAGCAGCACCCGTTTCGTCGCAAAAGGGAAAGCCATCGCCTAAGCCTCCGGCCTTGGCGAAGCCCTCTCTCGTGCGACCATCCCCGGAAAGGCGCAGGCGTGCCTCTCGGCCGTTCGCGCACGGGCTGCGTCGCGCAGCAGTTGCCGCATCTGTCTCAAGGACACTCCGTCTGCCCGCATCATCTGCCGGATGAGCGGGTCCTTCAGAATCTCTGCCATCGTCATTTCGCGCTCGGTCATCGTGATCTCCGTTCTGCTGCCGTTTGGATAGCCGCGGCACAAAACCTCGCGATGTCAAAACGGGGACGAAACCAAGGCGTTTGGTGAAGTTTTGTTGCCGGGCGCCAAAGCCCGCGCGCGCTAACATCTCTTAACAACACGAAACCCAAGGCAATGATGAATCAGACCTAATGCCGTTAGATGCGATTTCGAAGGAAGCTTGGCATGAGACAACGGCGGCCCGCCGCGGCTGAAAACCAATGGTCTATCGGCGCTCGACAGCCCTTCTCTTTCTTCACCTGAGAGCGGCGAACGTGCATCGCTGCATTGCCATACTCATGCTGGTTTTCCTCGCCGGCTGCGTGGCGCCGGACCGCATTGCCTACGGGCCGCGTGCCGCGGCAAACGCGACGATCGAGGGGTTCGAGCATATCCGCATCTATGCGGATACCGGGCGGGACCTGCCCGATGCGCGGGGATGGCTGCCGGTCCCGGCCCGCAACGAAATCAACTATCTCGTCCTGTCCGGCGGCGGCGCGGGCGGCGCCTTCAGCGTCGGCGCACTGAAGGCCTGGTCGGATAAGGGCGGTCGGCCGCAGTTCGACATCGTCAGCGGTGTCAGCACGGGCGCGTTGATCGCGCCTTACGCTTTCCTCGGCTCCGCCTACGACGATACCCTCGTCGACCTCTACACGAGCGGCGTCGCAAAGGAGCTGATCGATGCGGATTTCCTGCCGAAGGGCCTGCTCGGCGCGAGCCTCCTGAAACAGGCGCCGCTTCGCACGATGGTGGAGCGCTATCTGACGCGCGACATCCTGGCGAAGATCGCCGCGGAGCATCGCAAAGGTCGGCGCTTGCTTGTCCTGACCTCAAACCTCGATTCCCAAAGGGCGGTGATCTGGAACATGGGCGCCATCGCCAATAGCGGCCGGGCCGATGCCCTGAAGCTGTTCCAGGACGTAATCATCGCCTCGGCAAGCATTCCCGGCCTTTATCCCGCCGTCCTCATCAAGGCGACATCCGAGGGCAGGGCATTCGAGGAGATGCATTCCGACGGCGGCTCCGCCTCACAGATCCTCACGATTCCCGAAGGCTGGATGGCGAGCTCCGACAAGGTCGATTGGCCAAAAGGCTTCAGGTTCAACATGTTCATCATCGTCAACAACGCGCTCATTCCGGAATTCTCGACGACGACGAACAACACGTTTGCCGTCATGGCGCGGGCGAATTCCGCCCTCATCAAGGCACAGACGCGCAGCGCCCTGCTCGCCACCTATGTCTATGCGCAGAAGACCGGCATCCGGTTTCATGTGGCCTCGATAGACACGCAGGTCCCCTACAAGATGACCGACCCGTTCAACACCAACTACATGCGCGCCGTCTACAATCTTGGTTATGCAAAAGCGGCGAGCGGTAGCCTGTGGAAAGACAGGCCGTCCTTCAGCGAACCGTTGAGGATCGCCCAGCCCTTGGAGCAGGCGCCATAATGCACTGGCCCGTCATCCCTTTCAAAAATCCCGACAGGAGACTGAAAATGCTGCATCTTTCCCTTCGCCGGCACCGACCGCTCGGCGCTGCGCTTCTGCCCTGCCTCGTCCTGTCGATCCTTGGCGGCTGTGCCTCGGTGCCGCTGGAGCAGGCGAATTCGCTGGCATCCTATGAAGGCCTCACGCCGGTCGACGGGCGCCTGAGAAGGGCGAGGTACAAGGCCATACCCGGCGATCTCGGGACGATCCGGACGGTCTATATAGAACCGACCCAGATCTCGGCGACCGCCGCACTGTCGACGCAAAAAACCTCGGAACAAGCCTTGGTGGCGAATGCCATCAGTCGCGCGCTGTGCATCGGCGTCAGCGACCGGTTCGCGGTCATCGAGCGGAAGGAGGATGCGGATCTCGTCGTCCATGCCACCATCGTCCGCATCGTGC
Source organism: Shinella sp. GW821-FHT10F02 (assembly GCF_058809275.1). Classification (NCBI taxonomy): domain Bacteria; kingdom Pseudomonadati; phylum Pseudomonadota; class Alphaproteobacteria; order Hyphomicrobiales; family Rhizobiaceae; genus Shinella; species Shinella sp. GW821-FHT10F02. The sequence continues at coordinate 10,773 of NZ_JBXASL010000002.1, read as the reverse complement.
CGACCAATGCCACGGTCGCCGGCGTCTCGACGGTCGCCTCGCTCGGCTCCTCCTTCGTGCTTCCCGTAAGCGTGCCGAGATTGCCTTTCGGCCTCGGCGGGCTCGCCGTCGAGGCCGAGGCGACGACCAGGGAGGGTAAGCAGCTCGGCGCGATGGTCTGGGCCAAGGGGGCGAATTCCCTGACCACGGATGCGCGGGTGTCCCAGGTCGGGGATGCCTATTCACTCGCAAGCAGTTTCGGCAACGATTTTTCAAAGATGCTGGTCACGGGCAAGACGCCGTTCAAGGGCCTGCCGAAGCTGCCGTCCACCCAGAAGCTGAAATCCAATCTGGGCGGCAAGCCTAAATATCTGGCATGCGAACGCTTCGGCCGGGCGCCCGGCCTGAAGAATTTTGCCGGCGCGCAACTCGGCATGCCGCCCTCCTGGACCGACAAGGCCGGCGCGGAGCAGAAACGCTAGCGCGGTGCCCAAGCGCAATCTTTCGTAATGCGATGAAACACCGGCAGCGTCCTGGATCGGTAGCCTTTGATCCGGATCATGCCGGGGCGATGTGCCTTCGGATCAATCGGAAGGTGGTTTCATGCGTGAGAAATCCAGCTCACATTCAACGCGCGCCCGTTTGCTGCTGGGCGTCCTGCTGCTGTCTTGCCCCGTGACGCTGAAAGCCCAGGAGCAGATGCCCGTAACGGTCGTCGTTGCCCGGCAGAGCACCGTGACCGAGCAGGTTTCCGTTGTCGGCTCGGTGGTGTCGCGCGAGGAAGTGCAGGTGCATTCCTTCATCCAGGGACAGGAGATACGGCAGATTCTCGTCGAGGTCGGGCAGTATGTCGAAAAGGGTCAACCGCTCGCCATGCTCGACACGACCGACGCCCGGATGCGGCTCGATCGCAATGCCATCAGCATGCTGCGCGCCACGGCAGCCGTTGCGGTGGAGGCCGCCAGGGTGGATGTCGCGCGGGTGACGGAAGCGGAAACCGCCAGCGTTTTCGAGCGCAGCCGCGTGCTGCATGCCAGAAACGTCATCTCGCAACAGGTGCTGGATCAGCATCGCAACGCCCATGAGAGGGCGGCCGCTGAACTGGGCCTGGCGCAGCAGTCTCTGGCCCTCGCAGAGGCGGAAGCCGCTTTGGTGACCCGCGAACGCGCGGAAATCGAGCTGACGATCGTGCGCAGCACGGTGCGGGCTCCGATGGCCGGGCTCATCCTCAGCCGCACGGCACGCCTCGGCGCGATGACGTCGGACGCTGCCACGCCGATGTTTCTCATCGCGGAGGAGGGGAGCATGGAATTCGTCGCCTCCGTGGTGGAAACGAATTTCGTTCGCCTGCAAAGCGGCATGCGCGCCGATGTGACACTTCCCGGCCACGAGGGTCCGGTTTCCGGCACGCTGAGGCTCAAGGCCGCGCAGCTCGATCCCGCGACCCGTAGCGGTCAGGTTTATATCGCGCTCGACAGGCGGGATGGCCTCACGCCCGGCGTTTTCGCGCAGGGACGCATCGATGTTTCCGAACGCCGGAACATTCTTCTTCCGGGCAGCGCGGTCAAAACCGTGCGCGGCGCGGACACGATCTTCGTCGTGACGGAAGGCGCCGTGGATGTCCGGCCCGTCACGGTGGGTGCCCGTCAGGGCGGCCTGGTGGAGATCACGCGCGGCGTCGATGACGGGGAGATGGTGGTTCTGAAAGCGGGCGGGTTCCTGAAGGCGCAGGACAAGGTGCAGCCGGTCGTCGCCACGCTGGATGTCGCTCCGGCGGACAGACTGGCCGCCTCGCTGCCGAGCGTCGATGAAACAAGGGAGATCCGGTGATGAGCGCCAACATTTCCGCCTGGGCCATTCGAAACCCGCTGCCGTCGTTCCTGCTCTTCGTGGTGCTGACCGTTGCCGGGCTCTATAGTTTCTCCCGTTTGCCCGTCACCTATTTCCCGGCGATCGTCACCCCGCTCGTGCGCATCACCGTCGAGCAGTCCGGCGCCACGCCGGTCGAACTCGAAACCGAAGTGACGCGGCCGATCGAGAACGCCGTCGCATCCCTGCCTGCCGTCAAGGAACTGACGTCGACGGTCGACCAGGGCCGCTCCGTGACCACCGTCGAGTTCGAGCTCGGCCTGGTCTCGCCCGACCGGGCGATGGACGATGTGCGGGATGCGGTGGCGCGCGTGCGGGGCGACCTGCCTGATGGCATCGACGAGCCCGTGATCGAACGGCTGGAAGAGGAAGCACAGTCCGTCGTCACCTACGCCGTTTTCAGCCAGGACATGACGGTCTCGGACCTGTCGTGGTTCGTCGACGACGTGGTAGCGCGGGATCTCCAGGGACTGCGCGGCGTCAGCCGGGTCGAACGCATCGGTGGCGGCGACCGGGAAATCCGCGTCGAACTCGATGCCGACAAATTGCAGGCGCTGGCACTCACCGCCGGCGCAGTCAACGAAACGATCCGCCAGAGCCAACTCGAGCGATCGGGCGGGCGCCAGGAGATCAACGGCCGCGAACAGGTCCTGACGACCGCCGCCTCTGCCGAGACCGTTTCGAGCCTGGCCGAGTGGCGTCTAGCGCTGGCCGGAGACAGTTCCGTGCGGCTTGCGGACATTGCAAGCGTTCGCGACACCATTGCCGAGCCGCGGTCCTTTGCGACCTTGAACGGCGAGGAGATCGTGAGCTTTGCCGTCTCGCGCTCGCAGGGCGCCAGCGAGGTGGGCGTCGCCGAGGTTGTTGCGGTCGCTGTTGCCGAATTGGCGGTGAAGAACCCGGCCGTCCAGTTCCGGCTGGTGGATGACAATGTCTCCTACACGACGGGCAATTATCGTTCAGCGATGAACACCTTGCTGGAGGGCGCAGCACTTTCCATCGTCGTGGTGTTCCTGTTCCTGCGCGACTGGCGGGCAACCATCGTTGCCGCCGTGGCGCTGCCATTGTCGATCATCCCGACCTTCTTCGCGATCGACCTTCTCGGCTTTTCGCTCAACATCCTCAGCCTGCTGGCCATCACGCTGGTGACGGGCATCCTCGTCGACGATGCTATCGTCGAGATCGAGAATGTCGTCCGCCATCGCAACATGGGCAAGTCCGCCTATCGTGCGGCGCTCGACGCCTCGGACGAAATCGGGCTTGCCGTCATCGCGATTTCCGCGACCATCATTGCGGTCTTTGCGCCCGTCGGGCTGATGAGCGGCATCGTCGGCCTCTATTTCCGCGAATTCGGCCTGACCGTCGCCATCGCCGTGTTCTTCTCCCTGCTGGTCGCCCGGCTGATAACACCCATCCTCGCCGCCTATTTCATGACCGGCCGCCCCCGAACGGAGGCGCGCGACGGCGCCATGCTGCGGGCCTACCAGAGCCTGTTGAGGGTGAGCCTGCGCTGGCGATGGGCGACGATCGGCGGCGCTTTCGGCCTGTTCGCGCTCTCCGTCATGTCGCTCGCATCGGTGCCGACGGCCTTCCTGCCGGAGGAGGACATGGGCCGGCTGACGCTGACTGTCGAGCTGCCGCCGGGCGCGACGCTGGAAGAGACCCGCGCCATCACCGATGAGATTGCGGCTCGCGCGGGTGCGTTTCCCGAGGTGGAGGGTGTTTTCGCACGCGCGGGCGCCAGCATGAACGGGCAGCAGGATCTGCGCTATGCCGTGATCCTGATCGACCTCGTGCACAAGACGAAACGGGACCGCTCCTCCTTCGCCGTCGAGGCGGACATGGAAAACAAGCTCGCCTCCATCGCCGACGTGCGTTTGAGGTTCCTCAACAATCGCGGCGGCCGCGACCTGTCCTTCGCCGTTCTGGGAAGCGATGGAGAGGCGGTGCAACAGGCCGCCGATGCCATCCTGAACGAGATGTCCGGCGATCCGAGTTTCATCAAGCCCGCAAGCGACAATGTCGCCACGCGCCCGGAACTGCGGATGTCCGTGTTGACCGACAAGGCCGCGCTGCTTGGCGTGACGCCCGCCGCGATCGCCGACACGATCCGCCTCTCGACGATCGGCGACACAGACAGCAGGCTGGCGAGCTTCATCGACGGCTCCCGCCAGATCCCGATACGCGTCGTGCTCTCGCCCGACGCACGCGACCGGCTGCCCATCCTGCAAATGCTGTCCGTGCCATCAGACAAGGGCAACCATATCCCCCTGTCCGCCGTGGCGGACATCGGCTTCGACGAGACGGTCGCCGCGATCGATCGTTTTGACCGCCAGCGCCGGATCGAGATCGGCGTGGACCTGAAGGACGGCATGACATCGGGACAGGGCCTCGACCGGCTGATGCAGTTGGCGAGCGTGAAGGCCCTCCCAGAAGGTGTCCGCCTCCAGGCGACCGGCGATTCCGATTCCGAGGGCGATGTCTTCGAGAGTTTCTTCGTGGCGATGGGATCGGGCATCATGCTGGTTCTCATAGTGCTGATCCTGCTGTTCCGCAGCGTTCTGGCGCCCTGGACCATCCTCGCCTCCCTTCCCCTGTCGATCGGCGGCGTGACCGCCGGGCTTCTTCTCAGCGGCAATACAATGTCGCTTCCCGTGGTCATCGGCATCCTCATGTTGATGGGCATCGTGACCAAGAATGCCATCATGCTGCTCGATTTCGCGATCGAGCGCGAAGCGCATGGGCTTTCCCGTACGGAGGCCATCGTCGAGGCCTGCCTGGAGCGGGTGCGCCCCATCGTCATGACGACGCTTGCGATGGTGGGTGGAATGGCGCCCTCCGCCTTCGGATTGGGCGACGGCGGCGAGTTTCGCGCACCCATGGCGATCGCCGTCATCGGCGGGCTGCTGGTGTCCACGGTGCTGTCGCTGATCGTGATCCCGTCGCTGCACCTGGTCATGTCCGGCCTGGGCGATCGCGTGAGCCGGACGTTCAGGCCGATGGTCCGTCCAGCCGAGACGCAATAAGGCGTACAACTTCTTAATCCGTCGAAACAAATCTTTAAGCCGGCGCAATCCCGCTCGTGGGAAGGAAATCCATCGACTTTCCTTCAAGCACGGACATTGCGACATGCTCTTCATCGTTTGCCGATCACGGAAACTGCACCCAGCTACGGGCAAACGGGCAGGGGAGGCGGATCATGGCTGAGGTCCGTGCTCCCTTCCTGCAGCAATACCGCATCAACACGCTCCGCCTCTTCGGCGCCGTCGCGTTCGCACTGCTGGCCGTGACGGCGTCGCCTCCCGGTGCGCCGCTTGTGAATTCGTTGTTCGAGCTGACGGGATTGCTGGCGATCTTCACGGCCATTGCCGGCCGCGTATGGTCGCTGTTCTATATCGGCGGCCGCAAGAATGCGGAACTCGTCACCGACGGCCCCTATTCGATCACCCGCAATCCCCTTTACCTGTTCAGCCTGATCGGCATCGCCGGGCTCGGGGCGCAGACCGAGAGCCTGTTGTCGATGGTCGCGATGACCGGCATCGCCTATTTCGCCTTCGACATGGCGATGCGGGGCGAAGAAGCCTTCCTCGCCGGCCGTTATGGCCACAGCTTCGAGCACTATCGCCAGGTGACACCAAGGCTCCTGCCGGATTTTTCGCGGTGGCGGGAAGCCGATGATACTCCCTTGCGCTCCGAAAAAGCCGTCAGCGGCCTCAAGGACGGCGCCGTCTTCCTGGCCGCCTGGCTGGGCATCGAGCTCATCAAGATGGGGCAGGCGGCGGAATTGCTGCCGGTCTTCTGGACATTGCCGTTCTAGCGCCTGCCGCGCCGCCGCCCGATTTCGCCGCAACAAAACGTAACAAAGCGAAATGTTTGTCGCCCGCGTGATAAGCATTATATGCGCGTTCAGGTTGGGAAGACGAGAATGCAATCGAGTTCCGCAAATGCAAGAATCCTGATTGTCGAAGACGATCCGGAGATCGGCAGTCTCCTCGCGCTGACGGTGCAGGAGAGCGGGATGATCGCGACCGTCGCGGAAGACGGGCGGGTGATGCAATCGCTGCTGCGCAACAACGAATTCGACCTGATCATTCTGGACGTGATGCTTCCTGGCGAGGATGGCCTCAGCATTTGCCGGCGCATCCGCTCGGAGAAGACCACGCCGATCATCCTGCTCACGGCGCTCGGGGAAGAGATCGATCGCATCGTCGGGCTGGAAGTGGGCGCCGATGACTATGTCACCAAGCCGTTCAGCCCCCGGGAGATCGTCGCCCGCATCCGCAGCCTTCTGAGGCGGGCGTCCTATGGACTGGCGAACAATGTAGATCAGCGCAAGCTGCGCTTCGATGGCTGGCAGATCGATCCGCTGCGCCGGCAGTTGCACGATCCAAGCAATGCCAGGGTGGCGCTGACCACGACGGAGTTCGATCTGTTACTGGCTTTTTGCCGGAATCCCGGCCGGATCATCACCCGCGAAGAGCTTTTGTCCCTGACCCATAGCGGCCTTGCCGGACCGATCGAGCGCAGCATCGATGTGCATATCAGCCGGCTGCGCCAGAAGATCGAAGCGGACCCGAAGACGCCGGCGCTGCTGCACACGGTGCGGCTCGGCGGCTACATGTTCACGGCCCGGGTCGAGCAATCCTAGGACCAATCGACATTCAGCCCATGCCTGCCTGCAAACGGCAAGGGTTGAATGTCGATTGGTCTTGGCCGTTTGCCTTGGGCAAGAAGCCGGAATTGCTCCGGCTTCTTTGATCGCTTCGATCAGAATTTGTAGCCGACGAAGATCGAGGCCGAGGGCTGAAGCTTCTTTTCCACGATCGGGCTGTCGGCGGCGTCTCCGGTCAGGATACCCAGCGCTGCCTCGCCCCGCACGAACCAGTCTTCACTGAGCCCATAGGTGGCGGATGCCGATACGTTGACGCGCTTGATACCGGCTTCCGCCTTGTATTCGGAAAGGCCGGATGCGGCCGCCTGTGCGGCGTTCACGCCGAAATAGGCCTGCATGTGCTTGTCGTTGGCAACGACAACCTCCGCCCCGGCACTGATCATCAGCCGCTCGGTCACGGGCGCCGAATATTCGACGCCGACCGTTCCGATGAGGCTCTCGCTTCCCTCGATCGTCTGGTCGAGCGTTGCGTAGAACTCGAAGGCGTTCCAGGTATAGGCCGCCTTGGCACCGACGGTTGCGGCGAAGTCGATGTCGCCGAGGCCATTCAGGCGGTCGTGATCATCCTGGTCGCGCCCGGTTTCATAACCGACCTTGCCCGCGAGCGAGAAGCCGCCGTTGCGAAGCGCGGTAATGGTGGCGCCTGTCGGATCGATCTCCAGCCATTCGCCATAGGTGAAGATGACGAGCGGAACCGGGCTGACCTTGAACTCGTCGCTGCCTTCATATTCCGGTTCGTAGATGCCGCCGGCGCCGATAATGAGGCTCCAGCTCGGTTTGACGGCCTCGTTGTTGAACCGCTCCTGGTCGAAGGGCGGCTCCTGTGCCTGGTCCGCGAGACTGGCATCGGCAGCCAGCACGGTGGATGCCGTTCCGAGCGATGTGAACGTGGCGAACAACGCGCTCCGGGTAAGGCGCCAGTCGATATACTTGGTACAAAACATGAGTGCTCCAGTGATTTGACACGGGATGCCGGCCGCAGCGGCGAACCGTGTGTGCAACCTCCTTGTCTTTTCATGGATCAGGATTGGGCTGGATGTTGTTGTGTTACGGTTTGTTGCCGACGGGCGGTGGCTCGGATCGGCGGATGTCCGGCCTTAATAAATCGACACAAAACGTAACGCAGTTTGGCCGCGCGGACCTGTTTCCATTACCCTATCGATGACAGTGTCGGTTGGACAGGCAGAGTGTGTGCGCGGCGAAGGCCTGCGCGAGGAGGCGCGTTGAGGTTTCGCTTATCCAAGTTGATTTCGACGATTCATGGACAGATCACGATCATCGTCTTTCTCGCCCTCGTCATGGTCATCTCTGCCGGCTCCGCACTTGAGCGCTGGATGCGTTCGGACTTCAAGATCATCGACCTCGAGAATATTTCCGAGCGCGTCTCCGCGATCGGTTCGGTGCTGGCTGAAGCCAAGCCATCGGAGCGCGTGACCATTCTGGAGATCGCCAATCGCGGCGATTGGAAATTCTCGATTCGTCCTCTCTCCCTGTCGCAGCAGTTCACCACATCCTCGCCCACCGAGCCCTTTGTTGACATGGTCGTGGACTGGCTGTTTCCACCGGACGACGGCGCGGAGCCGCTTGGGGGCTGGCGAACCTTCATCGACGGCAAACGCATCATCGCCGCCAAGATCGACGATAGCGAGATGCTGGTTCTAGAAAGCCTGCCGGGGCCTTTCCTGCGCGGCGATGCCTTGAATCTGGGTTCCAACTACCTTCTCGCGGTTGTGATCCTGATGATCCTGTTTTCCGCCTTCGCTGTCTGGACGATCACGCGCCCGTTGCGCCGCATTGCGGCGGCGGCGATGCGGGCGGATCTCTCCGTCGGCCCGGCCCTGTTCGAGGAGCGTGGAAGCGAGGAGATCGTGGCCTTGGCACGCGCGCTGAATGGCATGCAAAGACGCATCTCGACGATGGTTGATTCGCGCACAAGAATGCTGCGCGGCGTCAGCCACGATCTGCGCACGCCACTCACCCGGTTGCGGCTTCGCGTCGAGCGCGTGGACCAGGAGGAGGTGCGGGAGGCCCTGCTTGCCGATGTCGAGCGCATAGACCGCCTCTTGAAGGAAAGCCTCAGCTATCTGCGCGACAACCATCGGACCGAAGCGTTCGAACGCGCCGATCTCGCCTCGATCATCCAGACGGTGTGCGACGAATTCGAGGACATCGGCCACGATATTACCTACCGCGGACCGGCCCGGTTGATCGCCAATTTCAAGCCGCTCGCGATCACGCGCGCGGTGACGAACCTGTGCGAGAACGCGACCAAGTTCGGCAGCAGCGTGCGCGTCGAGCTCGGCGCAAGCGCGGGCATGGCGACGATCGATGTCGCCGACGACGGCCCCGGCATTCCCGCCGAGCATCGCAGCCGGGTGCTGGAGCCGTTCTACAAGGTCGATGCGGCCCGAGGAGGAACCAACGTCGGCTTCGGCCTTGGCCTCTCCATCGTCGCCGAGATCGTGCAGGACCATGGCGGGAAACTGGAACTTCTCGATCGGCATCCGAATGGGTTGATCGCACGGATTGCAATCCCGACCTGACGGAGCGGGAACTCGACAGCCGAACCCGGGCGGGCTAGATCGTGATCATGAGTTTACGCTTTGATCTCGTGTCTTTCCTGCGCGCTGCCGTCCTGTTCGTGATTTTGGTGTTGCTGGCGACGTTCGGCCGGGATCTGGGTTGGGTTCGCAGCTTTTTCGGCGATGTGCTGGCTGTGGCATGGGTCTTTTACGCCATACGGGCCGTCGTAAACGCGAGCGCCCGTTCGATAGCTTCCATCGCCTTTGCCACCGGCGTCGCGGTGGAACTGGTACAATTCCTTCTGACCAGCTTCGATGTGCAGATACCCAACCGAATCCTCCGTATCGTCTTCGGGGCGACGCCGGACTGGTGGGATATTCTGGCCTACGCCATGGGTGCGGCGCTTGTCCTTGGTGTGGAGTTCCTAAGCTCGAAACGTAGGTCGGGATTTCAGGGCTAGCCTTGATTGCCTTTCGGCGGCACTGACTTGTCAGCTAGTTCAAAAACAAAAACGGCGGGGAGGGTGCCCCGCCGTTTGTTGGAAAGGCTCAGGCCGCCATGGCCTTGCGGAGGTTCTCGTCGATCTTGTCGAGGAAGCCGGTGGTGGAGAGCCACGGCTGGTCGGGGCCGATGAGAAGGGCGAGGTCCTTGGTCATGAAGCCGGATTCGACCGTGTCGACGCAGACCTTTTCCAGCGTATCGGCAAAGCGCGCGAGCTCGGCATTGTTGTCGAGCTTGGCACGGTGCGCGAGGCCGCGCGTCCAGGCGAAGATCGAGGCGATCGAGTTGGTCGAGGTCTCCTCGCCCTTCTGGTGCTGGCGGTAGTGGCGCGTCACCGTGCCGTGCGCGGCTTCCGCTTCCACCGTCTGGCCATCCGGCGTCATCAGCACGGAGGTCATCAGGCCGAGCGAGCCAAAACCCTGGGCGACGATGTCGGACTGCACGTCGCCATCGTAGTTCTTGCAGGCCCAGACATAGCCGCCGGACCACTTCAGCGCCGAGGCGACCATGTCGTCGATCAGGCGGTGTTCGTACCAGATTTTCGCTTCCTTGAATTTCTCGGCGAATTCCTTGTCGAAGACCTCCTGGAAGATGTCCTTGAAGCGGCCGTCATAGACCTTGAGGATGGTGTTCTTGGTCGAAAGATAGACCGGCACCTTGCGCTGCAGGCCGTAGTTCAGCGAGGCGCGGGCGAATTCGGTGATCGAATCGTCGAGATTGTACATGCCCATGGCGACGCCGGCGGACGGCGCATCGAACACGTCGTATTCGATCTCTTTGCCGTCCTCGCCGACGAACTTCATCGTCAGCTTGCCCTTGCCGGGGAACTTGAAGTCGGTGGCGCGGTACTGGTCGCCGAAGGCGTGGCGGCCGACGATGATCGGCTTGGTCCAGCCGGGTACGAGGCGCGGCACGTTCTTGCAGATGATCGGCTCGCGGAAGATGACGCCGCCGAGGATGTTGCGGATCGTGCCGTTCGGCGACTTCCACATCTTCTTCAGCTTGAATTCCTCGACGCGTCCCTCATCGGCGGTGATGGTGGCGCATTTCACGCCGACGCCGTGTTTGCGGATCGCGTGCGCCGCATCGATCGTCACCTGGTCGTCCGTCGCATCGCGGTTCTCAATGCTGAGGTCGTAATAGTCGAGATCCACGTCCAGGTAGGGATGGATCAGCTTGTCCTTGATGAACTGCCAGATGATGCGCGTCATCTCGTCGCCGTCGAGCTC